>JAZLHI010000141.1:0-38585 GCA_045616725.1 Prevotella sp. | reverse complement strand
GTCCGCATCTGTCCTATGGTCAACAACATCGTTTGGATCAATCTCTTTGGAGGTTGTTATCTCCATGTAAACAATGGTGCCTTGCCAAAATCCATTTTTGATGATTTCTGTCTGTGCTCCTTTGTTGATTAGTTTGTGGTTGCCGGAATGTATTATGAACTGAAGTCCGATGTTTTTCATCAGACGTGAGGTTGCATATAGACCAAATCCCATTCCTTTACCGTCCGTGACAGAATCTTCCAGACACATGCGAAGTGCATCTTCTTCTGTTACGTCTTGAAATTTCTCGTTCTCTGCCAATGATTTGCGAATGCCGATGCCATCGTCTGCGACCAAAACGCGAAGAGTGTCATTGGCAGCATCAAAATGTGTCATGGCAGTGCCCAACGGTTTACCAGAATGAATGTGCACATTGTCAAGAATCTCGTAAAAGCAGTAGCTGAGAGCTTGCAATACACTGACCTCAATTTCGAAATGCGAGGTAAGAGTCTTGAGTACTTGCTGATAGACATCATTGAGCGTATGAGCATCAAACACATCAATGCTTACATCTTCTAATTTATTGAAGTATTGTTTCAAAAGAAGTGATACGTTCATGTATGTTGGGTGTCTTTGATGTGAATGCTATTGCTTGCTTCATTCCACCACCTCCAGAAGTGTGTGGTGGATGCCGGAGATGGCAATAGCCATGTCGTCTAGGGAAATGATGAGCTTGCGGTCGTGACGGATGCGGAAGACACGGCCTTCGAAACCTTCGAAGTCGCCGGCTTTTACGCGGACCTTCGGACAGTTCTCAAAGCGGCGATAGGCGTCGGGAAGGAACTCTGCGTGAAGACTTCTGGCTTCAAGAACTCGCTTGAAGCGTTGGAGCTCGTTGTCACTCACGGTTGCTGGCTTTCCTGTAGCATGGTTGATGAATGGTGCTTTCAACCCGTCTGTTTCTGCGATGACAGTGGAGATGTCAGCCTCTGTTTGTATAAATATCAGGTTATTCAGGACATGTTCGGTCTTTTCTACCATCCTATTGCCGTCCAATTGCTCTACCACTTGAGTAGGGATGAAGTAGGGGAGTCCTGCCTTCTCAAGGTTTTCCTTGAGCGTGCCTCTTGATGGTTTTCCTTTATACACGATGTGCCAGTCCATATACAATTTCTCCTCGTATCTCAGGCATGGATACGAGGGCAAGAGCGTTTTGGGCTAATAAGAAATGAAGTGAAATTATGTAATCCAACAACAATTGTCACCTCACCGATATTTAGTTAATACCTGATATTTTCATAGGCATCTGCCTTCAAACTCGCTAATAGAGCGAATAATATTACGGGCGCAAAGTTAATAAAAAATAGAGGAGAAAGGGCGAATATGTGTAAAAAATCCCTAATTATGCTGTTTTTAATGATTTGTGCACATGTAAAACTTGCGTTTTTATGGGCTAATTTGTAATTTTATGCCCGAAAAAAGCATATTTTATGGCGTTATCCAATATAGAAAAACATTACAATAAGCATCCTGAGGACCTCCGACTCCTCCGCCGTCATGGCATAGTGGAGTTTGAGACGACCATGCATCATCTGAGGAAATTCCTAACAGAAAAGGTTTCAGAAGTTTCAGAGGTTTCAAAGGTTTCTGGAGTTTCTGAGGGGGCTGAGGCTTCATGTTTCATTCTTGACATTGGTGCAGGAACAGGTCGCTACACCTCTGCTCTTATGGCTGAGGGGTATAGGGTGAAAGCTGTTGAGTTGGTGAAACGCAATATAGATGTTTTCCTGAAACGTGAACCAACAGCTGATGTTGTACAAGGCGATGCGAGAAATATGCCCTTCATTCCGGACAATACTGCGGACATAACACTGCTATTGGGACCGCTTTATCACCTTTTTGGTGATGACGAGAAGGTGAAGGCGCTGAAAGAGGCCAAGCGCGTGACGAAGCCTGGCGGACTGATCTTCGTGGCTTACCTGATGAATGAGTATAGCATTCTTTCCTATTGCTTTGATGAAGATCGTATAGGTGACCTATTGGAAAGAGGTGTTGTGGACAAGGATTTCCATATCCAATCCAAGGAAGGAGAACTATATGACTACATTCGTCTTGAGGATATTGATAGACTGAATGAAAAGGCTGGTCTTGAGCGAGTTACGATTTTTTCTCCTGACGGTGCAGCCGACTATATGCGCACACGGCTAAACAAGATGAGCGAAGAAACCTTTGCCCATTTCATCGAATATCAGAAGTGCATTTCCGAGCGTCTTGACCTTATTGGTGCGGGTAGCCACACGGTGGATGTGGTTAGGGCTTAGACATTAGCTTGGCCAACTTATCTGGCTTCATGACTTTGTACTTGTAAGGGATTATGACCTTTCCCTTGTCTGCAGGTTGAGTGAAGTGGGTAGGGAACTTGTTGTTGCGGAAAACGTATGCTTTTGCATCGTCGCTGGCGTGGAATACATTCTGAACTTCCTCCAAGAAATAGTTACCCTCCATCAGCACTTCCGAATGGCGGCGAGGGTTTATGGCTGCAGCGTTGTTCACGCAGTCGTAGTAGTTGTTGAGAAGGTGTATCGTTCCGAAGCGAACCATAGGCATTCTCTGCTTGCAACCCTTTCCCCAATGGTTGTAGGCGAAGGTGATGTTTAGTTCGTCTTCGCCGTTCCATTCTACGCGGTCACTACTGCCCACGAGGTTAGTGTTCTGGTGCATGTACGACATGTCGCTGTAGTGGAAATGACACCAGGAGATTGTAATGAGATCAGAGAAAGAGTTGATGTCGAAATTGCCATCGGCACCGTCCTCGAAATCGCAATGGTCTATCCATACATGGCGGCTTTTGTGAGAAAGTGTCATGAGGTCGTCGCCACCGATGTCTATGGCACCTGGACCGCGCAACTTTAGGTTCTGTACGATGACATTCTCGACGCCCGAAAAGGCGAATAGTCCGCATTCACGGAATCTCTCCGAAGGGTCGTTGAAAAGGTCTATAAGAGTCTGGCGTACAACGGATTCGCACTTTTCTCGGACCTTGTTTCCGTTGCTGAGTTCGTAGACAGTTCCGTCACTAGTAGTGGAATGACTACGCACATCTAGTGAGTCTAAGATGTGGAGGATCTCTTTTGTTAAGCGGAACTTTGTACAAACGCGTGCATTATTCGCCCCAATGATGGTCTTGTTGCGGGTGTTGTCAATGTGCATTGTTTCTGATACCATGAAATCGCCCTTACTACCGTCCAGTACAATGACCTCAAACTGGTTTATGGCATCCAAGATCTGCTGTCGCATGTCGCCTCCATTGCTCTGTAACACAATCCTTTTGCCGTTGCCGCCACCAGTAACAGGATAAGGGGTGGCATCGGTCATTGATGTGCAAACGGCAAATCCGAAAGGTTTGCCATCTGCGCTTTGTCCGAAAGTCGTAAGAACAGATGCAAGTGCAGCGATAAGGATCGTATAATACTTCTTCATTTTAAATAGGTTAGTAGTTTTTCTGGTTGCAGAATAGCGAAGCGGATGCAAAGGTAATAATTTTCTATAATAACTGAAGCATGTTTGTGTAAAAAGTGTAATTTCCCGTATAAAAAAGAACTCAGCCGTTTTGATAGTGGGCTGAGTTCTTGGTGGTTTCTGTGTTGAGAGAGAGGTTTTAGTACTTCTTGAAATCGTACTTGCTACGCAGGGCTTGCTGAGCTTCTGCATCGAGTGATGTGAAGTATGCTTTCCAGCCTGGGCAGAAGTTTATGTGCCAGCGCCAGAAACGGCCGAGCAGTGATTTCGGATTCTTTTCGTAGTTTGCGCGTAACTTGCAGTTTTCGCATTGATAAGTCTTTGCCATATTTACAATTATCTATTTATTGGTTTTCTTGAATTTCTGTTTCAGTCGTTTTACTCCTTCTACGCCGAGTATGGTGAGCCCGCCGTATTGGAATGTCTTTGCCATACCGAAGAGAATAAACCACAACACGCCTTTCAACTCTACGGAGATAGGCAGAGCCATTTGGGCAAAGGAGAGAATGTAGCAAGGGATACAGCAAAGCAGGACTATCACTCCCGTACGGAATGACAGTCTGCCAAGCCATTGTTTCAGTCTTTTGAGCATATCTGTTTACTTCAGCAATGCTTCGATGGCAGGAGCCAATACTTCTTTCGTTGCTGTAGGCTCAAAACGCTCTACGACCTTGCCGTCCTTGTCAATGAGAAACTTCGTGAAGTTCCACTTGATATCGGCGTTCTTGTCGTAGTCAGGATTTGCCTTAGAGAACATGTCGTGAAGGATGCTTGTCAGTGGGTGCTTTGGGTCGAAGCCAGCGAAGGTCTGCTGCGACTTGAGGAAGGTGTAGAGTGGGAGCTCGTTCTCGCCGTTCACCTCAATCTTCTTGAAGCGAGGGAACTTTGTGTTGTAACGGAGTGTACAGAACTCCTGAATTTCCTCGTCAGTGCCAGGAGCTTGTGCGCCAAACTGATTGCAAGGGAAGTCGAGAATCTCAAGCCCCTTGTCAGCGTAAGCGTCGTAGAGTGAGTCGAGATCTTCATACTGAGGAGTGAATCCACAGGCTGTTGCGGTGTTTACGATGAGCACTACCTTGCCTTTGTACTCGGCAAGCGAAACGTCCTTGCCCTTGTTGTCCTTGACTGTGAAGTCATGAATGCTATTCTGTGCCATAATACTTAGGAATATGTTTAGTATTAATATTGTTGATACCAGAAGTCTTTTCATGTGATTGGGTGAGGGGTCTTAAGGCATTGCTGCATTAATGTCGCAAGGGGTGTAGCCAAGGCAGAAAAGAACTGCCACAACTGCGAACATGAGGATGATAATCGAACTGTAGATTGTGCTGATGGCTTTTAGACGTGGGAACCAAGTCTTGCCGTTCAGCCCAAGAGATTGCGTGGCGCTCCATATTCCATGGTTTAGGTGGAGCCACAATGCACCGAGCCAAACGAGGTAGATGACTGTGTAAATGTAGCCTGCTATGGTATGTTCGCCAATACCATGGAACGTGTTGATAATGTGATAGATACCATTTGTTGCAAGGTCAGCGTCGGCTGTGCCGGCAAGTTCCGCGAACATCATCTTCGCCCAGAAATTGTAGAGATGCAAGGCAATGCCGAGAATGACCACTGTGCCGAGGCTGAACATGTTCTGGCTCGACCATTCCACATCGTCAGGACGCATCTTTATGGCGTAAGGCTGAGGACCTCTTGCCTGAAGGTTCCAGAGCGTGAGATGGAAAGCAAGTGCGAAATGAATGAATACAAGCAGTGCAAGCACGATAGTAGCTGCCACGGCATACCAGTTGGAACCGAGAAACTCGCAGATTGCGTTGTAGGCGTTAGCGCTGAACAGAGCTACGACATTCATCGAAGCATGGAAAGTCAGAAACAATACCAATGCTATTCCAGTGACCGCCATTACGAACTTGCGGCCTATTGATGATTCTGTTAACCACATGGATAGTTTATTTTTAGATTCTTTATTTTAAGGGTTATGAGTCTATTTTATGACCAATTCTTCGTACAGTCCTCTCAGGCGTTTGCGGATATGCATGACGGCATAATGTTTTCTTGAGAGGAATGTGTTGAGATTAACGCCTACTTGTTCGGCTGCCTCCCTGACACTCAGGCCTTTAATCTCCGTCAACTCCATTGCTTCGCGTTGCTCTTGAGGCAGTTCGGCGAGGGCTTTGTGCAGCTCTTCCCACACCATTTCGCGCAGCAGTATTATGTCGGGACTCTCATGGTCGGCAGAAACCATGATCTCAGACAGGTCCTGCATGAACGACTTCTCGTAGTCTTCATGCGTGGTGCCTGCCACGTCCTTCTCATGCTTCTTTTTGCCATGATTGATGATGAGATTGTGAGCAACAGTGTAGATCCATGCTGAGACCTTTCCTATTGGATTCTCCATGATGCTGAAGGCTCGTGTCAGTTTATATAGGGTGTCTTGCACGATGTCGTCGGCATCTTCGCTGTTACTTACTCTTGACCTTACGTAGGAGCGGAGGCGGGGAGTGTTGTACTTGATTATTTCATCCAGAACGTTATTTGCCATTGCGGTCTGTGTCAGTAGGCATGTTGCCGGTTCTGTGTGCTTCAATGATGCGTTCGCGTTCTTCTGGAGTCATGCTTTCCCAGCGTTCGCGCAGTTTGTTACCGCTGCAGTGGTGACCGCCATGGGCATGCCCGTGATGACCGCCTCCGATCCCGCCAAAGAGAATCTTGCAGAGCGTGAGCAGTCCTACCGCTTGCCAGAAGCTTATTGCCGCCAAGCCGAACAGCTCGGGCATGAGCCAGTTCCACAACACCATCACAATAGCTCCGAACACTGCCACGAAGGCCAGGGCAAAGAGTGGGATGAACACTAAGTGTTTCTGTAATATAGTCATAGTTATAACATGTTTAGCAGGTGATATAATCCACCTTTATAGTTTTCCTTCTGCTTATTAAGACACTTGAGAGACACAAATATTTTGTCCTTTTCTACATTTTTTTAGAAAGTTGGTATTAGTTTTTGTTAAAAATGCACAATGATGTGTTGGCGATGTTTTGGACTTCTGAAAATCAAAGTGTAAGCAAGAGTGGTGGTTTCCGTGACAAAGTGTCAGTTGTTTACTCTGCAAGATTTTTCTTCAACTAGAGGTTTCTGGGGCGCTCCCAAGGCTCTAGGAAAGCGTTTCTGAGTGGTGTTTGTGACATCTCCATGCTTTTTGATCCATAACTCTAAGTCTTTTTGATTGTATTCCTAAGCTTTATGAGGCAAAAACCCTACGGAAAAAGGTGGTAAAGCTATGCTTTTCAAGGTGCTTTTCTTGGACTTGAAAACTAATGTTCTGATAATCAGTGATTTCCTGTAGCTCGTAGATTTTATTATTTGCGAGCGAGTAGGGGAGTGTTCGCTTTTATCGCATTCTGAACGACTTGTGTTTTTACAATATGTAAGCAAAAACGAGGATGTCCTTACACTTTGTAAATTGAGAGATGTGTGGCATTCCCGATTTTTCATGCAACAGTATGTTTGGAAATTGAAAAAGCAAACATTCGTGGCATCCAATGTTGGTTAGTTTAACCGAGTGCAAAGTTGGTACAAAACTAATAGACAACCAACTGATTATAGATAAGAAATGTTAAGAAAATGCAGATTTCTTGATTCGGATGCGGCCTGTTTTGTTTTTTTGTCGTAACTTTGCAAGGCAAAGTCTTTCACAACGGAAGACAGAGAGAATTAGAGACAATACAATTATGTTTCGCACAACTCCTACATACACGTTCCGCGCAGAGGCTGTTTCTATGGCTTCTGAGCGTCTGTTCTGTGTTATAGGGGGGGTAACGCAAGCGACTTAAATTTAAGCGATTACAACAAGTTATATAGCCTGTTACGGGCACTCTATGCGAGTGTCCGTAGCAGGCTGCTTCGTGTATGGACATTAATAAACAAAGGAAGTGATAAAACAACTTTTAAATAATTAAATTTTCAAAAACAATGAAGACAACAAACAAACTTCTTGTTCTCGCCCTTATGGCGGTAGCGGTGGTCTTTGCCTCGTGTGGCTCAGACGATAATGATGCTCCTGTTGTTCCAACAAACAAAACAACAGGTGTAGCAACACGTACTGGCGGTATTTCCGTAAAGTGGGTACAACTCTGGAAGGGTGGCCCTAAGTTCGCTGAATATAACGTTGGTGCAACCCACGATATGGCTGAGGACTACGGGAAATTATATGCTTGGGGTGGAAGCCAGGATAAGGTTGACGACCACAATACTGGTTCTGTTGTTCTCAAAGGAACTGATGACACTGCCACCAAACTCTGGGGTGGCAATTGGCGCATGCCTACCCAAGCAGAGCTTCAGGCACTCATTGCCAACTGTGACATTGAATGGACAACAATCGGTATCGTAGACGGATACAAACTTACCGGTAGGGGTGATTTCTCTTCCAATAGCGTGTTCCTTCCTGCGAGTGGTTTCTGCGACGGCCTCGGCAGAAACTTCGATCTGGGCGTCAACGGCTACTACTGGTCTTCTACGCCTGATGGTAGCGACAACGCGTTCTGCCTGTTATTCGGTAAGAAGGATAACCTTGCTGGCAGCCGCGGCCGCCACATGGGCTTCTCTGTCCGCGCGGTGCTGGCTGAATAATGGACGAACTAATAACAAATTCTATAGGTTCACGAATCCTCAATAGTTTTACAATAGAAAATTGTTTGGACAGATAAATATAATGAGAGGAAAACGCGTTCAAAATTGCATGGTTTCCTCTCATTATATTTGTTCAGACTAGTGCAATTATGCTCTTAATCAACGCACCTATGAAATGTTTCGTACATTCGTGCGCCTCGTGCTACTGAATGTACATATTCGTAACAGCCACATCAGAGTAAAGAGTTTAATTACATGCTACACTACACCATGAATATTACATGCGTTAAATGGTATTCAACTTATTTTCCACTTGATACATCGACTCATGTATTGCACGTAATTGCGCCTTCTTTAGAGTCTTACACTTTTCATTAGAAAAACTTGAATTTATGTAGAAAGTGAAGTATTCAACACATTCTGTGATTGAATCAAATACAGGATGTACACTTACTGAAAAACCGCATCTACCAGCAATAACATCATAAGCACTAAATGGCAAATAACTTCCCTTATCCATTAATTCTTTATAAGCAGCTTTCGTTTTAGGACATACACTAAGCATTCGCAGGACCGCTAAATGCGAGCAGTTCCAGAACGCTTCACGTCGTGAATATGGTATAATGCTTCTTCTCATATATTCCAATTTAATTAAAAAGAGCAACCCTTTCGGATTGCTCTTTGCGGAGAGAGAGGGATTCGAACCCCCGGTACCTTGCGGTACACCGGTTTTCAAGACCGGCACATTCGACCACTCTGACATCTCTCCAAGATGCTCAAACTAGGCCGTGACTTTGTTTTAGCGAGTGCAAAGGTATGACTATTTTTTGAATCTCACAAATTTTTCAGTAACTTTTTTTGAAAAAAGTGTGTTTTTTGCCTTGTGGCCTTGGATGGGTTCTCTTTTCTTCTTATGTTTGTGTAACTTTGCACACATTGTCTTTTGCGTGTGTGCATGTATATGTGCGTATGCGAGGAAATATTAACAAGTAATCAATAAAAAGATGCAATATAATTTTAACGATACTCATGGTGGTTTCACCATGATAACCGATTTTAGCACCGATAAACTGGAGAAGCCAGGTGAGATGGAAGTGAGTGGGGAGATGCCGCTGCTTGTGACACGAAACGTGGTTCTTTATCCGGGTACTTTAACTCCAGTGCATATTGGCAGAAAAGAGAGTCTTGCACTTATTCGTAAGGCGGAAAAGGATGACATGGTCATTTGTGCTGCTGCCCAAATTAACGAACAAGATGAGGTTCCAACAAGCAAGAAGCTGATTGCGGAATATGGCGTATATGCCAAGGTGATGAAGGTTCTTGACATCCCTGGTATGGGTAGGGATGTTACTGCGTTCATACAATCGTATGGCCGCTGTAGTATAGATCAAGTCAGCGCAGGAAAACGCTGGACAATAGCAAAGACTACACCAGCCCCTGACGATGTCTCAATGGTAGGCACAAAGGAATTTGATGTCGCAATAGAATATTTGCAGCAGAACGTGGCGGAGTATATCCATAAGAACGACGAAATTCCTGATGTCGCGCTCAACATGATGCCGGGCATAAAGCCTGACGCCATGACCGTGAACTACTACTGCTCAAGCATACCCGTGGGTGAGGTACAGGATAAGATAGAATTGCTAAATGAAGAATCTGTTCTTGAGCGTGCACTTCTTTTGATAAGAAAACTGCAAAATGACATCCGACTTCTAGAGATAAAGCGTGATATTAAGGAAAAGACCTCCGCAGACCTCTCTGATGAGCAGCGCGAATATTTCCTACAACAGCAGATGCGCACAATTCGTGAGGAACTTGGAACTGACGAGTATTCCCCAGAGCAAAGAAAGATTCTCGATAAGGCAGAAAAGAAGAATTGGAGCAAGGAAATTGCCGATTACTTCAAGCAGGAATTTGACAAAACTGAGTTCCTCAATCCTCATTCGCCTGACTACAGTACCCACATCCAGTATCTTCAGACGCTGGTTGATTTGCCTTGGAATGAATATACGGAAGACAATCTCTCGCTGCAACGAGCAGAGAAAATCCTGAATCGCGACCATTACGGCATGGAGAAGGTCAAGGAACGCATATTGGAATATATGGCAGTGCTTTCACTGAAGCAGGATATGAAGTCGCCAATCATCTGCCTTTATGGACCTCCGGGAGTCGGTAAGACATCGCTTGGCAAGAGCATCGCACTGTCACTTGGCAGAAAATATGTGAGAATGTCGTTCGGTGGTCTGCATGATGAGTCTGAAATCCGCGGTCATCGCCGTACATACGTTGGAGCAATGCCAGGTCGTATCATCAACGGAATCCTGAAAGCCGGCAGCAGCAATCCTGTCTTCGTGCTTGACGAGATTGACAAGGTAGGCGGCTCAAACTACCACGGTGACCCATCGTCAGCTCTCCTTGAGGTGCTTGACCCCGAGCAGAACAGTGCTTTCCACGACAATTATCTCGATGTGGATTACGACCTTTCAAAGGTTCTCTTCATCGCTACTGCCAACGACTTATCAACAATCCCAGGTCCTCTGCGTGACCGTATGGAAATCATTGAGGTCAGTGGTTATATCACAGAGGAGAAGATAGAGATCGCAAAGCGCCATCTTGTGCCTCGCGAGAAGGAGAACAACGGCTTGAAGGCCGAGAAGAAACTCACCTTCAGCAAGGTGGCAATTGAGAAGATTATCGAAAACTACACTCGCGAAAGCGGTGTGCGCCAGTTGGAGAAGCAGATAAACAAGGCTTTCCGAAAGTTGGCTTATAAGCGTGCGATGGAAAGTGCGGATGCTCCAGAGGGTGCAATAAAGCCAGCTGACCTTGAAGGGCTGCTCGGCAAGCCTCCGTTCTATCGCGACGTCTATCAAGGCAACGACTATGCTGGCGTGGTAACAGGCCTTGCATGGACAAGCGTTGGCGGCGAGATTCTCTTTGTTGAGACTAGCCTTAGCAAGGGCAAGGGACAGAAACTCACGCTCACAGGCAACCTCGGTGATGTGATGAAAGAGTCAGCAGTGCTCGCCCTTGAGTACGTAAAGGCGCATGCAGAGACCTTGAACATTGACTATCGCATCTTTGACGACTGGAATATCCACATCCATGTGCCAGAGGGTGCAACTCCAAAGGACGGTCCTTCGGCAGGTATCACCATAGCAACCTCCATCGCATCCGCCATTACACAGCGCAAGGTGCGCAAGAACACGGCGATGACCGGTGAGATTACCCTTCGCGGAAAGGTGCTTCCTGTGGGCGGCATTAAGGAGAAGATTCTTGCAGCCAAGCGTGCCGGAATAACGGACATCATGATGTGCAAGGAAAACCGCAAGGATGTGGAGGACATTCCACAGGTATATCTCAAAGGCTTGACCTTCCATTATGTAGAGGATGTCCAGGACGTGTGGACATTCGCGCTGACAGACGAGAAGGTAAAGAATCCTGTTTCGTTTGAAGTTCGCTCTACGAGCGAGGCTAATGGCTAATGGGTTCCACCAAAAACTTAAAACCTAAAACCAAAAGTGGCAAAATTCATATTAGAAAAAACATCATCGGCAAGCGATGCTCGTGTGGGCACACTCATCACTGACCACGGCGAGATTCCTACTCCGATATTCATGCCAGTAGGAACTTGCGCCACAGTGAAAGGCGTGCATTTCCGCGAACTTGAGGAGCAGGTGAAGGCAAAGATTATCCTTGGCAACACCTACCACCTTTATCTCCGTCCAGGATTGGATACGCTGCAGAAGGCTGGCGGCTTGCATAAGTTCAACAACTGGAACCATCCTATCCTGACAGACTCGGGCGGTTTCCAAGTGTTCTCGCTCACTGGCATCCGCAAACTGAAGGAGGAAGGCTGCGAGTTCCGTTCCCACATTGACGGCTCCAAGCACTTCTTCACTCCTGAGAACGTGATGGACACTGAGCGTGTCATCGGTGCTGACATTATGATGGCATTTGACGAATGTGCTCCTGGCGACAGCGACTATAACTATGCAAAGAAGTCAATGCAGATGACTCATCGCTGGCTTGACCGCTGCGTGAAGCGATTCAACGAGACAGAGCCTCTCTACGGCTACAACCAGTCGCTATTCCCTATCGTGCAAGGTTGCGTATATCCGGAGTTGCGTCGTGAATCGGCAAAGTATATTGCAGACAAAGGTTGCGACGGCAACGCTATCGGCGGACTTGCCGTTGGAGAGCCAACAGAGAAGATGTACGAGATGATTGAGGTAGTGAACGAAATCCTTCCTCAGGACAAGCCTCGCTACCTCATGGGTGTGGGCACTCCGCAGAATATCCTTGAGGCAATAGAGCGCGGTGTTGATATGTTCGACTGCGTGATGCCAACACGCAACGGCCGCAACGCGATGCTGTTTACTTACAATGGCACGATGAATATGAAGAACAAGAAGTGGGAGAACGACTTCACACCGATAGATCCAGACGGCTGTGAGGTGGACCGCGTTCATACCAAGGCCTATCTCCACCACCTGTTCAAGGCTAACGAGCTCCTTGCCCTTCAGATAGCCAGCCTTCACAATCTTTCATTCTATTTACGACTCGTAACCGATGCTCGCCAGCATATTATCAATGGCGACTTTGAAATATGGAAGAAACACATAATAGACGACTTGGGACGCAGAATATAAGAACGATATCAGGACACCTCTTTGCAGGGTTCAAGGATTTCTTTGGATTCTTCAAGACTATCTTTTCGTTCTTCGGCAGTGGTATTAAGAAACTATTGCCGCGACTCGACCGCTACCTGATATTCAAGTTCATAGGAACATATGTGTTCTCAATACTCCTGATTATCTCTGTGGCAGTGGTGTTTGACGTCAATGAGAACCTTTCGAAGTTTATGCAGTACAATGCGCCGTTCAATGCTATTGTCTTTGACTACTACCTGAACTTTGTTCCGTATTATGCAAACCTCTTCAGTCCGTTGTTTGTCTTCATTGCCGTGATCTTCTTTACGTCCAAGCTGGCAGGCAACTCAGAGTTCATTGCAATGCTGGCAGCAGGTATAAGTTTCAAGCGACTTCTCCGCCCGTACATGGTGTCGGCAGCACTCATATCAATATTGTCCTTCTATCTTGGAGGCTATGTGATACCGAAGGGAACCGTCGTAAGACAGAACTTCGAGCGAATGTACAAGAATAGTAGTAAGGTCATTACCTCTTCAGAGAACGTGCAGATTCAGGTGCAGCCTGGTGTCATTGCTTATATGCAGCACTACGATCGTGACCACAAGAAGGCTTACGGATTCGTACTTGATAAGTTCAATGGCAAGAAGATAGAAAACCACATGACTGCCACTGAGGCTCAGTATGACACCATCAGTGATACTAAATTCCGCTGGAAACTCTACAACTGGCGCAATCGTAAGATGGCTGGAATGCGCGAGATCATTACCAGCGGCCCAGAGAAGGATACTATAATAACCATCGAACCTAACGACCTTGTGTATTCTAAGGGTATGCAAGAGACCTATACAAATCCGGAACTGAAGGAGTACATACAGCGCCAGATAGAACGCGGTTCTGGCAGTGTGGCGATGTATGAGGTGGAGTATCATAAGCGCATTGCGTCTTCGTTTGCAGCGTTTGTACTGACTCTCATTGGTGCATCGCTCTCTGCCAAGAAGCGCAAGGGCGGTATGGGTATGTATCTCGGTATAGGCTTGGCGTTGAGTTGCGCTTACATCATGCTGCAAACCGTATCGTCAACACTTGCCATCAATTCAGGGTGGAACCCTATTCTTGCCGCATGGATGCCGAATATCCTGTTTGCCATCATAGCATACTTCTGCTATAGGAATGCACCGAATTAACACTAAATACTAAAACTAAATCAAATTAGAATAGCCACTGTGCCCAGCGGTTTTCCGCTGGGAATATAAGATATGACATTCGAAGAATTAGACTTAAACGACAACATCCTTGATGCTCTTTGGGACATGAACTTCTCAGAGTGTACGCCTGTTCAGGAGCAATGCATACCGCATATTCTGAGCGGACGAGACATTATAGGTATTGCACAGACGGGAACTGGCAAGACTGCCGCCTATCTGTTGCCAATACTCAGTATGCTGGATGATGACAAAACATATCCTGAAGACGACAGACTTTATCCAGAAGATGCAATAAACTGCGTAATAATGAGCCCAACACGCGAGCTTGCTCAGCAAATAGACCAGGCTATGCAAGGCTTCTCTTACTATATGCCGGAGGTAAACTCCGTGGCTATCTATGGCGGCAATGATGGAAACCGATTTTTTACAGAGCAAAAGGCACTTTCACTTGGTGCGCACATGATTATCGCTACGCCGGGAAGGCTTATTTCGCATATCCAGATTGGAAATGTGGACTTCTCAAAAGTGAGTTTCTTTGTGCTTGACGAGGCTGATAGAATGCTGGATATGGGCTTTGCCGATGACATAAAGAAGATAGCCTCATTGCTTCCACCAACGTGCCAGACCATTATGTTCTCAGCTACGATGCCTGACAAGATTGAGGAACTTGCCAAGACTCTACTCCACAATCCTGTGATGGTGAAGCTGGCAGTGAGCAAGCCTGCAGAGAAGATACGTCAGCAGGCTTACGTCTGCCATGAGGATCAGAAGGTACGCATATTGAAGAGTATGTTCAAGGAGCAGAGGCTTCAGCGCGTCATAATATTTGCTTCTTCCAAGATAAAGTGCAAGGAGTTGCGCATAGAACTTCTCCGCATGAAGGTGAACTGCGACGAGATGCATTCGGATCTCTCGCAGGCAGAGCGCGATGAGGTTATGTTCCGTTTCAAGAGTGGACAGACAGATGTTCTCGTAGCTACGGATATTGTGGCTCGAGGCATTGATATTGATGACATAGCGATGGTCATCAACTACGATGTGCCTCGTGATGTGGAAGACTATGTTCATCGCATTGGACGTACGGCACGTGCAGACCGCGACGGTGAGGCGATTACTCTTGTTCGTGGATGGGACATAGGCTATTTTATGGAGATAGAGAAGTTCCTTGAGAAATCCATTGAGAAACTTCCGCTTCCAGACGGAATGGAAGGTCCTGAATACAAGGCTCTCAAGGGTAAGCCTCGCAAACCGGGAAAGAAAGGCGGGCCAAGAGGCGGACGCAAGCCGAGAGGCAAGCAACCAAGAGGCAAACAATCGAAAGCAAAAACATCGGATGGCAAGCAGTCCGCAAAGAATAGGCAACAGGCAAAGAAACGCCAATCCAAACCTAAACAAAACAATTCGAAACAGAATACCCCACAAGAATCTACTCCTCAACAATGAAACCATACATAAAACTGCTATTGATTCTCGCTATACCATTGTTGCTCATTGCCCTTTACGGCTTGAGTGACATTGTCATTGGTCCGGAAAACTACGAACTGGCAAAGGCTAATTTCAGCGAATTGGACCGCATCATACATCCGGAGATAGCTGAACGCGAAAAGTTTGTTGCCGACAGTTTGCGTGAGGATTCCATCCTTCAGGAGAAAAAAAGAAAGGAATCTGAGCCTGACACTTGCAGCCAGCGCATACTTTACTTTGGCGACTCTATGGTGGAATACACAGGACCACGTATGGGTGACTATGCAAAGGCCAACGGCCATGAGCTGACTTCCGTGTGCTGGTATAGCTCTGGTTCGAAGTGGTGGTCTGAGACAGATACACTCCGTCACTTCATCAAGAAGGTTGACCCTACATTCATCATGGTTTGTCTTGGTGGAAACGAGCAGTTTACGAGAGATCTGGAGTCGTGCGGCAAGAACATAAAGAAGATCATATCTGAGTTTGGTGAAATACCTTTTGTCTGGATATGTACTCCAAGTTGGAAAGGCGACACCGGATTCAATGCCATTGCAGAAAAATATGCCGGCAAGAAGCGCTTTTATGATAGCCGAAAACTTACCTTCCAGCGTGGTTCAGACCATGCGCACCCGACGAAAGCATCTGCACGAGAGTGGATGGATAGCGTTGCCGTGTGGTTGCAGAGTCCCCAAACAGCTCATCCTATCCGCATGAAAGCGCCGGAGCCTGATTTCAATTCGAAACATTACAATGTGGTTCTATCGCCTATGAAGAACTGATTCTACGGAGTCTGTTCGCGATATACTTGTTAAATCAGTGATCATCTGACATAATATGATATTCACTTCCATACCATTCTGGAGTTTGTTTATACTCTTCTTGTGTGTCTTTGCGTTCATTCGCAGAAGAAGCCGCACAGGAATGATGCTGTATGTATCGGCCTTCAGTCTCCTGTTCTTCTATCTTGCCAACGACTGGTTGATGCTTATCCTTCCTTCGCTTGCCATTTTCTCCTGGGGGGCTACAAGATGGATGTCAAAGCAGGAAGGAGCCAAGCGCAAGTGGGCTATAACCGCTATCGTAATAGCAGATCTGCTGCCTCTTGCTTACTTCAAGTACACGAATTTCGCCATTGATATCTGGAATCAGATGGTTGGCACGAACTTCTCCTTCCTTAGCATTGCATTGCCAATAGGCATCAGCTTCTTTACTTTCCAGGCTATCAGTCATGCCGTTGACGTGTACAAAGGTAAGTGGACGGAAGACGTTACCATCCTTGAATACATTTTCTATCTTTCGTTCTTCCCATTGCTTATGGCTGGTCCGATCACTCGTGCAGGAACATTCTTCCCACAAGTGAAGAAATTGGAGTCCATTGAGGAGAAGACAATCTTCACTGGCCTGTGGCTGATAATGCTCGGCTTGCTGAAGAAACTTGTCGTTGCAGACTATATTGCGCAGTACAACAACTGGATCTTTGACGACCCGACGGGCTATTCCGGCTATGAGAACCTTATGGGCATGATCGGTTATTCTGTGCAGATATACTGCGACTTTTCCGGCTACAGCGATATCAGCATTGGTCTAGCTGCGATGATGGGCATCACTTTGCTCGACAACTTCAACTTCCCTTATCAGTCAATCAATGTCACGGAGTTCTGGCGTCGTTGGCACATCTCGCTGTCAACATGGTTCCGCGACTATCTTTACATTCCGCTTGGTGGCAATCGCAAGGGCAAGTTCCGTACCTATATCAACAATTTCCTTACAATGCTCGTAGCCGGTTTGTGGCATGGCAGCACGCCAATGTTCATCATTTGGGGTGCTCTTCATGGAGCCGGTCTTATGGTTCATAAGTTCTGCAAGCGCTGGCTTGACACCATTCCAAACGGTTTTGCCGTGAATGCCCTCTCTTGGGTGCTTACATTCACCTTCGTCAGCATAGCTTGGGTTTATTTCCGTGCAGATAGTGTAGCCACAGCCCATACGATTTTCCGTCAGGTAATCACGGATTTCGACATTGCATACCTTGTGCCATTCTTCACAGCACGTCCTACTTGGTGTGTTCTTGTGTTTGGCTCAATGCTCGTTCATGCTTTCCGCACGGAGTTCTTGCATAAGCTTATCGACCGCTTTATCTGTTCCCCATGGATAGTGAAGGTCCTGCTGTTTCTCATCGTGATACAGCTTTGCGTGCAGTTTCACACAAATACCGTCCAACCATTCATCTATTATCAGTTCTAGGATTATGAAAAAGATAGCAATAATATCACTCCTTTTCTCGTTCTTTCTCTCTTGTCAGGCGCAGACAGAAAACCTCATTGCACCTGATGATGCGAATATTGTCTATGCTGGTCGCGTTAGCTTCAAGACACCGGGCATGGTAAAGTTTACTTATCCTGGTGTTCAGATTCATGCCGTCTTCACAGGAACATCAGTGGCTATGAAGATGAAGCCTGGCAGTGGCTTCTATATGATTGAACTTGACGACCAAAAGCCATTCAAGGTTGAAAGTAAAAAGACAGAGCCTTTGGTTTCTATTGCCAAAGGACTCGCGCAAGGTGAGCATCGTCTTACAATCACTTCTTGCGACGAAGGTATTATCCTTAAGCCAGAGTTCTATGGGCTCGTCCTTGATGAAGGCGCAAAACTGTCCAAGAAACCTGACCTTCCAACCCGCAGAATGGAGTTCATTGGCAACAGCATCACCTGTGCTCTCGGCATTGAAGACTTCTCGAAAGATCACAAGAATGCCACTCCTGCTACTCAGAACGCCTACTATTCTTTCGCTGCACAGACTGCTCGCAATCTCAATTCGCAGTTTATGCTTGTCTCTCGTTCCGGTATTGGCATCTATCGCAACACTGGTGGAAAGAAGGAAGGCGACAAGAACAATATGCAGGCGTACTATCCAAACACATTGTTTGACATGTCTGAAGGAGCTGAGAAGTGGGATTTCAGCAGATATACTCCAGATGTCGTGTGCATAAACCTTGGCACTAATGATACTACTTATCCTGCTTACGACCTTAATCTTCTCACTAATGCATTCGTTAAGTTCGTCCATACCATTCGTGGCAATTATCCAAAAGCGAAGATTGTCCTGCTCTCAGGCACAATGCGCAAGGGTAAACTCCTTGCCGACCTCAAGCTTTCTCTTGCGAATGCAATGGATAAACTCAAGGCAGAAGGCGAAAACAATGTCTATCGTTTTGACTTTACTCCTGCTGATGGCTCGCTCGGATACGGTAGTTTCCAGCATCCTTCGCTCAAGCAGCATACAAAGATGGCAGAGGAACTCACTCCTTTCCTGAAGAATCTCATGAATTGGTAAAAAGTCAAAGTTAAGTCAAAGTCAAAGTTAAAGTCAAAGTTTAAAAAATATATATGATTACACTTACAAACATTGCGATACAGTTCGGTAAGCGCGTACTGTACAAAGACGTGAACATCAAGTTCACTAATGGAAACATCTATGGCGTCATTGGTGCCAATGGTGCGGGAAAGTCTACTCTCCTTCGTGCCATCAGCGGTGAACTTGAACCTAACAAGGGAACTGTGGAACTCGGACCGGGCGAACGCCTCTCAGTACTTGAGCAGGACCACTTCAAGTATGATGAGTTCACTGTTCTCAACACTGTCCTCATGGGCCACAAGCCACTTTGGGACAACATGCAGGAGCGTGATGCCATCTACTCAAAGCTTGAGATGACAGAGGAAGACGGTATCCGTGCAGCAGAACTGGAAGAGAAGTTCGCTGAGATGGACGGTTGGAACGCAGAGAGCGACGCGGCTCAGATGCTCCAGCACGTTGGTATCAAGGATGCTCTCCACTACAAGCAGATGTCGGAACTCTCAAACAACGAGAAGGTGCGCGTAATGCTTGCAAAGGCTCTCTTCGGAAATCCAGACAATCTCCTCCTTGATGAGCCTACCAATGACCTTGACCTTGACACAGTTCAGTGGCTCGAGGAATATCTTTCACAGGTAGAACAGACAGTCCTCGTCGTATCTCACGACCGTCACTTCCTCGATGCCGTTTCTACTCAGACAGTAGATATTGACTTCGGTAAGGTCAGCGTCTTTGCTGGCAACTACTCTTTCTGGTACGAGTCTTCACAGCTCGCTCTCCGTCAGGCTCAGAACCAGCGCCAGAAGGCTGAGGAAAAGCGTAAGGAACTTGAAGAGTTCATCCGTCGTTTCTCTGCCAATGTGGCTAAGTCTAAGCAGACAACTTCACGTAAGAAGATGCTTGAGAAGCTGAACGTAGAGGAAATCACACCTTCTACTCGTAAGTACCCTGGCATCATCTTTCAGATGGAGCGCGAGCCAGGCAACCAGATTCTTGAGGTTGAAGGCTTGAAAGCTGTTGATACTGATGGTACAGTACTCTTCGACAACGTAAGCTTCACTATCGAACGTGGTCAGAAGACTGTATTCCTCTCTCACAATCCTAAGGCTATGACAGCCCTCTTCGAGATTATCAATGGCAATCGCGAGGCTGACGCAGGTACATTCAAGTGGGGTGTTACAATCACTACAGCTTACCTTCCACTTGACAATACTGAGTTCTTCAAGAGCGAACTTAACCTCGTTGATTGGCTCATGCAGTATGGCCCGGGCAATGAAGTAGCAATGAAGGGCTTCCTCGGTCGTATGCTCTTCAAGCAGGAAGAGGTTGAGAAGAAGGTCAACGTTCTTTCCGGAGGAGAGAAGATGCGTTGTATGATTGCTCGTATGCAGCTCCAGAACGCAAACTGCCTCATCCTTGACACGCCTACAAACCACCTTGACCTCGAGTCTATCCAGGCGTTCAACAATAACCTTATCGGTTTCAAGGGCAACATCCTCTTTGCTTCTCACGACCATGAGTTCATCCACACCGTAGCCGACCGTATCATTGAGCTCACTCCTAAGGGAACTATCGACAAGCTCATGACATACGACGACTACATCTACGATGCTGCTATCAAGGAGCAGAAGGAACAACTTTACAGCTAAGCCCACTCCCTAATGGGAAACTTTTAATAGCCACTGTGCCCGGCGGTTTTCCGCCGGGTCCTTCCTTTTCAATAAACTTTAAACCATAAACTAACCAACTATGTACAGCGATCCAAAAGATTGTCTCTATTGTCAGAACAATGAGACCTTGCACTCACTCATGATTGAGTTTGCACAACTCTGTGTTTCACGCGTTTTCCTTTTCAAGGAGCAGAGCTACCGTGGCCGTTGCCTCGTGGCTTACAAAGACCATGTCAATGACCTCAACGAACTCTCAGACGAAGACCGCAATGCTTTCATGGCAGATGTTGCCCAGGTAACACGCGCTATGCAGAAGGCTTTCAATCCTGTGAAGATCAACTATGGTGCTTACAGCGACAAGCTTTCTCACCTCCACTTCCACCTCGCACCAAAGTATGAAGGCGGACTTGACTTCGGCGGCACTTTCCAGATGAACCCACAGCAGACATACCTCTCAGACGAGGAGTATCAGCAGCTCATCGACGCTATCAAGAAGGAACTCTAGTTCATTCCTTATACATTATTATATATAATAAACTAAAGCCATAGTGCCCGCAGCGTCAGCTGCGGGTCTTTTCCCTCCTTCCTTCTCCATGTTCGACATCCTTAACCAGATAAATGACGCCCTTTGGACTTGGCTTGTCATTCCGATGCTAGTAGGCTGTGCTTTGTGGTTCACCTTCCGTTTGGGTGGACTCCAGTTCCGCTATTTGCCTATGATGTTCAGGCAGTTGCTTGAATCCAATTCTTCTGTTGACAAGTCTGACGGCAAGAAGCACATCAGTTCTTTCCATGCTTTCGTGATTTCGCTCTCATCTCGTATAGGCACAGGTAACCTTGCTGGCGTGGCATCTGCAATATTCGTTGGCGGTCCCGGTGCAGTGTTCTGGATGTGGGTGATGGCTTTGTTTGGTGCTGCCACGGCTTTTGTTGAGGCTACGCTTGCCCAACTCTACAAGCGTCGTGGTGAAGATGCATTCTATGGAGGTCCTGCATACTACATGCTTCACGGACTTCATTCCAAATGGCTTGGCATAGCCTTCTCTATCTTCATCACGATAACCTTTGGTATGGCAAACCAAGTCATGCAGAGCAACCAGATCAGTACTTCCATTGCTGATACCGCTGGACTCTCTCCACTTGCACTTGCCGTATGCCTCGCAGTGCTCACAGGCGTTATCATTGTTGGTGGAATACATCGAATAGCGAATTTTGCTGCCGTCGTTGTGCCGTTTATGGCTATTGCCTACCTGCTTCTTGCTGTTTATATCATAGTAACAAACATCACTGCAATACCAGAAGTGTTCCGCCTTATCGTGTGCGATGCCTTTGGACTTGAACAAGCAGCTGGCGGTGCTATTGGTATTACGATTATGCAAGGCGTGAAGCGAGGTTTGTTCTCCAACGAAGCAGGCGAGGGTAGTGCTCCTAACGCAGCTGCAACGGCAGAAACATCTCACCCTGTTCGTCAAGGACTTGTGCAGTCTCTCGGCGTCTTCACTGATACACTTCTCGTCTGCACATGCACTGCAATGATCATTCTGCTCTCAGGCGTTTATAGATCTGGTGAAGCAGACGGCATAATCCTTACCACTCGTGCCTTGGAAACAGAGATTGGCTCTGTTGCAAAGTACTTTGTTTCCGTAGCCATCTTCTTCTTTGCCTACAGTTCAATCATCGGCAACTATTACTATGGAGAGACCGCCATGCGCTATGTTTCGGGTAAGAAAAGCGTGATTGCTGTGTTCCAAGTGATAACGGTTGGTGTGGTTGTCTTGGGTGGAGTGATGTCGCTCGATGACATCTGGACACTCATAGACCTCTGCATGTGTACGATTGTTATCCTCAATGTATATTCCATCCTACGCCTGTCTCCGAAGGTTACTTTCCTCTGGAAAAACTACAAAGCCCAGCTCTGTGAAGGAAAGGAGCCAGTCTTTAAGAAGGAAATGATGCCTTCAGAGGATGCAAAAGATATAGAGTCTTGGTAAAGTAAACATGAGATTCTGTGTGTCTTTTCATTGATACTATTTTGCCGGAAAAGGCTATCAAAAAATATCTTTAAGAGATACAAGTAAAAAATCTTAGAGTTTTGTATAAAAAGAGCCACAGTTTTGCATCAAAACTGTGGCTCTTTTTGGTTGTTTTCCTAAGAGTTTTTTAGCTTTTGTAAGTATCTGATTTGTAATGAGTTACAAAAAAGCTTAATATAAGCCGCTAAGGAAAATGATATGATACTGTTTTTGTCAGGTCGTTTATTTACGAATTCCGTACAAATAACCGAGTAGAGCCATCTTGCCGCGCATTGTTTCGCGTGGAGTGAACTCTCCGTTTACCCACAAGTAACGCTGATTGAAGAACGACTCCTGCTGTGGCCATCCACCATCATACCAGCTTGGATAGCAGCGGTCGAGCAATATTCGAGCATCACCACCATTACCTGCCGACCATGTTTCAGTTCCGTTGAAAGGTGTCTGTCCAGGATGCGACTCTGGTGAACCGTCGTTGCGACCTGTAGTGTAACAGTCAGTTATATGGCGCTGTCCAAGTCCTGTCATCTCTACAGTGTTAGATGGATTGCGTCCCAGTCCCCAACCTGCCTCAAGATACATAGCCTTTTCAAGCAACTGCCGACTTGCCTTGTTGTCTGCAATGTAATGCGCCATCATCACCAGCTGTAGATTTTCCGACACTTGCCAGCGAGAATCGTTGGCAGCACGGCGTGAAGGACGAGCAGAGATGTGGTTTACATTGTTTTCATTGGCATGTAAGGCAACACTTGCCTTCATGTTCTGGTAAAGTTCCAGATAGTGGCGCTCATGTGGACATGCAAGATATGCAGCAGTGCCCCATATTTGATAATAGGCATTGCGGTCCTTGCTGAAGATCCTTGAATCAGGACCTTTCACTACGCTTTCCTCAGCCATGATCTTCTCCCATTCTGTGTCGCCAGTTACATTATAAAGGAAGGCAGCTGCCATCTGGCGGAAGTCACGGCCTCTCATGCGTGCGCTACCTATATCCTGCTGGTCGTCAAGCTGCTGATTATCTTGACGACTAGCAAAGCGGAATGCCTTTATAGCTTCGTCTGTGTAGTATTTGCAAAGCGAGTCGTTGCCCTGAATGCGGAACGCCTCTGCCGTCATCGCGCAGTTGGCAGCGTTAGCCCACGCAGCCATTGTAGTACATCCTGCCTGGAACATGATAGTCCATTCCACAGAAGGATTTGTCACACCCTGAGAGTATGCCTCGCCATCGCGGATGCTAAGGAAGAAGTCAACCTCATTTCGTGCCTCGTCAATGATGTCGGCAATGCCGTTGCCGCTTTCTCTTATTCCGAGATTGTCATCGCCGATGCGACCATTTGTCAGGATATAAGGCAGAAGCATATCGTAGATATTGCTGACATGAGCAAGATGACGATCCCAGTCAAAGGCATCGGAGTGACCGCCCTTCACCTCTGTGTTTACAGGACTTCCTGGCAAACGATGAGCCCAGAAGAACGACTCGAGAGCAGGCTTGAAGTGAGGTTCGTCCCAAACATCACCACGATGCTTTCGCCAATCTGGATGCCATGGATGAAGGTTTGTCTTGTAAACCGTGAATCCCTTAGGGTCAACCTCAGGAATAAACTGTGGCTGGCGTGGAACAGGTGTCACTTTGGCGTCAATAGGTTCTCCAAGACGCATGTAGTAGTAGCCGCGTACAGAATAGCGGAAAGGTTCGCGATAAAGGTCATTGCTTATGTCGAAATCCATACTGCAACCTACATCTTCCACAACGAGGCGGTAGCGTCCAGAGGCAGTAGCCTTGAAGTCGATGTTCCATACATCCGAGCCAGTCATGTTCTTCTTGTTGGCCTCTTTTCCGGATTCTGCGGCAGATTTCCAGAACGACACCTTGCTGACCTGACTCTTCTTGCCGGTGTTCACATTATAAAGATACACCTTCTTGCCCTCGAAAGTCTTATAGTCGCGCTGTCCGCCTTCTCCAAGCCATAGATACAAGTCTGCAGCCTTTGGCTCATTCGGTGTATATCCAAGCACATTGACATGTATGGCTTCCGACTGAGCTTCCCATATATTGAAAGTCACCTTTGTCTCTTTTACATCCGAGCCCAAATCAGAAGGAATGGTTACAGTATAGTTGCAACCCTGTTTCATGGATTGAGGCAACTGAAGGAAAATCCAGTGGTCAAGTTCGCTCGCGAGAGTGTGATCCGTATTCATAGGCTTGCTTTTGCGATAAGCTGCCAGAGCGGTCTTCGTGCCGAAAGTTTTGTCGTTGATAGAACTGATTGTCCAGTTGGCAGCCTTGGCAGCAACAGCCGTATCAAGTCGCTTTCCGAAGACTTTCAGAGTGTCGTCGCCTTCTGCAAACGAGTGTCCTAGATAGGCGCTTTCGCCAGTTGCATTATCACGGTAACGCACTTCACCATCGCGGAACTGTAGCATTAGATAGTCTTTGTCCACCACTTTAATGCCTATCAGTCGTGTAGCTTGCGAAGGTAGGCACATGGCAACCGAAAAAAGAACAGTTGCCAGAAATGATTTGTAATTCATGGGTTTTCTTTTTTGAGTGTATCGGGTTATATTAAAAAGGGTTATGTATGCGTATAATGTTATATGATGTTCACCTCTGGGTGGATGTCAATGCCGAATTTAGCCATAACATCCTTGCGCACTTGTTCGCAAATGGCTACGATTTCTGCACCGGAAGCACCACCAAGGTTCACGAGAACGAGTGCCTGCTTGTCGTGAACGGCAGCCTTGCCGAGTGACTTGCCCTTCCAACCGCATTGCTCTATCATCCATCCAGCAGGGATCTTCTCGTGGTCAGCATCTATATAATAATGTGGCATAGCTGGATACTCAGCCAGAAGCTGCTCAAACTTCTCACGACTGACCACTGGATTCATGAAGAAGCTTCCGCCATTGCCGAGCACCTTTGGATCAGGAAGCTTTGCGTTGCGTATGGCAATGATAGTGTCGCGAACGTCCTGTGCTGTAGGTTCTGTTATGCCGCGCTCTTCGAGAGCCTTCTTTATGCCACCGTATTCTATGTGCGGAGTGAACTCTGTCTGAAGCTTGTATGTCACGGAAGTGATGAAATACTTGCCCTTACACTCCTTCTTGAAGCGGCTTTGGCGGTAAGCATAGTCGCACTCGTTGTTCATTATCGTGACCTTCTTGCCCGAAGCAATCTCTACAGCATCGATGGAATGGATGATATCCTTCGCCTCAACGCCGTAAGCACCGATGTTCTGAACGGCAGAGGCACCAACGTCACCAGGAATTATGGAGAGGTTCTCCATGCCATAATAGCCAAGAGATACGGCTGTAGCCACGACATCATCGAAGCATTCACCGGAGCCAGCTTTGAGGAAAACGAAAGAAGGGAAGGTGCCTTCTCCTGCTTGAGGGCTTCCAGCAGGGCAGTTCACCGAGTTCGGTGAACTGATGGAGATTCCCTTGATAGCCGAATGCACGATGATTCCGTCGTAATCCTGTGTGAGAAGAAGGTTGCTTCCGCCACCGATTACCATCGTTGGCTTTGTGCTCTTGACAATAAAAGGCAGCTTTTCGGCTGCCTCTTGTGGTGTTTCTATCTCCACAAACTGCCAGCACTTCGCGTCAATGCCGAAAGTGTTGTTATGGAGGAGAGAGTAGTTTTCAAATATTTTCATATTAACCTTTATCTAGCCGCCTCAAATTCGCGGAGGAAGCGAACGTCGTTCTCAGAGAACATGCGGAGGTCTGATACCTGATACTTGAGGTTTGTGATACGTTCTACGCCGAGACCGAAAGCATAGCCGCTATATACGCTGCTGTCGATGCCGCAGAGTTCAAGCACGTTAGGGTCAACCATACCGCAGCCGAGAATCTCAACCCAGCCAGTATGCTTGCAGAAGCCGCAACCCTTACCGCCACAAATGTGGCAAGAGATGTCCATTTCTGCCGATGGCTCTGTGAATGGGAAGTAAGAAGGACGGAGACGAATGTCTGTATCTGGGCCGAACATCTCGCGAGAGAATGTCAGAAGCACTTGCTTGAGGTCTGTGAACGACACATTCTTGTCGATGTAAAGACCCTCTATCTGGTGGAAGAAGCAGTGAGCACGAGCTGTGATAGCCTCGTTACGATATACACGACCAGGGCAGATGATGCGGATTGGTGGCTGTGTGTTCTCCATCACGCGAGCCTGAACAGATGAAGTATGTGAACGGAGAAGAATGTTCTTTGTGACGTCGTTAGGGTAGTTGCTTTCCACGAAGAACGTGTCCTGCATGTCGCGAGCTGGGTGATCAGCAGCGAAGTTCATCTTTGTAAACACATGGAGGTCATCCTCCACCTCAGGACCGTCAGCAAGAGTGAAGCCCATGCGCGAGAAGATGTCGATGATTTCGTTCTTCACGATGGTCAGCGGATGGCGTGTGCCGAGAGCTATTGGATATGCAGTACGGGTAAGGTCGATGTCGTCAGAGCTTTCCTCTGCTGTCTGAAGTTCGTCGCGGAGACCGTTGATCTTGTCGAAAGCAGCCTGCTTGAGGGCATTGATCTTCATGCCGACTTCCTTCTTCTGGTCGGCAGCTACGTTGCGGAATTCACCCATGAGGGCATTCAGCGCACCTTTCTTTGAAAGGTATTTCACGCGGAGCGCCTCTATTTCGTCGAGATTCTTTGCTGTGAGGCCTTCTACCTCAGCGAGCAATTCTTGTATTTTATTCAGCACAGTTGTATATGTTTTGTGATGTTTGAACTATAAAATTGTTGTCATTAGATAATAAAATGACTATTATGCGGTGCAAATTTAGAAAAAATAATCAAAAAACGAGTTAAGATAGTCACAATTATTGTATCTTTGCACTTGAAAATTGATATTATTGACGCTATTATTGAATATAGATGAAAAAGGTTCTTATTATTTTTATTCCTGTGATGATACTTTCCCTCGTATCATCATGTAATGGTTGTGGCAACAACAAGAAGGATAACGAAGCTAAGAATGACACTATTGCCACAACAGAGGATAACGACACGACAACCGAAGACACGGCTACTGTGGTTGACAATACTCCGCTTACAGAAACAGAGAAACTTATGGAGGACAAGCCGATGCCTAAGGCTGCTGACGAACTTTTCGACGACTTCTTCTTCAACTTCTCCAATAGCCGCAAGGTGCAGAAAGAGCGCATACAGTGGCCTCTCAATGTCATCGTGAACGGTGCAAAGAGCACGATGGAAGAGAACAAGTGGCAGATGGAGCGATTCTTCTCTGCGGATGAGTTTTATGTAATGCTCCTTGACGATGTGAAGCAGACAAAGCTTGCCAAGGATACTGCTATCACGAATGTAGTTGTAAAGCATGTAAACATACCGGGCAACAAACTTAAGAACTATGTGTTCAATCGCATTGAAGGACAATGGATGATGACGGAAATGGAAACAGAGTCGCTCTCAGAGTCAAAGAATGCAAGCTTCCTCAGATTCTATCAGAAGTTTGCTACCGACTCAGTTGCATGCAATCAGGCACTTGCAGACAAGATTTCATTTACAGGACCTGATGAGGAAGACGAGAGCAAGACCACAACCAGAGACATCACACCTGATGAATACGGCTATTGGGCTCCGGAACTCGCTACAGACTTCTTCACCATAGCTTACGGTCAGAAGAACGAATCGTCAAACAGCAAGGTGTTCATCATGCGTCAGCCGTCAAGTTCGCAGGAATGTCGTATGTTCTTCCGTCGTCAGGGCGGGCAATGGAAGTTGTATAAGCTTGAAGAATAATCCTCTCCCGATTTCCTAAAGGGAGTAGTAATTACCATGATATAATGCAAAATACTAAACTCAAAATAACTCTACTCGGAACAGGAACATCATGCGGTGTTCCTGTTGTCGGTTGTAATTGCCCAGTCTGTCTAAGCGATGACCCGAAGGACAAGCGTCTCCGCACATCGGCAATGGTGGAGTCGGGGACCACTCGCATCCTCATAGACTGCGGACCGGACTTCTATCATCAGATGCTCCGTCATTTCCGTGGTGTGAGTTTCAAGAAGCAACTTAACATCCATGGTGATCTTTACAATACGGAAGACTTCTCCAATATTAAGCCTTTGGCACATTCAAGTAAGATTGACGCAGTCTTCATCTCTCATATCCACTATGATCACTGCGGTGGCATTGATGATTTGCGTCCGTTCTGCGTGTTTGGCGACATCAATATCTACAGCAATGAGATGGTTATTGAGAATATGCACCACACATTGCCATATCTCTTTGCCGAGAACAAGTACCCGGGAATACCGCAGATTACCGCAAGTGCCTATAAAAACCATGACACCATTACTGTTGGAGATATTGATGTTCAGGTCTTTACGGTCAATCATGGCAAACTCCCTATCAGTGCTTTCCGCATCGGAAACTTCGCTTATATAACGGATATGAAGACCATTGACGACAGCGAAATCCCGTATCTCGAAGGTGTAGAACTCCTCGTCGTGAACGCCCTTCGCTACGAACCTCAGCACCCAACCCATCTTATGGTGGACGAAGCAATAGACTTCTCTTGCAAGATTGGAGCCAAGAAGGTCTATTTCACCCACATGTGTCACGATGTCGGTCTGCACGAAGAGGTGAACCGCAAGCTGCCCGAAGGCTTTGAACTTGGCTACGATGGCCAGGAGATATTGCTTTAGCCACTGTTCCCGAAGCGTCCGCTTCGGGCTTTCATACACCCCTAACCCTTACTTCCCATGAAAAAACTCCTCATTTCCCTTATCTCATTACTCGGCATTTCTTCTGCCTTCGCCCAAAATACCCATATCCTTTGGTACGACAAACCGGCTATCAGTTGGAATGAAGCCTTGCCTATTGGTAATGCTCGTCTTGGTGCGATGCTATTCTCTGCCCCTGCTTCCGACCGCCTTCAACTAAACGAAGAAACCATCTGGGCAGGGCGTCCGAACAATAGCATCAACCCTCCTGAGGCAAAGGAATATCTACCAAAAGTGCGCGAACTCGTGTGGGCTGGCAAATATAAGGAGGCTACGGATCTTGCCAACGAGCATGTTATGCCGAGTCTTGACAGAAACAACAATAAGGGAATGCCTTATCAGCCGTTTGGCGATCTCATTATTTCCTCTCCAAACATCGGCAACTACACCCAGTATTATCGTGAACTCTCGCTCGACTCAGCACGCTCCGTTGTTACTTTCAAGGCTAACGGCGTTAACTATAAGCGCGAATACATTGCCTCTCTTGCTGACAATGTCATCCTTGTTCATCTCACTGCCGACAAGCCTGGTGCCATCACTTGCTCTGCAACCTTCACAACTCCGCAACAGGACGCCGTGCTTATGGATGAAGATGGCGGCATAAAACTCATGGGTACAAGCGGTTGGCATGAAGGACAGAAAGGCAAGATCATGTTCACTGGCCGTGCAAAGGCTAAGGCTATTGGTGGCGAAGTCACTTGCCACGACGGTTCCATTCAGATAAACAATGCTGATGAGGCTACATTATATATTACTATAGCAACCAATTTCAAGAAATACAACGATGTCTCAGGCGACGACAAGGCACTCTCAAAGTCTATCCTTGACGCAGCTTTCGCCAAGTCTTTCACTGACATCAAGGCTGCCCATACGGCGAAATACAAGTCGCAGTTCGACCGCGTGAAGCTTTCTCTTTCACATCAAAAAGCAGCCACCGTTCCTGAAGTGCCAACTTCAGGTCTCACCACAGACAAGCGCATCGAAAACTTCAAAACCAACCAGGACCTCGCCCTTGCCGAGAACTACTTCCAGTTTGGGCGCTATCTCCTCATCTGCTCTTCCCAGCCTGGCTCGCAACCTCCTACGCTTCAAGGTATTTGGAACGACAAGATGCTGCCGTCGTGGGACTGCAAATACACCTGCAACATCAATGCGGAGATGAACTACTGGCCTGCGGAAGTGGGCAATCTCAGTGAACTCACCGAGCCTCTCTTCTCAATGATTGAAGACCTTTCGGAAACAGGACAGCAGACTGCCAAGACCATGTATGGCGCAGACGGTTGGGTTCTGCATCACAACACAGACCTTTGGCGCATAACAGGTGCTGTTGATCGTGCCGCTTCTGGCCTTTGGTGTACTGGTGCTGCTTGGCTTTGCCAGCATCTTTGGGAACATTATCTATATACTGGTGACAAGGATTTCCTTCGCAAGGTCTATCCGCAGATAGAAGGGGCTGTGCGCTTCTTCAACGACATCCTTGTTCGTGAGCCACGCACAAACGCTTGGGTAATTTGTCCTTCTCTCAGTCCTGAGAACGAACATGCTGACCATAAGTCAACAACAGCCGGCGGCGTTACCATGGACAACCAGCTCCTCTTCGACCTCTTCACCCATTATCTCCAGGCAACGGAGATCCTGTCAGCCCCTGTTCTCGAAGCGTCCGCTTCGAGCCTCAAAGACAGCATCCGTGCCAAGCTCGCCGACCTTCTCCCTCTCCAGACAGGCTCTTGGGGACAGCTTCAGGAATGGATGGATGATTGGGATAATCCTGTTGACGATCACCGCCATGTGAGCCATCTCTACGGCATGTTCCCAAGCAATCAGATTTCTCCTTACCGCACTCCTGAGCTCGCTGCTGCTGCACGCACTTCGCTTGCGCATCGTGGCGACCCAAGTACAGGTTGGTCTATGGGTTGGAAGGTTTGTCTATGGGCACGACTCCTTGACGGCAACCACGCATGGAAACTCATTGGTGATCAGATGACTCTCATCCGTCCGCACTACACTAATATATCATACAAGACTGGTGGCGGCACTTATCCTAACTTCCTCGATGCTCATCCCCCATTCCAGATAGACGGCAATTTCGGCTGTGCTGCTGGCATTGCTGAGATGATGCTCCAAAGCCACGATGGCTTTGTCTATATCCTTCCTGCCATTCCTGACGCTTGGCAGACAGGATCAGTCAGCGGCTTGAAGGCTCGCGGTGGCTTTGAGATTGGCATAGAGTGGGAGAGTGGCAAGGCAAGGACGGTGAATGTAACCTCTGCTCTCGGCGGTAACCTTCGCCTTCGTTCTGCCGTTCCTTTGACAATGAATGGCAAGAAGCTCAAGGCTGCAAAGGGCAATAACCCGAACCCGCTCTTCAACGTTACGTCATACAAGCAGAAGCAGCAGATAAACAATCCTCAGGCAATAGAGAAACTCCCTGCTCTTCAGCAGACTTTCCTCTATGACATCCCAACAAAGAAGGGACAGAAGCTTGTGTTGAAAGCTGCAAATTAAGTGGAAATCTTCAATTATTTCAATTATGGAAGGATATACACAGAAAGATTACGGACAGCCTACGAAGCGCTATGTCCAGACACTTGAGTTGAAGGACAACCCTGAGCTCATTGCAAAGTACCGCGAACTCCATGACGAGGAGCACAACTGGAAAGAGATTCGCGACGGAATAAGGAGCGTTGGCATCCTCGAGATGGAAATATACATCACTGGCAACAAGCTGACGATGATTGTTAACGCACCCCTCGACTTCAACTGGGACGAAGCCATGGCTAAGCTCGCTACTCTTCCGCGTCAGCAGGAGTGGGAGAATGTTGTTGCTGAGTTTCAGAAGTGTGCGGACGGTGCCACTTCCGACGAGAAATGGCAGATGATGGAACGCATGTTCCGCCTGTATTGATACTAATTGTGATTGTTTACTTACTTATATAATTGCCTAAACAGAGAAGCGCAAGAGTGGTCACTCTTGCGCTTTTTTCGCGGAGTGCGGCATTTCCATGCCGCAAACTATTTATAATGTGTGTGATTCTTATTTCGCCAACTCCTTGAACTTCTTGTCAAGATAAGTGAAGCGAGCGTCGAGATAGAGTTGGATAGCCTTCACTGCATTGTTGTAGTTTACGTGATGGTCAAGGCTGTTTGTCCAAACCTCTGCGTTCTTAGGCTGTGACTGTGTGAGATTCTTGCCAATCTGTTCAGCCTTTGTAGAGAGAGTCTGCTTGAGGTTGTCTGCCATGAGAGCGTTCCACTTCTCGATAACGCCGTTCTTGAACCAAGCCTGAGTCCAGAGGTCAGCGAAGAAGCCTCTCATCACTTCGCTTGCTGCTGAGTTTGTCATCATGCCCTGGTATGAATTAGCCTTGTTGATGTCCTTCATTGAAAGCGTGCGCTTGTCGCCAACATTGCCAAATGCCTTCTCGCTGTCCCAAAGTGGGCCGAAGTGAACAAGGTTGTCATTTGCAGCTGCTGTGATAGAGCGATAAGCCTCGATAGAAGAGAAGCCCTTATAGACGCAGAGTATTTCTTGGCAGATGTACCAGTTGATGAGCTGCTGCTTGTCAACATTTGCTTCAACATTAGTGTAATGACCATTTGTCTTTGCGAAGAGGTTGTTGAAGTAAGTAGTCATCTCAGACTTCAATGTGCTGAGCTGGTCTGCAGTGATATCGTCTGGATCTGGGTTCTTGATGACGATGTAAGGAGCAGTTGTAGTACCGTTGATATATACGGCGTTGTCGTTCTCCTTTATCTCAGTCTTATCGTCGAACTGGATCTGCCAGTCAGCATCCTTGTTACCGCCTGTTACGAGTGAGCGTCCAGCCTCAGCCTTGATGCGGTCTGTAACCTGATAGGTGCCCATGTAAGTGCCGTTCATGTAGAGATCAACGAAAGCATAGCCAGGAGTGAAAGGCATTCCAACAGCATCACCGAGAACCTTGGCGAGTGCGTTGTTGATCATTGAAGGGTCATCGTCGTTTGCAGAGAGAACCCACTGCTTGAAGCTGCCTGAAGGCAAGAGCTTGATCTTCTTTCCGAACTTGAGACGGTAAGAGTTCTTTGCACCTTCCTTGCCAGAACCCTGGAACTGGATAACCAATTCTGGGTCTGAAGAGTTGATGTCGGAAGTTGCCTTTGTCCAGCTTGTGCCAAGTCCGAGAACATTGTTCTTGTCTTCTACAGTCAATGCTGCCACGCTCCATGAGTCGCCTACAGCTGCTCTGCCGTTTTCAACTTCCTTTGTTGTGATGCTGAATGTAGGGAGGTCTGTGAGCTGAGCCTTCTGTATAGTTGTTACAGGAACGATTACTGGCTCTGGGTCAGGTTCTTGCTCTGTAGTACCAGGAGTTGGTTCTGGGTCTGGTGTTGTGTTGTCAACAATCTTGTCGCCACCCATCTTCTGGTACAAGTCATCAATGTATTCTGTGAACCATTGTGTGTGATCTTTGATGTACTGACGAAGTCTTTCCACTTCTTCTGGATACTTCTCCGTACTTGTTGCTTTCCAACCAGTGTTTTCGTATTCAAGTGCCTTTGATTCAAGAAGTGAAGCTTCAAGCTTGTCTATCTCTGCCATGATATTCTTGATGTAGCCCTTGTCAAGCATGTCGTGGAGCTTGTCGTGAACCTTCTTTACGAATACAGGGTCTGTCTTCTTGATCTTCTTTACGTAGTTGGCAAACTGCTGTGCTCCGTAGTTGTCACCATTTCCTTCAGCAAGAGTCTTGCCGTCGTCCTGAATACCGAAAGCGAGGTCTTTGTCCCAGAGTGGACCGAAGTGCACCTTGCCAGTAGGCTCACGATACATCTTCACCTGCATCATACCGTCTGAGTCGCCAGTGAGGTTTGTGCCGAGATAGAACTTAACGAGAGTCTCCTCGTCAAACACACTTCTCCAACCTTTCACTGGATCACAGAAAGTTGCATCGTCACAAAGGATCGGAGAGTAATAGAAGCCAAAGTAACGATTGTAGATATCAACCCAATAGCTCCTTATTTCCTCCTTGATGGCAGCAGTTCCCTCTGCAGTGTCTGACTCAGGGTTCTTGATAAGGAGATATAGACCTGCGTCGTTGAAATATGGTTCCTCTGTCATGTCATGACGAGTGGACTCCATAAACCAGCCGTTAGTTTCGTCAATGTTGATGCGGTTCTTGCCGAGTTCCACATGGTCAGAGAGCATGTAGTTACCGCGATATTCACCATTGATTACGAGGTCAACGAACTTATAACCAGGGCAGAAAGGCATTCCAAGAGCCTGTCCGATGTGGTAAGTGATGGCGTTCTGCATAAGAGAACCGTCACGCATGTTGTTGAGAATTGTCCAGTTGCGCTTTGAGTAGCCGTAACCGAGCATGTCGTGCTTGTGCTTTGCAATGACATTGCCAGCTTCATCCTTCTCGTCCTTGTAGAACTTAAGGCGATAAGGGCGCTTGTCCATTTCGGCAGTTGAGTTACCACGGACCTTGATTTCAAGACCTGCATCAGTGAAGTTGCCGAGAGGACGACCAGTGCCGTCATTGCAACCATCCTCTACAACTTGGATTGTTGTCTGGTGATATTCTGCAATGTTGTTCTTGCGATCCTTGAACAATACGTCATTGATGTCCTTGCCGTATGCATCAGGCACGTCGAAATAAACAGTAGCAAGGTTTGTGAGCTGCTGGCGGTTTGCAATCTTCTGGGCGAGAGTGAGGTTGCTTGTGGTTCCGCCGGTAGTTGTGCCGGTGTTAGAACCGGTGTTGCCGGTATTTCCGGTGTTACCAGAATCTGTGGTTCCGCCAGTATTTCCGGAATCTGTTGTGTCGGTTTCCTCTTCTTTGTTGTCACCAGTGTTGCCAGTGTCGGTAGAACCTGATGTGGAACCGCCGGTAGAACCGCCGTGATTGACTACATAAACCTCGTATTTCTCATTACCATTCTGTGGCTTGAGAGAAAGCTTTCCTTGCTTTGCAAGAGCGAGGTCGCTACCAGAGATTTCGAAATAGAGTCCAGCAGTAACTTTACTTGGATCCCATGCATCGTAGTCTTGGATAATTGGGTCTGCAGCTGACCAAGTATCTTTGAATACGCCCAAAGTACACTTTACAGCGCCATACACCTTGATAGTGGCAGATGTGGCGTCTGAGTTGAACGCACTTGCAGGGATAACGGTGTTTGCGTATGCCGGAAAGTTGATAGGTACGAGATATTCTTCTTCCAAAGCAGGACCTGCTGCCTTGGCGGAAGTCGCGAATATCATACCTAAGATAAGGCATGTGAATATGCGGTTGAGATAGTGTTTCATATTTGTGTTGTTTAGAGTTCTAATGAACTGACTTTAAACTATTTGCCAAAGGTTGGCATATGCGTTTAGTAATCTTCGCCACTCCAATCGTCAGAGTCGTCAAAGATGCGGAAGTTTTGACCCTTACTAAGCAGAGGGTCCTCTGTAGTTCCACCAACATCACCTCCATCATTTGGAGAAGTTGGAATTATTTGAAGAAGTTCATCAGTATTTATGTCAATGATTGTGAACTTAGGCTTGTTATATTTTTTTAAATTTTTCATATTATTTAATTTGAATTTTTTTACCATTGTGAATGTATATACCTGTTGTTGGGTTGAGGACTTTGCGTCCTTGAAGATCATAATAATTGTTGTCAACAGTGTTTGCACTGATGTTTTCTATGTCAGTAGTACTATCACCTTCTTCTTCGCCGTCGACAGAAATTTTTATGACCTTTGGCGCATTATTTACAGAACCATTACCTGATCTAGCTTCTATATCAAGAAAGAAACGGAATGGAGAGAGTTTGTTGCTTGTAGAAGTAACTTTCTTAAAAGATCCATCTGTAGAGATACCATAATGTCCTGCATAAAACATTTCTGTTGTTTGATAGCAACCTGTTAATACATATCTGTAGGTTGTTGACATACAGTCTATCCATCCGTCTTCAGCAGTTTCTTTGATTGTAACGTTGTTAGAAGTGACAATATAAGTGTTTAGAGCTTTTGGCTTAACAATATATGGAGTATTTGCTTTTAAGGTTCCTGATTTTTTTGATATATACTCTATAACAGTTCTGTCTATAGTACCATTGTCATCGTCATCATACTGATGCACATTATTAATATAGGAGATTTTTCCAACCTCTGCGAAATCAGAAACATTGATGTCGTAAGGGAGATAAAGAGCTTGAGAAGCTGTGCTCTTAAAGTTTCTTGTATAAGTCACCTTATCAGCCTTGAAGTCTGCTGGGCAATGGAATGCGATGGCGTCTGTGAGGTTGATTTCCTTTGCCACATAGTCGCCATACTGGTTAACTGCCACAACGTTTGCTGGAAGCTCGTCTGTAGAAGCAACTTCCATTGTTGTGAACACGAGAGAGTTCTGTGCTGCTGTAGCGAGGAGTGCCTGTGCGTCTGCAAGGTCGCCTTCGATAGTCTTTACGTAGCCTGTACCGTCGTAGAGATCGAACTCTACAACACTCTCGCGTACATCCTTAATATTAGAGAAGTCCTTCCAAACGAAAGCGCTCTTGTAAGTGTTGATGGCAGATGCCTCAACAAAGATGTCGGCAGTGTGGTTTACACCGTCAACAGTGGAAGCATGGTAGATGCTTGGAGCTGCATCACTGTGAGATTTGATTGTGCCAAGAGCAGCGCATCCGCTGAAAGCTTCAGGGGCGATGAGCGATACGCCAGTGCCGAGAGTCACATTCTTGAGGTTTGAACAACCAGCGAATGCTCCCCAACCGATAACGCTAATGCTGTTAGGCAGAGTGATGGAGGTAAGTTCTGTGCAGTCGCTGAAAGCAAAAGCATCAATGCTGGTCACACTATAACTTGTGCCAGAAACGGTAACTGTTTCCGGTACGATGACTGAACCTGAATAATTGCCACTTCCGCAGGTTATGCTTGCCTCTCCCGTGGTTGCGTCAAGGAGATAATAGAAATCTCCCACCTTCGTACCGTCTGCATAGACAGCCAAAGAAACCACGCACATAAGTGCAGTGAGTAAATTTTTAATCATGGTCAATAAGAGGGTTAGTTGATAGTTTTTGATAGTTTTTGTCAAGTAGATAGCTTTCTTCTGTAGTTAGCTATGATAGTTTTTTCGTGATGCAAAGTTATGAAATTATTGGCATCTACACAAAAGTTTTGTTAAAAAAACGCACAAAAAAAGCACAATTTGCACTATCTGCGCACAAAAATGTAAAAACATTAGTTGTTTTAATACAAATCATAAGAAAAGGGAATATGCCGTAAATAAAGCGACGTATTCCCTTTTTGGGTGTAATGTTAAGTATTGTGTGTTTACTGTGCGGGCGCACAGTTTGTGCTTTCGGATTTATAATCCTTCAGCACCACTTGAAACATTATTGTCCGGAGTTTCATCATCGAAAAGTCCACCCATCTTTTTTGCATTTGCATCGTGTGGACCTTCGCCGTCGCCGCCAGAGATCACTGCCAACAGGCTTTCCACTTTTGAATCAATGAGTTCTAAAGTTGGCTTTATATAATTCTTCATATTATTAATAATTTACAATTTTATTTGAATATTTTAATTAGGATTTTAGTTTGGATTTCGAGGAGCTTGCGACGATCCTCTAAAAAGACCTCATTAAAGCGAGGAACTCGAGCGCATTTTCAGTTGGGATTTTCGTTTTGGATTATCTTATATTATAAAATCTTAAACTATAATCCACACTGAAATTCGCTCCAGTGCGTCGCTCTTAGGGACGATTATATTCAGGATCGCAGCAAAGATGCTCGAAATCCGAACTAAAATCTGTACCAAAATCAGTTTATTTAACCAGAACTTTGGCTGCGCCTAAGTTCTTCTCGTTCGGAAGAACTCAAGCGAGCTTGGTTCTTCTCTTACTTAACCAGAACTTTCTTGCCGCCCTTGATGTTGATACCCTTCTGAACGTTGTTCATGCGGATACCCTGGAGGTTGTAGATGTCTTCCTTAGAGAACTGGTCTGTGATGTCAATGAGACCTGTTGCGTCATCAAGGAGAACTCGCAATGACTTAACACCTGCAATTGCACCGTCGAAGTAACCACGGAATGGACGAACTGATGCGCCATCACCATAGAACTTACCATCAGAAGAGATGTAGTAGCCAGCACCTGAAGCGATGTTTGTTGCAGAGTAAGTACCCTTGAATGTAGTTTGGCCAAGACCTTGTTCAGATGGAACGCCAAGAATAGGAGTAGCACCTTCTACGTTGATAGTACCCTTGAAGATACATGGAGTATTGGCTGGAACATTTTCTGCTTCTGTAAGTACAATGCTCTCAGAATCCATTGATTCGATTGTGTAAAGTTTATCAGCGTTGTCTGTAGTCA
>JAZLHI010000140.1:0-28762 GCA_045616725.1 Prevotella sp. | reverse complement strand
TACTATCTTGTTACAACTCTTAAAACAGGGGAGGAACTCTAATGGCAAAAAAGGAAAGTAAACAGAAAAAGATGGAGACCCGCGTCGACTTTACGCCGATGGTGGATATGATGATGCTCCTCATTACCTTCTTCATGCTTTGTACCTCTCTCGCTAAGCCTCAGGCTATGCAGCTCACTCTGCCTAGCAACAAGCAGGATACAAAAGAGGAAAACAAGAATGAAACCCGTGAGTCTGAAACTTTCACACTCTACATCTCAGGAAACAATGGTATCTCTTATGTTCAGGGTATGCCAAAGTACGACGAACCAGAGTGCTTGAAGAAGACTACTTGGGGCAAGGATGGTATCCGTGAAGTGTTCTTGACTCATAAGACTGGTGAAGGCGTTCAGCCTGTACTTCTTATGAAGGAAGCTAAGATGAAACTTGACATGGAAAAGCAGAAAGGCAAGATGGAAGAAGCAGAATATCAGGCTAAGCTCAAGGATATCAAGAGAGGTAAGCTTGATGGACGCACTGTTCATCCTCTTACTGTAATCATCAAGTGTACAGACAATGCTAACTACAAGAACATGGTTGATGCTCTTGACGAAATGCAGATTTGCAACATTGGTACTTATGTACTCTCGCATGTTACAGAAGACGACAAAAAGTTGCTTGAATCTAATAACATTAAATAATCACTCCATTAACTAAAAACAGAAAAAAACTATGGCACAAATAGATTTGATTCAGGGAAAATGGTGTGATATCGTATTCGAAGGCAAGAACAAGGAATACGGTGCTTATCCTATCCGTAAGGCAACAGGTAAGCGTAATGTTATCGCCATTATCTCTATTCTCGTACTTATCGCTCTCTGTATTGGTGGTATTCAGATTTTGAATGTTTACCAAGAATATCAGAAGGCACAGGAAGCTTTGAGAGCTGAGATGGAACTTTCTAAACTTGAGGAAAAGAAGACTGAAACTAAGAAAGAAGAAGTCGAAAAGGTTATCAAGCAGCCTGAACAGAAAGTCGTAGAAGTTAAGCAGAACACTATTAAGTTTACAGAGCCTGTCATCAAGAAGGACGACGAAGTAAAGGAACCTATGATTAGTCAGGATGACCTTTTCAAGGATACTCGTCGTACTGCTGATGAAAACTACGATAAGGGTACTGACCAGCGTCAGGAGGACTACGGTGCTCAGACAATCGCAGAACCTGAAGTAGATAAGACTCCTCCTCCTCCACCACCAGCTCCAGAGCCAGAGCCTGAAGTTAAGGTTGAAGAGAACAAGGTTTACGACGTGGTTGAGCAGCAGCCTACATTTAATGGTAACATTAACCAGTGGCTTGCTTCTAACCTCAAGTACCCTCCAGTAGCTGCTGAGAATGGTATTGAAGGTCGTGTAATCGTTCAGTTCGTTGTAGGTAAGGATGGTTCTATCCACAGCGCACAGGTTGTACGTGGTGTTGACTCTGCTCTTGACAAGGAAGCTCTTCGCGTTGTTAACTCAATGCCTAAGTGGGTTCCTGGTAAGCAGAATGGTCAGTCTGTAAACTGTAAGTTCACACTCCCTGTAGTGTTCAGACTTCAGTAATATTTGATAATTTACTTACATTAATAGGGGCGGACCTCGTGTCCGCCCACTATGTCATTAATCTAATTCTCAATTTGATGAAGAATATCCTATACATAGGATTAATGTTTATGGCGTTTGCAAATTGTTTTGTTTCTTGTACTGAAGCAAAGCAAAGCGATCGTACTGACACCAAGACATCTGGACATATAGTTTTCGCTGCAGACGAAAGTTTCAGTCCTGTCATTGATGAAGAAGTTCAGGTTTTTGAGGCAACACATCCTGATGCTCATCTTACTGCTGTATATACAAATGAGCTTGATGCTATTAATCGATTGATGAATGACAGCGATTCTATCTGGCTTGTTTTTGCAGCAAGAGATTTTAAGCAAAAAGAGAAAGATTATCTTAAGAGTATAAATATTACACCAGTTTCTTTTCCTATTGCGTATGATGGTCTTGCCATGATTGTTAATAACAGCAATCCAGATTCTTTGATTTCGGTTAGAGATGTAAAGAGAATCTTCGCTGGAGAGGTTAAGAATTGGAAAGATGTTTTCCCAACTTCAAGATTGGGCGAAATAGAAGTTGTGTTTGATAATCCTAAATCTTCAACCGTACATTGGGTAGTGGATTCTCTTCTTGGAGGAAAACCTATCAACAGTCCTAATATCCAGGCGGTAAAAACAAGTGAAGAAGTTATAAAATATGTAGAAAAGACTCCAAATTCAATTGGTGTTGTTGGTTCTAATTGGCTTAATGATAAACGTGATACAACAAATATCACATACAAGAAGAATGTTACAGTCATGTCTGTAAGTAATGCTGATAAACCAGAATTCAATAGTTCCTATCAGCCTTATCAAGCCTACATCCAGATGGGACTTTATCCTCTCTATCGAACAGTATGGGCTTTGCTGAAGGATGCAAGACATGGTCTCCCTTGGGGATTCTCTCATTACGTGGTTTCTCCAATTGGTCAGAAGATCATATTGAAGTCTGCATTGTTGCCTTATCGAGGTGATATTCAGATTATAGACATGAATATTCATGATGAAGATGACGAATAGCTTTTTAACAATTGGTATAAGATATTAGATATTTTTAACCAAATATAATGTTTACTTATTTGTTTACAACGTATCAAATAAACAAAGCAGCAAACCATAATTAATAAAACTAAAAAAATCAGAAATTATGAAAGCACTTAAATATTTAGCTGCTGGCGCAATGCTGGCTGTATGTTCTGTAGCCAATGCACAGGACATCGCAACTGACCTTGCTAATCTCGAGCAAGTAGTAAAGAGCAACAAGGACAATCCTGCTGCTTATAAGGCAAACCTTAAGACTTTGGACAAGCTCTACAAGAAGGATCCTGAGGCTCTCACTAAGATTTCAAAGCTTTTCTATGTGTATGACGATACAATGAACTGTCGTGTGTATGCAGAGAAGGCCATCACTATTGTAGAGAAGAAGAAGCTTCGTCTTTGTGAGCCATTCATCATCCTCGGTGACCTCTACTACATCAATAACGATCCTGGTACTGCTGCTGGTTGGTATGAACGTGCAAAACTCAACGACGACAAGAACCCTAAGGCATACGAGAAGGTTGCCGGTGTTTACCGTAAGGCAAATCCAAAGGCTGCCGTAGAAAACCTTAAGGAGCTTGAGGCTATCGATCCTTCTTACCCAGCAAACGCTGTTGCTGCTGGCTTCTATTATGATGCTGCTATCGCTGGTCAGAAGACTTGGGGACGTACACTTGAATACTTCCAGAAGGAGGATATCAATAAGTTCCGTGAGGAAGACTACCCACGTTACGTATATGTGCTTTACCTCTACAACAAGTATGAGAAGGCTATTGAGGTTGCTGACCTCGGTCTTGCTAAGTATCCAGACGACGTAACTTGCTGGCGCTATAAGATGTACTCTCAGGTAATGAAGGCACAGACAGACAGAAGCTCTGATGTAACAGGACTCTTCCAGGGTGCTATTGCTTCTTCAAAGAAGATGTTTGCTGCAGAGAAGTATCAGGAGTATGCTGACGACTACAGAATGCTCGGCGAAGCTTATTGCGGTCTTGAGAACTGGGCTGAGGCAGAGAATGCCCTCAACAAGTCTCTCGCTCTCAATGCAGACCAGCCAGGTCTTAAGAAGTCTCTCGGTGACATCGAGTTCTCAAAGGGCAACTTCGAGAAGGGTGCTCAGCTTTATCAGGAGTACTTCGACAAGTATGACAAGGTAGACCTCACAGACTACTATGCACTCACTCAGAAGTTTGATGAGAAGATCAAGGCTACAGAAGACGGTGCAGAGAAGAAGGCTCTCCAGAAGGCAGAGGATGGCGTATTCGCTGCTATGAACGAAAAGTTCCCTGGTAAGCTCCTTGTTTACATCTACTACAAGCGTGCTCAGCTCAACGACGCTCTTGACGAGTCTGGTGCTGCTGGTGCTCCTTACTATGAGAAGCTCGTAGAAGCTGCTATGGCAGAAGATGCTGTTAAGCATAAGGGTACAATCTCTTCTGTATCTACAAAGCTTGCTAACTACTACAAGAAGGTTGGCAATGCAGAGAAGTCTGCTTATTATTCAGAACTTGCTAAGTAAAATTAGAGAATTGACAACAATTTAATATTCAAGTGCCCCGAAGGTGTTATGCTTTCGGGGCTTTTTTTGTGCTTTTCGAGCAGAAAGTGTGTGTTTATCGTCGCAATCTCATTTTTTTTGTGTAACTTTGTCGCCGTAATATATCATCTCTTTTACGAATTGTTAGTTATATGAGCGACGAAACAAAGATAAACGACGACGAAATCAATGAGGCTTCAGAAGGTTCTGGGGTTTCAGGAGTTTCAGAGGTTTCAAATGTTTCAGAAGTATCAGAGACTTCTGATGATGAAGTCTTGGACGCGGAGTATGTTGATGATGACGATTTCAGACCTTCGTCATCAAACCGTTTTGATGCCTCTGCTGTTCATCATCTCAGCGGAATGTACCAGAATTGGTTTCTCGACTATGCCTCTTACGTAATCCTTGAGCGTGCCGTGCCGCATCTTGCTGACGGTTTGAAGCCCGTTCAGCGCCGTATCATGCACTCTATGAAGCGCATGGACGATGGTCGTTTCAATAAGGTGGCAAACATCGTGGGCCATACCATGCAGTTTCACCCTCACGGAGATGCTTCCATCGGCGATGCCCTTGTGCAGCTCGGACAGAAAGACCTTCTCGTGGAATGCCAGGGAAACTGGGGAAACATCCTTACTGGCGACCGTGCAGCAGCACCTCGTTATATAGAAGCACGCCTCTCGAAGTTCGCCCTCGAGGTGCTCTTCAACAACAAGACTACGGAGTGGAAGATGAGCTACGACGGCCGCAACGAAGAGCCTATCGTCCTTCCTGCCAAGTTCCCTCTGCTTCTCGCTCAGGGCGCAGAAGGTATTGCCGTTGGTCTTTCGTCAAAGATTCTTCCTCATAACTTCAACGAACTCTGTGACGCTGCCGTATCATATCTCAACGGCGAGGAGTTCAATCTCTTCCCAGACTTCCCTACAGGCGGTAGCATAGACGTAGCGAAATACAACGATGGACTTCGTGGCGGTTCCGTTAAGGTCCGTGCAAAGATAGAGAAGGTTGACCAGAAGACACTTGCCATTCGTGAGATACCTTTCGGCAAGACCTCCTCTTCGCTCATAGAAACCATCCTCAAGGCCATTGAGAAGGGTAAGGTCAAGGCTCGTAAAGTGGAAGACAATACCGCTGCCGAAGTAGAGATTCTCATCCATCTTGCACCAGGCATCAGTTCCGATAAGACCATTGACGCACTCTATGCCTTCACCGACTGCGAACTTTCCATCTCTCCAAACTGCTGTGTCATTGAGGATAAGCACCCACGCTTCATGACCGTTTCCGAGGTCCTCAAGCAGAACGTGGACTTCACTCTCGCACTTCTTAAGCAGGAACTCGAAATCCGCAAGCGCGAGCTTCAGGAGCAACTCCATTTCTGTTCACTCGAAAAGATATTCATCGAGGAGCGCATCTATAAGGACAAGGAATTCGAGGAGGCACGCAGCAACGATGAAGCCTGCGAACATATCGACGAACGACTCACGCCATGGTATCCTCAGATGATTCGTGAGGTTACCAAGGACGACATTCTCCGTCTCCTTGAAATCAAGATGCAGCGCATTCTCCGATTCAATTCCGACAAGGCAGAAGAGCAGATCGTACGCCTCAAGAAGGATATCAAGGAAATCAACAAGAAGCTCAAGAATATGGTTGGCGTGACCATCGACTGGTTCACCCACCTCAAGGAAAAGTACGGAGCACAGCATCCACGTCTTACCGAAATCCGCAACTTCGATACCATTGAGGCTACGAAGGTTGTAGAGGCAAACCAGAAGCTCTATATCAATGAGGCTGAAGGCTTCATCGGTACAGGTCTGAAGAAAGACGATTTCGTCTGCAACTGCTCAGATATCGATGACATCATCATCTTCTACAAGAATGGTAAGATGAAGGTTGTCAAGGTTGCAGAGAAGATTTTCGTTGGCCAGAACATCATCCATGTCCAGGTCTTCAAGAAGAATGATTCCCGCACCGTCTATAACATGATCTACCGCGACGGCAAGAAGGGCGTCTTCTTCATCAAGCGCTTCAATGTGCTTTCCGTTGCACGCGATAGGGAAGTGGACCTTACCCAAGGCACTCCAGGCTCTTACGTGAAATATTTTACGGCTAATCCTAATGGTGAGGCTGAGATTATAAAGATTACGCTCGACTTCGCTCCGAAGATCAAGAAGATATTCTTCGAGAAAGACTTCTCCGAGGTAGCCATCAAGGGCAAGACTGCCAAGGGAAACATTCTCACGAAGCAGTCTATCAACCGCATCACGCTCAAGTCTGCCGGACGTTCTACGCTTGGCGGTCGCAAGGTGTGGTATGACAAGGATGTCAATCGCCTGAACTACGACTCCCATGGCGAACTCCTCGGAGAATTCAATGATCAGGACTCAATCCTCGTCGTCCTTGACAATGGCGAGTTCTACACCACAAGCTTCGATGCCAATAACCACTTCGAAGACAATATCCTCTTCATTGAGAAGTACAATAAGGAAAAGGTCTGGACAGCCGTCGTGGAAGATGCCGACCAGGGCAGCATGTACTACTTGAAGCGATTCCCATTGGAGTCCTCAAAGCGTCATCAGAGTCTCATCGGCGACAATCCGAAGAGCAAGCTCGTTGCGCTCACCGACGAAGCATACCCTCTCTTCCGCATCACATATCTCGGACCAAGCAAGTATGAAGGCACTCTCGACATCGATGCCGAGGAGTTCATCATGGTGAAGAGCAGCAAGGCGAAGGGCAAGCGCATCACGACTTCCAAGGTCGTGAATGTAGAGCAGCTTGAGTCCGTTCGCAAGCCAGAGCCTGAGGATGATTCTGACCTTAACGATAACCTTAACGCTAATTCTGACGCACCGAGCGAACCGGAAAACCTTGATCCAGAGGCAGATAAGTCTCAGCAGCAGATCATAGACGAGATGACAGGCCAAACCAATCTCTTTGATAATCCGGAGTTCAAGTAAAAGCCAAAAGCGTAACACCGTAACAGCGTAACAGTTGAAAACGAAGGGTTATTCACGAGAAGTTGGGATTCTAATGTCTTTACTTCTCAAACTCCTCAAACTCCTTTAACTTCTTTAACTTCTTTAACTCCTCTAACTACTTATTATATATTATAATAATGTATAAGTATATAAATATATAAAGGTAGATAATATATAATATAAATATCTATCTATATCTATATACCTACACATATATACTTGCGCATAAAAAGAAAACATACCCCTCATTTTTTACTGTTACGCTGTTACGCTGTTACGGTTTGCCAGAATATTCCTAGGACTTTTACATGAAAACTAATAGACTTTTGGGTAAAAAGTGACTCCAAACGAATGCGGAATAGGGGGATTTCTGCATTTTTATCTAATTTGTTCTGAGGGAATCAGCGATGGGTCGAACATCACCTTTGAGTGGTTCTTCCAGTGCAATTCGCGGGAGATGACCTCGCCTGTAGCTTTATCTATTGTCTCAATGTAAATGCGGGAGTTGCGATAGAATGTGCCGGAAGGCTCCTGATGGAAATGGTGGTCCTCCTCTGTGATGCGATATTCGTGTGGGAATGCCTTTGTGGTTCGCAGTTCTGCATGAAGCATGTCTCCCTCGCACCATGTGCAAAGCTGCACATCCTGGTCGGTATCGTTGCGGAAACGGTAGTCAATGAAGTTGTAGTTAACGGATGTTCCTGCGCTGTATGGCACGCGCTTTCCGTCAGGGTCAGGGGCGAGAGCGTCGGAATGGTGGTGGAGTTCCGTGATTGTCATTGGGCTGTGGAGCACAAGAAGGTTTATGGTGTTCGCAAGGTTGCAAAGACCGCCACCAACGCCCTTCACAAGCTTTCCGTTTACCAATACTCTTCCTTCCGCAAAGCCGTTCTTCTTTGACGTCTTGCCCACGTAGTGCCAGAAGGAAAACGATTCGCCCGGGTGAATGATGATGCCGTTCATTCTGCTGCAAGCCAGTCGGATGTTGTCAGCCTTGTTCAGTTGCAGTTGAAGGTCGATGCCTGGTCCGCGCTTTATCATATTGTTGGAGTGGCTATATATAAGCATGGGCAACCTCTCCTCCTTGTTGCGATCTTTTGCAAAGCGTGTGCTGCTAAACAAATTAAGCAGATGTCGCTTCAGGATTTGCTTCTGAAGCGATATCGCGTAAGCCGTTGGACCGAGGTCGCAGAAATTCCTTCTAGCCATAGTTGTGGTTTGCTTGAATATTATTTAGGAAACGATATACTATTTGAGAATCAGTTCTACTATCTTTTCTAGTATGGCTTCATCCGCAGGCAGCCAGTTCACGGAGTGCAGCTCATCCTTCGTCAGCCATTTCGCAGCCTCGTGCTCGAGTAGCGACAGCTTGCCGGAGATTACCGAGCATACAAAGCATTGCATGGAGAGGTGGAAGTTTGGGAAATCATACTCCACGGTGGTGAGCAATTCTTCGACTTCAATCTCCGTGGCAAGTTCCTCCTGAATCTCACGCCTCAGCGCATCCCTCGGATCCTCGCCCAGCTCAATCTTACCGCCGGGAAACTCCCACCAGTCCTTCCATTCGCCATAACCCCTCTGCGTGGCAAACACCTTGCCCTCGCGAATGATTATTGCCGCAACTACGTTTATTGTTTTTGTATTCATTCTGTTTGCAAAGTTATAAAATATTTATTATCCTGCAAAGAATACAAAGGTAAAAGTGGGAAACAAAGAGAAAAGTGGTCTTAAACCCAAATAGTCCATTAGCCACATTGGCGTCATTTTATTTCTCTTTGGCATCCTTTGCAGCTCATTTCACTCACATAGGAACCCCTATGTTCATTCAATGAGCCACAAATGCTGACACAAAGATAATCTAAAATCCCATCCATGGTCTAATGAACCATTTGGGTTAAAGCGTAACACCGTAACAGCGTAACAGTTGAAAATGAAGCCCTTTGTGTCACAGGTGAAACTAGTACACCGCTTTCCCCAAAACGGGGAAAGCCTCTTAAGCCAATGAGTTAAGGGATGGTTCTCAAAATCATCAATCAGTACTAATGTTTGAGTTAAAGAACCGTCCCCCAGACTCAAGTGTTATTGAGTAAGAGAGCCATCCTTAGCTCAATTTAAGTAGGTTGTAAATAGAATTTGTAATATCAATAATCCGCTCTTTAATTATTGGAATTCCAAGCAAAATTATCTCAGTTGTAGTACCATTGAAAGGAGAGTTTATAGACATCTTTCTATGAATAATAGATGTACATGGATAGCAGAACATAACGGTTTTGTGCTTGGAATCACTCAGCGAAGAATATGCGAGTACTTGGTGAAGGTCGCTCCTGAAAGCCTCTCTAAGAATAGGCGTATTGCTGCTCAGGTTCATCATGTGACTTTTATACTTTGCATCTACAACGACCTCGGAATTGTGATATCTTAATATGACATCCGGTTCTAGATAACTCAAGCTCCATTTTGGCCGATTGCCATTAATAGAGTATTTGTTGTTACATAACACATGTCCCCCAAGTTTATTCATGACGATTTCAAGCACATACTGTACATAACGCTCAAACAGTTTTGTTATATTAAAAGACCAAGCACAAGCCGTCTTTGACTCATTCTTAAGTATGTTATTTCCTATGTGCTTTAATGACTGTACATTTAAGGGGTCGCTTTTATGTGTCCGGAGTTCCCGTACAGTTTTTATGTTTTGATAAGGTATTGACTGCTTGAGTTGGGAAACTGTATTCTGATAGTTTTGTTTAACAGCAAAAGGAGTGTTATTTGATTGTATTTCAGCTATCGCAATTGATAATACATACATCAATTCCATCCATTCTGTATGTTCTGAAACAAGCCGATTAATTCGGTTTGGATATCTCAATTGCATGTTTGGGTCATACGAGCGCAACGCATATTTACTCCAATCAGTTGAAGAAGCTGGCACATTTTGCTCCACTAGAATATTTACGAATTTCTTCCATTGATTTTTGTCGAACGCTTTAAATTCCTCAATAAAACGAATGCATTCCAAATATACAGGCGGATGTACAAGGGGTGATTTGTTGAGAGGTAATAACTCGTTGTATTTTAAGTCAATATCACCTTTTATAAGAGGAATGATACCATCAATATCATCTTGATATTCACTCTTTACTATAAGGTTGCCGCATTGCTTTCCGGTAACTGGGGATATAAGAGGAGCACAACCAACTAGTTGGGAAGCTTTTAAAACTATAGCAATTTCGCTGGTTGACATTTCATATTCTATACCTAAAAAGTCCAATGCATCATGGTTATAGGTTAAGAATTTTTGCAAATAATCAGCTGCTTCCTGTCTATCGCCTTTCCACAAAGAGAAGATATCAGTAGCATTAATGGTTTTGTCGTGCATAGATATAATCTCGATATCTCGCATGACAGTATTACTGAGTTCTTTCTTTCTATTATCAAACTCAGTCTTAAGCAGATTCTTTTTTCTCGTTTCTTCTGCTTTTCTCTTTTCTTTCTCTTCAGCAGATAACCTTATAGCCATAATTATAGGAACATATACTCACGAGTATATTTATAGAAAAGATGAGAGAATTCTTCTTTTGCATTCAAAAGAAAACCTTCGTTGAAATACTCCTTCATGAGTGGCATGAGCTCGTATTTGAGTCTAAATTTCATTTCTTCGGTTATAGAGCCATCTTCATTAAGGGGAGTGTCTAACAGGAAATATGAATGTCCTGGCTGTAGGTGCAATTCATCGTCAGTCGCATATTTCTCGAATAATGCACTAAATTCAATAAAACGGTTTTTATCAAAATACTTACCTTTAAGTTCATCTCCACTTAAATCTTTTGGGAACAATGTATACCATGTGAAACGACGACGTAAAGCAAAATCTACGACAGCAAGACTTCTGTCTGCCGTATTCATTGTAGCAATCACGTAAAGGTTGTCTGGAAGTTGGTCGCACTTTATTTCTGTAGATCCAACTTTACCTAATGTAAGTTCATAGTTGTGATCAGTTGCATTAGCTTCAAAAAGATAGAAAACCGGTCCTAGTACATTAGCTAGATTGGCACGATTAATCTCATCTATAATCAATAAGGCGTTTTTACCTTTTGCTGCTGCAGTTTCTGCATTTTTAATTGCATTGAGCAACACGCCCCGTTCTCCTTTATATGTAAGATTCGTATTATCAAGATTCGGCTTTATTCCATAAACAAAATCAGCGTAAGTCGTCTCTGCATGGAACTGTGTAAAAGTAACGTAATCCTTGTCAAAATATTTATTTGCAATCTTTAATGCCATGTGGGTCTTTCCACATCCAGGAGCCCCCTGCAGTACAATGTACTTTTTACTTGATGCCGGTGATCCACTTGATACAGTAGCTGTTTCCGATGCAGCTGTTTCTGATGATGGAGTTACTTCTGGGGTAAGTCCCATAAGCTTATTCGCAATTTCTTTCTCTAATTCTGCATTACTTCTAGATGGAATCCATGCATCTTCTATACATTTTTTAATTATATCACGTTTTTTTTGATTGGTATCCCACAATCTCCATTTCGCATATTGAGCCAACCAGGCATCAATAATTTTAATTCCATTATCATCGGGATTAAAATTCTCATTGAAATTCAGTAAACATGCAGCAGGGAGTAATCCTTCACGACCACCTGAAGAATTGTCGTCATAGCTATTTACAGAATCTATTAAGATCTGCTCATTGGTATCAGCAACAGCTTCTTTAAGCCCAGGATTCCGGGAATCCATATCACCCCAGTTTTCAGAAAAGAAGAATTTACAACTGGCATCATTTACCAATTTCATGAAGCTTCTTCTAAAGCCAGGATTACATGCCATAACTGTATCGTTACCCAATGTGGCAGACCCTATTCCAATTGACAGAACACAATGAGTGACAGTACCATCAACTACCTTATTCGGGAAAATAACAAAAGAAAGGCCCGAATATTTACCGCTAAATTCCTGGTCCTTGGAAATAAACGCAAAATAAGGAGCATCACCGGTATTGTGTCGAACAATAGTATTGCCTGTCTTTTTGATCTCTTCTGAAGTCTTTTTAGGGTCATTTATGGAAACCATTCCAAAAGACTCTGCTTTTTTTACTACATAATCAAAGAAATCCTTTTCGGTCATGATAATTTATATGGTTATGATAGCGTGGAGGCTACACACAAACAGTTGCGCTGGTTCTGGACAAACCTTACTCATATTTATGCAATAGACCTCCACGCTGTGAATTAATAATTTCGGTTCACAACGGGACGTCAATGCATCGTTTCTTGAGTAATTACTTTTGATTGTCCAGATCAGCGCAACAAGAAAGATGACTTACTATCAGTCGGTTAGTATGTTAATTTAGTTCTTTTGTCGTTATTAATTTTCAATGTCATAAAGGACAATAGGAGCCATCTCGCCTGCGTATGGCAAGGCTCTTATCGTGTTGTAGTCAATGAATTCCATAGCCTCTTCCGCATCTATGTTTTCTGCTGTCATGAGATGCTTAACCATTTTGTCATACGAATAAATCAGGCGACCTTCTTCGCTTATGCCTACGATGGCCGAAAGATAATCCGGTGATTCAAGGATAACGGTGTCTTCATGGTCGTTCTCGCACAGCCATTCTTTCAGCGAATCAATAGTCAATGCGTCTTTCCCGACATTCTCGGCATAGCGTAAAAGCTCACTGACGTCTATTCCGAGTCGTGAAGCTATTCGCTCAATAATGTCAAGGGAGATGTTTCGCTTTCCATTTTCTACATCGCTCATGTAACGTCTGTCAATGTCAGCTTCAAGAGCAAGTCGTTCCTGAGAAAGTCCTTGTTGCTTTCTCAGCTGTAAAATGGCAATGCCTAAGTTGATTTGTAAAGACATAAGAAATCATTGTAGATTGATGGCTGCAAAATTAAGATGTTTCCGACAATTGTGCAACGGCCAATAGTGCACATTTGCTGATTTCGGAAGGCAAAATTTTATTAGTTTATGTCTACAATGGTAATGTAACTACAATTCTAACAAAAGAATACGTTCGTTCTCTCTCTAATCAACAAAACGTTCTATACTTTCTTCATCAAACTATCCATCGTCCAACCGCAGAGTGACATCATGACTTCGTCCACCACTTCAGGATGCTCGCTGTATGCAATAAGCAGATTACGAGCCTTTTTGTCTAAAGGCTCATCATCGTTTTGTATCTCTTTATGTATTGTTTCTGCGAGTTGATAGAGCAAACCTTCACTTTGCATGAAGTCGTTTATAATATCTTTGTCTATCATGATAAAACACATTTGTATTTATTTAGTGTACGCACCTCCGTTTTATTGTTTATTTATAATTTATTCTTCTTCTGGCAGTGAGTCCCATCGGTCGGCTGGAGGAAGGTAGTCGGTGGCTTTCTCTTTAGTCACAATGGAGCGACCTGTTTGTGCTTCAATCCTAGCTCGTGTCTCACCTGCAATCTTACCTCCCTCATGTGCAACCTTCGCACTCTGACGGAAACCTTTCGGATTTTGCGACTTCGAGAGTTCTACAGTGGTGGCTTCTGCAAGCATGTTGAGGGCGAGTTCCATAGTCGTCATATTATCTCGAAGCGATTCTTTCTTCAATCGCTTATAATGTTTATACTGGCGTGTGGTCTTGCCACTCCATTCCTTCGTGATAATGTCTGTAAGTGTGGCATACTGCTGACCTTCCTTTACTCCTGAACGTTCCCACTCGTCTGTAAGTTCTTTACGAGACATGATGCCCTGAAGACGTTGGTTTATCCATCGTTCGCTGTAGCCAAGTCGGCGATAGTCCTCAAAAGCTTGTTGGAAGTTGAGTTCTGGATCCTGCATCTGGTCGAGTCGGTCGCTTGCCACCTGTGCCATCCATTGTTTGAAGGGTTCTGCTTTAGGCGACGGTATGCTCTGTATAATACGGAAAAGCTGCTGTTGGTCAGCAACATCGGTCAGATAACGTTTGCCGTCTGTATAGGATTTTAGTTTCAGTTGGTGACAATTTGTCACCGACTCATTTCCTTCTGCTACGAGCCTTTGTTTCAACTTGTTCCAATACTTTCGTGCTGTCTGATAGTCTTTGCTATCAGCCAATACCCAGCATACATCCACGATGGAGAAGTACCACTTCTCTTCTTCTTCGTTCCATGCAGTGCGAACCTTCTGTCCGTTGAATATCTGTATCTTATTATGGTCCATGATGAGTATCGGGCTTTGTGTTGTATATAACGGCCAAACTGCCGTTTTATTGTTGTTTTTGGGGGATGAGAAATTCTGTCACGTAGCTATTCCTCAACCTCTGCTCTTGCGATGAAGTCCATTCGGTCTTCGAATTTGAGCTTTGCCCATTCATTGAGGATTTCGTCCTTTTCAGGATCGTTTTCCAGTTCCTCCTTTAGCTTGGCGTACTTCTTCTGACACTCGCTGAGGTCAACAATCAGGGTCCAGATGTCTTTTGCTTTTAACATATATTGTGGTGTATATGAGGGGGGTAACTATTATTTACATTCTGCCTCTCTCGTCAAGGTATGAGTCCTTGAAGCCGAGGAAGTAGAGCACTCCATCAAGTCCTATGGTGGAGATGGCTTGTTTTGCGTTTGCCACGACGCGAGGCTTTGCGTGGAAGGCTATGCCGAGACCTGCCAGTGCAAGCATGGGAAGGTCGTTGGCACCATCACCAACGGCTATGGTCTGCGCGAGGTCCACTTTCTCTACTTGGGCAATAAGTCGGAGAAGCTCTGCCTTGCGATGACCGTCAACAATCTCTCCTACGTAGCGACCAGTGAGGTGTCCTGTCTCGTCAACCTCAAGTTCGTTGGCGTAAACGTAGTCTATGCCGTACTTCTTCTGGATGTATTCGCCGAAGAAAGTGAATCCACCGCTGAGGATGCCTATCTTGTAGCCGTACTTCTTCAGTACGTACATCAGTCGGTCAACACCTTCCGTGAAAGGAAGGTTTTCTGCGATATCCTGCATAACCTTTACATCAAGTCCCTTGAGCAGGGCGCATCGCTTTGTGAACGACTCCTTGAAGTCTATCTCTCCGCGCATGGCACTCTCCGTGATGGCTGCCACCTGATCGTACACTCCGTGACGGCGGGCTAGTTCATCTATTACCTCCGCCTGGATAAGCGTTGAGTCCATATCGAAGCAGATCAGTCGGCGCATGCGTCGGTACATGTCGTCCACCTGGAAAGAGCAGTCAACACCTTCGTCTTCATTGCTCATCTTGCTGCATAGCCCCATCAGTTCCTTCTGTAGCTCTGCCTTGTCAGGTATGAGTCCACGCACAGAAAATTCTATGCAAGAGCGTTCCGTATGCTTAGGATTCATTATCGATTCGCGACCTGTGAGACGACGGATGGAGTCTATGTTCAGGCCATGTGTGGCAATGAACTTTGTGACTTCCTCAATCTGGTGTGCAGACAGTCTTCTGCCAAGGAGGGTGAGTATGTATCGGTTCTTGCCCTGTCTGCTTACCCAGTCCTCATATTCCTCAATGGTAACGGGGTAGAATCTTATGGAGATGCCCAGTTCGCTGGCCTTGAAGAGCAGGTCTTTCATCACTCTTCCTGAGTTTTCCTCATCTACCTGTATCAAGATGCCTAGGGATAGGGTGGAGTGGATGTCTGCCTGTCCGATGTCCTGAATGTTTGCGTCGTATTTTGCCAATACGTTCATTACGGTAGCCGTAAGACCAGGACGGTCTTCGCCAGTTATTCTCAGCAATATGAGTTCTTTGTTCATGTTATGGATTCTTTGCGAGTGTTGCCATAAAAAAGTCGGCTCTCCGCATGGAAAACCGACTCTTATATTATTGAATGTGCACCTTGATTACTTTATTGAGATCTTGCGGACGAGTTTGCCAACTTTTACGATGTAGCATCCTTTCAGGTTCGAAAGATCTATGCGCTGCGAAGAACTTGTCACCTTGATGGTCATGACCGCTATGCCTGTGACATCATATATGCGGAGGACTTCGCCCTGAGCATTCTCAATGTGGAGTGTCCTATCGCTATTATACTGGATAGAAGGCTCTGCTGAAGCCAACTCAACGATGTCGATAGCTGCCATTGCTGTTGCAGGAACTACGGCTGCAGTGAGTGTGAATATTGAGAGTGAAAGTATATATTTCTTCATAGGCCAAAATGCTTTTTATCGTTGCAAAGTTACGATTTATTGTGTAAAGGAGCAAAAAAATGCAGAAAAAAGTGCGAATTTATTGCGAAAATGGGATTTTTTTGCCCTAAAACTATCATTTTAGATGCGAATTTCCATGTTTTCCTTCGTGAGATATGTCTTTGGAAAGACAGCTTGTGCCTCTTGGAGAAGTCCGCTCTCGTCGTTGTATCGCTGTGAATAATGTCCGATATAGAGCTTCTCGACGTCTGCTGCCTTTGCCACTTTTGCTGCTTCCTCGGCAGTGGAGTGATGGTACTTTGCGGCTTGCTCTGCACGATCGTTTGCATAGGTTGCCTCGTGATAGAGAATGTCAACTTCCTGAAGGTTCTCGTGGAGGTCTGGCATATACTTCGTATCAGAGCAGTAAGCGTATGAGCGAGGCTTCTCGGCAGGTGTGGTAAGGCGGGTGTAAGGCACTACTTCGCCGTCTTCTGTGATGAAGTCCTCACCGTTCTTTATGGCGTTGAGCTTATAGTTTGGCACCTTATAGAAGTCCACCATATCGCGCTTTATGTGCGGAAGTTTCTGCTTTTCGCTGAAGATGAAGCCGGAACATGGCATGCGGTGGTTCAAAGGGAGAGACTTCACGGTGACTTTCTCGTCTTCGAAGATGACTTGCTTCTGCGTGGTGTCAACGGCATGGAAGATTACTTCGTAGCCCATGTCACGACAGAACATGCGGATCTGTGTGAAGAGAAGTTCCTCGAGTTCCTTCGGTGCGTAGATGTGCAGCGGCTTCTCGCGGTCGAGGAGGTTGAAGGAAGAGATGAGGCCGATGAGTCCGAAGCAGTGGTCGCCATGGATATGAGAGATGAAGATGGCTGATATCCTGGAGAATGCGAGCTTTGAACGACGGAGCCAAACCTGTGTGCCTTCGCCGCAATCTATAAGATACAGATGGCCGTCGACTTCCACTACCTGCGCTGCATTGTTGTGGTGCATCGTAGGAAGGGCGGAACCGCAGCCGATGATGGTTACTTTCATGGGGGGGGGAATGCGTCGCCGATAACGGCGACGAAGTGTAAAAGGGAAATTACTTTTTGCTGCGATAGTAGCGGCGTAGGTAGTCCTTGCTTTCGAGTTCGAGAGTGTCAACATCGAGGTAAGTGATGTCGAGAGGTTCTCCAGTGGCGATGATCTGTCCGTTCTTTATCCATGACTTTTCGTCGTCGAGTTTGAGGGTGTCGCCGTCGTGTTCCTCAACCCATTTTCCCATGAGAGTGGTGAGGTTGATGATCTTCTTTGCAACATAGTCGTAATCGCCGAGAGGGTCCTTGTCTGCAATGACTGCAAACTTGCTTCCGTCAACGATTCCGCCGAAGACGATGTCGTCGTATGTCGTTATGGAATCGTCTGGAATGTAGAAGGTTACAGGCTTCGTGGTGTCAGAAGCAAGCATCAACTCAAGTGTCTGTCGTGCGGCATCGCTATAGTTTCCGTAGATAGCGGTGTCTTCAATGACAATGTCAGTCGATTTGCCTTCTGACATTATGGATGCTGGCTTCTGATCCTTATTATTGCAGCCGCAAACGAGTGCGAATGCGATGGCTGCGAAGAGTAGTTTTCTCATGTTGATACGGTGTTTGTTGGGGGCAAAGGTAAGAATAATTGAGCGAACAAAAAAATGAAAGCCGAAAAACTTTCATTTTTTATGATAATCTTATTTATAGTAGGCCACCAGTATTACAAATGCAATCCACACCACCCAAAAGATACACATGAAACGATTCTTCTTGAAGGCAACTCGAAAGCTTCGGTTTACATAGCAATCGTTGCAGAAGAGAGTGATTGTGCTTACAAAATATGCAAGGCAAGAGATCTCAATGAAGGGTTGAAGAAAACTAAGTTGTGTGAATTTGTATGTGATAGGACCTAAGATTACTATGTAACTGGAATAGTCGATTGTTCGCAGAAGCCATTTTTTATGTATATGTTTCATTTCTTATTTGTTTACGGCATTTTCCACCTTCTTTGCATTCTTGTTGGCGATGTTGAGCTTGTCGATGTTGATGTCGCCAGCACCGCTGAGGTCGCATTTGAAGTCCTTGCAGTTGCCAGAAGCTTCCAGTTCTCCAGCACCGTTAAGCTCCGCTTTGATCGTGTCTGCCGTGATGCGTTCCATTTTCACAGTTCCTGCACCTGCGGTAGAGATGTTGGAGTTGTGCATTAGGATAGACTTTAGCTTTATGTCTGCCGCACCTGATGCTATGATGTTCAGGTCGAAGAAGCTTGAACTCTTGAATTCAATGTCAGCAGCTCCGGCACTTGTGATGTCAAGATTTGCTGTCTGCTGGAAGTTTTCCGTCTTGAGATCTACGGCTCCTGAAGCCATGATGCTTTCTACCTTTGGCAAGCTGATGACGTAAGCGCCACGGCAAAAGCGGTCTTCCTTGCTCTTTACATAGAGTGTGTCGCCGCTAACCTTCAGGATGGCATTGTCTGCATAGACCTTGCGACCTTTGAAGTTGATGTTAACAGTAGAGTCGCTCTGAACGAGTTCCACGGAGTATGAGCCGAGCAACTGAATGTGGGAGAAGTTGCCTTCTACAGTCATTTCCTTTTCGATGCTTACGGTGTCGGCTGCTGCGACGCCAGAGAGGTCTTCCTTTTCTGTGACTGTGTGGATGAGGAAATTGCTGAACTTTGAGCATGATGTGAGGAAACATGAGGCGCAGAATGTTGCGACAGCGACGGTTGTAGCGAAAGATTCCATTTTCATAGTTGTTTGATTAAATTTACGTTTGTTTTTTACTCTAATTTATGTTTTCTTTTGTCATACACAATTTTGGGAACAATAGAATAGTCTCTCATCCCGATTAATTTATTGTTACCTTCGGTCTGAAAGCAAAGGCGGGAGAAAACTATCTTCAATGTATCATCTTCGTATTGGAGCAACTCGTTTTCTAAACCAAAAGTGATAGGCAAGATACTGTCTTTTTTCAAGCCTCCTATCTTCTGTAACTGACGCTTCATGATTTGGTCATAAGTAAGCGTGTATCCTTTCGGTAGGCGAAGGCGTTGGGCATCTGTGCCATATCCATTGATGTAAGAATCACGTTCTACAATATAGTAATCATTGTCTGTGAGTTTGACATTTTCGTTGAAATATGACCAATAATTTACGGGAGTGAGTTCTTGGCCTATTGGCTTGTTATCAAGATAATAAGTGTCGTTAGCTCCATACATGATCATTTGCTGCCCCAAAGTGTCATACTCAATGTAACTCATGTCCACAGAGCCTTTCCATTCTATCAGGATATATGGAGCCTTGTATTTATAATGACCTTTTATCTTGTCTGAAGCGCATCCACCGAAAAGATCTGTGCCTGTAATTCTGGCAGAAACGTTATTAGTCCCATAGAATGTTAATTCAATGTATTCGCATGTTTTATATGCTCCTGCAAAAGAAAGACCATTTAACGGGCCTTTTTTGCCGCCTTGTCTATGGCAAAAACAAACAAGCAACATTATGGTCATTATGCACAAGAGAAATGTTATTTTCTTTTTCATATTCAATAATATTGGCGATTTGTAGATGATTATGCATTTTCTGAGATGAAGGTGACGATTTCCTCTTTTCCGATGTCAAGGAGTTTCATTTCTGAGATGAGAGCAGGCAGCATTTCGTTCATGAGCTTCTTCTTGCGCTCGTTGAGGATCTTCTTCTTCGCACCTTGCTGTACGAAGTAGCCTTTGCCACGTTGCATGTAGATGAGCTCTGCCGTAGTGAGTCGTTCGAAGGCTCGCATGGCAGTGTTCGGATTCACTCCAAGGCGGACGGCAAGCTCACGAATGGACGGCACTTGCTCGTCAACCTTGAGGTTTTCCTGTAGTATTTCTTCCTTGAGATAGTCCACTATCTGCATGAAGATTGGTTGTGATTCTTGGAATTTCATAGGCTTTTATCTAATTTCCTTATAGTGGAGGCGACGGAAGAACCAGTAGCCGAATCCGATGGTGATTGCAATATTCAGGATTACGATGAATGCATCGAATACATAGAGATAGCCGAGAGCGGTCTGTTCATCAATATTATCGAAATACTCGTATATTGGACTAAAGAACAATTCTCCAAGGGCAGATCCTATGACAAGGAATGTTGAAGAGAGTATATTGCTGATAACCATGAGTATAACGAGAGCCTTAATCTGTGCCTTTGTCTTGAAATAAGTTACAGCAACGAAGTAGCAGAGAGTCTGGCCAAGTATAGCAATAGGTATCATGCAGATGAAGAGAATTATGCTGAAAGTCACGCCGTCAGGCATTTCTCTCGTAGGGAAGGTGGAAATGAAATAGTTTATGCCATCAGCCAACACTACGAATGGTTGGAAATCTACTGCTCCATTGAAGATTATGAAGTACAGGAATGTGATAATGTAAACTATCAAGTAGTAAACAATACTTGCCAGCATTACGCATCCGAAGAACATTGTCAGGATAGCCCAACCCTTCTCTTTGTAAGATGCAGGAAGGAGATTGTACTGCATTGCTTCGCGCTGGAGACAGTAGCGGTTTACGAGTTCGAACTGCGTTATGGCGAATGTCATGATGATAGCGAAGATGACCGTTGCAATGATGGTCATAGCCTCCATTTCGCCCTGCATGACAGCTCCTTCGTAATTAAGGAAGAGGCCGCCGCTTGGCAGGATGTTGAAGAAGAACAGACCGATGAGGGTATAGGCGAGAATACCGATGCCAAAGGCCATAAGGTAGTTTCTCTTGTTCTCTACCATCGAATATCTGAGGAGAGATTTATAGTTGTTGAAATTGAAATTAGCCATAGTTTTGGGGATTTTTCTGATTTGTGGTTTGGCCCCTGCCGAAAACGGCAGGGAATAGTCTTTATGCCGAGATTGGCGTGAGTCATTTGTTTCCTTTAACGATTGCTGTGAAGAGAAGTTTGAGGTCGACTGGAGATTCTACGCCAGACTTATTCTTTATTACAGAGATGTTGCCGAGGATAGAAGGTTCGGTGTAGAGAACTTCGTCGCCTTCCTCTGCCTTTCCGAAGGCATATTGCTTGCCGATTTCCTCGATAGTGTCGTTGAGAAGTACTGCGGTGTTGTCGAGAATGATGACAGCGTCGAGGATTTTCTCTATGTCGTCAACTTGGTGGGTTGAGATGATGATGGTCTTTTCCTCTGTCATGCACTCTGCAATGATCTGTCGGAAAGTTGACTTTGAAGGGATGTCCATGCCGTTTGTTGGCTCGTCCATGAAGAGATATTTGGTATTGCAAGCGAGGGCGAGGGAGATGATGGATTTCTTCTGCTGACCGTGAGACATCTGAGTGAGCTTCTGGCCTTGTGGAACCTCGAAAGCTTCCATTGCCTTGTTGAGGATGTCGAAGCTGAAGTTCTCATAGAAAGGAGCGACGATGCCAGCCCATTCGTTGATGGTAAGTTCAGGTACAGCTTCGTTCTCGCCAACGAGACGGGTAAGCTTAAGCATTTCAGTTGGTCTGCCGTATGAGTTTACACCATCCACAAGAATAATGTCGTTTTCGTCTTTTGACTGCTTCTGTGGGTTGAGAATTCCGCAGACAAGTTTGAGGAATGTGGATTTTCCAACACCGTTTTTGCCGAGAAGTCCGTAGATGTGGCCTTCTTTAATCTCGAGAGAGATGTCGCTAAGTACCTTTTTAGTAGCGAAATAACCGTAGTTTAAGTTGCTTATTTGTATCATAATCTTAGTGTATTAGTTGCTTAGTACACTGCAAAGGTAAATCTATTCCTAAAACTACCAAATAATTTAGCGGATTTTTTTACTGAAAAAGATGGAATTTCACGATTACTTGATCAACAACAAGTAAAGCGTAACCCTGAACATGCGGTTTGTTCGGGATTACGCTTTCTTTTGATATGCGTGAGAGATGGTGTTGATTACGCTATTTAATGTACATCTATACCATTAAAATATATTTCGGAAATTGCTGTGTCCTTGTATTTTGTGCCAGGGTAAACGGCGCGGATTGTGAAGCGGATCACAATAGGAGCCTTGCCTTTGAAACTGTTGCGGTTGGAATAGCCAATCGTAGGAACCTCGAAACTCTGTTCAGCATAGACATCCTTGAGGTTGAGAGTGCAATGCTTCTTGCCGTTGACAGTTACCTCAAGAGTCTTTACACGCGAGTTTTCCGTCCATGCTTTCTTAGTGTGTACAAGTCCGTTGACAATATTTATATGTGTAATTCTTGGATTATCGGCAGGAAGAGTGTATTCAATCCATTCGCCAATGCCGTCGCCAGCAGCGCCTTCTACCCAAGCTGTCTCTGAGCTAAGGTCGTGAGCGTTGGAAGGTTTATAGTCGTATTTGCCCTGAGGCTTGAGTGTACTGCTAGCCTTTTGTGTGCCAATGTTGCAGCCACAATAGAAAGAACAACCTTCTCCTACTAGGGAATATACGCTGCCGTACATACCGTCTTCGTTTTCTGCGTTGAACTTCTTGATGCCTTCTTCCGTGAAATCGAATGTCTTTCCGATCTCAGAAGGGTTGAGGGAAGGAACTGATTTCTTGTTTTGTGCAAGAGCGTTTGTGGCAATAAGATTCGCCATCAAAAGGCAGACGAATGCTAATGTGATTCTTTTCATATTATAATAAGGTTAGATTATTCTTTGTGCAAAGGTACAAACTTTTTGTTTAATTGCAAGAAGTTAAGAGATTTTTTGGTATTTCGCTCACTTATTCGTACTTTTGCACCCGATTTATATGAAGATAAACGACTTAACAACTCTATATTCACAATCTCCTACGGTCAGGGGATTGCGAAAACTCGTGTCCGATAGTGAAGTAAGACGCGTTGCTATCGAAGGAATTTCCGTGCAATCGGCATTGGCTATGGCATGGAGTGCAATGGTGTCTGAGTCTACTTTTTCTGCTGAGGAGGGTAGGGGAGAAACACCTTGTACATTATTTATATTAAGCGATGCTGACGAGGCTGGCTATTTCTACCATGACCTCACACAGATGTTAGGCACAAAGCAGGTGCTGTTCTTTCCTTCGTCTTATAAAAGAAGAGTGAAGTACGGCCAGAAAGATGCCGGAAACGAGATATTGAGAACGGAAGTGCTGGCGAAATTGAGTGGTGGTTTCGGAGGTGGACTTGTCGTAACCTACCCGGAAGCCATTGCGGAGATGGTTGTTTCAAAGCAGAGACTTGATGAGCGAACCATTGTTTTGCGACAGGAACAGTCAGTGAAGATAAGTGAGCTTGCCAAGCAACTTCGTGAATTCGGCTTCAAGGAGGTGGATTATGTCTATGAACCAGGGCAGTTTGCCTTGCGTGGAAGTATCGTTGATGTCTATTCCTACAGCTCGGAATACCCTTTCCGCTTGGATTTCTTCGGCGACGATATAGACTCAATCCGTACCTTTGAGGTTGAGAACCAGCTCTCGAAAGAGAAGATTCCACAGGCAGAGATAGTGCCCGAGATGTCGGAGATGCAGACAGAGAAGATCAATCTGCTGACGTTCTTCCCACAGGATTCCATCGTTGTGATGAAAGATTTCGTGAGCGTAATAGACCGCATCTCTATTATTTATAATGAAGGCTTCGACGACAAGGCGCTGAAAGAACGACTTGAAACAGCAACAGAAGTGGAACGAGACGAGATTCAGAAGGAACTTAATGCCCAGCAGACACTCACGCAGCCAGCAGTATTCACGAATCTCGTGCAGGATTTCCGCATCTTCGAGTTCTCTTACGCACCTACTGATGAGGGCAATGCCGCTGCAAAAGCAAAGACTTCGCGCAGAAAGGGCGTTTCCACACTCAAGGCAAACTTTGCGCCGCAGCCAATATTCCACAAGAACTTCGACCTCCTTTATTCTGAGTTGAAGAAATACAAAGAGGCTGGATATAAGCTTTATATCCTTGCCGACAGCCTTAAACAGCAGGAGCGACTGAAAGAGATTCTTGCATCGTTTGACGAGAATGCACTGGAGTTCATGCCTGTTGACAAGACCATCCATGCCGGATTCATCGACAAGGCGGCTAAGATCTGCTGCTTTACCGACCATCAGATATTCGACCGTTTCCATAAGTATAGCCTGAAGTCAGATACTGCCCACCGCGGAAAGGTGGCAATGACCATGAAGGAACTTCAGGAACTCGAGATTGGCGACTACATTATCCATGTGGATCTTGGTATCGGTAAGTTCGCAGGACTTGTCCGCATACCGCAAGGCGATAGCTATAAGGAAGTTATACGCATCGTTTATCAGCATAACGACAAGATAGATGTAAGCATTCACAGCCTCTATAAGATATCGAAATACAAGCGTGGTGATGCCGAACAGCCTCCGCGCCTCAGCACTCTTGGCACTGGCGCTTGGGACCGACTGAAGGAGAAGGCGAAGAAGCGCATCAAGGACATTGCGCGAGACCTTATCCGTCTCTATGCAGCTCGTCGCCACAAGAAGGGCTTTGCCTTCAGTCCTGACGGCTATCTGCAGCATGAACTTGAGGCTTCCTTCCTCTACGAAGATACGCCGGATCAGCTTAAGGCAACGAACGATGTGAAGGCAGACATGGAAAGCACGAAGCCAATGGACCGTCTTGTCTGTGGAGATGTGGGCTTTGGAAAGACGGAAGTGGCGATGCGTGCCGCTTTCAAGGCTGCTACTGACGGTAAGCAGACAGCCGTTCTCGTGCCTACTACTGTGCTTGCATACCAGCATTTCCAGTCGTTTACGAAGCGAATGAAGGACATGCCTGTGAAGGTGGATTATCTCTCTCGTGCAAGAACGGCTAAGCAGACGAAGGAAATCCTCGCCGAACTGGCAGAAGGAAAGATAGACATCCTTATCGGAACGCATAAACTGATATCCAAGAGCGTGAAGTTCAAGGACTTAGGCTTGCTTATAATCGATGAGGAACAGAAATTCGGTGTAAGCACGAAAGAGAAACTGAAGCAGATGAAGGTGAATATAGACACCCTCACAATGTCGGCAACTCCTATCCCTCGTACGCTGCAGTTCTCGCTTATGGGCGCAAGAGATATGAGCATAATCCAAACTCCACCGCCAAACCGCTATCCTGTTGCTACAGAGATACATACGTTTGACAAGGACGTGATTGTGGATGCCATCAACTACGAGATGTCGAGAAACGGTCAGGTGTACTTCGTTTGCAATCGCATAAACCGACTTGACGAGATAAAAATCCTCATTGAAAAGTATATTCCTGATTGTCGTGTGGCTATCGGTCACGGTCAGATGAGTCCGCAGGAACTGGAAAACATTATCCTTGGCTTCATCAATTATGACTATGATGTGCTGGTGTCAACGACAATCGTTGAGAACGGAATAGACGTGGGCAATGCGAACACGATTATCATAGATGGCGCAAACCACTTCGGACTTTCGGATCTTCACCAGATGCGTGGCCGTGTGGGACGAAGCAACAAGAAGGCTTTCTGCTATCTTATGGCACCTCCGCTCGGAGCCTTGAACGTTGATGCGCGTCGCCGTCTGGAAGCTCTTGAGACATTCTCCGACCTTGGCAGCGGCTTTAATCTTTCCATGCAGGACCTTGACATTCGTGGTGCAGGAAACCTTCTCGGCGCAGAGCAGAGTGGATTCATGGAAGACCTTGGCTATGAGACCTACCAAAAGATTCTGAATCAGGCTGTTCATGAACTTAAGAATGAGGAGTTCAGCGACTTGTTTGAGGAGGAACTGAAGGAAAAGGGCGTGATAAAGGGTGAGGATTTCGTGGACGACTGTACGATAGAAAGCGACTACGAGATGTTCTTCCCAGAGCTTTATGTGCCTGGTGCTTCAGAGCGTATGCTGCTTTATCGTGAACTCGACCAGTTGAAAGACGACCGCGACCTTGACAACTATCGCAAGCGGCTCGTTGACCGTTTCGGCGAATTGCCACGAGAGGCTGAGGAACTGCTGAAGGTTGTTCCTTTGCGCAGGTATGGAAAAAAGTTCGGTTGCGAGAAACTTATCCTGAAGAACGGTCAGATGCGAATGCAGTTCATAGCCAACGACAATAGCCCTTACTACCAGTCGGACATTTTCATGAAGCTGCTGAACTTCGTTGCAATGAACACCCGCCGCTGTGAGATTGTGCAGAAAGGCAAACGAATGTTTGTGATAAAGAATGTGCCAACCGTAAGCGCTGCCGTGGAATTGCTGAAGGGGATCTACGAGGATACCGACAAAAAGTCCTAGGAACGCGATGTGAAAGTCCCACGAAAACGATGTGAAAGTCCCACGAACACAATACAAAAGTCCCACGAAAACGAAGTGAAAGTGTGGGAGATAATTTGGGGTTACGGTTACGCAAGAAAATAGTGTAACCGTAACTGCAAAAAGAAGTGTAACTGTAACCGTAACCGTAACCGCAAAATGCGAGTAGGTTATATATGAGTCCTCGCGTACATATATTATATATTAATTTAATTAATGAATATCATTAATAATATGAATAGGACTGAAAGTGAATGTGTGTGCATATTTTAAGGTTACGGTTACAAGAATTTATACAAAAGGGTCTGCCCCCTTTGTGCACTTTTTTTAATTAATACTTGTACCCAATGACGAAACCGTGGGTGTAGTTGTGGTATTTCAGATTGTTGACCTTGTATTGGTCGTAATCGCCGAGATAGCCTATGCTGAAAGTCTTCTTCGCAATGGTGAAGTCAAGAGTAAGCGTGTGGCGTAGCGATGGGGTAGCGATGATTGTTGTTGGAACGACATTGTGATCGTAGTTGCCACGAGTGAAGATCTCGTAGTAGGATTGTCCATAGTTTGGCGAGAACATTATGCCAACCAATGGCAATGACGCCTGATAATGAAGGGAGAAAGGCTGCTTGAACAATTCAAAACTATAATCTGCCTGTGCGATAGGACCTACTTGAAGTCCTGCTCTGCCTTGCGCCGGATTATTTGAATTGCGGAGATTATAGAGAAAACCGACATTCGCCGTAGCGTGACCTCCAACCCTCAGGTGAAGATTCTCCACAGGAACACTGATAGCCTTCAACCTACCATAGCGGAAACGGTACATTCCTGCAAGCTCAGAGCCGTCGCCAGAGCGGTTTTCCACGCTTGAGAATGAAGCCTCATGCTGGAAAAGATTGCACCATTCGCCCTTCGTTTTCCGGGAAGAAGACATGAAGCGCAGTTCCGTGCCGGTGTATTCCTCTGGCGAAAGATAGGTGTCGAGGATGTTCGTGCTACCAATGGAAAGCTGAATCTCATGTTGCGAGAAGGCGTTCAAGCAGGAAAAGAGGAGTAGGAGAGAGAGAATATGTCGCATAAGTGTCTGTACAAAATAACTTTAGTTTATCAAGAATTAAAGAATTTAAGATTCTCCCATGCGGATATTTCTTCAATTCTTAAATTCTTGATTATATAAATTAACCTAATCGTTCGAAGAATACGCAGATGTCTTCCCAGCATTTGAATGTGTCGCTGCCGAAGATGATGTTTGTGCCCATGAAGTCTGGCTCTTCCGTGCGAGTGATGTAGAAGTCGCCGAGGAGAAGCTGAGGCTTGTTTGTGAAGATTATGCTGTCATGAGCAGGAGCAGAGAGATACTTCTCCACCCATGTCTGCACATCATCTATGTATTTGTGGTCGTTTGTAGGCGCATCAGCCACGATATAGACCGTGTATTTTTCAATCAACTGATAGTAGGCAATGCGAAGCGATGACGCAGCCTGCATATATTGGTCGTGGAGACAGTCAAAGTGGATGAACAGCGGTGGCAATTCCACGCCCTCCTGCTTGTTGCGAATCTTGCGGATAAGTGGCAAAAGATAGTTGTGGACGGTGTGATCCGTAAGGCGATGCTCACCATGGAAATGGATTGCGTTAGGATAATGCTCGCGGAAGAGGTCGAAGGTGTGGACAACAGGGTCTTCGTCGCCGAAGAGTCCATAGACGCGACCTTTCTCTTCCTCCGTGATGTCCTGGAAACAGAGCTGTGTGATGGCAGCATATTCCTTGACCATAGCCTTTGTGATGATGAACTCCTGAACACCGTCTGCGCGAGGATTCTGGAAAGTGAGCTTGCCCACCATGCCATGAGAACTCATCGTGTCGCCCATCTGGAAGGCTGGATTTACGAGAATGCGATCGAAGCCTTTGAGTTGCTCCGTGTACATTCCGCCCATGGAAGTGCCGACAATGATGTCAGGCTGCTCTTCCTCTGCCATCTGCTTGAGCATGGCAATGGCTTCTTCTGGTACTATTGGTATATCTCTTGCTACGACCACGTCGTTTGGCAGACAAGAGCGAAGAAGCTTCACTGTGCCTGATTGTGCCGATGAGCCGAAGCCGTGTACGTACATTAGTTTCATAGTTTTGTTTTTTGTCTTTTAATGTCTATGTTGATGATTTTTGTTATGATGTTAGTTTGGATTTCGAGGAGCTTTGCGACGATCCCCTAAAAATCGTTTCCAAAAG
>JAZLHI010000139.1:0-5761 GCA_045616725.1 Prevotella sp. | reverse complement strand
TGCAACATCGGTACTTGTGAGGCTCACAACGACCGTACCGAAGATTACATGAAGCACATCAAGCCCGAAAGAGTTTACATCATTCAGGAGCGAACCCATGCGAATCTTCACTGGAAGGCTGACCAGTTGGAAGGAAAGGATCTTGCCACATACAAGGAAGAACTGAAGCAGCTGTACATCGACAAGGTTCATCAGACCCCGAACGAGAAAGACCGGGAGGTGACGAACAAGAAAACCGGCAAGAAACGCACCATTGCTGGATGGTCACCAATCCGCGAGGGTGTGGTCAACATCAAGCCGACAACAACCTTGGAAGACCTGCAACGTTTCAGTGAGGCGTGCAGCAGAAAGTTTGGCTTCAAGCCCATCAGGATTGATGTTCATTTCGACGAAGGTCATGTAACGGACGAGGAACCTGATGTTGAGGATGGCGAAAAATACCATCTTCAGGATGGCAGATGGGTGAACCTCAATCTCCATGCCCACATCATCTATGACTGGGTTGACCATGAGACTGGCAAGACCTACAAGTGCAATGAGAATGACATGGCAGAAGTCCAGACCTTGGCAGCTGAGATTCTTGGCATGGAGCGTGGCAAGAAAAAGGCTGAGACTGGTCGTGAGCACCTCAAAACCGAGGAATATGTTGCTCAGAAACTCCAGAACAAGAAGGATGCTTTGACTGCTGACATCGAGGATCTGGAGCAGAAGAAGGCACAGAAGGAAGATGAAGCCAACAATGCTCAGGCAGACCTTCTTCACCGTGGCATGGGTGCTCTTGGCGAACTGGCTTCGGATTGGGTGTCTGGCAAGACCGCCAAGAAGAACAAGGAGAACGAGGACATCAGGAAGCAGAACAAGCAGCTTATCAAAGAGCGTGATGAAGCAAAGGAGCAAGCCAGGACTGCTGATGAGCGAGCAAAAGCCAAGTATGAGAGTGACTATCAATCCAAGGTGCAGAACCTTAAAGCATCATTCAACAAGCAGGTTGATGCAGTCGCTGAAAAACGCTTGAAGGACAAACAGGAACAGATTGATGCGTTTGGTGAACGTTTTGCTGAGTGGGTACAGGAAAGAAATGACCTAATTTCCAAAGCTAACACACTTCAGATGAAACTGAACTACCGTGATGATACCGCAACACTCGTCATCAAGATGCTTTGGAATATGCTGGTGCCATTTTTCAATGCCGTTCGTGACCTTGCCAACCGCAGGTTAAGCAAGCAAACCGAATTTACAGATGCACAAGCCGCAGAAATCAAAGGAATCCTTCAGCAGTTCTCCGATAAGCCCAAAGAGCAGAAACTTGTTGGTTACATGCTTTTGCGTGAGGCTAACAAGAAATACCATTTCACTGACGAGCAATATGACCAATGCGAAAGAGAGATGGAGCGAGTTGCAGATAATCAGTACAATATCGGCTTTGGTCTTCACAGACATTAGAATTAACCATTAAAACATATATAGACAGCCTATGAACTATTCAAAACCATTGTGGCAGGTTGAGCGAGATCTTGTCAAAGGAGTTCGAAACGCTTTCATACAAGCAGACAACGGTCAGCAGTGTGCAAGCATGTTTGACGAACTCGACAAGTCGAACCCAGACATCCATGAGTACATCAACCGCATTCAGAGAGCGACAGGCAACGACCGCTACTTCTGCATGTTGAACTCTTATACTGCCATCACTCAAAGGAGCGCACCAACGCACCTTTGGCGAAGCAATGTCAAGAGTGACAGTCCTGACTATTACTATGATGCCAACCAACTCGATCAGGTAGAGCCAGAACGAGAGGTTGTGCGCCACTTCCGTAGATAAAATGATCCCTGGCAAGCCGTTAAAACGATGCCAGGGATATTTGATCATGGATTTAGAATTCCTCCTTGATATAATTGTATGGTTTTATTTCTTAAATCTTATTTGCAAATTTAATTTTAGGCATATATCTGATCCATTTCTGTACAGACTTCCAAAACCATAACGAGAACGACTTGCTCGCTCAAATCGAGTGTTATTATAGAGGTAATCTTCAACTTCATTCCTATTATAGAAATGATAGCAAACGATCTCTCCATCCTTTTTTACCACAAGATACCCACCATTTGCGTCATATTGTCCTGTCCATTCTTTAGCAGGAGTCATTCCAAGTGCAGCATCAAGGAGCAACACCTTCATCTTATGAGCATAAAATGCCTCAATATTAGCTCCATTAAAATTGAAGGGATTACTTTCTGCTACTTTTTCTACCGCAGTCTTGATTGCTGATGTAGAACCTGGCATACTGTCTATTGTCAGACAATCAGCAATAAATTGTGGCATACAACTATCTAAGAACAAAAGATTATTCTTAAAGGTTGCATGATCTATGTCATAGTACTCCAGATGACAACCTTTATCCAGAATAGCCTGCATTCGAGACAAATGATCATCGATTGTATTGATCTCAGATATTTCCTCGTCAGAAAGAGGAGAACCAACAATACGATATGTTATATTTGTTGTTTTTCCTGCATTCAAAAGAGTTGATGGGGTTCCGAGTTGCGACTTTATGCTGAAACCAAGCAAAGGTGTCATGTTTGTTCGTAAGTCATGGATGATAATGTGGATGTCTGACTTATCAAGAGAAGGTGCCTTGATTTTAGTGCATCCAATTGTACCCATAAAAGACTCTGCTGATGGTATTGAGAATGCAGCTCCTTTTGCTTTTTTGATGTTATCCAGCAACTTAGATGATTCATCCATGAATTTATCCATGGAGATTCGTGCATACTCATTGCCATCTTCATCTATGACAACAATGTTTTGCTCAACATTGGGCTTATACTCATACTTCTTGCTTTCTTCTCTTATCACATTTAGAATTGGATAGTACAAGTCTAACTTATTCATGTCAGCATCACCTGCATGAACCTTACCTTCCCCTAAGAGACGGAAAAGAGCGTAAATTTCGCTCCATTCTCCTTTATTTCCTGATAATGCCATTATCTTGAAGTGGTTTAAGTAACTGTTTAGCAGTTGCCTGAATAGCAGGAACTGCGACACTATTTCCGAATTGCTTATATGCAGATGCATCAGCAACAACTATCTTAAAATCATCTGGATAACCTTGAAGACGAGCCCATTCGCGAGGTGTCATCTTGCGCCATCCTTGCTTATTAACTTCTCCTTTAATTCTTGTTGTGGGAGTTAAATCGGTTTGTCTAAAGTCTATTACCAAGTTACTCTCTCGTCCCATGCCACCTACAACGATGGCATGTGCTACCCCATCATCGGGAATGATGTCGTAGCCAAAACCATGCCCCTTAGCTTCATGACGAGCTTTGTGGTTTATTAGAGTTGTTATATACTGCGTTGATAAATAATACTTTGCTGGTACAGGATTTTCTTCTCTAACATCAATCCACTTCTTAGTAACCTCTTTTTGCTCTGGATATGTAAAGTCCTCTTTCTTTATACCAAGATCTTTTCTAAATCCAACGATATAAATACGTTCACGATGTTGAGGAACACCGAAATACATAGCATTTACAATCTGAGGATCAGGAACTACATAGCCAACCTCTTCAAGAGTATTGAGAATGGTCTTGAATGTACGCCCTTTATCATGTATAACAAGTCCCTTAACATTCTCCAAGAAAAAAGCTTTAGGTTGATAGCGTCTCAGAATTTCTGCTACATCAAAAAAGAGAGTTCCTCTGGTTTCCTCAAATCCAAGTCTCTTTCCTGCGAGAGAGAACGCTTGACAAGGGAATCCAGCACACAAAATATCAAATCCCTTTGGTATCTTGTTTTTAGTGCTCTCTTTTGTTATGTCGCCAAACGGAACATCGCCATAATTAGCAAAATATGTTTTTTTTGCTTGCTCATCCCATTCTGAAGAGAACACACATTCTCCACCGAGATTTTGAAAAGCCATTCTGAAGCCACCAATTCCTGCAAACAAGTCGATGAATGTAAACTTTGGATTCTTTGGTGCCTGAAATGGGGCTTGAAAGAGCTCGGGGAAAAGATATGTTTGATAAGCAACATCAGACTCTGCGACACAAGCGTACTCCTTGGGCTTTTGTCTCTTTTCTCCACGAACGAACTCATACCACAAATTTAGAACATCTTCTGCTTTTGCACTGTATGGAAGGTCTATTTTCGAGTCTTTCAATTGAAGAAAGTGGGTCACAAGTGCAGCTTGGTCAATGAATGGGATGATATTACCAGCTTCATCAAGCGACTCTTCTCCAAAGACTTGGACTTTATCTGCTCGTTTCTTGCAGAAATCAAAAAGTGAAAACGTCGGTTCTATCTTTTTCATTGGAAAAAATCAATTAACATTTGGTACTCTTATCAGTTCCTGAACCTCGACGCCTAATATCTCAGATATTTTTATTAAAGTTTCGAGGTTGGGTTGTAGATTATTTGTGCACCACTTAGAAACTGTTGCTTCGTCTTTACATAATTTCTCTGCAAGTAACCTATTGGTAACTTTCTTCTCTGCGAGAACAACTTTTAATCTATTTAATTCTTTTGGCATACTTACGCAATTTGACCACAAAGGTAATATTATATTTTAAAAAATAACGCATTTCTTTTTGATTTATTGTGATAATGCTTTGTTTTTGATGAAAAAGTTTGGTATATATTGCAAAAAATAGACACTTTTAGTGACTATGGTTGACTATTTGGAATATAGTTGTTTTGTACCTTCTATGTACCATTTTCCTGTAAATCTCTGAAAATGCGACTCAAATTCAATTCGCAAGGAATTGTGTACGTTGTTCTGTCTTGTCAAAGTGTACGGGTTGTCGGGGGTGTACGCACTATTTTTATAACTTTTGTTTTGAGCGCATGACATCACTCTGGAAGACATCAGGACAGAAGTACAGCAATTATTTTTTCAAAACACACCCGTACACCCGTACAACCCGTACAGTCTTATGTTTCCTTCTCTAACAAAAGGGAGAAGAAAATGCTCCTTGCACTATTGCACTTTCTGCACTATTGTACTATCGACCAAAGTGCGAAAATGCAAAAGTGCAAAGTGCAAGCGATATGGAGTGTTGCATTATGGGGTAACGACCAGGTTTTAACAGTTCAAATTCCTTTTCCCTTTTGTTCATTGTTGGCATCTTCATCTGAAAGGCAAAAGTGTTTTGTATTCCTGTTTGAAACGCTTGTATTCCTACCCAACAGAAGGGTATGAATCAAGACTATGGTTTGATGTGTTTTGATGCGTTTTGTCCACTGAAAGTGTCAAATTAGCGAAATGACCCACTTAAAAAACGTTAAAGTTTTGCCATCGAATTAACATTTGGAACCCTCTGGCAACATTTCAATTCCGTAATCTAAGAGTCGTAAATTTTTGTACCTTTTGATTTTATGTCATTTTTATCACATACTGATATTCAGCATTTTACGAGTTAAAAACACGCTTCCACATGAACAGCGTGGTACGCCAGATGTGGGAGCAGAACACAGATGTTGTCATGGTCGATACGGGTAACTCTTACGAAGGTCTTTGTGAGTATGTTGGTGGTAAGTACATCAGCTATACTGACAAACACCCGATTACGATGAATCCGTTTGCCATCAAGCGTGAGGAGTTGAATATCGAGAAGACTGGCTTCTTGAAAAACCTTATCATGTTGATATGGAAAGGTACGCAAGGAACTGTTACCAAGACGGAGGACAGACTGATAGAGCAGGTCATTACGGAATACTTCGATGCCTACTTTGTAAAGAAGTCCATTGATAACCTCTCCTTCAACA
>JAZLHI010000138.1:0-2578 GCA_045616725.1 Prevotella sp. | reverse complement strand
CCATGACTTGCATTTCTGGTACGATAATGGTAAATCTGCACGCGTCAGGATTCTTTACGCCTTCTACCGCCAACTGAGATAGTGATGCGGCACCGTCCCAGTACCAGAGGCGGCGGCAGTCAGCGAGGGTTGCGATACTAGTTGTTGCGTCAAATTCACTGAGTGTAGCGAAGAATACACCTGCTCTGTTTGTGCGGATAATGCACTTCGCATTGATAGGAAAATTCATAATGTTTTGTTTTTAATTTGTTATTTTATAGCGACTTTTTTTGTCACATTCATATTACTTTTCTTTTCCCGATACCTCTTGCAGTACCAGGCATGTTTTACCTGTCGTTCGCGATCCTTCCATCCGTTCAGATACCATTCCCGTTCCTTGCAAGGTGCAAGGCATGTCTCATCGTCTTCATAGTCGATATATTCTCTCATTCTCTCATTCTCTCATTCTTTAATTCTTTCATTTCTTTCATTCCCTTATCGTCCAAGCGAGCAAGCGTTCTTTACTGTCCGGAAGCTGTCGCCCTCCTTACCCTTCTTTTTACGCGCATTGCGCTCTGCCTGACGTTCGGCAATCTTCTGCATCTTCTTCTTTGCGGCCTTGCCCGGCTGGAACTGCTTATAGCCTTGCTGTCGGTCCAGTTCAGCTTGCTCAGCCTTGCGAGCTGCCTCTTCCTTTTCTTCGCGCTTGAGTCTGCACTTCTCCACCCATGCAGCCGTAGCCTTGCGAGCTGCCTCACGTTTTTTAGCAAGGTTCTCAGCTTTTCGCTTTTCCTTTTCTTTGCGCTCCTTCTCAGCATCGAGTATGCTGTTAAGCTCAACAGTTTTATGCGCTACCATCGCCATATCTCCAGCTCTGCGAAGTCGCTTTATTTCTGCATTGAGCAACGTAATGCGATTGGCAGGGTTCATGTACGACTTGACACGCTGCTGTTCCTTTTCCAGAATTGTGAGATACATCTCAAGATTATCGGCTTTTTTCAGGTTCTGCCCTATTTCATATTCAGGTTTTTGGCGTTCGTCGATGTAATGAATATCCGATGTGTCAAGTCCCTTTGATTTTGCGTAGTCGATTACTGCGTTGAACACTCTGATAAATGCCTCGCTCTTATTTTTGGGGTCTTGTATCAATATCCAGCCGAGCCACGCTTTCTGAATAGTGTCGAGCACGAAGGAGTCTCGTGTCATTAATAGCGTGATTAACTGACGTGTCAAATCTTCGTTACCGAAATGATTTACGCTTGCCATTCCAGCCTTGCCGTTCTCTCCATGTTCTGCCGAGAAACATAGAAAGACATCTTCCGGATATATGCGTTTCAATTCATCTTTGACACCCTTCACAGCCTCCGAGAAGCTGCATTGCTTTGCCATAAGTTCGTTCAGTTCGTCCTGATTCTTTGCCTTGATTGTCTTTGCCGTTTTCGTTGATTTAGTAGTCGTCTTCATCCTTCTTATTGTTTATTTTGAACACGAATTAGGAACGAATTAGGAATAAATAATATTGACGGACAATTCGCGGTGATTGACGTTCAAAATAAAATTCTTTCCCTTTTGCTCGAACATGAGCCGAATGGCGAATAGGCCTTCGTTCCTAATTCGTGTTTAATCTATCTTTGTTCGGTTATCGTCACCCTTTCCGTCGATCGTCCCTTCCTTCTTACGCTTCTGGAGCTTCTCGCGGTTCATGTCGCATACAATGTCAGCGTTCATGCGGTCTGGATCTTGTTCAATTTCGCCTGTTTTGTGGCGCAAATAGAACATCTTTGAGTTCCACATCCAGTTTTCATCGCCACCCTCAAGAAGTAGGCCCTTTATCTGCTCATTCCACTTCTCTTCCGATACTTCTTCCGGCTTGATCAGTTCAAAAGGAATAATACCATCGTGGCGCATCTGCTTCGCATACTTTCCGATACATTGAGTCACATAGACCAATCCTTTCAGCAATTCTTCAAGTCTCTGGCGGTCTTTAAACTCAGGATTCCAAGTTACCATCGGCAAGAACTTCTGAAGAAACTCTCCTGCCTCCTCCCATGCTCCCAACTCAGGGTAGCAGATGTTCCTGCAGCTCTCCATGCAGGTGCTCAGGCATTCCGCCTGTCGTTTGTTCATATCCATAGATGTTTATATTGAATAATCACTTTAAGTTAGAAAAACAATTATTCGACTGCTTTGTGTAGCGGTCCACATAGAACTCATCCTTAGCTTTGTTGTATGTCACCTCGAAATAGTCTTGTGTCAAGACACCTTCGTCAGACACGGCAAATAGCCACTTCTCATTACCCAGGATATAAGCGTGCCATACCTCAATAGCTTCTACATCGTCGTGTCGTGTCCCTGCGTTTTCTTCGCAAAACACGAATTTCGTCAAATCTTTCGCTTGTTCAATCTTTGTCATAGTCTATAATTCTATTTTTTGCTGTTTCAAAATAAACTTGGTTGTGCCAGTTCTGCTTCAATACGCTTGAGAGACTTCTCGTAATATTCTTTGTTGGCTTCAAAGCCGATGAATTGCCTCTTTTCGCGTATAGCCGCTATTGCTGTCGTTCCTGATCCCATACAATTATCAAGAATCACCCCCCCC
>JAZLHI010000137.1:0-43276 GCA_045616725.1 Prevotella sp. | reverse complement strand
GCTTGGCCTCCGACTTTGCTGGGGATGCGCTATCATATTTCCTAAATTTTAGGCGTCTTTTTGCCTTTTTTCCCTTAGGGCGCGTAAGGGTACATCCGTACACAAATACGCTGAAATGTGCCATTTTTCAGCGTATTTGGTGGTTTTGAGGTAGTTAGCGTTTTGTTCACAATTTAAAACATTTGGCAATGTTTATAATCTGATAAGTGACGCTAACGAGTGTCTAACCACCGTCGCTCGCTGCTCTCTGATTCGTACCGTCTGCGCTTTTGCTCACGAAAAAAAACTTCGTGAGCAAAAGCACTGACCGAATAATCAGAGAGCGAACTTCTCGCGACGACGGACTTTTCGCCCACCCCTCCCCCCAGGCAAGCATCGCTTGCATCTGCAGAGAGGATGCGCTTGCTCGTTCTTGGAGCATTTTCCCAACGTCGGCAAGATGGTACGTTTGCTGACAAGCGAAGTAGTGCCCATTCCACCGACTGATAGAGGTTGACTATGCTGACAGTTGCTTGCGAGAGATCTTCAAGAAGCACTCTCACGGACAGCAAGTGTCGGCGCAACCACAATCTGTCGCTGGAATGGGCATTTTTCGCAATATGGAGTCAACCATCTTCCCGGCATCGGGAAATTGCTCTTTCCAAGAATGAGCAGCGCACCACTCTGCTGATGGCGATACGTGCCTGCCGTTATGTTAAGGAAAGCGTTTTCCTTAACACGAGATAGAGGTATTGTACAGATGTTTTGATTCTTGCGCAGATTCGTGCCAGAATCGCGCTGTTTTGCGCTGTTTTATGCTTTTTCTGCGCTGATATATTGCTTTTGCGTGATGAAATCGTGCTTTTTGCGAAGGTTTTTGCGACTGATCACACACGCTTTCAATCCATACGGCGTGAATTGATAGGCACAGAATCGCACTGATGCAGCTATTCGGAATAGCCGAAAGACTGTCTTGCAGAGAAGAGCAAGTCGGAGTCCTTCAACCTCTGCTCTCCACACCTGATGGAGCAACATGACTGGCACTCTGCTTCAAAGTTTTCTTCACATTATTAGCGTTTTCTTCAATTTATTATCATTTATGACAACTTTTTAGCATTGAAATTTCGCCGAAAGATAGAGCATGTCGGCATCATCATTCCAAATAAGAAGGCTGAAACAAGCTTATTATCCTTGCAGATTTTTTTCCTGGCAAAACGATGATCTGAGGAAGAGCAGCGCTGTCGTTGCAACGAGATCTTGTTCTGAAGATGCGTGCCATAGTCGTATTTTTTTATGCGGAGTCACACTTATTTGTATTTGACATTGCAAAGTTAGGGAGCACCACTATCACCAATGAACGTCATAAAATTTTACAACATTTTTTCCTTACCGCCAACAAAAAATGCAAGCACCCATGGAGTAATAAATTTTTCCAACAACCCTTGGTCTCTCGTTTTCTGCTCTCTTCCTTGTAAAGCAATGTAAATAAAAAAAAGTTTAACTCCTAAAAAAAATAACAACTATGGCTTACGTATCTACAGAAATCAAGAACCTCGTTCTCGCAATGACAAGCAATCCTGCTTTCTTCTCACAGAACATCGTATCTATCTACTCAGAAGCAGAGCTTCAGGCAATCTACAAGGATATTAAGTTTGAGCTTTCAGCACAGATCATGGATGAGGATGATGCCGATATGCTCTATCTTCTCCAGCTCACTCTTCAGAATTCATGCAAGTTCAATAACTAATAATAAAATAAAGAAATCTTATGAAAAAGTCAGAGAAAACTATCGTAGCAGAGTTCCTTAACATTAAAGGCAACAAGGTGTGGAGAGTAAAGGTTGAAGGCACTGCCGACAAGAAGAAAATAGGTTACTGCAAGACTGCTCTTTCGGCTATCCGACTATGCTACATCTTCAAGTCGCGACACAACGTACCTATCAATTCGCACAGCATGGATCTTCTTCTGTATGTGAACAGCCTCACAAAAGCACAGTAAACAAAGCCCTTCGGGGCTTTTTTGTTTTTCATCACTACAAGCAAAAGCAACTATATGAGACAGCGCAGATATAAAAGCACATTCTTCCTCGAAGCAAAAAACAGCTTCGAAGACTGGAACATCTATTACAACCTGATGGCAAAGCCAGCAATCGAGATTGCTCAGTATGAAACGCCTATGGCGCACTTCTTCGACTATGATTCGAAGAAGAATGCTTCTGCAGAAGTTGCTTTCGCACATGACTTCGTCCATGCGTTCAAGAATGGTCAGCGTGAAGATGCTGACTGGGCTGCTAAGCTGGTGGCAATGTTCTGCAGAGCACACAGGCTTGTCGGCAAGGAATATACATTCGTTGCCGTGCCAGCGAGCTCAGCGGAACGCCACGAGGTGCGCTACTCTCACTTCATGAGAGAGGTGTGCAGACTCACGAACATGAACAACGGATATGGACTGGTCAAAGTGCTTTCAAGCCGCAAGCCTGTGCACGAAGGCGGACGCAGAGACTTGAAAAACTACACTATTGACCTGTCTATATCCGGACGCAAGGTCGTCCTGTTCGACGATGTCTGCACTACCCTACACTCTTGGGCCACTTTCGCTTCCGTGCTCGAGAGCATGGGCGCTGAAGTGGCGCAAGGTGTATTTATAGCCCAGACAGCATCTTCACGCTGATCATTCTTTCATTGTTGGGAAAAAATCAGCCTGCTCTCACGAGCAAGCTGACCAACAATAATTTACTAACTTATAATCTTAATAACACTATGAAAAAACACAAATCTAAAACCAATTATTTCATTCTATATGTTGCTTTGCTTGATATTCACGTCTGATGAAGTAGTAAGGCGTAGGGAATGGCGTGCGAACCTCGTATTACAGCCGCACTCTTGCAGTTTATTGTTGTTCTCATATCCTGTTAGGGACGAAGAGACGTTGCTTCTTCAAGAGGTGTCCGTATTTTGTCCACACTCGCTTATCGACAACATCGCCGAAGTGCGTTGCATCTTCAGGAGCGATAGAACCATTGCGTTCTGATGATTTGTCCTTCGAGAACTTGCCCATGCTCTCCTTAAGCCTGGTGTTGTTCATCGATAGAATGATGTGCTTGCACTTGCTTGCGTTGAATCGCTTGATTGGGTAGTGCGGCTCCTTCTCTGCAGCGATGGCACTCCATAGCAAGTATTTGTCATGCTGAGGTGGCTCAATGCCGCCATGCGTCTTCTGCATCACTTTCCAGCCTGCTTTCTCGAGACGCGAAATCGCCATCTCGTTGTAAGTTTTCTTGTTTGTCGGATGACGAACATCGCCGTAGCGATCACGAAAAAAAACAGCAGTCTTATTAGAGTGATAGCGATAGTAGTGAGTAAAGCGATCAACAAGCACATTGACTTCAACATCGTCTTCCTCATCTCGCTTGACGAAGAACTCATTAATAGTGTTATCAACAGTACGCCCAATGAGAGTTGTCTGTGTGGCATAATCGTAGTTGCCACACTGTGCAACTTCCATAAATGAAGCGCGAGTACCCCAGTCAAAGCATATTTCAAGTGGCTGGCTGGGATTGCAGTCGCCATCATAGCGACTGTCAGGAGAAGACAAGCGATTGAAGTCGTAGTCGGTTTCTTCTGCGAAATCATGTAGGAATGTTTCGTTCGACACTGAATAATACTTGGAAGCCTCGCCAAAGTGATAATAGCAGTTGTCTATCTTGTCAGCAATATAGTTAAGTATCTCGACCATGAAGGTCATCTTGTCCATCAGCTTGTACTCGTTCATTATGTACGAGAAACCGACGTTCTGGAGGTTGTCGAATATCGACGCCAGCATGAAGAGCGTGCCATCCTGCGAGACGAACGGATGAATCGTGTGGCGCATGCGCACGCATTCATTCCATATTTCACGGAATAACACTTTATCTTCCTGCTGCTTAGCATCAATGAGCTGGAGCTGCATCTTGACCATGGAGTTCCAACGGTCAATGAGGTTGATGTTACGCTCAGCTTCGTAATATGACGATGGAGTGAGCAACCATTTCTGCTCGCTGGTGTAAGGAGCAGAAGACACGAAAAGGTTGCCATGGTGACAAGCAATAGGTTTAGCAGACTGCTTGCCGAATATGTGTTCGTTGCCACGGTTGGTTGGTGCGACTTCTTCATCGAATTGTTCTTTGTCTAAGGTTAGTGCCTCGTCGCAGATGTTGAAGTCTGCGTTGGGACCACGCGAGTTTCCGTCTTGCGACAGAATGTAGAGCACTGTGCCATTGGAGAATGTGATGCAGTGCTCGAAAGATAGTATGTGCTCGTATGGCATGCGCCATCCAGCAGGAGGCTGCTTGCAGACAACGTAATCGCCAGTCTGAGCCTTAGGGTCATACTTGCGATATCCGAGCATGGAGAGAGCCTTGAAGGTGGATGGCAAGGTCTTGGTGAGTGCCTGGCCATAGGTGCGCTGAGTGATGGTGATGACGGAACGCGGCATGTGGCGAACGAGATAGTCAACCATTGCGCCAACGATGAACGACTTGCCTGTGCCACGTGACCAGACAGCGTACATGTGCTTCGCCATCAGCAAGAGAAAGCGAAGCTGGGCTGGGTTGACTTGGAAATCAAGTTCTTCTATGTTGCTCTTTACCTTCATCAGCTATTCATTATGGATTCTGCATCAGCAAGAGAGATTTCTGCATCTGCGTCTTCAAATATCTCTTCTATCTCACTCTCTTTCAAGTCTCTCACATTGTCGAGTGAAAGCGTTTGTTGAACGCCATTCTTGCTGACGGTGATGTTGATGACGGTAGCGTCGATGCGCTTGCCATTGCCAACACCTTCAGGACGCTCGCCTATGAGAGTGTGCAGAACCTTCTTGGCATCGTTCCATGCCTTGATGTCGCCATTCTGCTTGCACTTCTTGATAAGCTCAAGCTGGTCTTTTATCTCCCAGGCGCGGAGAAAATCCCAGTCGTAGTCAAAGCGTGACTTGAAGAGATCTCTGGCTAACTTGATGTTGACACGTATGCGGTCATCGCTCAATTTATGCTTCATCTTGATTATCTTCATAATCTGTGAATCAGACGGATAATCGTCTAAGTATTGAGCAATCTCACTTACCACCCTGAACTGCTCTTCGCAACCTGCAGGAAGAGGATTGCCATGTGGGTCGAGGATGTAAGCGCGTATAGCGTCAGCATTGAGCTTTGTGATAGAGTTGTTAGCCATTGAGATAGTCTTCTGCTTCTTTAATAAACTTCTTAACGTCTGCCTGGCTTGGACTGCTTCCGTTCATGGCAGACTGAATGATCTTCTCGTGAAGGTCAACCTTCGCCTGTATGAATCCAGCATAATAGCGACGGTGGATCTCGGACGATGGATTGTTGACTTCAAGCGTGAACTCAAGCTCGTCCATATCGACAGCAATAGCGATGAGGCGAGGATGAATCAAGCGTCCTGCCATCTGCTGGATATCGTCAAGTTGTGCCTCGCTCAAATTCTTCATAGAGAATGGTTTTATCAAATTCGTAGATTTTCGGATCAGTGTGAATAATGCCACGCTCAAGCTTAGGATTGTGAGTTGCGTTCTGAGAGCCTACGACGGCAATCTTCCAGTCATCGTTGGATATTATTGCAACCTTTGCATGGAGAGCGAGACACCTGTAGCAGTCGGGAAAGGACGTGACGAGAAAGTTGAAAGGTTTTGGCGATATGCTTCGCACACGATTGTCGATCAAGAAACGGATGCTACGTATATCGCCATTATCGCACATGCGCTTGATGGTCTTCAGAGTCTGCTCCGCAATGGAATAGCTTGATATCACAACATCGGCAGGACCTGTCTGCTTCAAGATGAAGAGAACGAGCTGAACAAGGTCGAATGCGCCACGCGTGTAGAAGTGCTTGTTGAAGCCACGCTGTATGACACCAAGCTGAGATGGATGCTCGAGAACTTCAAGCATGCATTCGTCACAGGCATTAATCGTAATATCCGTGGAATGCACGGATGATTGGCAATCGGGACGCTGCGCCTGGACTGGCTCGGGAGCGATATCGTGGAAAACGAGTTTCAAGACATTTCTGCGATTAGAACCTTAACACGCTCAAGTTCTTGCTCGAGCTTATCAATACGCTTCTCTAACTTGATGCGCTTTGCAGAACCTTCAGGAAGCGGATTCTCAGCATCAAGCTTGTTCTCGCTCTGATACAGGATCTTGTTGCGAGTGCGAGCAATACGCTTGGCGATGTTGTACTGCTCCTTGGTCAATTCCTCTTTGGTAAGTTGAGAATAGTCTTTAGTGTCGGAATCAGAGACTGGAGCTGACAACGACTGCGACTCGGAGCCTACGCTCTCCAAGGAAGCAATAGCGTCGTCAGATGGCTGTTCTCCAGTCTCTGCAAACGTCTGGTAATACGGATAGAGCTTTTCCATCTGGTCAGTGCAAGACTCAATCTGCTCGCTGAGCTGCTTGCGCAGAATGCATGATGCTTCGTCATTCTTCTCTCCGACCTGTTTCATCTGGTTGAAAGCACGGTCACGCTGACGGTAGAGGTCAGCGTAGCGCTTGACAACAATGCCAAGGTTGCCAGCATCGTTCTCATGGGAGAGAATGCCAGCCTCTGCTTCAGGAGCTGCAGAAGGTACGTCTTCAACGCCTTCGAACACGTGAAGAACGGCATCGGTATCTTCGTGTATAGAATCGTCGGCAGTGGTAGTGAACGCCGATACGAGAGCGCGCATATTGACAAGCATGCGCTCCATAGCACCAGGACGATGCTCCTCACGCGCCAGCTTGCGAACCACTCCTGGGCGGAAGCGAGCTTCTTGCATGATGGCAATGCCTTCGGCAAAGTCTCGCTTGCTATTCAGCCAGTTAATAGCTTTATCACGATATATAATATCAATCATATTTAGGCTATTTTTTTATTACACCACAAAATTAGGCGATTTTTTCGCCGAAAGGAAAGACATAAAAAAACTCAGATCCTGCAAGCAGAACCTGAGCCAAACACTAAACTATATTTATTTAACAATGAAAACTGTTACGAAGCGAGCTCTTCGACGCTGCCAGCAAACACAAGGTTGCGTGGGCATACGTACTCGAAGCGAATAGGCACTTTGTTGGCGTCGGTTGTCGCCTTGCCAGTAGTAGCAGCATCGCCAGCCACACGGTAAGCATGGTTGACCTCATCGCCCATGAGGTATGACTGACCATTCTTGTCAGTAACCTTGATCCAAAGCGAGCGACCGCGAGTGGCGTTGAGGAAACCGAAGATCTCTGCGGTCATCTTAGAACGCTCGAGAGTAAGAGCGTAGAGCACGTTCTCAGAACCGGCCTCGCCCTGCTCGGTCATTGTGAACTCGCCAGTGTTGCGAGTGAATGTGAGCTTGCAGCGTGATGCACCTTTCTTCAGAGAGAGGTTGCCAGAAATAGTTCCAGCCTGCTCGAATGACATGCCTTCGCCTGAAGATGCTGGGAAGTCTGGCCATGCAGCAACCTCGTCGGCAAGACCAATCTCCACAGCGGCAGCAGTTCCGGCTACGTTGTCACCATCAGCGCAAGACACAACCTCGTTGATATCAGTGAAATTAACACATTTCGCCATGTTATATATGTATTGAATGTTATTGACTCTTAGGGGAAGGCGTAGCACCGAAGTGCTACACCTTTATATATAGATAAATGAAAAGAAGTATGCAGACTATGCAGATGGAACTGTCATGCCCTGCTCGTTGCACATGAACACATATTTGTTGAGAGTCACGAACTGAGAGCCCATGAGATACTTGCCATAGGCAGTGTAGAGGTATGGGTTGCCTGACTGGAACGCAGTGAGAGTATTCATGTCGCTGAGCTGGTCGAAGCCGTAGTACTGATTCTCCTTGAGAGTGATCCATACGAACTGCTCCATGCCTGCAGGGAAACCGCTCATGCGAACAAGCTCAACCTTGCCGCCTGTGCCACGGAGATACTTGGCGCCTGTCTCTTCAGCACCAGAACCGATGACGTATGTGCCCTTGTTCTCGAGCCAATCGTCGTACATGTCGCCGAGGTCGAGAGAGATCATCATCTTCATCTTCTGCTGACGAGCCGCTGCTGGCATCTTGCGCCACATAGCGAGAAGCTGGTCGCCAACGTTCGAAGCCGACATAACGCCAGTCTTGAACATGTTGCCGTTTGCAACAGCAATAGTCTTGTCAGTGATAGCTCCCTGAAGGACAGTGAGAGGACCATCGAATGCATCACCTACAGCAGTCTTGCTTGCAGAAGCATCGTACTTGGCTGCAAGGAAAGCATCGTGAAGCTCCTTAGAAGCCGACTTGATGCCCCAGTTGTTGAGCCAGATTTCGAATGGATGCTTAGTGAGACCACCGCGAACCTCAGTCACATAAGTGCGACGGTAAGATTCTGGTTCGTCTGCCATCTCCATAACGACAGGGCAAACCTTGAGGGTGCGAGGCTCAATCTTGCCATCGGCTACCTGACCCTTGAACTCGCCAGTGTACTTGCGAGAGATCTTGCCAAGAAGAGTCTTGCCAAATGTGTATGAGTCAGTCACGCCTGGCATGCCAGTGAAGTGCTGAAGAATCATATTGGCATCTTCCTGGTCAATGGCAACGAGAAGGTTGCCATGCTCACGAACCGCAGTATTGACAGCCGAGATGTCAATAGGTCCGTTGCTGAATGAAATAGTATTTGTCTTAGGCATAAGAAATACGATTTTTAGTTAATAGTCCCGAGAACAGAGTTGATAGGGTCAGTGCCCACGATCTCTTCACCTGCGTGATCGCCAGTGTCCTGTGGTGTTGCAGCAACGCCAACAGGAATGCGATTGACGAGGTTGATAAGGCTCTGAGCCTTGTTCTCTACGCCAGTGATAGACTTGTTGTCTTCGAGCTTGTCGAGGATCTCACCGACATTCTTGAGCTGGTCATCTGCTTTCTTCTTGTCGTCAAGAGCGTTGCAGATAGCAGTCATCTGGTCAACAGTAAGAGTAATCTTACCTTCTGACTCTTCAACACCTTCAATGTTGAGAAGGGTGTTGACGGCTATGAAATTCTTGTTCATAAGCGTGTTATTGTTGTTAATATTCTTATCTTGAATGTTTCCTTCGCCATCGTCCTCAGAGGCTTGGAGAGAGAGTGTGCGCAACTGGCTTGCTGGCACGCCATTCTTCGGTGCGAAAAGCTCCTTGCACTTGCTGATGACAGAATCAATAATGCTGTCCTTCTGCTCCTGATGGTCAGAGAACACTGGAACAGGGAGGTCAAGGTCAGCACAGTTCTGAATGATCATCGCCTGGCAGTTCTTGATAGAACCTGATGGATTGATGATTTCATCTACAAGACCTTTCTCCTTTGCTTCGGATGAAGTTATCCACTTGCTCTCCTTCATGAGGTCGAGCATGTCGGCAATCTTATTGCCAGAGTGGTCGGCATACTTCTTAGCGATGATAAGGTCAAGAGCCTCGTTCGTCTTCTTAGCGTTCTTGAGCTCTTCAATCTTCGCTTCAATCTGATCAGCATTGAGCGACTTATAGATGTCGAGCAGAACAGAGGTGCGATGGCACAGCATGAGAGAGTCTTCTGCCATCTGAACCTTCTTCGCACCGTACGCCATCCAAGTGGCTGAGGAAGCAACCATGCCAAGGAACTGAACTGTCACATTGCCATGGTCAGCGAAGAGCTGCGAGATCTTCATCGCTTCGTTAACGTCACCGCCCATGGAAGAGATGCGCACAGTAGCATCCTTGCCTTTAAGACAGTTGAGATGGTACTTTACGTTAGAGCGCTGATAGCCCCAGGAGTCAATAGTACCGTTGATTTCGATTAAGTTCTGATTCATATTAAATGATGTTTTTGCAAATGTACACATTATATATATAAATTATAACGTACATTAAAGAGGGTGCGAATCAATGATGACAGCAGGTTCTGGCTGAGTTGACTGGAATGTGTAGCTTAGAGCAGAAGAACCGCTTCTGTGCTGACCTGTAGCGTTTCGATAAGTGAAATTGAGAGGAACATCGACAGAACCAAACAGCTTATACACACCATTGCCGTCACGCACAAGCAAGATCCAATGACCACGAGCAAGAACGTTGACAAGACCTAATCGCTCGCCATCGAGAGAAAATATCTTTCCATGAAGCTGATGAATATAAGAAAGACCTTCATTATTATCAGAACATTCGTCTGATGCTTCTTCACTTCGGTTGCACTCAATTTCTATGCAATTGGAAATGTCGTAGAGAGTGAGCGAGCGGCGACGAGTAATAACATTGAACGTTACGCGTCTGAATGAAGATACAGGTATAGCGACAATTCGGGTCACTCCACCTACATTGTCGGAAGTTGTTGACAGTTTAAGCATGGCACATTACTTCATGTAAGTTGTCCTTCTGCAAAGACAACTTGCACATAAATATATTGGTTAAAAACTCGTTGAATTCTGTTTTAAGGCTGAAAAGGTTCAATTTGCCCTTGTTGCGTTGCCAAATCTTGGCAATTGATGCTGATGGCCAATAACGCTCGGAGAAGCCATACTGGTCATAGAATTCCGCTATTGCAGTGTTGAGATCTTCGTGCAGAATGTACTGCAAAGTAAGGAAGCGAAGAAGCATGTCTCTGCAGCGACGCTCAAGAAGAGTGTTAAGTGCAGTCTCGTCTGTAAGAGCAAGCGACCAGCCATAACGATTGAACAAGTGAGGGCCAATCTTTATCTCGATCTCGCAGTCACGCTTCTTTCCGGAAAATGTCTGTAGCCATTTGTCGCGAGAGCAGCATGGCTGCTTGATGGCACGGTATAGAAAGGCATTGAGCTCTTTATCGCCAGAAAGATCGACTAAATAAGGATGACCTTTGCATGGGCAGCCATAGTTGACCATGAGATAGCGCTGAACATACTTCTTGCACCGGATGCGGATTGTGTACAATTCTGTTGTTTTCATTTTTTTATAGTTTATAGATTAGTGTTCATTTTTCTGTACAAAACGACTAACAGACTAACAAACAATACAAAGGTACTGATAATTAGTTAACTAACAACAATAAAGCGTCTATTATTTTAGACTAACAACGACTAACAGTTAGTTTTTGGTGGTTTTTTGTTAGTTTAGAGAACAAAACATCAAAACTAACAAAAAAGGCAGAATCAGCGATTTTGCGACTAACAAACTAACACAAAACTAACAAAAACTAACAAATGACTAACAAACTAATTATATACTCTATTTTATGTAATACACTCTTATTGTGATAAATATAATATATAGTGTAATGTAAAATCTTTCGCTTGTTAGTTTGTTAGTTTGTTAGTCGGTGTTTTGCGAGTTTTTATTTTACATTTGCGATTATCGGTCTTTTTCTTTAATATGGGGGTATTCGGGGGGTTGGTCAGGAAACAAAAAAGGCATCCGAAAGGATGCCTTAGAAACACGAGAAAAAGAAAACACCTCCCGACTGTCGGGCTCCACGCCTGTTCGTGAAGGATTTGTAATTAATATTAAAGTTGATTGAGATACATTTTGTCAAGTCGGCGCCATCTGCGTGCAATAACATGCTTTGCACGTTCGTAGCGGTATCGGTTGAATTTTTTCGAACCGTGAAGCAGAAATATCTTAAAGGCTTTGCGCAGCTTCATAACATTGAATGTTTTTTTCAAGAAAACACCTTAGTATTTGCGGACTTTGAACAAGTCGCGCCCGTAACCATCCTTGTAGGTGACGCGTACTCGGAATTTTACACCACCTATGTTCCTAAGCGGACGCGAAGCGCGACGAACCACCCTGCGCATTCTGCGCAAGGTGGATAAGCCGTAGTATTGTTGATTAGATAGTCTCATTTTTATGAGATTTTAGTTGAATGCAAAGTCGGTTGTACATATCATTACATCTGCCGGCAAACTCTTCACCCTGTTTCACCCATTGAGTGTATTGTTCTTCAGTAATGTAATTTAGGTATGGCAGCTCACATTCGTAGATGATGCCTTTGTCGAAGCGAACGGAAACTAAGAATTTGTCGATCTGCACAGCAACAACGTCTGCTAAGTAATCAGCGCATTCGACTCTTAAGGTCTTATCTGTGTCAAACTTCCCAATCTCAAACGCAGTGTCGGATGCGTATGAGGCGATTTCTTTCATAAAGTATTTAATCATATGCTTTTTAATTAATAAACATCAAATTCCATACATGGCTCAACTTCCCAATCGTCTGCTCCACACTCATAGCATCTTCCATTCTCAGGTTCGCACTTATGAGAGTGGCTGCCGCATGAGGCGCAATAATAGCGTGGATCTATGTAAGGCTCTTTTTTTTCTTCCATAATATTTCTATCTATTTTTATATGTTGCGTTTTTTTGAATGCGCTTTGCAATTTCTTCATGCACTTCAGAAGAAGCAAGATCTACAAGATCGCGAAGCATTTCGAGTTGCGATAGATTGAGTTCTTTCACATCGAGATCCTGATGCGCCTCGATGTAGTTTATGAATTTTATATGAGTGCCTGGCATGTATTATTAACTAAATTGTCCGATGATTGATTCTCCCATGCTATGTCAGCGTTCTTGAATCGCTTGCCGCTTGAATGATAAGCGAGACCGAAGCCATCCCATGTGCATGGAGTCCTTCGGTAAGTTCCAAGAACCTTAAGAACGTTTCCTTGCTTAAGTCGCATAGTGATAAATTGTGCACCAGCAGGGCAAGCCTTCTCCCATTGTGAGACGGTGCGAAATTTGTTTTCATTGTTCATAGTTGTCAGTGTTGAATAAGTTAGGTTGCTCGATAGGTTTATAATCGCGGAGCCAATGGATATCCATCTGCTCGAGTATTTCGTAGTTGAGAACTACTGCAGAACTTGAATCGCTTCGCTTGATGATCTCGCGAGATACTGACATATTCTTGCCAGTAGCATCGTCATCAACGCCGACTCTCGCAACAGGAACCTCTTTGGCTTCTTGCCAGGCGAAGCGAGTGTTGCTCACAGTGCCAAGGTATGACGGATGAGAATGAAGATTGCCGCGAAGGTCAGTGAGCTTCATAGGCTTCTCGCCGTTAAGGCTGCCTGCGTTGCTGTAGTATTCGTAAATCTTGGAAAGATTCACGTAAAGAATGCGAGTGCCAGGAACTACATCAGCATCGCCATCCTTGAGCGCAACGCTGTTGTATTTGGTTTCGACAATCTTAAAGTCACGCCCTTCAATGACAATGCCCTTGTCGATGAGGGTGCTAATGCGCTGGAAGAACATGGCAAGCTTGTCGCTCTGCTTCAAGATGTCTGACTGCTCGATGACTTTCTTCACGCACAGTTCTTTGAAGTCTTCGACTGTGAAAGGCAGCTCAAGATGCTGTGCATACATCTTCATCAGCTTCACCATCGAGAGAAAAATGCTGTTGGTGTTGATGAGACGGAGGTCAACGACCTTGTTCATCTTACGCATCTCAGTCTTGAGTTCTTCGACCGTGTCTTCAAGAATTGACTCGTAATACTTCGTCACGAGAGGACGAAGCTTCAGAATCTCGATAAGGAGATAGGCAAGGCCCTTCTTCTCGTAACGCTTCAATTCGTTGAAGATGTCTGTCTCGTGCTTGGTGCGGTCGTTCTTCACAGGAACTTCGAGCAGAATGACACGGTTGCAGAGAGCGCCATCGTCCTTGCTTGGCGCATGCTGACCCAGCAGAACTACTGGAGAGTTGACTTTAGATGTCTCAACATCGTTGGTGCTTGCTGATTTACGTTTCGTCTTGCCGTCGCCATCGTATGTGACAGACTTGAGTCCCTGGAACTGATTATCTGTGATGATATCGTCGTTGTATTCTTCGAAGACCACTGGCACATCACGAAACTTCTCGAGGATGGAGAAGAAAGCAGCGTCTGAGGTATTCTTCAAGTTTGTTGATGGCTGCTCTGGATTGACGAATAGAGAACGGCACGATATCGCTATCTGCGTCTTACCTGAGTTAGTCGGACCAGTGAAGAAAAGTGCTGTGAAGAAACGCTTCATCGGCTGGATCTCCGAACGGAAAGCGCAGAGGATGGCGTACATTATCGCCCACATGCCGTTGTTGTTTATCTTGTACACCTCAGCCATCAGCTCTGCCCATCTCTTGAAGGTGATGCGGTCTTTATCTGCAACTTCCTTATAGACGAATGAGCGTATCTGCTCATACTGATCATCATCTTTACGGATATCGGTGTTTATCTTGCTGAAGGCTGGCGAGTAGTATTTCTGCTGAGAATCCTCCATAATGCCTAACTCATCAGCCATATCAAGGCGCCATTCGCCATCAACTTCATGAAAAATTGCGTTGGCAAAGCAGAAGAAGCCTTCATGCTGCTTGCCGTATGTTTTGAGTTCAAGGCACTTGGTGAACTGATATGAGAAGCACGCTTTTATCTTCTCATAGTCGGCTGCAGTGCCGTTGATGAAGTTGTAGGAACCTTCGTTGAATAGCATCTCTGCAACAGTGTTGAGCCTGCTGAAGGTGCTCGATGGCCATTCAACGTAAGTGCTCTGCTTTGTGATCAGGGAGTTCAAGCGGATTATACGCTTATTCTCTTCTTTCGTTTTAGCATAAACGTGAAGGAGTGGCTCCATGTAGAAATCGCCTACACGCTTGAAGCTTCCATTGTCAGTACGGAACATATAGCATACTGGCTTGCCATCCTTGTTGATGATTGGGTAATAGTTGAATTGCTTCAGCATCTTGCTGTACTCATCGGAGTTCTCAACATATTCAGGAATGCGATCTGTAGCGAGAACGATATCATCATCAAGGCTGTCATCGCGAAGAATCTTGCTTTTAGACTTTCGCTCGTTGGTGTAAGGCTTCACTATGTCCTTCAGTGCTGACACCTTAAGACCGAGCTTCTTCGCCCAGGAGTCCATGCTGATGGTGCGAACCGTTTCCTTTGCATAGGAAATCATTTCAGCACAGCGAAGCATGTACTTCTGAGTTATCTCTACGTTAGACTTTTCCTCTTCAATGAGGTCAGCATAATAGCTGATGTAGTAGTTGATGAATGATGCAGATTCGTCAACTCCAGTCCATACGTCTATCTGAGCGCCATGCTTCCAGAGCTCTTTCATGCACAAGCAGTCGATAGACTCCTTGCGGCTGTCGCAGTCAAAGTCGTAATTATCAAACAGTACATTCTCACACACAGATGTCAGTTCCTGGATCTGCGTGTATGATGGCACACCTTGATAATATACGTATGGCATCTTCTGATGAATCTTCTTGAAGAAGATCTCAAAAGAGTTTGTTAAATGTAATATGGGATAGTCCTTGTCAATATAAGCCTTCGCATCTTCTATTCCGTGGAAACCATCTTCAATGGAAGACTGTTTCTCCGGAAGTTCAACATTCTCTTCAATGTTCTGAAGAGCATCGAGAGACTCTTTGCTGAGAACTGTGAGTTCCTGCAGATATTGAGACTTGATTATTTCTTCGGACTCATTGGCAATGATGTTGACAATAAACTTGGTGCTGGCAAGTTTCTCAAACTCATTCTGAGATGAATTATACATTACCGAAGACAGAAACTTGACATAGCTCGTCTCACTCTTAGACAACCAGTCTGCAGTATGCTCCTTAAGACTCTGCGCCATGTCGTCAGGATCTTGACCAACTGGCAGAGAGACGCATCTGACGTGAAAACCCTTCTGCACCATGGGCAGAAGATTCTTCTCAGCAGCCTTAACGCCAGCATTGTCACCATCATAGATGAAAGTGACATTCATGGTGAGAGCAAGAAGCAGACGCATCTGCGCTTCCGTGAATGCAGTTCCAGAACCTGCTACTACATTCTCCACACCATACTGCACAAGCGACAGCACGTCCATCTGCCCCTCTACAACATATACTTTATCTAATTTAATAATAGATTTCTTAGCCTGGTATAAACCGTATATGTTGTTGCCTTTAGTAAACAAGGGCGTTTCGCCTGTATTCAGATACTTGCAAGACTTAGCGTCCTTTCGTATGTCACGACCAGTCCATCCAATAACCTGGCCACGCTTATCCATGTATGGGAAGAGGACACGCCCGAAGAACTTATCCTTGAACGTCTTGCTCGACACGTCGTATTTTGCAATATCGGCTTCGCTGATATTATACGCCTCATATCCTTTCTTCGCAAGCAGCGAGCCTATTCCTTGAACAGAATAGCCAAGCTGATAGCGAGTAGCAACCTCGTAAGAGAGATTGCGCTGGCGAAGAAAGTCATTGTCCTCTGTCAGCGCAGAGGCAAACATAGACTGCGCTTCTCGCATTACGTTGCGTAAAGCTTCGACACGCTTGAAATGCTCCTGCTGCTCTGGAGTGTAAGACTGCTCTGGAATATCTACGTTATATTTCTTTCCAAGAAAGCGAACCGCATCCTCGAAAGATATTCCATCGCGATCCATTCGCCACTTGATAACATCGCCATGCTCACCGCAAGCGAAGCATTTGAACATTCTTCGCGTAACGGAGACAGACAAGGAAGGCGTCTTGTCGCCATGGTAAGGACATAAGCCGAAATAATTAACACCTTGTTTACGCAGCGTCTGGTCCTGTTCAATCTCTTTAACTATATCGGCAGCATCTTTGATGCGCTCGATAATTTCTTTAGGTATCTGCATAATAGTTTAGTGGTTATGATTGTCATTTATCGCTGAATAAATCTAATTGGCGCGACTTAAACAGCTCTATAAAGTCTTCAGTACTTACGTTCAGAACTTTGGCGATTCGCTTCATTTCGTCTTCGGTCGGATTGGCATAGCCAGCACGAAGATCTGAGAAGCGCTTCTGGGAAATCTGCACGCTCTGATAGAACGCTCGATTAGTTCTGAACCAACTTGGGTCGGCAAATTTAATGCGAATTAATCGCTCAACTAACGGACAAGCAACTTGCTTCTTGAGAGCATAGCCATTACGGAACATATATACTCTAAGAGCTGCAGGTGATTTACCGAGCTTGTCGGCTATCTGCTGAAGCGAAAGATTGTTTTTCTGCCCATCGCGGATAATGTCAATTTGCTCTTGCGTGTACATATATATGTCTATATTATTGAACAATCCATACGTCTTTTTCTGCCACACCATAGCGCTCAAAAATGGCAGTTATGGCATCGTACTGATGCTTGGGTATGTTGAGGATTCCATGCTTCTTGCGACAGAAATCATGTCTATTTTTAATTCCAAGCACCTCATATATAGCAAGTTTTACGCATTTTTGGTCGCGCAAAGTGATTTTTTGCATGCCCAAATCAAAAGAATAAGTGATTTTAGTTTTATTTGTCATATTAATTATATAACTTTGTTGCATCAATTTTATAACGATGTTGCAAATTTGGGCAATTATTTTGACATACGCAAATAAAACGTCTAAATTTTTAGACATAACACTAATAATTTATTAACAATGCAGGAAATACTTAAAGAAGTATGCAAGCAGGAATCAATCTCTGCTTCTGCCCTCTCAAACAAGTTGGGCTTTTCACGAGGCTTCGTGAATTCAGTTACGTACAGAAAGGAAGAACAGTTGCTGTACAAGCTGCTGACATTGTTCCCTAATCTCAATCCGTACTTCCTAATCTTCGGACAAGGACCTATCAACATCGATTTGACAGGCGGTTCCAACATTTCGAAGATAGCAAGATCGACTGCAGACTACAAAGTTCTGTACGAGCAAATGAAGCTTATGTATGAAGATGTTACGAAGACAAACGTACATCTTAACGAGACAATCAAGCGCCTACTAAAGCAGAATGAAGCTCTAATAGACGCTAACAAAGCATTGAGTATCAATGCATAAAAATTTATACAATGGCATTTTGTCCCGGGACAAAATCGGGACAAAACGAACGAAAAAAGCTTAGATTTAGTCTAAATAAGCACTGAGGTTCAACAAGTTACGAAACTTTACACAGCGTTAGCGAATCGAGCCCCCGCAACTAAATGACGGATAACTTACTGATATATAGTATAGTTATCCGTTTTCAATTAAAGTTGTCGGGACAAATTCGGGACAGCAAGTAGATAGTAAGTTTCATAACATTGGGTGCTTCAGGGCAAACAATGTAAAAAAATGTGCTCACAAGTCACTAAAAAAGACCTCGCGTGCGAGGCAGAGATCCTAAAGTACAGACTTGCGGTGTATAATCGCAAGGGAAAAGAAAAGTATGTGTATTTCTATGTGCTGGATCCAGAATCGGTTTTGGCAGGCAGGCCAAAACTGAAAAGGATAAGAAAGAAGTTCAACCTTCATGCTTCTGCTAAGATGAATGATGCAGAAGCTATGAGGTACGTTGCAGAGGTCAATCGCAAGCTGGAGAGCGGCTGGAATCCTCTGATCGAGAGCAACAGCCAAAAGTCTTTCACTCTTACTAATGACGTGTTCTCGCAATATGAGAGGTATCTGAAGAAGATCTTCAAGGATGAAGTGATAACGGAGAAAACGTATATTGACTATTGCAGTCGATTGAAGATGTTGCTCACATACGTGTGTGCGCATGCGATACCTTATATATATATGTACGATAAAACGTATGTAGAGGGATTCCTCGAGTATATGTATGTGGAGCGTGATGTCAGCGCACGAACACGCAACAACTACCTCACGTTCTTGTCGTCCATGGGAACATGGATGGTCGAATGCGGATATCTGCAGTCAAATCCTTGCATGACGATAAAGACGCTGCGAAACAAGGAGAAGTTTCGCAAAGCGCTATCTGAGCATGACCGGAATAGGCTATTCAGATATTTGGAAGAAAATGATCGTGATTTTCTTCTTGCGTGCAAATTCCATTATTACACGCTCATCCGACCTAAAGAGATGGCAGAGCTTAGAGTTGGCGACATATCGGTGGCCAACAGCTGCGTGTATGTGTCTGGCAAGATAAGCAAGAACCGCAAGGACGGAGTCGTCACGTTGCCAAAGGTGCTTATCGAAGCGCTTATAGATGCTAAGACCTTCGAGCACCCATCGAGCGACTATATCTTTTCCTACAAGTTTTTGCCAGGAAAAAACAAAAGAAGCAGTCGCCAGTTCACGGAGCGATGGGAGAAAGTGCGTGACGAGTTGAAGTTCCCTAAGAACTACCAGTTCTACAGCCTGAAGGACACAGGCATTACTGACATCATCAACAAAGTAGGCTTGAACATCGCTAAAGACCAGGCACGACATTCGTCAGTAGCAGTGACGAACAACTACGCAAGTAAGGAACAAATGAGGGCGCATCCTGAGTTGTTTGAGTTTGAGTAAACACAATTAAAGGGCAAGCAAAACGGCATTAAAGCAATTGTTTTGCTTGCCCTTTCGTCAATTAACGATTATTATTTTTCGGTTTGAGCATCAATAAGACTCGCAACATAATACACAACCGGAGTCACAGTTGGAGGAACATCTTGAATGAAATACTGACTGCCGGAATGAGAGGAAAGAGTATAAGACGAAAACCTAATATATTTGCCTGTGGAAGTCTTGAAAACCGAACCAGATTCAAGAGATCCGTCACGTGTAGGATTATTGTCATACCAATTCTGTCCATCAATAGAAATGAAGGTCTTCTGACCTCGCGAGCAAAAGTACAAATCGCCGATAACATCAATATCATAAAATTTCTTTTGCTGCGAGTAAGCCTTACCTTTATATGACCAGTTTACCCCGTCAGACGAAAAGCAAACAGCTTGTCCGTCAGGAAGAGTAATGCCACCATCTGTATGATAATGATAAGCGAATCCAGAGAAGATGCCGACAGACTCATTGTAAACAACTTTTTCTATCTTATACTCTTCATCCCATGAGCACTCATCCCAGTTCGCGCCACCATCACGAGAAACGTACATAGCGTTATAGCCATGAGGAACACGCTTCTGAGCAATCAATATTGATCCAAAAGCAAGAATATAACTGAAAGAATTGTCATCGCCAACTTGACCAATCTTTATCCAGTTAACACCATCTGCGCTTTGATATACGTTATGTGCATTAGGAGCAGAAGGGTTCTGCGCTCCACTAATATAACGTTGAGACGCAGAAGTTATAGCTATCATCTTGCCGCCAACAGTGCCAAAGAAATCAAAATTGTATGGTTGCTTATATTCTTTATCGGCATCAAATTCGTAGTAGAAGAAGAAGTCTGCAGGGCGCGAGTGTTCCGTCCAGGTAACACCGCCATCATTAGATATACAAATTATATAGTCTGCTCCAGACTCTTCAACAAATCTATTATCGCCAATGACACGTATTCGAGAATAATACGACTCTACATCAGTTTTTTTAATTAAAGCAGCAATGACTCCACCGCTACTTGCAAAGCCCTCCAATACAGCATAGTCTATCTTGCCTTGTATAGAACGCATATCTGAAGCATTCCAAGTAGCTCCGTCGTCATGCGAATAAGCAATAACGCTGCCTACGTCATCGCCAAGACCATACGTCGGAACTTGAAAAGAAAATGCGTCACCATATGGATAAGACGCATGAGGGCCAATGCCTGCAGCGACGATGGAAGACTGAGAGGCATGAAATTTCTCAAGACCGTAAACCATATTGCGCCTTGGTTTGCCCCACAAGTCAATAGAAGGAAATCCACTCTTCTCGCCGACTATCTGCAATGCAGAATAGACAGCATCTGAAGAGATAGCGTTACTACTACCTTGCTCGGGAATAGAATCGATAGTTCCTAACTTTTGCACTGCGCGCTGCAAGTCTGGGACTTGCCTGACACTGCTGACCTCATTGTCAGTCAAAAGGATAGAGACTTTGCCCTGGCTTACGCCATTTGAGTCAACAATGTTAATCTTTCTAACTGGTACCATTTTACATTAAATTAAAAATCAAAAACTCCTTCAATAGATATCTCATCACCATCGACAATGCCGCGAAGAACAAGCTCGTCATTACGAACAAAGCCCTCTGGAACGATAAGTTCATCGCCTCTTACCCTAACTTGCGATGTAAAATCAACCGTCTTAATAGGATAGAAAATGCCTTCGACAACGCCAGTGAAATGAAGTTTGTCGTAGACGTATTTGAGTTCACGACAAGCATACTTTCGATTTTTGATCACAAAAATGCGCATCGGGTCAAGGTCAGCAGACGATGAAAAACGGAAAGTGTATTTTTTTGTAGCATCAATGTATAAGCCATTCTCAAATTCATTGTCAATTCTGCCACGCGAGCCAACAAGCTCAAGCGTCGAATATCTATCAAAAGCCGAGTGGCCAGGATTAAAGAAATGAGTGAATGTACCATCTGACCAGGCAACATGCCAATAGGAAGTAAACACCATTGGCACATGCCAATCGGTCAGCAATTCCGTCTCGCTCTGCGCCTTGCGCAAATAACCTAATCCTGCATAGAAGAAAACACTCATGAATGAAGACAGCTCGTCTTGCTGCGGCACACCTTCGCTGACATAATCCCAAAATCCGCTGTCAGAATCTTCTGCAGATGTCAAAGCAATACTTGTCAACACTGGGAATACGCCGCCCTCCATCTCTGACTCGGGCGCAACATTCTCTACAGCAACAGTATGAGACGAAGGAATAATACGAAGCTTAATAGAAGAATCGCCATCTAAAGGCTTGCGACCTTTGAATTGATTAACCTCGTAATAGTCGTAGGCTGCATCTGTTCCAGGAATCTTAAACAACTTAAAATACATACCTTTTGCAGCATCAAGATAGAGCATGAAACTATCCCACGAAGAAAGGTCAACCTGAACTGGCCCAATCGGCTTCACGATGCAGTTGTCATATAACTCTTTGTCAAGGTCTGCCATCTTATAAAACCTGCAATCCTTCGGCAAATCATATTCTACATAGCGTTGGCATAAATGAAATTCGCTGTCAGAATCCGACTGACACGCAACCGTGAAATCATCCAACACATCTTTGGCATGAACATACTGAAACTCGCTCTGAGATGCATAAGAATTGACGGAGATAAATTGCACTTCTGCATTCGAAGAGTCAACGATGAAAACTCCATTGAAGAAATGCTCTATCTCCGACAAGAACTCCGACACAGTCCAATCAGGAAGCATCTTAGCATACTCCAGGGTAGCATAGCGATTAATCATTGCCAGACGTCGCCATTTGGGCACCAACGAGGCAAAGTTATAAGTCATGGTGTAGCCAATTGCGTTTATAACCTTGTCAACAATGGCAAGAACAAATGGCATTGGTCGCAGTTCAAGCAAATCTTCGCTATATTCAAAAGGCTTGGTCGAGTCAAAATCTCCATACCGATTGACAAGCGTCGAGCCTTTTGGATTGTCGGGACTTTTGTAAAAATAAACCATAGGGTAAGTAAAGTCAACCTCTGGATAGACTTTTCTCACGTTGGCAGAGGCGGTCTCTCTGTCAACGTCAACAGCAGATCCAAGACTCAAATCGCGTATCTTGCGATTATCACCAGCGAGATAGTTCAATTCGCTATTATCGGACACAACCTGAATCTTTGCCACGTCCGCATCTTTCGACAGCACGATTTCAGTACCGACGATGACATTGCGCAAGCCATCACGCAAAACGGCTCTACGATTAGAAATTCTACCAGTCGCATTCGTGCGAGATAATTTTGTGTAAAGACTTGCGTTGCGAGGATTACGCAACGGCAAATCAATATCGTATGTATATCCACCGTTAGACGCAAACAAAGGATTTTCCTTAATGATTTCAATTGTAGTGTCTTGCGGAAGGTCAACCTCGTGATTATTTATAGATAATGATAGCATAAACGTAAGTATTAGCGTGAAGCATTTTTCTGCATTCTTTCTACAAGTTCTTGCGCATCAAGCGTGCCACCTTTTCCGTTGGCATAGGTATAAGCCATAATAGGCTTCGAGAAGCGTTCGTTTATCTGCTGAAGCGCCTTTGATGTTGCTTTCATCAAGGCGAGAAGTTCGGGATCTTTGTTTGCAACAACGCTTGCGGTCGTGCTGATGGAGCTGTTGGTGCGACCGACAGCAGACAAATCGTCTGCTGTGAGGTTGGCAATAGTGCCAGCACGCTGAGCAGAGTCGATAAGGTCGAGAACGTTCTTTACTGCAGGATTGGCAAGCGCGAAGCGATTAGCGACAAACTCGCCTCTGTGAACGACTCCTGCAGGTTCGTATGGACCGCCAACGCCTGTATAGCCGCCAACGGCATAGCCCTCGTCTTTTTTGTTGCCCCAACTGTTTACATAGGCTTTAAGCCCTTCGAAGGCGACCTTAATGCCAGCGAGCTTGAGAAGATTGGCAACACCTGCCGCTGTGCCAATGCCAGTGAGCGTAAGCAGTTCACTTTCCACAGTAGCGGCAATTACCATCTTCTCTATAGCGTCGATGAGCGTGACGAGAACAGATTTGAGCGCAGAACGCACAGCGTCTTCTGACCCAACGATGGCATTGCCAAGCGCAGAGCCGATGCCCTCGCCTATCTCTTCGGCAAGGTCACGCATATCAAGACCAGCCTCGGCAAAGTAATTCTTCCAGCCTTTCAGGTTCTCTTCTGTTTCTGATGATCCTTTGCGGATAACTTCATTGTACTTGCTGAAAGCATGCTCAGTGTCAGCATTGTACTTATCCCACAAAGCATTCATGGAAGCCTGGTATTGCTCTTCGTCGAGTATGCCAAGCTGGCGAGCGTTCTTCAGTTTGCCAATAGAATCACGAAGCTCATCTTCTATCTTCTGAAGACTCTGCTTGTAGGCATTCAAGTCTTCATCAGCAGACTGAACGACTCCGATGCCTTCGAGATCCTGCTTTGCCTTCAGCACAATGTCTTGAAGCCTGCCTTGCAGTTCTGCGATTTTCTCAGGTTCAAGACCTGCAATCTGGAGAATGCGGTTGATGCGCTCGACTTCGAGGGCGATGAGTTCATTGTTGTATTCCTCTTTGGACTTCTTGTCGTCGATGTACTCTTGCCTGAGGATGTTGCGACGCTGAGATATTTCAAGCTCGATGGCTTGCGTCTCTTGCTTGATGCGGTCAACGGATGTGCTCTTGCCGTTGGCAGTAGAACCACCAGAGCTACCGTCACCACCAGTACCGCCAGAGGTAGAAGACGTGACAAAGTCGCTTTTAGAAAGTTCTTTCTCAAGAGCCTCGATATCCTTATTTGTCTCAGCAAGAGCACTGGCAGCATTGCGACGTTCGTCAATAGCACGATTCAACTCATTAGTTGTACGCTGAACGCCATTAACAGCAGAATTTGCAGCTTTGCCTACAGCACCATATCCATTATTAGACACACCTGAACCAAGAGCAGACAATGAAGCGGCAATCTTTGCATTAGTGTTAGCCTGACGCTTTTCATCTTCCACATCTTGTTTCTGTTGTAAATCTTTCTCACGTTTACGACGCTCAGCATACTTCTCGCTCAATTCATCTTGCACAGCCTTCAATTTCACTTGCTTTTCAAGAGAAACAAGATATTTGTCAATCGCATCTTTGTTGTCATTAATAAGTTTGCCTTCCTCTGTGAGATCTGCAAGATATTCAGGAACTATCTCTTTTAATTGACGTAAAGCTTCTCGCCTTGTATCTATAGACAAATTATTATTACGAAGCTGAGCATTATACTTGTCAATAACACCAGAAGCGTGAGAAAAATTATCGGTTGTCTCTTTATCAACGTCAGACATTATACGACTCGCCTTAGTAGCTTGCTCTACCCTATTCTTGTAATCGGCAACAAGACCTACAACGATTGTCAAGGCAGTAATAACAGCACCCCAAGGATTAGAACGAATGACACGATTCAAATTAGCAATAGACAAAGAAGCCTTATCAGTCCAAAAAATAGAGAGTCTATCAATGATAATCTTTCGATTAACCCAACCAACATACGCTGTTATCGCTGCAGTTGCAAGCATAACAGTGACTTTGTTTTCTGTCATAAATCTTGTAAGATTTACAAGAATCTTCGTTGAGTTCATGCCAAGACTTACAAGGCGAGTGATAGCAGGATTGAGTTCTTTTACAAGGATTTTACCTTGCTCGCTGAATTCATTCTTCATCTGAGCAAGCTTTGCATTCGCTGTGTCGGAGTTGATGGCAGCCTGCTCTACCGCTGTGTTGGTGTCAGTGACTGCAGCAGTGTACTCTCGCACCTTGTCTGCGCCATCGATCATTGCCTTTGCAACGGTGAATGCTTCAAGGCCGAACATCTTCTGAGTCTCGGCGGTGCTGAGGTTCTTCTTGCGAAGATTGTCGAGAGCGGTTTCCAATCCTACTACTGACGGACGGACATCGTCTGCCATGCCTTCGAGCTTCAGGAAGAACGTCTTCAAGCCTGTGCCAGCAACTTCGTCCTTGATGCCTTTCTCGGCAAGCGTCTCGATCGAGCCTACAAGCGTCTCGATAGGAATCTTTGCCGTAGAGGCGGCAACGCCAGCCTTGACGATGGCGGCTGTCTGGCTCTCTACTCCTGCAGCACCAAACTTTGAGCCTGCGGCAAGCACATTGACATAGCGTGATGCTTCATTGGCTGATGCGCCATACTGATTGAGGGTGAGCGTGACTGCATCAACGGCTGGCTTCATCTGCATCTTTGCAGCTTCGGCAAGACGGAGTGCTTCGATTGTTGTAGCATTGAGAGCTTCCTTATCTTGCAAAAGTTCTGGCTTCGCAGAACCGACAAGCATGTAGGCTTCAAGAATCTCTTTAGTGGTCTTCTGAATGCGCAGACCTGTCTGATCCATGGTGGTTGACAGTTCTCGTGCCTGGTCTTCAAGCCACGCTATGCTGTTGTCATCAAGACCAGTCAGCGCCTTAAGGTTGGCAGCACTCTCTTCGTCGGCATTCATCTCTTTGCGGAACTTGCTGAGCGCAAGCGACACACCAGCAAAGGCTGCCATGAAAACGCCGACTGCAAGCTGCCATTTTTGCCATAAGGCATTAACGCTATTGATCAGACTGAAGTTCTCAGTCTTGACATCACGCAGCTTGTTCTTATGCTCCTGAAGGATGGCATTGAGTTCTCTGTAACGCTTGGTTGCAGCAATGTATTCCTTGGATCCAAATGTGCAACCATCAATCTCCTTCTTGACTTTGCGCATTTCACGCTGTATATTCTGAGCATTATTCTCAACCTCTTTGCCATCGAGGTAAAGAACAATGCCACGCTTGACGTCTTTATTATTAGCCATTTTTCACAATTTTGATACTGTTAAACTCCTGAAGCAATTCTTTAAGTGCTTTGTCTCCATAATACTCTTGAACAAGGTCGGCAAGACGAGACATGTGAGCATCAACGTGCTTGTCAATCCAGTCAAGAGGCGTGCGCGTTACAGTCTTCTCGCTGCCAACCTTATAAACTTTCAAGCGATTCACTTCACGCAAAGTGTAACCTCTGGCAAGGTAAGAATTGGCTACATCATTCATTTTGCGCTCTTTTATCTCGCGATTGGTTCTAATTCGAGTACCACGAACTATCTGGCCATTGGCAATAACATAACCACGACCAGCACCATAGGCACGATAGACGCCATAGCGCTCGAAATGGAACTTCAACTTGTACGCAGATTTAGACTTTTTGTCTTCATCGACAAACACAGTCAGATAACTCTGAAGAGCATGAGTGCCATGAGTGCCAGTAGCAAGAGTTGACTGAGCAAGAGATTTGACACGGTCGCCCCACTTGCGCACGAGCTTGTTAAACTCATCTGCTGTAAGTAAGTCTTCTGCCATTACCCAAATGCAAGGTTATAGCCTTGGCGAATTTCGTCTTCCTTGATGTACTCGAGATATTTCATGCCATTCTCGACAATCGCCATGGCATGAACAAGCGAGACCATGGTTTCCTCATCCGTCCAATAGATTATTATGAAACGATTGATATTCGTCATCTGTGCTACCTGACGGATATAAGCCTCAGTGTTGTTGCCATCGGACGCTGGAGCCCACACCTTGATAATGTCATTGATACACATCTTGCCTCGCTTCATGTGAGTGCGTATGCACTTGAATGCGGCACGGTAGCCGTAGGCATTTGAGACGAAGGTGACAAAAGCCTTGTCTGCCTGCTGAGGCGCAACGCCTTGCCATTTGTCACCCGACTTGCGAATGTTGAGCGGATTGTGATTGCGCAATCCACGTGGAAGAGCAGAATTATCCATATCGCTTATACATTATATAATTAATTATCTATACGAAGATAGATAGTATTTTTATTCCTGGCAAAGACAAAAAAGCCGTCAGCATTTGTGCTGACGGCTCCCCACAAAACCACTAAAGGCTAATTATGCATTGCTGTGCATGTAAGTCCATATCTTGCCTTTGCCCTTCCAGTCCTCATCGGCGAAGAAGAAGAGATAGGCAATGTCAAGTATATCGTCCTCATCGAACTTCTTGCAGAAGTCGGCGTATGTGGCATTGTAAGCTACATACTTGTCGCAGTCGGTGGTTCCGTTAGGGAACGCCTTGCCTGCTGTTGCGTTGAGAACTTCCTGCTTCGTCCAGTGAGGGCCTGTGTGACGATGGCCGTTCTCGTCAGTGTATTCAAGACTGGAAACGGCTTCGTTGGCAAAGTCCTCATCGTAGTGAGGTCCGAAGAGATCTTCGTGAGTCTTCTGCATGAAGCGGCGATAGAGATCGGGATGAGTATCTTTCATGCTCTCGAGCATCTCGCTTACGCTGTTGACGGAAGACTCCATAGCGCGCTCAGTATTGACACCTAAGTCACGTGCTCGCTGAACAATCTGCTTGTAAGTAGTCATAGGCGTAATGTTTTTATGCTGCTGTCAGCGTTATCGTCAATGGCGATTTGCTGTCAAAACGAGAACTGCAAGGACGGCAGCCATTTCGGATCATCGAATTGCTGATGATGCCAGGCACGATCGTTGCAGACTCAATTGCTGCTACAGAATATACAGGAACAACGAAGTTCTGATTGACGGGGACTACAGTTGCGCCGCACTCATGGCAAGCGTTGTAGCTGATAGATCCTTGCACGTTGACAATGAGCTCGTACATAGATGTGCCAACTGGCTTGATCTCTGCAACGGTGAAGACAGGCGCAAAGACAGGTACACTGGCGACGCAAGTCTTCTTGCAGAATTGCTGCTGGATGTCAACGTCAACATAGACGGCGGTGGCTGTAGATCCTGCAGCAACTGTGGCTGTAATAATTGCACTGTGTTTCATTTCATTTACGTTTTATCTTATAAGACTTTGACTCCACCAACGGCAGATTAAGCTCTATTAGGTCAAGCAGCTCTTGCATGTCAGACTGGTCAAAGGTGACAAGACCGTCGAGGACGGAGAATTGCGGCTGCTGCAAGGCAGTCTGCACCACTGTTCTCGCCAGTTGCGGAATGGTTTCGTCTGGAATGCGAGAGAAAGCCTGAGCGAGCGCAGGTTCAATAAGCTGTGGCGCCGCTTGAACAACGAAGGGCTCAATCTCTGACTGCAGACGGTAGTTGCTGCCGACAAGACCGCTGCTGATGATGCTCTGCTGAAGGTCTCGCATGGTCTGGAACTGGCACAGCTTGCTTGCCGTGAGCTGTGAGACAGCAGGCCGTGACCAATCAGTCACGACCGCTGCGAGAATCTGTGCGTTGGTGAATGATGCTGCCATGCGTTAGTCCTCCTGACAGCATTCGCAACTCTTGCGACAGATGTTGCTTGATGGGATGAGAACCTTAGTGACAGAGCGAAGGTCACGGAGCTGCTGAGCCATGGTCGACATAGTGCCTGTGGCTTCGGCATTCCATGCCATCTGCTGGGCATGCTCGTCCTGATGACGTCGCTCATTAGAGCGAACCTCGTCGGAAAGCTTGCCAATCTTCGTGTCGAGGAAGGTTGCCGCTTCGACAATCTTCTTGTCGGTGTAGTTCTCGCTCTTCTGTATGCCAAGCTCGAACTTAAGGCTTGTATTTTCTTGCATGAGGTCTGCTTCGGCTTTCGTGATGACGCGGCTGAGCGGATCATTGCCATTGTAATAGCCGTTGCGACCAAGCAAGCCGCCACCGCCAAGGATTGTCGAACCACCACCCATGAGAGCAGCACCTGCACCAATTGCACCAAGAACCGTGTTCCATGTGCCTTGAGCCTGACCAGTTACCTGTCGCTCACCATCAGTTGTTTTGATAGTCATAGTAAATAAAGTAATTTTTTAGTTGGATATTGACTCTCCTTCAACAATGTCGAAGGAGATAGAGCCGTGAAGACTCTGCTCGAACATTATACGGAAAGCAGTGATCATGCCTTCCTCAAATGCGGATAGTTCATCGTCAAGACTTGGATCGTCTGCGTAATCCTTTGCAAACTGCGCTTTGGCAGTATCAATGAGTTTTCTAATCATACCTGTGGTTTTTTTAAGTTCGGTATGCAAAATTACAAATGATGCAAGGATTAGTAGAGAATCTTTTTAACGTAATTAGAGAAGCTTAGATTACGTATTCTTATGGATAATGCACGTAGCCATAAGGTCAAAGATTGCAGTAATCGGTCTGCAGACTTGTTTACACCGCAAAGTTATAGAATGGGACAGACTGCAAGGATGCATGCGCTTGGCTGAAGAAAGTTTTTCTCAAAAACTTTTTTGCCAGGAAAAAACTTTTAGGGCAAAGCGTGAAAAAAACTTTCTTCAGTCCTTGCATACTCGGTCCTTGAACATTCTATCTTTAGGCAGTGTAAAAAGTTCTTTGAAGACCGAATACTAACAATTTAATTCTTTGACATTATGGCAACATTAGACAATTATCAGACTTACGAAGAAGTGTGCAACCGTCTCGATTACGAGAAAAAGATTCACTGCGACTGCTCCACTGGCGAGCCAGCTGTGTATGTTGGCACATACAAACAGTACAACAACGGATCGCTTTACGGCGAATGGGTGAACCTGCAGACATTCGACAGTCACGAAGAGTTCATAGAGTTCTGCCACCTCATTCATTTCATGGAAGACGATGCAGAGCTCATGTTTCAAGATTACATGAACTTTCCACAGGCATGGTACAGCGAAAGCGACCTTGACGAAGAGACATTCGACAAGATACAGGAATACGCACTGCTCGACGCTGACGAGCAAGAAGCATTCTGCGACTACCTCGAAAGCATCGACAGCGACGCCGACATCGACAAGTTCCGCGACGCATACCAAGGCGAGTACGACAGCGAGAAAGATTTCGCTGAGTACATAGCTAACGAGCTATACAGCGACAAGCTAAGCGACGAGTTCGTGGCAAATTACTTCGATTACGAGAAATTCGCTCGCGACCTGTTCTATGACTATCACTTCGTGAATGGGCATGTGTTTAGCGCATAAAGAAAAAAATGAGACCAGGGGAAGGTGTTCCTCTGGTCTCTGGTGTCAAACAAGAGTTAAAGAAATGATTGTTATTTTAGCATGTCATCAACACGATCGGCGGCATCGCTCAGCTTCTTCGCAACGTCACGAAGAGCAGCTGAGAGCGTCTGCAGTTCGTCAGGCTTGAACTCAGCAGGCTTGCCATTGACTTTGTAGCCATGCAGACGCTGATTGAACCAGTTTGCACTTTTGCCGAAGTAGAGCCTTGCAAGCTCGGAGAAATTCAGCAGCAAGCAAATGTCGAACATTGCGACCCACATCGCACCTTTGGGAGTTTTAGCGAGTATCTCTCTCGTTGTTTCTTCTTTCTTTTCCATATTATATATTATTAATGTATGTAAGAAAAACTTTTTTTAAGTTCCCCGAACTTACTGCCTTCGGCTCGGGGAACTCGTTTTACTTGTTTGCTATCGCTTTGAGTTCTTTGATAAGTTCTTGAATGTTTTCGGTAATGTAATTACTTTCAACTTTCTCGAGTAAGAACTCAACTGCTATTGCAAGTTGCAAAACTAATTGTTTTTCTTGCTTTGTCATTTCTTTAAGGACACCTCCTTTCTTGTTTGACAATGCAAAGTTAATAATAGTTTTATTATTGTGCAAGCATTTTTAATAATAATTTTATTATTGCTACAAATAAATAATATATTTATTATTTTATGGTCATTTTGCTATGTGGAGATAGCAAAAATAAAGGAAAGCATCACATTTGTGAACTATCCGAGCTACTCTACAACCACATTTTCAAGATTAATGCATATCCAATTATACTTCGAATTGGCAGCTAAAGAATTAGGAGACATATAAGCCCTTTCGGTAGTGCTTTTACCATTTGTGGTGCCTGTAAACGAACGACTACCGCTTGCATCAGAACGCTGCGACCAACATATTGTGTTAATTTCATTGTTAAATGAATGACCATCAAGATTAACAAATGATACACAATTAATCGCATGTTGAGAAGTAAAGGCCGACACATCTATATTCTCGCCCACTGCAAGAATAAAATACTTTCTATATCCTGAATAATGTGCTAAGTATTCTGATTTACCACTCGTCACTATTGTTCCTGATGTAAAATCTATCTTATTACCCTCTTCTGTTTTCATACCATAACCAGCAATAAGAGAGTCAATCGCAGAAGATACATTAATATCAACATTTCCTGTAACTGCGTTCGCTCTTCCTACAAGTTCTTGTAGTCTTACCTTTAATGTCATCAAGTTGTTTTCCATATTTTAGCCTATTAATTCAGACAATACGCTGTACGTCGATCCAAAAATTTCATCAATTTGTTTTTTTGTATAAACAAATTCACTTAAAGAATCAAGCACCTTGTTTTCATGTGTTATATTACATAACCTTGCGATGTCTTCTGTTTGACTTTGACGTGTATTGACATATAGAGTATAGGCATTATTTGGCACCCTATACTCTTCTGTGTATTTACCCGTTTCTGTTGTCCCACATGTAATGACATCAATTACTTTGCCATTAACATCCTTAAACAAAAATGCTGGATAATTTGTGATATCGCTCGACACTGCATATGTTATAGATAGAATTTCGTTTTGAAGTTCGTATACAGTGAACGAACATACATTATAACCTTTTCTTGCATCACTGATTGTCCCATTTGTTCGTATGCTTCTATCTTGTATTGTTTCCAAGATTTCCATTACAGAATAATCTTTAAGTTCCTTTGTTCTTATTGCTTCCTCTATTTGTGATTTCGCAATCTCTTTGGCAGAGAGATAATATTCATCATCTAATGTGTACACTAACTCATAGAACAAACCTTGGCAGTTAATTTCATCCTTGCCGACAGACTTGCTATACATATCGTAAATACGTTTTTCTTCGCTTGGTATATCAGTAACGTACTTTTCTTTAAGTGCATATATTATTCTTAACGGAGTTCCTTCTTCATACTTTTGTTTACACCATTCCGAAAAAGAGTTAAGGTCTGGGAAGTAGTCATTATATCCGTGGATTTCAATTTTAGAACCCTGAGCATTTGCATAAGAAATGAAACGGCCACTACTATAGTCATTGTTAAGCCCATTGCAGACTATTCTACAATCACGTCTATAGTCGCTACCTATTGCATTTTTCATTCCTGCCCAGGACACCAATATGCTATTGCTTGAATAAAGTTGGAGAGTTTCTGTACCATCAAAGACATGCTCTTCTACCATATGTACATCAACGCCTTCATTCCAATCCCTGTAATCAGACAAATACAATTCTCCTCCAAACTCACAATTTGAAATATCGGTTGAAGAAACCTTGACAGCTTTTTTGGCAGAGGCATCAGGTACGTTGAAACCATTTATATCTACATATAGATCATGTTCGTCGTTCACAGAGCGAAATTCAACAAATCTATCAGGTGAAGGCTGAGTCTCATCTTCCATAATAGTATATCCATACACCCTTATTGCTAATTGGCTACCAACTGGAGCATCAGTAACAGCATTATCTATCCCCCTATAAGATTTTGCGAATTTATAGTTATTTATATCTAACTTTTTACCTTTTTCAACCAGAACATTATCATCAAACAAATGAAAATCAGTATTATTTGAGGAAGTAATGCACGTACCATCTGTCACCTCGAAATTGTTGCTATGTAACAAAACATCTACACAATCACTAATTCTTATATTTTCCTCTGCTGACCTTATAATATTTCTATTTATATGCAGTCCATTAATATAAACAAATTTACTGCCATTTCTGTCATGTATGAAATTATTCTCAATAAAGATGTTTTCCCTTGCAAATTCCGAGTTGTTGTAAAATTCTATACCAGTCCCAAAGCCCGCAATTTTATTATTTGATATTCGTATATTCCGAACACCCCTTCTTATACTAATTCCAATTCCTTCAAAACTTTCAGACAAAAAGAAATTATTACATAAATTTATATCTGTTCCAATCGCAGCGTCTTCCATCGCACTTTGGTCTATTCTTAATCCATAGTCGCAATTGCCACGTTTAGCATTGAAGTAGTTATCCTTAATATTGTAGCACTCCGGCTTTGTATCATATCGGTCTTCTATATGAAGCATAGCAAAGCCGTATGTATCTTCTGTAGTAATGACCTCATTGCCGATACATGAAATTTGCCTGCTACCCTTCAACCTTATTCCCATACCACTTCGCATTTCTGAGCCAAACCCTTCGATATGATTATAACATACATTAATTCCTTCGTTGTTATCACCATATAGATCAATTCCACCGTCCGCGACTGTAAAACATCTTACCGCATTCTTTACATCGTTGTGGCTAACTTCTACATTAGTGTTGTTTTTTCTAACATAAATCGCACCTCTGCCAGTATTGTTCGTGTTATTGTAAGAGATAAGACCATTCTCATTGTCCTCTTCTGCTGCAATGGCATACGTCCTCGTATATTCAATATAATTATTAGTTATATTGAAATTTCTACATCTGTACAGCGTTATACCTTGATTAATTCCTGGACTCTCAATTGCAGGAACATCAAAATCAAGAGTTGCATTTCCTTCAATCCTACAGTTATCCACTACCACACGATGAGCATCAGTAACATATATTGCTCCTACCATATGGTTTAACGCGATCATATTCAGAGAATAAATCTCAACCTTTAGATTAATATCAATCGTTCTAAAAATGAATGCACCTCTTTCGTCCCCTTCCCATCTGAATCCACTTGCCTTTAACGTTGCATTGTTACCATATAGTACAATATCATGTTCAATGCAAAATCCTGTCACTTTATATACTGCTCGTTCTTTAAGAACGACGATACGGCTTGAATTGAAAGCCTTATTGAAAGCTAACGTGTCGTCAGTCTCTCCATCACCCACAGCACCGTATTGCTCTGGGGTTACATATTGCAAATTCGTTCCTCCTTGAGCTCCTAATTTGCCTTCTAACCCATCAATCCTCTTTTCCAATGCTTCGCCGCTGATAACTATCCCATGCGATGAGCCAGATAAGTCTTTCACGCTGTAGGACTTAAGACCGCGAATGCCGTTGATGTCCAGGATCTTCTTGCCACTGCCAAGAACGTAGGAAGGTGTGCCACCTTCCGTGACATCGCCACGAAGAGTGAGAGTGACGGTGTCGAGTATCGACTTGTCGCTTGCAAGCAAAGCGACAAGAGCCGATTCTACGTTCTCGGCATGTATGCCAGAGTGGTTGATGGTTATCTGTTCTGCACGAGTAGGAAGCGTGAAATCTTCGTGAGTAGAGTCGTTCTTATAGACACGAAGGAAGTAGCCACGAGAATCTTTGAGAAGATCAACGTCGCCGACGGTATCGCCACGAGACGACTGACGAAACGCCTGTATGATGTCTTGCAAGAGAGTGCCAACTTCGGGAGCCGTGATGCTCTCTGGCAACGTGGAACGTCTGATATCGTCAGCACGATCTAACAAGTCTTGATAATCTGCCATATATTCATTATTAATTAATTATTACAACATAAAGATAGGAGGAAAGGATGCTATGAACGCAAGACATCAGACTGCGAAATAGGCATCGACACGCTCGTCAATGTCTTCGCCGAAATGATGCTCACAGATGATAGAGTTGAGCGAGAAGGTGTGCTCGAAGCGCACCATCCAGCCGTAGAGAGATGCTTCCTCGAACTCAACCCTGATGAGGTCTGCGCCATCGACGCTGAAACGCGAGAGGAAATTCTGCTCGGGATGCTTCTCTGCTATGCTCTCGAGCTGAGCGAGAAAGTCGATGGCAATGTCGCAAGTAAGACTGAAAGCATTCTCCTTCTCGCTCTCAGACCCCGTGTCTGCGACGTGATGCATGAACATGAGCGTGATGCTTCGCTCTACCATGGGAGCGGAATTGATGCGCATATCGCCCAAGTCGAGAGCTACGCATGGATAGAACATGTTGCGAGCATAGGCATTCTCTGCCGCATCGAGAGAGCAAGCGAAGTGCTGCTTCTCTGGAGAGTGCATCACGTCGGGATGATTCTCTGCAAGGAACTTGACCAAGTCCCTGAACTTGTAAGCGTCTTTCATTTCTTGTACTTATTATCACGGATTCGACCATCTACTATGCGGAAGACGTCGTAAGCAGGAAGCCGCTTGTACGTCTCAATGTGCTCGAGGTGCTCACCAATGAGTGCATCAAAGACCGCACTCCAATCGCCTGGACGAGCATCGCCTTCTCCTTCCCCACCCGACGGAAACATGTTCGGATATTTGTCGGAGAGGTGCGCCTTGATGAGCTGCCAGTTGAAGAGCAAGTTCTTCAATGTTGCTTTAGCCGAAGCGTCCTCCTTGAGGATCTTGCGAAGCTGAAGCACGAACGGCGAAGGATCGTAGTCAGCGAAAGCAACATCGTCTGGCAAGAGAAGCACGGAAGCAAAATTAGCCAGGTATTCTTCATGCCTGCTATAGAGATACCAATTAGCGTATGTGTCAACGCTCATGAACTGCATGAGCGTCATGCTCGGCATGAATGGCAGGAACCTGCAGATAGGACCTATCTTCACGAACTCATCGAAAAAGCGGCCGCCAAAGCTGTCTGCCTTGACCTTGCGCACAAGCTCGGTCAAGACATATATGTAATATCGGTCGAGCTTAGACCACACAAACATAGGAATGCTGAAGAACTCACGCAGAAAATCGTCTGCAGATATCTCTCCACGATTAAGCTTGCATATCGTGTGGAATTGCGCTGGAGTCAATTCGCGACATGACTCCGGAGCAGTGACACGATGCTTCTTGTCCCAGAACACGCCAGGCACTTTCAATTCAACCTCTATCATAGCCACACAGATCTCTTGTGATGATTGTCACGCTTATACACATCGCAGTCGTGGCCACCGAAGTAGGTAGGAAAGAAGTCTGCCACGATGCCTTGCAGAGCAGTAGAATAGCGATAGGCACTATCGTCAAGCGAAGCTGCAAGAGCTGCTATCTGTGAGCGAGTGCCAGGAGCCTCTTCGTCGGGATTGACAGAAACGGCATGCTGAGTAGTGAAGTATAGACCTCTGTCAGTGATGTTGCCAGTCTCACGCACAAGCTTCGCAAGAGCAGCAAAGACCAAATACTTGACGCACGAGAGGCGAAGCTGCTCTGTGCTTATTGCCGTGCTCTCATCATCAACATACACGCTGTTGCTTTCGAGCGCCTGGAGGAACTTCTTGCACAGCTCCTTGCCAAGGATCTTAGGAAGATTGAGGTCGGTGAGCTGACGGAAGTAAGGAGATAGACGCATGTAGATGATGGCACTGTCATGAATGAAGTAGAGACTGCCTATCTCTATAGTAGAGCGGACTATGAGCTTCTTGCGCTCAAGGCAATAAGCAGACGATGCCCACTCTGGGAATTCTTCCACATGCTCATCGAGGAAAGCCATCGCCCTCTCCAGTCGGTTAAGACCTCTGTTGAGGTAGATGCGCTGCATGTTCTTCTCCTGATAGCGATAGGCTTGCTTGAACTTGTCCGTCTCCTGCCGCTGAATGCCTTGGTCGGTGAGACGAATCTGGAACTCGTCGAAGTTGTCGGCAAAGGCAAGGTTGGCTTCTGCGTCCTGAAGGATAGCTACAAGCGACTGCTCAGCGTCTGTGCGAGCATCATTGTTGTACGCTTCTATCGCCCTGCGAAGCATGGCAGCACCAAGCATCGTCTGCAGATACTTGTCCTCTGCTTGCTGGAAACTGCTTGCACATTTCTGAAAACTGAGCGCACTTGATGCCTGAAGGTAAGGCTGAATCTCTTCGGCATCATTCCATTTCAATTTACTGAACAGCATAATTATGATAGTGTCTTTTGCGTGCCAGCACCCTTGTCGAGAGTAACAAGCACAGTGTTACGGTATCGGATATCGACCTCGTCATACCCCATCTGCTTGATGAGCGTATTGATTGGGTCCAAGAACGTCTGGCGGTCAATCCACGCATTAGCAATGTTGACGAGGAACGCTTCACGGATATTCGAGCCACCTTGGTTGCCAGCATACGAGCCGCCAGGCATACCTGCGCCGAATACGTTAGGATTGACCATCAGGGCGAAGAGGATTTCTGAGTTGGCTGCTGCAGATGTGACGAGGTTCTCGCCATCCTTGTACTTGTTGTCAAGTGCCTTAATCTCCCATTTCTCTTCTACCTTGCCGCTCATCTCATTTACAGAGTAGTGAGTGAACAGAGGCTTCTCGGCATTATCCGTGCCGCAAAGGTCACTCTCGATGCGATTCATGTCGGCATTGATGGCTGCTTCACGCTTCTCAGGAGTGTCGTAGCGAGGATCGTCGGCAGGATAGCGATGCTCCCAGTAAGAGTAAGGTATCTGCACGTGCCACTTCCAAGTGACCTGATTCTCGTAAGCATGGCGCAAGAAGCGTGGAACCATGTGAGCAATGTCTATCCATCCAAGCTTGTAGGCTGACATCCACACTGGCTCAGAGTAGTTGTCATCGTTGCTCCAAGTGTCGCGCACGGCAAACATGACAGGCTTGTTGAGTCTGCCATTCTTCTTCAAGAGCTCGAGATGAATGTCAGGATCATAGTCGTTGAGCACGTCATACACCATAGGCTTGTCACCATTGATGCCAACAGCATTGGGCCAGCCGCCACTGACTACAGCCTTCTGCATGCCGTGCTCATCAGGAACAGTGAGACGTGCGAACTTGGCATTGACAGACTGAATGCCGATTATCCTGCCATTCACGTTGGGCAAGAAGAGAGCGAAGCCTGTGCCATACTTGAAGTAGTCACGGCTGACCTTCTCTGTGTACTTGCGCACCATGCGAGAGTTGAGCAGCGAGACAATGCCCTTTTCTGATACCGGCGAGAGCTGCTCATTGCCCGACTCGTCATACCCAGTGACGGTGCAAGGAAAGAGACCCTGACCGATAGTGAGCTGACGCAAGAACTTCAAGCCAGTGTTGAGGACGGAGGTCTCGCCAATGATGGCGTCGGCTATGCGTGGGAAGTCGTTGTTCTTGCCCCAGGAGAGAACCTTGTAGTTGTCATACATCACGTAAGGCTCGCTCGGATTGTTTGGCTGGAGTATGTATCGGCTCTTGATGTCTGACTTCGCAACATTCACTATATTGATGAACGCAGTGCTGCAGGTTGCCATCAGAGGATAGCCTTGCTTGTTAAATATGATATCCATATATAATGTAAGTTTTAATATTCAACCTCTTTCTTGTCAAACCACACGATGGAGCGAATGCGAACAGGCAATATGTGCCCTTCGGGATTGGCACGGCAGTCGCATGGCTGCAAGCCACGCATGCGATACAACTTGTTGCTCATCCTTCCTGCACCGCACACAAAGCACTGAGGCAGGAACCTGAGCTTGCCACTCTTGTCAACATACTTGACAGAGTGTATGACCTTCTTGCCATTTGGCGATGTGCGAATGTCGAGAAGGTCGATCATTTCTCTGAAGAATATCTTTTCCATAAGCGAACGGTTAATCAAATGGCTCAGCAAACGTCTTCGCGAAGATGCCGACAGGTCGGTCCTTGCGAGCAACAAGAACCTTCGGCTTATCGGAAAGACGATAGCGGAGAGTGAAGATGGCGGACTTCTCTTTAGGCTCCACGTGCTCGCACTCTGAGCCAGTCACAACAACGTCGAGAATCTGGTCAGTGCCGACCACATGCACGTCATCAGCTTCAAGCAACGACTCTGCAACACGATATTCCGACTCGCTGATGAGGCCAGAGCAAAGAGCATGCTCGGTATAAGCATCGACGGCAAGACGCTTCAACTTGCCAGCAACACGGCTGAACTGCGCTTCGTACGTGTTGCTCTCGCTCTCTGATCCGCGGAACGTGAGAGTTTCGGGCACTCCGAAAACATTGTCGAAGAGCACCGTCTTGCGGTAGCGATGAGGAACGTAAGTGAAGTTGACGACATACACGTCGATGACGATGCCAGAGCGAGCGACAATCTCCGCCTCGCACTTGATAAGGTACATTCCTGCAACACCAGATGCCTGATTCTGCAACCACTCACGATTGAAGGCATAGGTCACGGCATCGCCAGTGAAGCTTGTTCCGTAGGAAGAAAGATCAATGCTCACCACTCTGCCATCGCTCGTGTAGATCTTCATGCGCAGCTTGTACGGACCTTCGACGTAAGTCAGATAGAACGTCTCATCGCACAGCTCACGCTCGCCCATCGTGGTGAGGATGCCGCCTGCAGGAGATATGCCAACCTTCTGACGGCATGGGAAAATCATAGAGTTGATGTCCTGAGTGAGACCGTCGGCAGTGATGCGGAGAGTGAAGAAGGTGCAGAGCGTGCGAGTGACATAATTGCCTGGCTCGATAGGCTGCACGCTGTTGTGCATCAAGTCGGCAAACATATCGGCAAGCCCGACGATGAGGACGCTGTGCGACGAGTCGGGAGTATAGACCTCGCTGAACTGAACGCTTCCGAAGTATATTGTCACGTTGACATCGGAGGTCACGCTGCTAATAGTGACATCAGGCACGTCGTGCATGAAGCACATTGACGGGAAATCGGATATTACCATGATAGAGCTTTGTATGAGTAGCCCAGCACCGGACCTTTGTTGTAGAAATCGTAGCCAGCAGAGAACTGATGCCTGCGTACCTGCAGATCGCACTTGAGAGCAAGCAAGTTCTTGCCCGTGAGCACCCCAAGCGCTGCACACCGTGCAGAACCTGCGCTTGGGGACATCAAAACCTCTGGACAACTTAACAATTCAATCTTATGGCTTATCAATTCATTGCAGGATACGCTGTCAGTAATCTTGATATCAACATACTCACCTGCATGCACGGTGTCCACATATATGTTCTGGGCAAAGAAGCGATTAATTATCGCCAGCGTGTCGATGCTGTCTGGCACGGGAACATAGATGACCTCGGCAGGCATAGGACGGGGAATGTACACAGTGTCGTGTATCTGCTTCTTCACTATCCTAACCTCTGTGTCAGGAACTGGAGGCGGAACGTCATCGCCTCTGTCGTAGATGCAATAGATGACAATGGCAAGAGCCATAAGCATCAGCACCGCTAAAATCTTGATTTCTCTCATTTCATTCTTCCTTTCAATGTATTAACGAATGCACTCCACAGAGTCTTGACTGCCTCGACGTACTGAGTCTTGGGCTTGCCGTCGATGACTGCCTGGTTCTCCAGTATGCTCGTGCCGTTCTCGATGACGAACCACACCATTGCCGAAGCGTGCAGAATCTTGAACATGGCTGCTGCCACTACGTATGGCCAGCCATCGAACTTAGCCATCTCAATGGCAAAGCCGTTGAAGATAAAGAATATCACGCACCACACGCAGATCTTGAGTACGCCACGCGAGAAGCGGAAGCTCTCGAATGCCTGACCGCTCTTGTGGCTTGCCCTGATGCCTGTTATCATCTCTGCGAAAACTGCTACGCCCATAATGACCACAAGCAAGGGCGTGAGACCGAGAAACTGGCTGATGAAGCCAGTCACCACGCTGGCGCCTACGCTGGCAGCGGCGAAGTTGTACTTCGTCGATGGCAGCATGCTCTCCACGAACTGAGTGAAGCCGTCGAATCCGTATGTTGACAGCATTTTGCTAAACATAATTACAACTGTTGTTTTGGTTATTATTCTTAGCACAAAGATACATTATATACATATAAGGAGAAAAGACATAAAACGCTTCCATAACTTCACAGCCATGAAAGCGCAAAACCAATCTAAAACAATTTTAAAAGAAAATGCAGTATTTCCTTCGTTGAGTAATACGGAGTGAAGCAGTGCCTAACTTCACAGCCAAGCAACTGCGGGAGTATAAACCTTAATAATCTATGAGTTTGTAAACTATTACACATTGGTTAACAAGAAAGCATACAGAGAGATGTATTATTCTTTTTTGCTTGAGCGACAAAGAGGTCGTCATAGATCGCAACCTCTTTAACTTTTTCGTCAACCATAACCGCCAAGTCTGAGACGTATTCAATGAAGTCTTCAGATGGGTTGAGAGGTGCTTCTGCAAGTTTCTGGCGAAGAGCAGCTGTGAGGATCTTCGCCTGGCGCAATGCGCTCTTAATGTCGTCATGACGTACTTCCATAATTGATAAGTTTTTTTATTATGAGTAATTATTGTTAAGTGATACAAATTTAGTCAAGAATCTCGAATCTGTCTAAGACATCTTGAAAGTCTTCCTGCATATAGAGATAAAGGTAGATGGTCGACTCTGCAAAGTCTATGTCGAAGGCATCGCTAATCTGAATGCTGCGCTTCAAATAATCGCAGATGCGATGCGTGTCGCGAGGATAGATGCGGATTTGAAACTCTTCGCCATCGCCTATGCGGTCGAAGTGCTGCACCTCTGGGCACAGCTCAATATACTGCTGAATCAAGTCAGCCTTTTCTGGAGTAAACATATTTGCAATAAATTATTGTGTTGAAAAGAACAGTACCAACTTCTCAGCTACCTGTTCTTGGATAGTATAAAAAAAAGAAGTATAATGTAAAAAATGTGCCTACTTGTTTGGGACAGTCACCTCGAATGCAAGGCGACCGTCAGAGTTAGAGTAATACTCGCAGCAGATGCCATCATGGGCAACGTTGTCGAAGTCCTTCAAGGCATGCTTCACTGCTGCTGTGATGGCATTATTGAGATGATGCTTCTGCGTACTGCTGAATCCATCGAAGGAAGAGTTTGCCTGTGTGACGATGCTGACAGAATCATGCAAGGATTTGCATTCGCTCTCAAAGATAAGCTTTGCCTCTGATCTATCTGACTCAAGCGCACGTATCTGCTCATTGTACAAACGAATTTCTTCCTTGAATTTATCGCATGCCGTAATCAAGGCGTTCTTTTTCTGCTTCAGAGCGCAGATCATGTTATCAAACTCGATGCGCTTTTCAGTGTAGGCTTGCTTGTACTCAGCAACGCGATACTCGAATTCTCGCTGTGACATTTCTGGCTTTTCCATCTTACTCTGATAATTTGTTAGATCCGACAATAGCAAGAAGGAGACCAAGACCGCCAACGGCATAGTCACCACCGATCATGAAAGGCATCAGGCAGAGACCTGCAACTACTGATACCACGGCAAGAACCTGGGAGTTTGAAACAGACTCGCCCATCACGGATGAAGCAAGTGCGTTCTCTTTAGCAATCCACTGCTTTGCTGTGATTGCAGCCCTGAGAACAACGGGCATTGTTAATGCATTCTGCATACTGTTAACTGTTTGACGTTTAAAGACAGTAAAACGGCTGCCAAATCCCGTGTCGTCAAACAGTTAACAGTTCCCTCCGAAGAGCAAAAAGTTATTGGGATAGACAGCCGTCTATATCATATATACGTGTGGAGCTAAAAAAAGCCCCTACGTCTATGTGGAGCAATGACCGATGCTCTTACGGAATAGGTACGCCTATTAACTGTTTGACATTGCAAAGGTACAACGAAAAAAATAAAAGTGAGCAAGGATTTGCCCACTTTTTTACTTGAAAAACGTTATTTAAACAACGTCTAAATAAGTACAACGTAGTTATAGCAATAAAAATTGGATTTACTTTGTCTCGCTATATTTGCGCTCAAGGTTGTAAAGTTCATCTACCTTGTCAAAATCAAGACTGCAACCCAACACCTCAAAATAGCGACCATAAGTCTTTTGCATATAAGCACGAGCGTCTTGAGTTGCTTTTGACGCCAAAGGACCAACAGCATTACGATACATATAATGCTGTTGCATTTGAGACAAAAGCAAATCGTAAGCTTTATCTTTGCGACCACAAGCAACAAGAATCTTGAAACGATCCTCAAAATCGTACAAGCCATAAGTACCATTTGTCATCTTCTCAACATTGCTGCAAAGACCAATGAACTTGAAGAATACAATGATTGCGATTACAGCATTAACGATGCTGATAATTAAAGGTAAATTGTCCATAAGTTTAGTGTTTTTTAGTTAAACGTAATTGTTTTAGTTTCGGCAAATGTACGAATTAAGACCGAAACGGCAAAAAGTTTTCGCCCAAAAATGTGGAACTCATAGCGCAATAAGACCGAAAAGCGCCAAACT
>JAZLHI010000136.1:0-3515 GCA_045616725.1 Prevotella sp. | reverse complement strand
TACAAATCACGTGCTCTGGCCAACTGAGCTAAAGAGGCGGGTGGGCAAGCTACTTATATCGCGCCGCTACAACCAACTACCTTTGCTATGTTCCCATCCTGGAGGATTCGAAGGGAGCTGACCGTACAAGACTTACCCGTCGTCAGAGCGTACCTGTCTCCGATTTTTCGGGTGCAAATTTACAACTATTTTCCGAAACGGCAACATTTTCCCGCATTTTTTATTGACAAAACATTGAAAAAAGCCAAAAGGAACAATTATTCGGCATAAAAAAGAATCCATTTAACGATATTTTTGTAACTTTGCAGCGATTTCTGCTGTAGTGCGATGGTTATGGCAGGAAACCACTTTTCATACAGAACAGTTACAATGTTACATATAGACATAAGTTTTATTGACATAATCTTCAAGGGAGTGCTCATCGGCATTCTCGTTTCAGCACCTATGGGGCCTGTAGGAGTATTGTGTGTGCAGCGAACCCTCAACAAAGGTCGTTGGTTCGGATTCGTGACAGGCATTGGCGCCTGCATCTCCGACCTCATCTACGCAGCCATAACGCTTGCCGGCGTATCTTTCGTCGTTGACTTCATCGATGCCAACGGCCTACGCTTCTGGCTACAGCTCGTGGGAAGCATCATACTCATGCTCTTCGGCATACATTCTTACCGCAGTGACCCTACGAAGAACATGCACATCAGCGGAAAAAAGAAAGGCACACTCATGCAGAACGGCGTGACAGCATTCCTCATCACCTTCGCCAATCCGCTCATCATCTTCCTTTTCATGGCAAGTTTCGCACAGCTCGCCTTCGTGCCGCGAACAGAATATCCGCTCTCGTTCGTCGTATCCTTCCTAAGCATCGCCCTCGGCGCACTGCTTTGGTGGTGGAGTCTAACTTGGATAATAGACAAGATTCGCGCAAACTTCAACAATGGCGGCATACTGATGATCAATAAGATCATCGGCGGAGTAGTCATATTCATCTCCATCCTCGTGCTCTTCGGCACAATCTTCAACATCGCAATACTCGGATAACATGTTCATCTCCCAGCAACTCAGACAGAAAAGCATAGCAGAATATCTGCTCTACATGTGGCAGATAGAAGACCTCATACGCGCTTACGGATGTTCGCTTACTGAAATCCGCAAGAAATACATCTCCCAGTTCAACCTCGACGACGAGAAGAAGGAAGAGATGACCGACTGGTATGGCGACCTCATCAACATGATAAACCAGGAAGGATGCCGCGAGAAGGGACACTTGCAGATAAACAAGGTCGTGCTCATTCAGCTCATCGAACTCCACAACCAGCTCCTCGAGTCGTCGAAGTTCCCATTCTACCGCTCTGAATACTACCGCGTGCTGCCCTTCATCGTGGAACTGCGCAAGCGTGGCATGAACAACGACGAGAACGAGATTGAGACCTGCTTCAACGCCCTCTACGGCAAGATGATGCTCTCACTCCAGAAGAAGGAAATCTCGAAGGAAACACTCAATGCCATAAACGAGATCTCCACCCTCATCGGCATGCTCGCCGACTATTACCACAAAGACAAGCAGATGCCACTCTTCGACGAGGAGTAATATTCATTTTACTTTTCCATTTTCAAGTTTTGAAGGTCTTCTTTCTTCGGGAAGTTGGCTCTTACCTCCTTCTCGAAAGCTTCATAGTTGTTTCTGCCGAGTTCGACCAGGCGGTCGAGTTCTGCGTTCGCACCAATCTTCTCCTTGTTCTCTATGTAGAAGTTCAGCATGTCGGTCACTGCGTCAAGATAAGCATCCTCCGTCATCTCCTTCGTGTTGTTGTCCAATTGCCATAGAGAGCAAAAAGCCATGTAAGCTACGAGATAAGGGAATGTCTCTTTTGTGAGCCATTTTGTTTCCCCATTACCTATCGGAACCGTCACATCAGGAGATGCCGTTGTCCAACTCATTATGAACTGTAATGTTTTTTGCATCTCTTCTGTTCCATAGTAATGATTCAGATAATATTTGCAGGCAAGCTTTGCCTCTTCGTTGCGTGCGTGAGCTTCCTCTGCCGAAGTCACCTCAGGGCCAGGAACCTTGCCGTATGTCTGTTCATAGACCACATCAGGGTCGAAGTATCTGCCTTTGTTCAGCATGTCGGTAAGTTTCTTCACCGCCGCGTCGTTCTTGTCTATCCAGTTCTTGTTTGGAATAGTGCTTCTCTGAATGCGCATGGCAGCAACATGGCAGAAAGTCTCAAACACGCCTTCGCGAATCATCTTTGCATACAGAGGGTAGAGGAATTCTTCATACATATCTTTTGCCATACACAAAGGCACAGGCTCTTCCTTGAAGTTTTCTGCCACTTTAGGAATGGCATACATGAACATGTCGTACAGCTTTCCGTATTCCGACGGTTCCTTCTTTGCAGATTCTCGCACACTCTCAAAAGCGATTCTTGTTTGAGGACCGAGAGAGTCTATCTCTGCCTGAGTCATATTCACAGCAGCCCACCTCTCTGGCATTTCAGCCATCTTCTCAATCAAAGGATGACCGTTGCCGAAGAATCCATACCATCCCAGCATACCCAGTGCCCAAGAATAGCCGCCATCTGCTGGCGCTTCCTCTGGAGACACCGCTGCGTTATAGAAACCATAATAAGAGCTTGCGTGAGTAGGTTGGTAATGCAATGAATAATCAAAGCATCCCAACGCTTTGTTCTTATGAGCAGAACTGCTGTCTGGCTCCTGTATGGCAAGGTTAGTGAAAGCTATGCCCAGGTTGTACATAACAGAATGACGCTGTATTCGCACCCTGTCATACTCATCGTTCGTATCTATAAGTTCATTAGCCTTCCAATAGTATTCTACAGCCTTGCGTGCGTTGCCTTCCTCATCAGTGATGTCTCCAAGGAATTTGTAGTTCATTGCCACATTGCCCCAAGTAGCTTTTTGGAGGCCCTTTTCCAAAGTCTTCTTCGCCTCCTTGTTGTTGTCCATGGCTCGAAGTGCCAGCGCCTTTTCGTAATAGGTGGAAGCGTAGGTGTCGTCAAGTTTCAAGGCAGCATTGAATTTCTTCAACGCCTCCTCATACTTGTCGTCGTCATACAGTTTCACGCCCTCAGACACGAGGTCGTATGCAGCTTGCCTTTTATCATCGTTCTGTGCCATTGCCAAAGCAGGAAGAATCGCCATAAGGACGAATAAGATAACCTTTTTCATAATATTGTTTTTTATAACGAACACGAATTTAACGAATCTAACGAATTCAAAATCAGCCTTATAAGTTTAATTTATTGATAAAATCTACGGTTACGGTCACAATTTATTTACCCTGCCCATAAACAAAGCTGTCCTTGAATCTGTCTCACGAATAATATAGAAGAATGGACGATCGAATGTTAGTGTCACCTCATTCATCAAACATAGTTCTGCTAAGAACACAGCATTGTCCGCAGCAGCCATACAGCCACTCTCATCTATGCTTACTCGCGCCGAGTGCAGAATCTTTCCTACATACTGATCTGGAGTGGACAACTTTGAGAAGT
>JAZLHI010000135.1:0-14571 GCA_045616725.1 Prevotella sp. | reverse complement strand
GTCGTGAATCGGCTTCACAAAGATTAGGCGTTAAGATTTGGGGTGGCCAGAAGGTACAGGCAGGTAACATCATCGTTCGCCAGCGCGGTACTCACCACAACCCAGGTCAGAACGTAGGTATGGGTAAGGACGATACTCTCTACGCACTCGTTGACGGAGTTGTAAGCTTCCGCAAGGGTCGTAAGGATCGCAGCTATGTTTCAGTAATTCCTGAGGCAGAGGCTTAAATCGCTCCCCCAATAGGCTACAACGACCTATTCAAAATTAAATTTTCTTATTCCAAACAAACATAATCCCATCTCCCTCTTCGGGGGGTGGGATTTTCAATTGAAATATATGGATATCAGAAATATAGCTATAATAGCTCACGTTGACCACGGAAAGACTACGCTCGTTGACAAGATGATGCTTGCCGGCAACCTCTTCCGCGAAGGTCAGGACTTGAGCTCACAGGTTCTGGATAACAACGACTTGGAGAGAGAAAGAGGTATTACGATTCTTTCAAAGAACGTATCGATTGACTATAAGGGAACAAAAATCAACATCATAGACACTCCGGGACACTCTGACTTCGGCGGCGAAGTGGAGCGTGTGCTGAACATGGCAGACGGCTGCTTGCTCCTCGTGGACGCATTCGAAGGCCCTATGCCACAGACTCGCTTCGTTCTCCAGAAGGCTCTCGAGATTGGACTGAAGCCTATCGTCGTAGTGAACAAGGTGGATAAGCCTAACTGTCGTCCGGAGGAGGTTTACGAAATGGTATTCGACCTCATGTTCTCGCTCAATGCAACAGAGGATCAGCTTGATTTCTCTGTTGTCTATGGCTCGGCAAAGAACGGTTGGATGGGCGAAGACTATAGCACGCCAACCGACAACATAACATATCTTCTCGACAAGATTATCGAGGTAATTCCTGCTCCAGAAAAGCTTGAAGGTACTCCGCAGATGCTCATCACATCACTCGACTACTCAAGCTACACGGGACGTATTGCCGTAGGTCGCGTACATCGCGGCACTTTGGTTGAAGGCATGAACGTGACCATCTGCCATCGCGACGGCACGGAAGAGAAGACAAAGATAAAGGAGCTCCATACGTTCAACGGTATGGGACATGCAAAGACTCACGAGGTTGGCTCTGGCGACATCTGTGCCATCATCGGTCTCGAGAAGTTTGAAATCGGCGATACCATCTGCGATTTCGAGACCCCGGAGGCTATGCCACCAATCTCCATCGATGAGCCAACGATGTCAATGCTCTTCCAGATCAACGACTCCCCATTCTTCGGAAAGGAAGGTAAGTTTGTTACCTCGCGTCATATCAACGACCGTCTTGAGCGTGAGCTGGAGAAGAACCTTGCTCTTCGCGTGGAACCTTTCGAGGATTCTACCGACAAATGGATTGTGTCTGGTCGTGGTGTACTCCACCTTTCCGTACTCATCGAGACCATGCGCCGCGAAGGCTATGAGCTCCAGGTTGGTCAGCCACAGGTTATCTACAAAGAGATTGACGGCGTGAAGTGCGAACCAATCGAAGAATTGACAATCAATGTTCCTGACGAGTTCGCTTCAAAGATGATTGACATGGTAACTCGTCGCAAGGGTGATTTGACTTCCATGGAGAGCCAAGGCGAGCGCACGAACATAGAGTTTGACGTACCTTCACGTGGCATTATCGGCTTGAGAACCAACGTGTTGACAGCATCCCAAGGCGAAGCAATCATGGCACACCGTTTCAAGGAGTACCAGCCTTACAAGGGAGAAATTTCTCGTCGTGTGAACGGCTCAATGATTGCCATGGAAACAGGTGCTTCTTTCGCCTACTCCATCGACAAGCTTCAGGACCGCGGCAAGTTCTTCATCGATCCAGGAGATGAGGTTTACATGGGAGAAGTCGTGGGTGAACATATCCATGACAACGACCTTGTTGTGAATGTGACAAAGGCTAAGCAGCTCACAAACACTCGCGCCTCTGGTTCTGACGACAAGGCTCGCATCATTCCTCGCACAGTTCTTTCACTTGAAGAAGCCCTTGAATACATCAAGGTTGACGAACTTGTTGAGGTTACTCCAAAGTCCATGCGCATCCGCAAGATTATCCTTGACCACAACGATCGCAAGAAGGCTAGCAAGGTGGACTAATCATGCGCAATCACCCTTCTCACGATATCATTCGCTATTGCATATTTTTTGTTATAGCGGCACTCACAAGCCTTTCGGACAGCTGTTTTGCACAAGACAGCCTGTTCGTAAGGCGTAATAGCGCAGCCCTTTCATGTGACGAAGCCTTGCCAATAGGAAACGGTAAATTAGGGGCAAAGGTATTTGGTGGCGCCGAGATTGATTCCGTATTGCTCTTTGACGAGAACTGTACGCCCTTTGCGAAGCTTACCATACACGATAACAACAAGGCAGAATCCCACTTCATCAAGCAAACGCTCAACCTAAACCGAGCTCTGCTGAAAGACGAATACGAGCAGAATGGGCTTGTATTCACAAGAGAATATTTCGCCTCCTATCCTGACAGGGTTATTGGCATAAGGATAAGATGCCAGGAAGGTGTAGAAGGAGAGAAAGAAGGGAAATGTGAAACAGGAAGTAAAGACGAAAAAGCAAGCAAGATAGGCTGCACAATAAGCCTTACTTCTGCGTACGGAAGTTCTTTGGACGCAAGCGCAAACACCATTTCGCTCAAAGGAATCTCCAATGTCAACGGTACCAGAATGCCCTTCTTATGTCGCCTTATACTGAATTCCACAGACGGAAAAGCCAAGGCAAAAGATAGTTCCATAACGATAAAGGACGCGTCTGAGATAACCTTGTATCTGATAAGCGAAAATGGAGGCTCCTCCGAGAGTAGCATTACGGACGAAATTGAACTCCAGACGGAACGGCTCAAGATGAAGGATTTCGACAAGATACGCTTCTTCCACATATCTGACTATCGCAACATTTTCGCTCGTTTCATCCCTTCTGGAAGAATCACCGACAGCAGGTTCATGAATTCAATTTACCGGAATTATCTCTTCATTTCATGGCCTTTGGAAAAATAAGAAATAAACCTTAAATCGTCATTTTTACAGCAAAAATGACGATTTTTTGCTTTTCCTATATGACATATTGCAAAATATAAGCCCCGAAAGTGCAATATTTGCCCCAAAAAAACGATACTTAACGCGAAAATTTTGTAACTTTGCGCGCAAATATCTATTAGAATTTCATTCTTGCAAAAATATGAAAAATAAAATTATTAAGTGGATTTGGATTTCGTTCCTTGCTGTAGTGCTCCTTTTTTCTTTCGTAATAATCGGAGCGTGGAATGGTTGGATTTGTAAAATGCCAGACTTCAAAACTCTGCAGAATCCGGTTGATGAATATGCATCCATGATATATTCCTCAGACGGAAAACTTATCGGCCAGTACAATGTGGCTCGTGCCAACCGTTTGGCAGCAGACTACAAAGACCTTTCTGCCGACCTTGTGCTCGCACTTGTGGCTACAGAAGATGAGCGTTTCTATGAGCATTCCGGTATCGACGCCATCGGTCTTGGACGCGCCATCGTAAAGCGTGGTGTCATGGGCGACATTTCTGCCGGTGGTGGCTCTACCATTACACAGCAGCTTGCAAAGATGCTTTATTCAGAACAGGCTCAAACGGCTACAGATAGACTTTTCCAGAAGCCTGTGGAATGGCTTATAGCCGTAAAGCTTGAGCGTATGTTCACAAAGGAAGAGATCATCACGATGTATCTCAACCAGTTCAACTTCCTTAATGGTGCATACGGAATCAAGACTGCGGCAAAGATCTATTTCCAGAAGAAGCCTAGCGAACTCACACGTGCGGAATGCGCCATGTTCGTCGGCATGTGCAAGAATCCTAGCTATTTCAACCCAAAGCGTTTTCCTGAGCGTACTGTAGAAAGACGCAACGTGGTGCTTCATCAGATGCTCAAGGCTGGATATATCACTCAGGAAGAATATGAGACAGCCAAGCAGGAACCTCTAAAGCTGAACATGTCTCGCGAGGAAACCCATCGCGAAGGTCTTGCGCCATATTTCCGCGAGTATCTCCGCCATTACATGATGGCAAAGAAGCCTGAAAGAAAGGATTATCCGGAATGGCAGAAGGTTCAGTTCTGTATAGACTCGGTTCTCTGGGAGCGCGACTCTCTCTACGGATGGTGTAACAAGCACCAAAAGATTACCGGCGAGAACTACAACATCTATACAGACGGTTTGAAGATTTATACAACTGTTGACACCCGTTTGCAGAAATACGCAGAAGACGCTGTGTTTGAGCGTGTTGCAAAGGAACTTCAGCCTATATTCAACAGCCAATGTGCAGGACTTCGTTATGCACCTTTCAGCAGTTCGGCTTCTGCAAACGACATCAAGCGTGACATGATGCGTTCATGGCAGAATTCTGATCGCTACCGCAGAATGAAAGAAGCTGGAGCAACAGAAGAAGAACTTGAGAAGGCATACAAGACTCCGTACCAAATGAAACTCTTCACATACAACGGAGAGAAGGAAGCCACAATGACTCCTGAAGATTCCATCCGCTACATGAAGAAGTTCATACGCGCAGGATTCGTCAGCATGGATCCTTCGAACGGAGACGTGAAGGCATACGTAGGCGGAACAGACTTTGGAGCCTTCGGATATGACATGGCAGGACAAGGTCGCCGTCAGGTTGGTTCTACCATGAAGCCTTTCCTATACTCGCTCATGGTACAGAACGGCATGAGTCCTTGCGACCAGGTTTCCAACGTACGCAAGAGCTACGGAGGATGGTGTCCAAAGGGCGGTGGCGGAGGAGGTACAGTACCTCTCAAGACAGGTCTCGCACAGTCTAACAACACAGTTGCGGCATACCTCATGAGTCTTATTGACCCACGAGATTTCCTCGCTTGGCTTGACCTCTTTGAAATACCTACATTCTACCAAACACCAAGCATGGCACTCTGTCTTGGCCCTCTTGAGATATCCGTACTCAACCTCATAAGCGGTTACACAACATTCGTAAACGGAGGTATCCACATGTCTCCACGATTGGTAACAAAGATTACTGACCAGCAGGGTAAGGTACTCGCAGAATTTTCTCCTCGAATGAACGAAATTCTCTCACAAGAAAGCGCTTGGAAGATGCTCATCATGATGAAAGGCGTAACACACCAAGGTACTGCTCGTCGTTTGCTCAGCATGGGATTCTCTGGCGATTTTGGCGGAAAGACTGGAACAACAAACTCTAATGCAGACTTCTGGTTTGTAGGTGTAACTCCAAAACTCGTCTCTGGAGGATGGGTTGGCGGTGAAGACCGCGATGTTCACTTCGTTACAGGTCAGGGTGCAGAACAGGCTCTCCCTATGTGGGCCAAGTACATGAAGAAGGTATATGCTGATGAATCACTTGGCATTTCCATGAAGGATACCTTCAACATTCCTAAGGGATATGATGGTTGCGACAAGGAAAAGAACAAGTATCGCGACGAAGAAGACCGCACAAGCATTACAGACATATTTGAATAAAACACATATTATAATATGGCAGAATTAAAAGAATTAACAAAAAGAGCTGACAACTACAGCCAGTGGTACAACGACCTTATCGTGAAAGCAGACCTTGCAGAGCAATCTGCGGTTCGTGGCTGTATGGTAATCAAACCATACGGTTATGCAATATGGGAGAAGATGCAGCAGCAACTTGACAAGATGTTCAAGGAAACTGGTGCCGTAAACGCTTACTTCCCTCTTCTCATTCCAAAGTCTTTCCTCTCTCGCGAGGCAGAGCATGTAGAGGGTTTCGCAAAGGAATGTGCAGTAGTTACACATTATCGTCTTCGTGCAAAGGAAGACAAGAGCGGAGTTGAGGTTGACCCAGCTGCAAAGCTTGAGGAAGAGCTTATCGTTCGCCCTACATCAGAAACAATCATTTGGAACACATACAAGAACTGGATTCACTCTTGGCGCGATCTGCCTTTGATGTGCAACCAATGGTGTAACGTAATGCGTTGGGAAATGCGTACGCGTCCTTTCCTCCGCACATCGGAATTCCTTTGGCAGGAAGGCCACACAGCTCACGCTACTCGTGAGGAAGCTGAGGCAGAGGCACAGAAGATGCTCGGCGTTTACGCAAAGTTCGCAGAAGAATGGATGGCAGTTCCTGTTGTTCAAGGAGTGAAGAGTGAGACAGAGCGTTTCGCAGGTGCCCTTGACACATACACAATCGAGGCTATGATGCAGGATGGAAAGGCTCTCCAGAGCGGTACTTCGCATTTCCTTGGACAGAACTTCGCAAAGGCATTTGACGTAACTTACCTCACAAAGGAAAACAAGCCAGAATATGTTTGGGCTACATCTTGGGGTGTTTCTACTCGTCTCATCGGTGCGCTCATCATGACTCACTCTGACGATAACGGTCTTGTACTCCCTCCACGCCTCGCTCCACTTCAGGTTGTCATCGTACCTATCAGCAAGGGCGAGAAGCTCCAGGCTATCTCAGAAAAGCTTGCTCCTGTTATTGAGAAGTTCAAGGCTGCTGGCATTACTGTCAAATACGACGATGCTGACAACAAGCGTGCAGGCTTCAAATTCGCTGAATACGAGCTCAAGGGTGTTCCTGTACGTCTTGTCATGGGCAATCGTGACCTTGAGAACGGCACAATTGAAGTTATGCGTCGTGATACTCTTGAGAAGGAAACTCGCTCTGTAGAAGGTATCGCAGAGTACGTTATCCAGCTTCTCGAGGACATCCAGAAGAACATCTTCAACAAGGCTCTTTCAGCTCGCGACGAGAAGATCTACACATGCTCAGACTACGAGGAATTCAAGGAGAAGGTTAAGGAAGGCGGTTTCTTCTTCTGCCCATGGGACGGTACAGCAGAAACTGAAGCTAAGATTAAGGAAGAAACTCAGGCCACTATCCGTTGCGTTCCTTTCCACATCCCTCAGCCAGAAGAACTTGGCGTAGATATGGTAACAGGTGCCCCTGCAAAGCAATGGGTTATCATAGCAAGAAGCTACTAAACCCATAAAGCATAGATTTACATACATCATAAACCATAGGTTTATCTATATAAAATAATATGAGAATCAAGAAAGGATTTAACATACGCCAGATTTGCGGAGAGCACATCGTCGTAGCCGAAGGTGAAGCAAATATAGATTTCTCTCAAGTCATAAGCATAAATCAAACAGCAGCATGCATTTGGAAAGCTGTCGCAGACAAGGACTTTACCGTTGACGATATGGTCAAAGCCCTCATCGACGACGAGTATGACGTTGAGGAGGAAGTAGCCCGCAAGGATTGTGAGCAGCTTTTAAAGACTTGGAAGGAAACAGGTATTGTTGAATAAATTGCTCATGCATTTCAGAATAGCGGAACATATAGTAGAGATTAGGTCAGTCTGCACATCGGTTGACTTAATCTCTCTTTTACCTTCATTCGCACCTTTTATTATAGAAGAGCCCGCAAATGAAGAAAGTATTGCTTTGTCACTTACATGGGACAACACGCTGCCTACCATAGGTACGTATCGCGAGATAGGAGACTTTGATACCGGTAATGGGCATACAAAGGTTGAGAAGGATGACCTGACTGGTGCATATCAGTTTACCATACGAGACATAAGCGAACATGAGATTTGCATACTACAAAGCAACAAGGACTTCTCCTATTGCTCATGCAAGCTCATGGACGACAAGCGGATGCACAGCTATGGTCTCAATTCTGCATTGATGATGTCATTCGCTTTTGCCACAGCAAGCCAGCAAACTCTTCTGATTCATGCTTCGTGCGTAAAGCAAGGAGACTATGCATACTGTTTCATCGCAAAGAGCGGAACGGGAAAATCCACCCAGGTAAGCAATTGGCTCAAGCATATCCCTGGCTGTGAGCTACTTAATGACGATAACCCTATTGTACGCTTCATTGACGGCAAGACATATTGCTATGGTTCCCCATGGAGTGGCAAAACCCCATGCTACAGAAATCGCAAAGCATATCTTGGAGCCATAACGCGCATTGAAAGAGCAGAAGCAAACAGTGTTGAGAAGCTTCGTCCCGTAGAAGCTTTCGCATCGTTCCTCCCTTCTTGTTCTACCATGAAGTGGGAGTCAAAACTCTACAACGATGTCATGGACACCATTTCCAAGATTATAGAAACTACTGGCATCTATACTCTCCATTGCCTCCCTGACCGCGAATCCGCAGAAATTTGCAACGCAGCAATTGCCATCAAGGAGTAAAATCCAATTAATAAAGGCTCTAAAGAACATTAAACATAATATTAACCACAACAGATGCAATTAAAAAACGCAGAATTCCTTCCTCTCGCAGTCTCCTATCTTGAGACAAAGGAAAGTGTAAAGATACCGTTGAAAGGATTCAGTATGAGACCTTTCCTTGAGAGCGAGCGCGACTATGCCCTTTTGGCAAAACCTCATGCACCAGTTCTTTATGCACCAGTTCTTGCATTATTGCCTGACAACAGATGGGTCTTGCATAGAATTGTTAGCATCAAAGGAGATGACATCACGCTCCTTGGCGACGGAAATCTATCACCTGAATTCTGCAAAGCATCCGATATAAAAGCCTCTATAATAGGGTTTTACCGCAAGAAGCGCAACACTCTTGACCGAATAGACGGATGTAAATGGAAACTATACTCCAAGATTTGGATACCCCTTCTCCCTATCCGCCGTTGGTTACTATTATTCTACAGAGTTTTCGTGATGCACGAAATTCCGAATAGACTTAAGCCAAAGAGCAGAAGAATCCCAAACCAATAACGTTTTCGCCACTTCACCAACAACAAAAAGTGAATGACAAACATCCTAAGACACATACAAATATTATTGCTGTCCTGCATTCTATCAACAGTAGCAGCCTACGCACAAAGCGATTCCATTCCGGAATTGCGACTTAAAGGCGTGGTCGTAGATGCAGAAACGGGCGATAGCATACAACTTGCCAGTATAACATTCACAAAGACTAAAGAAGCTTATACTGCGAATGAATTGGGAATGTTCAACATTCCAATGAGAGAGAAAGACCTGATTACGATTTCTGCCGTAGGATATAAGTCGCAAAAAATAAATCTTACAGCCACTCTCCCTGAGCACCTGCGTATTGAGATGAAGCCAGATTCGCGTCATCTTGGCCAGGTTGTTGTCAAGACGAAAAAGAGGAAATATTCGCGAAAGGAAAATCCTGCTGTGGAACTTATGCGAAGAGTCATAGCATCAAACAAAGCCAACGACCTTAAGAAAACCCACGACTTCTACCACTATACAAATTACCAGAAGATCACTCTTGCCGTTAACGATGTGAATCCAGACGAACTCACACGCGAGAACAACAAGCAGAAACGCCAATGGTATCTTGACCAGCTCACAATCTGCCCTGAGAACGACAAGCTCATTCTGCCTATAAACATGACGGAAACTGTTACGGAAGAGTTCTATCGCAAGGAGACAGACACAGAGCGCTCTGTAATTACGGGAGAGAAGAACGAAGGTATAAACAAGCTTATTGAAACGGGACAAGTAATCAACAAGCTCTCGGATGATGTTTTCACAGACCTGGATCTCTATCAAAACAGCATTCGAATGTTGCAACGCACATTTACATCGCCTATCGGTTCTAGCGCTATCAGTTTCTATCGTTACTATATCGTTGATACTCTGATGGTTGGCGCAGACAGATGCATACAACTGGAGTTCATTCCGAACAATATGCAGGACTTCGGTTTTCGAGGTAATCTCTACGTTGTTGACGACTCTACACTACACGTTCGTCGTTGCGATTTGACAATTCCGAAGAAGAGTGATGTGAACTGGATTGACAACATACGCATTCATCTTGAATACGAAAAACTACATACAGGCGAATGGGTTCTCACGCAAGACGACCTTTTCTGCGAACTTTCCATTTTTGACTTCCTTTCTCAGGCAGCTGTTTTTCGTACTACAAGACGAACAAACTATAACTTTGATGCCCTGCCAGACGATGTGTTCTTAGGCTTCGGAAAGGACAGAACACACCCGGAAAGCAAGAAACGCGACGAGAAGTTTTGGACGGATTTCCGTTCTGCGCCACTCACCTCCAGTGAGAAGAACATGGGAAATTTCATAACAGGAATGAAGAAGACACGCGGCTTCGGATTCCTCCTTACTGCCTTTAAAATCGCAACGGAAAACTTCATAGAACTTGGCAACGAGGAGCATCCAAGCAAGGTGGACATCGGCCCTATCAACACTTTCATGACCTATAATTTTGTTGATGGACTACGCACTCGTTTTTCGCTTATGACAACAGCGCATCTCTCCAAACATTTCTTCCTAAAGGGTTATGTAGCAAGAGGTTGGAAGAACAGAAAGAACTACTACAACGTAGATGTTACATATTCTTTGAATGCCAAGGAACTCACACCTGATGAATACCCAAAACGTAAGATTACCATCAGTTCTGCTTACGACAACATGACACCAAGCGCTCGTTTTGGACAGCATGACAAAGATAATGTTTTTACCATGCTACGTTGGTCAAAAGACGAAAGTCGCATCTTTTACAACAATCATCAGATAGCATTCGATTTTGAGCAGTTTGGTGGTATGGAATACCTGGCACATTACAAGTGGGAAAAACAAGAAGGTATCGGAAACATCCATTTTCCTAATATGACGCTTAGCGAGTTCAAGTTCGGCATACGCTATGCTCCCGGAGAGAATACGGTCAACACAAAACGCCATCGCGTAAAAATAAATAAGGATAATCCTATCTTTGAGTTGTCGCATACTGTAGGTCTCAACGGATTCCTTGGTGGCACACAGAAATACAACAAGACAGAAGCTTCGGCATACTATAGGTTCTGGCTGAATAGTTGGGGTAAGCTTTCCGTTCTGCTCAAAGGCGGTGCAGAATGGAACAAAGTGCCGTTCATGCTGCTTAATCAGCCCCCAGCAAACACATCTTACATATCGCAACTTTACACCTTCCATCTCATGAACGAAATGGAATTCCTTTCTGACCGCTATGCTATGTTCGATGCCGGGTGGGACATGAACGGAAAGATTCTCAACCGTATTCCGCTCATAAAGAAGCTCAAGTGGCGTGAGTTCATCGGGGTCAAGACATATTGGGGTATGGTAACAGAAAAGAACAAGTATGCTCTAGGTTCATGGCCAAAGGGTGTTTACACACTTGACTCCAAGAAACCATACATGGAACTTTGTGCTGGACTTCACAACGTCTTTAAGTTCTTCGACATATATTATGTCCGCAGATTGAACTACACAGATATGCCTGGTGTCAAGAAACATGGCATACGCTTCAAGTTTGAGATGACATTCTAAGCCGATGCTAAATCAGAAAATGACGGAAAGATGCTAAATTAAGTTATTTTTTCTAGCTTTATTTTGTATTCTTGTCACTAATTACTAACTTTGCAACCGTTTTTTACTCATATCAGAACAATGAAAAAACTCCTTTTACTCCTTCTCCTCCCTACCCTTCTTCTCATATCATGCAAGGAAGAAGATGATACTGTGGAGGAATACCAAAATTGGAAAGAGGTCAACGAGATCGCTTTCAAGTCTAAATATTCTGCGGCTATAGCAAACACAACAGACAATCTTGACACAATTAGAAGTTACACTTTTCTGGCTAAGCCTTCTACAAAAACCACACCTACAGACTATATTGTTGTACAGAAGTTGGACCGCATCAACGAGCTTGTCAAGCCAGATTCAAAGACTGGTACCCCAATCTTCACAGACTCAGTATCAATAAGTTACCGCGGACGACTTCAGCCTTCGGCAACCCACAAGGAAGGGCTCGTATTTGACCAATCGTTCAATTCTGAGAAATACAACTATCTAACAGCAAAGCCGTACAAATCAAAATTATCCTCATTTATAAAAGGCTTCTCCACAGCCCTTCAACACATGAGAATTGGAGACCATTGGATTGTTTACATTCCGCAGGAACTTGGATATGGCTCTTCTACTTCAAGTGCTACAATACCCGCATACTCCATGCTTACTTTTGAAATTGTATTGGAAAAATATTGGTAGATTTCACACAAGTTCCAACAACAATCTTTCCTCGCATAAATACTTTAACCCTAACACATTCCTATGAAAAAACTCTTTCTATCCGCCATGCTTGCAACAGCATCTATCGCCTGTTTCGCACAGTCCTCAGCATGGTCTTCATCATCGGCAGGTGAGAACAACATCTACTTCACGCAAGTAGAAAAGAAATCCGTGTCAACACCTGACGCCAACGGCTTTATCCGCCGCTGGTCACTCCTTGAGCCTATCGACTGGCCTAACCGCTCAAACACAGTTTTCACAGATTCTTATCTTCGTGATACATTTTGCTCAAAGTTGACTTCCAAGAAAAAGAAGCCGCTTGTTCTTCCTGTAAACCCAAAAGAGGGCGAAGTCACAGTTGTCAACGATTCCTTGAAACTCAAGTGGCATCAGCTTGAAAGTACCGGCTACAATGTACAACTTTTCCGTTTTGCCACACAGCGTGACCTTAAGAAATATGGCGTCATCTTCATTGCTACTACACAAGTTTATGCTGAAGAAGAAATGGATGTTCGTCTGTCCGTAGGTTCAAACTCCGCTTCTATGTGGTGGATTAACGGCAAGGAATCCCTTATTCTTTCCGGCGACCGCCGTATGGTTGTTGACGACGCATCATCGCTCATTCATCTCAACAAGGGTGCAAACAACATCCTTGGCTATGTCATCAATGGTCCTGGCATGAGCAATTTCTGCCTCCGTTTCCTTGACTGCTGCAACAAACCAGTTACTAACCTCACAATAAAATAACCCCTAAGCCACTATGCCCAACGGTTTTCCGTTGGGGCCACAAATTATGAAAACCTTACTTTCCACTATACTTCTTGGTGCAAGCCTCACAGCCTCAGCCCAAGATATTCACCTTGCAGGTGAACCTTTTATCCACGACCCATCCACAATAGCTGTCTGCGACGGCAAGTACTACACATTCGGAACTGGCGAAGGCGGCATTTGGTCTGCCGATGGCTGGACATGGAATCGCGGTGCTGTCCGTCCTGGACGTGGTGCTGCTCCTGATGTCTTGAAAATTGGCGACCGTTACCTCGTAGCCTATAGTACTACTGGCGGTGGTCTTGGCGGTACTCACCGCGGAACAGTCGTTACGATGTGGAACAAGACTCTTGACCCAAATTCTCCAGACTTCAAGTTCACAGAACCTGTGGTTGTAGCAGAATCAGCTGACGATGAAGACTGCGATGCTATTGACGCCGGCCTTCTCCTCGACCCTACTACAGGCCGTCTTTGGTGCTCTTACGGCACATATTTCGGTTTCATCCGTATCGTAGAACTCGACCCTGCCACAGGAAAGCGCAAGGAGGGCAACATAGCACAGAACATAGCTATTGACTGCGAGGCTACAGACCTCATCTACCGCAATGGTTGGTACTATCTCCTTGGCACTCACGGCACATGTTGCGACGGAGTAAACTCTACTTACAATATCGTTGTTGGCCGCTCTCGTAACGTGCTCGGTCCATACGTTGACAATATGGGACGTGACATGCTCCATGGCGGTGGAAAGATGGTTGTATGTGCTGACGACAGACAGGTTGGAGCAGGTCATTTCGGGCGCTTCATTGAAGCTGAAGGTGTTGAGAAATGCTCTTTCCACTGGGAAGCAGACATGGATCGCGGCGGTTACAGCACACTCGCCATCCGTCCTCTCCTTTGGAAGAACGATTGGCCTGTTGCAGGAGATCTCTTAAAGGAAGGCAAATATGCAATCTTCTCTGAGCGTCGTGGTTATTCACTTGAACTCGCAGTAGATTTCACTCGTCTTGCACAACAGCGCGGACGTTGGTTCCAGGTTGACTCTACCGCAACTCGCAAGCAACTTCCTGAGCAAAAGCTCGCTGATGTTCAAGAGACATATGAGAAGGCTAAGGACGCAAACGGCACAATACCTGCTCGCATAGGTGACTATATGGCACGTCCTCACCAGAAATGGAACATCACAGCCGTAGCTGACAAGGGCGGTTATCTTGGTTCTCTCTATTACAAAATCACCATCGATGGCACAGACCTCGCACTTACAGCCAATGGTTCTGAAGTTATTGCTAGTCCATACAAGGGCGACTGCGTACAGCTTTGGCGCATTGAGCAATGTACAGATGGAACATATCGCATAATGCCTCGTCGCACAAAATGTGGTGGAGAACTCAACACTACTATATGTCTCTATTCTGCTGGCGACAGCACACCATCACTCGCACCATTCGACACGAATAGCGACAACAGCAAGTGGAATCTCAAGCAGAAGTAAATACAACTCCAATAATACAATTGAGACGCAACTCTAAATGAGCCGCGTCTCTTTTTTATGCTTTCTTATGTGGCAACTTTAGGCGTATAGGTCATTTTGCAGGATGATTTTGAGTACTTATACCTCAATGGGTCAATTTGCAGGATAAGAAATCAGCTTCAAAATTTGGTCTGGTACGAAGAAATCAGTACCTTTGCCGATGCTGTCTGAAGCATAGT
>JAZLHI010000134.1:0-6834 GCA_045616725.1 Prevotella sp. | reverse complement strand
AAAATACGCTCCAGTACGTCGCTCTTAGGGACGATTTTATTTGGGATCGCCCCTAGGGCTCGACATCTGAACTAAAATCAAAACTAAAATCAAAAAGATGGGAAAGTTTAGTAAGTATAATAAGTTAAATTTATTGATAATATGAAGCATATATCTTGTCAATAAATAAAACATATAAGACTACCACACCCATCTTGCGTCTATGATTTTTGCTCACTGCTTATTACAAATGAGTTAAAAATCCGTTCTCGTACTCGCATTTTTCACATTTTCCTACGAAACCTCTTGCGCAATATTAATTTTTTTTATAACTTTGCGGCGCAAAAGAATGAGGGCAATACCTAAAAGAGCCCGACCAGATAAACACAAATGCTATCTATCGAACGCCTAAACCTGAAAACTAAACTCAGATCATAACTACGTTCATACTATCTCATATTTGTGTAAATAGAAACAGAAAAACAAAATTCATAACTATCATGAAACAATCTATACTACGATTATTCACATGCCTTATCCTCGGCGTGGTATTCGGTACTACGGCGTGGGGACAAACAATGGGACAGCAGTTTGAAGTGAGTATGTCGATTACTGACTGGAACAACGTATTATTCCCTAAGAGTGCGGTGCTTGCTGATGCTAAATCCTTGAAGATTACAGTAACAAAATGTTGTAATGTCAAATTAATAAATGAATCAAGCACAATAGCTGAAAGGACATGGGATAACGACAAGACTGACGCAGTATTTAATCTTAGCGGAACTAATTTGACTGTTGCCAAGAACGGAAAACTGTACATATATGTTGGAGGTAAATCAGAAGACTCCAAGGTGTTCGTAACCAACTATGACACTGAAAGTGGTGCAGCCAATGAGACTGAAACTTCTGGCGGTTTCACAGGCGACAAGAAGGGTGGCTACACAGCAGAGGAGTTAAAAGCGCAGTACAATCCAATAGATATGGATAAGGTAAAGCTGATTATCTCAAAAAAGCGTCAGATCACCAACTTGCCAACCATCTATATAACAATACCAGATGCAGCAAGTGCAACAACTCAAGATCAACTCAATGCAATTGTTTTCAAAGATTTGAGTACTAAAGAGGCACTATACCACAAAGCATCCATCAAGGTTGTAGATGACAATAACGAATCTCTGTCTTTTGACGACGATGCTCTTGAAATTAAGGTGCGTGGTAACGAAACTGCCAAAGGCACCAAAAAACCTTATCGTCTCAAGTTTGGCAAGGACACTACTGCTGATGATGGCACAACCATCAGCCACAAGCACGATATGCTTGGCTATGGATACAAAAAGCGCAACTGGACTCTTATTGCAAACCAGAAAGACGCTTCATTCTGTCACAACGCTTTGTCATACCATATTGGCAAGGCTGTTGGTATGGAATTCTGTCCTGGCTACAGATTCGTTGACCTTGTAATTAACGACATATATCTTGGCTGCTATATGGTTTCTGACCACGTTGAAGTTGGAAGTAACCGTATAAAGCTCGAAGACGAGAATACTGGATGGTATGTTGAGTCAAACCGTGACGATCAGTATGAAGCTCCATACCTTGACCCAACCTTAGGTGAAGGCGGTGGTATGTATATTTCTATAAAGAATCCTGAATACAAGGACACTGACCCTAATTACGCAACAAAGGTTGCTGCATTGAAGAATGACGTCAACACTTATTTCAATGAGGCAAAAGCCGTTATTGACAAATATTCATCAGACATCAATCTTTTCCGTGACCATGAGAATGGTTGGCGCAAGTACTTTGACGAGGAATCTCTTGTAAAATACTACGTTGGCGAAAACCTAACTGGCAATCATGATGGATTCATGACAGTCAAGATGTATCGTGATTTAGGCCAAAAGGTAAAGGTTGGTCCTATGTGGGATCATGACACCGCCTTTGGCATTTACGATGAGGGAGGAAAGACACTTTGTGAGGACGCTCAAGTTCAGGCTCCTTTGTTCTGCGGAAAGTATGCAAAGATTATCGCAGACAATGACCCTGAGTTCATGCAAAAAGCCAACTTTCTGCTTCAGAAGGTCTTGGCTGATGGATATGTTGACAATATGAAAAGCTACATAGCTGACATAACTTCAAGTGTTGCAACATCTCGAACTATAGAGGCTCCTTATGGTGGTTCATTCCAAACAGAGATTGATAAACTTGAGGACTACATCACAGACCATACTGCATGGCTGCAGGAAACTGTTGACGCAAAAGCAGGAAATAAGACAATCGTATTCCCAGAAACTCCAGTCACCCCTACCCCAGCCGTTCGCGCCCAGCTCACAAACCTCCCTACCATCTATCTTGATGCTACTGTAGGCAACGATTGGTCGGGTGCTGCACTTGAGGTATTTGACAAGGACAACAAGCTTGGACAGGGCGCTACTTGGACAAAGACTACGGCTGATGTAAATGTTCAGTACCAGGGTTCTGGCGACAAGAACAAGGACTCATACCGTCTGAAGTTTGAGAGCAAGACACAGTTGCTTTCTTCTGGCAAGTTCAAGCAGTGGGTACTCCTTGCCAATGATGACGACCCAACGATGATGCGCAACGCCCTTGCAAAAGAGATGGGCGATGCCCTCGGACTTCCGTTCACTCCTGGCTATCAGTTCGTTGACCTATATGTCAACAATGCTTACATGGGTACATACCAGGTTACTGACCGCATCAAGGTAGAATCTGGTCGTGCTCTCGTAACTGGAGGAAACAAGGACAATGACTGGCATGTTCGCTTCAATGATGCAACAGAATACAACGAGGACAAGCCTACATATTACATTGCCGGCACCACATCTATGCCTTACATCATTCCAAAGAACCCTGATCCAAAGGATGACGTTACAACATGGAATAGCACTCTCAAGGGTGATATGACTACATATTTTAATAATGTGTTCTCTAAGGATGCTTCTGGCAACTATACTGCCTTCGCTGATAATGTAGATAAGCAGCAGCTTATCCAGTGGTACATTGCTCAGGAGATGCTCGGCGTTTATAAAGGATTCTCTTCTATCGAGGCATACCGTAGCGTAGCAGCTGCCGACCAGAACCTCCATATCGGTGTACTCTGGGACAGCGAAAAGGCTTTCGGAAATACTGGCGAGGCTCCTGCTATTGACATGAGTGACCTTGATGCAAACACATACAATGGCCTTATGACCAACTATGCTGCATACGATGTAATGAAGAACATCTTCACTCAACTCTGGCAGCAGAAGTGGTTTGCCAATGGAGTTAAGAACCTTTGGGAAGAAAAGCACGAAGCTATGCTCGCAGCACTTAACACAAAGATTACTACACTCCAGACAGAACTCTCTACATCTTGGACAAAGAATGCAACTCAATGGAGCGTGAGTGGAGAGCAGGCAACTTCTATAAACGCTATGAAGACATGGCTCACACAGCGTGATGCTTACCTCACAAAGAAGTTTGCCGCACTCGCTGCTGCTCTGCCTTGCGATGTTCACACTTACGAGAACCACAACTACATCGAGCAGTCAAACGGCACATACCTTCTTGGCTGCGACGTCTGCGGCGCTATCAAGGAAGACAGCGAGACTTACTATAAGTTCACTGTATATCCAGAAAGCAAAAAGTCTACAGAAATTATCGCAACATCATGGCACCCTTCGGAAGACAAGCCAAACTCAATCGCTGTTGTTGAAGCAAAGCAAAAGGTCGTAGAGAAGATTGTAGGCTGGAACATCGTTTGCGGCAAGAAGAATGATGCAGGAGACCTTACCTGCAAGGACTTCCGCCTTACTGACGGTCATCCATACTACTCTGAGAACAAGTTTGTCGCTACAAATGCAACATACACTCGCCCTCTTGGCGAAAACGAGGAATACGGCATGATGACTCTCCCATTCAAACATCAGAATGCAGAGAATGAAGATGCAGCGTTCTATCATATAAATAAGGTGGAAGGCAACAAGATTCAGCTCGTGGCTATCGACCCTTCTGAAGAAGGCAACGCAAGTGCTTACCTTCCAGTCATCTTCAAGCGTAAGGAAGGCGCAACTTCCATTACAGTGACAGGAACAGATATTACGGTGAAGAAGACGTCAGCAGACAAGACTAATTCCACTTTCGAAGGCTGGACTATCACAGGTGCTGTGGATAACACAAGCGCAACCGCTGACGGTCTCTATAAGATGTCAGACGCAAAGACTGGTACTGTAGAAAAGGCAGCAAGCCTTACTATCGCTCCTTTCCGCGCTTACCTCTCAACCACAGCTACCGACGCTCCTCAAACACTCACATTCGTTTGTCCTGGCGCAGAGGAAGTTACCGTCACCACTCTCGTTGATGCCATAAATCAGATGATGAGCGGAAAACTGACAAAGCAGCAAATCGATGAGATCGTAGAAGAATTGTTGAATAAATAAAGTTTTTCATGTTGAATTTTAGATTTTTATAAAGATTTTAGTTTAGATTTCGAGGAGCTTGCGACGATCCTTTAAAAGGACCTCATTAAAGCGAGGAATTCGAGCGCATTTTCAGTTAGGATTTTCATTATGGATTTTCATTTGAACACAACTAAGGAGAACAAAAATCTCAAACCAAAATCTTCATAAAAATTCGCTCCAGTACGTCGCTCTAAGGAACGATTTTAATTTGGATCGCATCAAAGATGCTCGAAATCTCAACTAAAATCCTTATAAACATCTTTAAATACAGATAACATACAAACTCGCAAAACTAAAATAAGTACCATAAGTCAGATTTATTGATAGTCAGCAAATGAATATTGTCAATAAATCAGACTTATAAAACTGATTCGCTTGATTCGATAAATTCGTGTTCAAAAAAAATGTTAACTTTGCACAATTAAAACATATAAAAAGACATGTATAGACTTAAGAACATACTCGTAGCAGCATTGCTTAGCGTTCTTGCCGTTAGTGCCAATGCACAAAGCGACAATGTTGTGACTGCTACTTATGGCAATGCCACAGGCAACACCACTCGCACGATGACTGTTGCCCTCAACCACGCAAACGACTATGTGGCATTCCTCCTGAACCTGACTCTTCCAAATGGAACAACCGTTACTGGCGTCACTGCCAAGGCTCCTTTGAAGAATGGTGGTACTACAGACCTTTCACAAGCAGGTGGTTCAGCCACTGAAAGTACAAACTTCAAAGTTCCTTTCAATCATACGAGTCCTACAACATGCAATATCGTAGGCTACAACTTTGGTAACGAAAAGATTGTTGGTGAATCAGGTGAAATCCTTTTCACTATCACCCTCGAAACAGAAGAAGGCATTGCATTCGATGAAGGCAAAGTAAGTTGCTCGTATGAGTTTGCCAGTTTATTGTCTGAATCACTAAAGGGCACCGTTGAAACAGATTCTCGTCTTTGGGGTGATGTTGTTAGGGACCAGAATGTTGATGTAACAGACTATCAGGCAATATCCAATATCATCTTGAAGAAGAACAATGGCTCTGCTGTAATTGATGAGTTTGCTGGTGATATTGATCAGTCAGGTTCTATTGACGTTACAGACTATCAAGGTATTTCTAACATAATTATGAAAAAATAATTTAAAAAATGAAAAAAATATTTACTTTTATTGCACTGTTTACAATTGCCCTTTTTGCAAATGCACAACCAGACAACTGTGCTTATTTTGCAAATAGCAATGTACAAGTTGGAGCTGACGGTACAATCGATTTGATGATTAATGCCGACAATGAAATTGGCTCTATTTATCTTGAGTATGAATTGCCAGAAGGCGTCACTATTAAAGAAATAACTTCAACGCCAGGAGCAAATATTAATATTAATGAAGAATTAGGACTTTTCCTTATGGGTAATAATAATTATTACACTACAGGTAAAGTTGCGACATTCCATGTTTCTGTAGCAGATAATGTAGAGATTGGTGAATATCCAATAACTATTTTAGTTAGTAAGATAGTAGAGCCTAATTTGACTACATATACTGTCAATAACATTGAGGCTTCTTTGACTGTTCAGAAGACTGCTGTTATCGAAGACCAAGATCCTGACTATGCGTTGGAGGCTGTTCCTTTTGTATTAGCAAAAGATGCACAATCGTCAAGCATTAGTGTTAATTTGGAAACTAAGGACGAAGTTGCTTACATTAGTTTCGATGTTGAATACCCAGCTGGTATTTCACCAAAAAAGTCAGGGCGTGCTTTTGAAAAACCAACAATCAACACACATCGTCTTTCATCTCATAATGATAGTGAAATAACTCCATTGTCTGCAAAAGCACCTACTCTTGTTGCAGGTACAACTTATCATTACGACTTGAACAATGATGACATTGATACATTCAAACCAAATGAGAGCGGTTTCGCAATGCATCTTCCAATTTCATTGTCAGGAGAAGTCGCAGAAGGTGTTTACACAATTAAACTTACAAACATTAGCGTCAAGTCTACTACAGATTATGAAACATTCACAAATCATACCGGTGAGTATTATGTTTCTGTAGTCGTAGGCGAACCTTCTGCTCAGGAAGCTATCCTCTACGGTCACTACTCTTCAAGTGTTGCTTCTGCTTTCAGCACTGCTTTGAAGAACGTTGCAATCGCAGACGTAACTGCTGCTACAGTAGATGACGGTGCTAAGTTTACTGATGTTCTTGTAAACGAAAAGGGTGGTAACTCATACTACACTCGTACTTCTGCAAACTATGGTACAACAGTATTGCCACTCGATTTGACTACAGACAACGCTGATAAACTTTACACAATCGAATCAATGGATTCTGAGAGCATTGTACTTACAGAAGCAGAAAATGTTCCAGCCAATACTCCATGTATCTTC
>JAZLHI010000133.1:0-9658 GCA_045616725.1 Prevotella sp. | reverse complement strand
CATGTTGAGCGAACGACATAACAGTTAGAAACTGGGTAGAGTGACTGATAGCTTGACACCTGCTTGTTTGCTTCAGTTACATACTTAATAACGTTCTTCATTGTTGCGATAATCTTTTTCATAATGTTTAATGTTTTAATTGGTTTGTAAATTTTGTTTTTTGAGTTAATGTTTTTGTCATTTTGTTTGTTTGACGATGCAAAAGTACTCACTAATTTACACTCACAGCAAACACTATATGAAAACAAAACGTACAATCTGTGAAATTCACAAACTGTACGTCTTATTCATTCTATGTACGTAAAAATCGTCCCTTATCTCTTTATTAAAATCTGAACTACTACTTCTTCACGACCTTTTTTCCGTTCTTTATCACGATGCCGCGATAGCTGTCGTTGACCTTCTGGCCTGCAAGGTTGTAAACTGAGGTTGCAAGGTTGTGAGATTGTAAGGTTTCTTCGGCCTCAATCGGAGATTGGATAGCCGTTTCCGGCTCCCTGATGAACGTGAACGACACGGTCTTTGTAGCCTCGTTCTCGCGGATGTTCAGCACAGGCTTTGAGGTTGCCATCGTTTCTGCCTCGCCGGTATAGACTATTGTGTTCGGATATCCATTGAGGGAGTAAAGGAAGTCATTGCTCTCTCCGTTGTAAGGGAAAAGGCAATCCGAAAGATAATCGCGGAAATTCTCGAACTCGTATGACGATGCCAAATAGCCGCTTGCAGGAAGCACAGTCATTCGTGGCTGTCCCTTTACGTTGTTCACAGAGTTATAGGTTACATCAAAGGCTCTTGCATCGTAGTTCACATGCGTAATCATCAAGCCGTGGGAATATCCGCCATAGCTGCTGCCGATGTAGCTGTTCCATCCGCCGCGCTGAATGTTCTCGAGGATGTAGTATTCATTGCCTGTCTCGTCGGCATCGTTCATTATGCGATAAGCCTTGCCACCAGCCTCTACGGAAGCAAGGTTCGTGATAGTCGTCGGCTCTGTGAGAGTCTCTATCTCAAACCATCCCATAGCCTCTCGCTCCCACGCCGTGTATGCAACAGGCATGTAGCCAAAGTTGTAGCAATATTCGCCACCGTCCATTATGGAGAAGTCCTCCATGCCCTGATTGCTCACTTGGGAGGAAGCTACGGTAGGATAAAGGTCAGGCAATCCCATGGCGTGAGAAAACTCATGGCAGAAGAGTCCGATGCCGTTCATAAAGATATGCCCTCCACTCTCGGCAGTGGCAGGAGTACCGTTGAGTTCATTGTTTACGCCATAGAGCCTTACAGTCACGCCGTCGTATGTGCCATAGTTGCCTCGTCCTGTCTTAGGCCAGATGCAGTCGGTGGAGTTGCCGTGAACACTTGCCGAATAGCCGGCATAGATTACATAGACGAGATCTACAATGCCGTCGCCGTCAGCATCATACTGGCTGAAGTCAAGGCTCTCGTCCATCGCTTGGCACACGTCTGGGATGAAGCGACTCATGTAGTCACTTTGACCTGCACCGTAATACTTCATGTTTTGCGTGAGATGCACAGGACCATAGACGTCAAACTGCGGCTCGAACATTCCGTTGCTCATGTCGCTGAAGTACTTCTTCACAGAGCCATGATTCTTGCTGAGCCATTTGGTTTTGTCTATATCATCAATGCCAGTTGCCGGCACGCCGTCGGCATTCAGGTATTTGTCGAATATAAGCTTTGTCGTCTCGTCGTCATGAGCGAAAGGCTGGTCGGCAAAGTCGGCAAGGATGACGAGTACATGCGGCTTTCCAATGTGAGGGAAAGTGACACTCTTTGTAGCTATCGGTTCGCGACGTATTCCGCCACGCTTCAGTTCTGAGGTGGCGAAGTTGTAGAATTGCACCTTGTCTTGTGCTGCCACGAGCTGCCTTTCTTCAATATTGCGTGCGGAAACCTCGTGGGCAAGCATGGCGGTAGGCGTGATGCTGCCGTCTTCATGCACCTTTGCAACGTAGTAATCTGTGCCCTCCTGATAGAGAATGACTCCGTCCGTGGTCTGGCTCCAAGAGAAATTCTCGTCGCCAAAGAGCCTGACTGTCAGTGTCGTGCCGTCCTTCTGCTTTACGACACCATAACCAGGACTTGCCTTCGCAGCAAACAGCGTGCTGACGAAAGCAAATAGCATCAAGAGTGAGAGTATGATCTTTTTCATTTGTTGTTAATTCTGTTTTTGTTTTATCATCATCTGGCTGCAAAGGTATATTATCTTCTTTTAATACGAAAATATTTACTTAGAAAATCAGCGAAAATGGCAAAAAAATCTTAAATTCCGCTGATTTTCTAAGAAGGTTCTGCGTCAATTTCTTAAAAAAAAATCCTTAGGAATACGACTCATAACTCCCACAAATACGACCCAAAAGTCCCACGAATACGACCCGTAACTGCCACAAAAACGAGTCGTAACTCCCACAAAAACGAGTCGTAACTCCCACGATGATTTTGCCTTCGGCTAACACGAATTTCCATAAATTCTTGCGCTCCAGTAGGTGCTCAGGCGCAAGCGGAGGTCCCATAAATTTTATCATGAATTCTTTTCCTCTGATTTTCAATGGATTAATTTGTGAAAAATTCGTGGCTAATTGACTTTGACTTTCCGCTTCGCGCCGCCGAACTTCGTTTCGTGTTCAAGAAGAAAAAATAATTTAACGGGACAGTACTGAACAAAAATAATTTAATGGGACAGTAGCATATGAAGGAGAACCGTCCCCCCCCTTCACTGTAGCCGCTTATTTCAAGTCGCAACTGCCAAGATTTGATGCATTTCTTTGGTTAATGTAGTCCAGGACTCTTTCCTTCAACATGCCACCCATTCTAAAGAAATTGCCATGTGCCACAAGACGAGTCTCGCTGCCTACGCCGATGAAACCGGAAATGACAACGTTCAATTTCTCTGGAAGCTCTACACCGTCCTTGATAGAGAAATCTGATTTCAAGGTAGCAACACCATGCATAGTGGCAGGAATGTCGTAGCTGTAGATGTTGATAGTCTCGCCTTCATTCCTAGCCTTTTGCAGACCTTCACCTGCTTTGCTCTCTACCGATTCAGGCGCAACGGATATCTTCTTGAGATCATCAATCTTAATGGTTTTTGTCTCAGAACCAACAGTCAACTTGTACTGTCTGTTCAGATACTGGCTTCCATTGTCGAAGAAGTAGAGTCTGCGTACTTCGGTAGTGCTACCACCGCCACCAGGATCGTCGTCATCGTCACTGCCACAAGATGTGAAAGCAAATGCCATAGCGAGCATTGCCATTGTCATCACAAGAATTTTTTTCATGTTTAATGGTGAGGGCTTACCTATATCGCCCTCGGGGTTATTAATGTTAATACTTATTGGTTTGGTCACTTATATCTTAGCCACCTTCTTCTTGCCGTTCTGGATGATGATGCCCTTGAAGCCCCCTCCGACTCCCCCGCGAGGGGCGAGAACTCGCTGACCGTTGAGGTTGTAGATGGCTGTTGTTCGTGGTTGTCTGTGGTCATTAACCTCAGCGATGGCATTCGTTTCTGGCCTGAAGACTGTGTTGAGGAATGCCAGTATCTCCAGTTTCAGCTCTTCCTGTTGCGCTGTCTCTATTACTTCCGCTGGGGATGTGATACTAGCAGTATGGTTCTTCTCTGGCAGCATGTACATGCGGACATTCTTGCCATTGACATACTCTTCCTCAATATGAGCACCTGCCCACATATCGTCACCGCCATAGATGAAGAGCATAGGCTTCGTAGCCTGCTTCGTCTGCTGGCGTACAAAGTTCATGAGCGTCGGATCATATTCCACATCCTTGAGCACATTGTTGGTCTCAAAATCCATAACGCTCTTTACGTTGTTCTTCCACAAGGTGTTTACGGAGTCTATCTCAGCCTGAGTATCATAGAAATAATCCCACTTCAATCCGTAATATCCCAGTTCATGAAGAGTCTGGTAAGCGAAGGCAACTTGCGTAGAGCTTTTCCATTCACTTTGATTCACGCCATATACAGACTCCGACATGCGGATAGCAGCAGATGTTCGTGGTGTATTGCGCACAGACGACGCCATGTTCGATTCCTGATTGTCCAGATAAACATTCTTATACCAACCCTCAAAACCATCGGTCAAGGAAATCGTACCGTTTATCATATACATGAGCATTATGTCAGAATAGTCCTTCAGTCCCTTCTCCTTAAGATATTCCATATTGCTGTCAATGTCTTGCTTTATACGGCTACGCTTCTCCGTCATATACTTATTGGCAAAGTTCTTGCCAACATTGTACAGGAAATCGCAGCGGAAAAGTTCCTCGCTCATTCCTCTTGACTCAAAAAACTTCTTGTGGTAGTATTCATACACAGCAGGACGATTCAATATCTCTTTCTGAATATGCAGAATATGATCGCGCATCTCTGGAGTCCAAGGCTCCTTCATCCAGCGCTCCTGCAAGCGCATGTCGCTAGTGCCATTCATGAAAGGTGCTACGTATGGCACGAAGAAATCAGCATCATCTGGATAATAGGCATGTTGTACGGCAGCAGCAACGCCGCCCTTGCTGACACCCGAGATGCACCATTTGCCTTTAAACACCTTCTTCATAGCCTCCGCCAGCGCATGGAAGTCGGCAGCAGCCTCCTTCGCCTCGCAATAGCCCACGGATTTATAATATGCCTCAGGATATGAAAAACCAAAATAACGGTGTTCCGGCAGCAGCAGATGACCATAATACTCGGCTGTTATCTCGCCCAAGGATGTCTCCTGCGTGTCAAAGACATAGCCATTGGCATTTTCCCTAATGAGATCTGATAGCTCATAGCCACCAATGGACATCTGCACCATCTTCTGCAAGAACTCACCTCTGGTGTTTGTGTTTGTGGAAAAAAACGCACGCAAAGGAAGAGAGCCAAGTTCAGGAGCGTCATGCCTCAGGGGCTGGTGATAATATATCATGTATGTATCCTGGTCTTCGCAACATAATTCCTTGGACTCAATGTAAGAAACCGAGTCAATGACCCCAGGATTGAGTTTAACAAGATCATCGCACCAGCTCTGCGCCTTAGCTGTCAAAGCGGATACAGTGATCAAAGACATGAGAGAGAATAAAAACTTTCGCATATACTCTGTTGTAGTTTATGTTTTACTTCGCAAGCTTCTTGCCGTTCTGGATGATGATGCCCTTGGCAGTCTTTGCATTCACTCGCTGACCTTTGGTGTTAAATATCGGCGCGTTCAGTTCCTTATCAGCCTTAACATCGTTGATGGCGGCTGGGATAAGGTCTGTCGAGTGAAACTCTTTCTGATCGAGTATGGCACCCGAGTTACCCGAATAAACCATAAACGTCAACATCAAAAGTTGTGGGTATTCTTTTAAGTCATAGAGATCGTCGAATAGAACTTTGACTTCAGCAGTGGATGTTGATTCAGGTGCAATATACCCTAATTCTGAATCTTTGAGAAATTCATAGTCCCCCATACCAGCAGCACTTAGGTCAGGATCAATGTCAAGACGTCTGAACTGCCCTTGTAACTTAAGGAAATTACCACCTTGATTTTGACCGTTATCTCTATATTCAAAAGCTGTTTTATCAAAATTTGTCACTTGCACCTTAACTTTCATATATCTGTAAAGATCGTCCTTGCCAGCGTATTCACAACTCAGAATATCGCCGATGATGAGTTCCTTATGGTACTCGAAGACACCCCTTAATTTTCCGTTACGTATCACGATACGGGATTTTTCTTCCTTGTTCCTTACAGGGTATCTGATACCTGTAGCTTTCGACACAGCAAACACTTCGGGGTAATATACTCCATCGGCAATCTTGCTAAAATCAAACGTCCCATTCGAAACCTGTATACCATCTTTACGATTAGATTGAAGAGAGTAATCGGCCATTACAGTCTTCTCGTCAACCACCTTGCCGTCTTTATCGAGAAGTTGTAGCACAATGTCGCCCTGGAACTCATTAAGACTTAGATTGCAGAAAGAGTTTATTATGATATCCTCAGGATTACCATTACCTAACGTAACTCCATTACAGTGGAGATACTCGAGACGTACGTGCTCTGAGGCTACGGAAGTACCATCATCAGGTACACAATTAAAGATTGTATATTGTTCTGAAGAAAAATTCACGCCATCAGCACCTCCACCTATGCCTTGGACATTCGGCTTTAGCGACGTAATCAGGAAATAGTCGTTACCTTCTCCGCTCCATCCCCAGTTTACATGGAAGAGTCCCTCGGCATTATAGCCATCAAGCACAAAGCAATGGCCTTCGTCCGTTTTTGGATCCGTTCCGGAGAACGGCAACGGGCGCTTCTGGCTGATTTCGTTTTTCAGCTTTTCCACCCATTCTTCCTCTGTATAGTATTCTGGATAGTCGAGATACATGTCCTTGCAATATCCAAAATTATCGCGCAAAGCCTTAGCTGCAAGATAGAGAGGGGTTCCGCTACCTTGTGGTGCGAAATTCATGCGTGATGCCACAGCTATATCGTAGCACAATTGTCCAACGGCTTTTCCCTGTACTTCGGTGTAGGAACCAGTATAGTCGTTGATCATGTCAGCCCAGTTATAGGTATGAGTAGAAAGATCTACTCCTGGGATATCCATCACGGGTGTCTTTTCTGATGGCTTTAAGGGGTTCTCGCCCGTTTTATAGGCAGCGGTGGTACCAGTAGGCTTAGTTGGCCATTCATGATATTTCATCACCTGTGCAACTCCCGTTGACACGCAGCCGTTAGGAGTTTTCTTACCTTCAATTACCGGGCTAAGCGAGCAGAATGGTTCCTTCTGGTCCCAAATGGTTTTGCAAAGAGGTTCCACAGCAGCTGGCGAAGCGTAGAGTTTTGGAGCTGGTATCTCGCCACGGCGTACGGCATCTGTCAGACGAGCATAGTAATCGAGCATATACTCCATGGCAGGTGGCAGGTTGTCGAGGTCGGTACGGTCTGAATAACCCAAGATGGCTGGCATATCATCATCAGCAGAGACGAACACCACGTTTTCGCCACGGCTGAACGCATAGAAAGCAGTAGGAGCATCCTTGCGGCTTGCATATTCCTTGCTTAGCACAACTGTAGCGCCTTTAACCTTAGCCTTCATAGAGCTTTTCTGGAAGAAGGAAGCTGCTACGGCTTGCGCCTTGCTCTTGCCAATAGGTGTTGCCGATGCCGAAATGGCGCACAACACCAAGAATAGGATTAAGATAGATTGTTTCTTCATCTGTGTAAGTATTATAAAAGAGATTTATTTTTTTAAGTGGATATATAGCAGTTGTTCTCCATAAACCACTCTAATTTATGATTAAATTCATGGGCCATTTATGGTAATTCGTGTTCGCCGAAGGCAAAACCAAATCCGTTTACTTCTTTAAAGTCTTCTTGCCATTCTTTATCACCACGCCCTTGTAACTTCCATCAACAGGCATGCCGTAGAGGTTGTAGGTGCCGGAATATGGCGATTTGTCGTCGGTGGAAACTGTGGTGATGCCTGTAGGAGCGAAGCTGGTCTTCATGCCAACATGTTGATAAGCGACGGACATGCTCTCCTGCAGCTTTGCTATTGTGCTCTCATCCCCCTGCATAAGGTCTTCAATGGCAATCATGAGGTTGTCGGCAATCTCGGCGTAGTCACACAGTGAGCTGTTGTAGTAAAAAATGGAATGAAAGAGAATATCCTTCATCCTTGCCATGCCGATAGGCTCGATGGTATGGGTTTCTCCCTTCTCGTTGGTTATGTTCTGCGCACCCTCGCAAAGGAGATAGAACACATGGTTGAACACACCGCTGTTGGTATGCACTCCGCCAGCGTCGGTATTTGGATCTGCAATATAGTCAAACCAGTAGCGTCCACCATAGTATTTTGGTTGGGCCGACTGCTCGTAGATGTTGCCACCGGCGCATCCCGAATACCAAGGGTCCTTGAAATCGCGCAAGTTTGCAAAGACGATAGACGCTTTGGCGCCGATAAACCATGACGGTTGTCCAACAGCAAAGTCCTCGGCAACCATAGCCATGCAGTCGGCTGTAGCCTCGTTGAGGGCACCTGATTCAGTCAGATACAGCAGATTGTTTCCGCAACCAGCCGTAACGGTATGGGTGAATTCGTGGGCAATGATAGACAAATCTCCCATAGGCTTGGCGCCTTCCAAGATGCTACCCATGCCATAAGCCATATAGAAGGTCTTATTTTTATAGGGATCTTCCATAGGTACAATGATAGCAAAGGCATTGGCTGGGCAGCCCTGTCCATTCATGAAAGGAATATTGTTAGAAGGGTTCACGATATTGACAAGCTGACATCCCTCGCCATCACTGCCTTTGATACCGAAGTATGTGTCATACATATCGTATGCTTTCTGGATGCTCCAGTGTATGTCAAGCGCTGGCTGCATGGCATTAGCGACAACATCAAACTTGTAATACAAATCTGAATACGGGCAGCCATCTGCCTTCGCTGGCTTGAGAGTTTGGTCGCTTGCAGCGAAAGGAGCAGACAGAGTATATACCCTATCGTTTATCTTAATCTCGAGAACATGAAGTTTGCTGAGCAAATCAACGCTGACAGGCTCAGGCAGTTCCAATTCACATTCATACTCTCCCTGGCTCATTTCCTTCCATGTCACATTGTCTATCTTCAAGAAATCATCAAGCGGATTCCACTCAGTATCAGCATAATAGCCTCGGATAGTTGTTGACGTAGGCATCGGCTCATCCCAATCAGCAGGATAATAAGAAATATAGAGAGACCTGATGGCTGTAGCATACTCGGCAGTCTGCAACTGCTCCTCATCGTAAACAAAATCGTCAGAGGCATTGGCAAGCATATCAATCTGCTGATATCCGTCGGTGGGGAAGCTCCTTTTATCCAGATCCTTATACTTGTCGGTAGCATTGACAGTGATGATATTACGGACAGGATCACGCAGGATATAGCCATCGGCAGTCTTCAAGGCATCCATGGTCTGCATGCCATAGTACAGCGTATTGCCCTGCACACTGGCATTAGTGCCACTGACATCGCCCCAAGCGGAGTAGGAATGAGCGTGCGAGATGGTATAGAGAACCTCGCCGCTGTAAACATCTACATACACCTCCTGCAGCGCTCCCGGGTCATTGACCTTATATGCGACACACGGTTTGTCCTTGTAGGTCACGACAGTCTCTACCACACGGCTTAAGCTGTTGCCCGTAGCTATGAGCGCAGCACGCTCGGCAGGAATCTTCTTTCTCGCGACTTTGCTCTTTGCCGGAGAATCCAGATCCAGGAGAGGCACTTTGCCATTTATGAAATACAATGTTCCGTCATGGCGGAAATGCAGGAAGAGCTGATAGTTGGTTTTCTCCGTGCCTTTTTTCATGCCATATCCAACATGGACATTACCGTACGCATCAACCTTCTGACCGATTGAGGTCATTGACATCCCCGGCATTAGCGTACTGTTTCTGCCAGAATTGCTAATGACATAGTTCGCGACATCCTCAGGAGAACTGTCCGGAGAAAGCGTCGTGCCGCTGACCTTGTGATGATAGGAGACAAGAATCTCCTGTTGCGCCTTTGCTGTCTGCACAGAGATGCCGCAGACCATCAGGAGGAATGCAAGACTCGCTAATATTCTTTTATACATATAATAATTAATGGAAATTTGACTCTAAACACG
>JAZLHI010000132.1:0-36651 GCA_045616725.1 Prevotella sp. | reverse complement strand
GATGTTTGCTGCGTCCATTGCTCCATCGCCCTTGCCAGCACCTACAAGAGTATGAATCTCGTCTATGAAGAGGATTATCTGTCCGTTGCTTTCTATTACCTCATTGACAACCTTCTTCAAGCGGTCTTCAAACTCGCCCTTATACATCGCACCAGCCACGAGAGCACCCATGTCGAGCGAATAGACAAGCTTCTCCTTCAGGTTCTCGGGCACGTCGCCGCGAACAATTCTCTGTGCAAGACCTTCCACGATGGCTGTCTTACCAGTACCAGGTTCGCCGATGAGTATAGGATTATTCTTTGTTCTTCGTGAGAGGATTTGCAGAATACGTCTGATCTCATCATCTCTTCCGATTACAGGGTCAAGCTTACCCTGGCGTGCAGCCTGAATGAGATTGCGGCTGTACTTCTCAAGGTTCTCGAACTTGTTCTGGGAACCCGTCTGTTGCTGTTTGTTGAAGTTAGTGTTCATAATTGTTTTCTCCTTTCTAATATTATAATGTTCTGCAAGTGATAAAACAAATACCGTGCCAAAAATGATAATTGTTGTTTCTAAAACCATAAACAATCTGCGCTATCTGCGTTATCTGTGAGAAAGAAATAAGTATCCTCAGTGTGAAGGAGTAGTTTCTCTCGCAGATAACGCAGATGTCGCAGACGTTTTCTTGTTATACAGAATAGCGTGAAAATATTCACGGTATTCACGAAAGTCCCTGTTTATGGGCATTCTCGCATCGTGAATAGAGGAGAAGTGTATAAAAAGTGTTCACGATTTTCGGGGTATTCACGATATTTCTTCACGATTTTCCTATGCCATTCTGAAGGTAAATGTTGAGGTTATAAGTTGTAAACATGGAGGTTATTGGTTGTGTTCCTTTGGATTAGTTGTGCTATTCCTTAGAGTTACATTTCATTTTCGTATACAAAACCACTTTACTTTCGTATACAAAACCACTTTACTTTCGTATACAAAACCACTTCACTTTCGTATACGAAACCGAAACACTTTCGTATACGAAAATGAAGTGTAATCCTTAACTTTATGTATTGTCTCCCTCTAATATATGAAATGCAATTCTATGCTATAGGGGAAAATATCAAATCACATCATTATCGAATCGTTTGCGCTTGAGCTCGAAGTCGTCTGAGAGGTACTTCTCACGAACAACTTCGTTTGCTGCGAGTTCCTCTGGTGTTCCTTCCGTAAAGATTGTTCCGTCGAAGAGGAGGTATGCTCGGTCGGTAATGGAGAGAGTTTCCTGCACATTGTGGTCTGTGATGAGGATACCGATGTTGCGGAACTTAAGGTGCCAGACAATCTTCTGTATGTCGCGAACGGCAATAGGGTCAACGCCGGCAAACGGTTCGTCGAGCATGATGAACTTCGGGTCTATGGCAAGACAGCGGGCAATCTCCGTACGGCGTCGCTCACCACCGGAAAGTTGGTCGCCGAGATTCTTGCGCACCTTGTTCAGACGGAACTCGTCGATAAGGCTCTCGCGTTTCTGCTCGATGTAGTCTGCCCATTGCTTTTTCGTGTATTCCTTCGGACGGATTCTCATCTGAAGAACGGAAAGAATATTGTCCTCAACCGACATCTTACGGAAAACGCTTGCTTCCTGAGCAAGATAGCCGATTCCCTTTCGAGCACGTTTATATACAGGGTCCTTCGTGATGTCCTCATCATCAAGGAAGATTCTTCCTGCGTTTGGCACGACAAGTCCTGTAGTCATGTAGAAAGATGTGGTCTTTCCGGCGCCATTAGGTCCAAGAAGACCTACGATCTCTCCTTGGCGAACATTGATGGAAACATTGTTCACAACTGTTCGCAGACCGTATTTCTTGACCAAACCTTCCGTGCGAAGTACTGCGCGATGAAGTTCCTCTTTTGGTTCTTCCTTTATGTCAATATCGATGTTTTCTTCCATAAATGGGCTCAAAATATCATGTTGTTCCTTTAAAGAACACTCTTAAAACGATGCAAAATTACATATTTTATTTTTTATTCTGCATTTTAAGTCTCTTTTTTTGCACGATAAACAATAAATTTGTGTAACTTTGCACCGAAAATTATGCTTATACAGAAATACCTACATAGTTTTGGCAGCTATTTGATCCTCATGGGAAGGACTTTCAGCCGCCCTGACCGCATGAGAATGTTCATGAAGCAATATGTGAAGGAAATGTCGGCGCTTGGCATAGATTCCATCGGTATTGTGCTCTTGATCTCGTTCTTCATCGGTGCCGTAATCTGTATTCAGATGAAGCTCAACATCCAGTCGCCTTGGATGCCACGATGGGTTTCGGGCTACACGACCCGCGAAATCATGCTCCTTGAGTTCTCGTCTTCCATCATGTGTCTGATTCTGGCTGGTAAGGTCGGTTCCAATATTGCCTCGGAAATCGGTACGATGCGAGTAACGCAGCAGATAGACGCGCTCGACATCATGGGTGTCAACTCAGCCAATTACATCATTCTGCCGAAGATCCTGGGCTTGGTGACAATCATGCCGCTACTTGTGATATTCTCTTCGCTCTCAGGAATCATTGGCGCTTACGCTACTGCAATCTTCGGAAGGATATTGAGTGTTGACGACCTAACGCTCGGTCTTCAGCATGCCTTCAACCCGTGGTTCGTCTATATGAGTATCATAAAGGCTTTGTTCTTCGCCTTCATCATATCCAGCGTGTCCTCCTACAACGGCTATAAGGTGGAAGGCGGTTCGGTGGAAGTGGGTAAGGCAAGTACCACGGCGGTTGTTTCCTCAAGCATACTGATACTCTTTAGCGACGTGTTCCTCACGCAGTTACTCAGTTAAATATGATAGAAATAAAAGATTTACGCAAGAGCTTTGATGACAAAGAGGTGCTGAAAGGCATAGACTTCAAATTTGAAGACGGCAAGACAAACCTCATCATTGGTCAGAGTGGTTCCGGAAAGACCGTTCTGATGAAGACACTTGTGGGTTTGTTTACACCAACGGGAGGACAAGTGCTGTATGACGGACGAGTTCTCCGCTCAATGAACAAGCATGAAGTGGCAGCTCTTCGCCGTGAGATGGGAATGATTTTCCAGTCGGCAGCATTGTTTGATTCGCTCTCGGTTTTGGAGAATGTGATGTTCCCTCTTGATATGTTCTCGAGCATGACAAGCAGGGAAAAGGAGAAAAGAGCCATGGAATGTCTTGATCGCGTAAACCTTCTTGGTGCAGAACACAAGTTCCCAGGAGAAATATCCGGTGGTATGCAAAAGCGAGTTGCCATAGCAAGAGCAATTGTGATGAATCCGAAATACCTCTTCTGCGACGAACCGAACTCAGGACTTGACCCAAAGACATCGCTCGTTATAGACGATTTGCTTCATGGCATTACGGAAGACCTTGGAATAACAACCATCATAAACACCCATGACATGAACTCCGTAATGGGAATTGGAGACAAGATTATCTTCATCTATCAAGGAGAAAAGGGATGGGAAGGTTCGAAAGACCAGATAATGTCTTCCAACAACCAGCGCCTAAATGACTTCATATTTGCTTCCGACCTATTCAAGAAGCTTAAGGAAGATATCCAGAGGGGCATAGTAAAATAAGATTATTCTGATAAAACAATAAAACAAACAACTACATAATGAAGAAGATTCTTCTCCTTGGTTCAGGCGAGCTCGGTAAGGAGTTTGTGATCGCCGCACAAAGAAAAGGCTGCCACGTTGTGGCTTGTGACAAATACGACAACGCTCCTGCTATGCAGGTAGCCGACGAGCGTGAGGTATTCTCCATGCTTGACGGTGATGCCCTTGATGCTGTCGTAAAGAAGCACAATCCGGACATCATCGTTCCTGAGATTGAGGCTATCCGCACAGAACGTCTTTATGCATTCGAGGAGCAAGGCATAAAGGTCGTACCTTCTGCTCGTGCCGTAAACTACACGATGAACCGCAAAGCTATTCGCGACCTTGCAGCGAAGGAACTCGGTCTTCGCACGGCAAAGTATTTTTATGCAACTACATACGAACAGCTTGAAGATGCTTCAAAGGAGATTGGCTTCCCTTGCGTAATCAAGCCGCTCATGTCTTCTTCCGGTCATGGTCAGAGTCTTGTAAAGGACGCTTCGCAGCTGAAGAAGGCTTTTGACGACGCGATGGAAGGCAGCCGTGGCGATGTAAAGGAGATTATCATAGAGGAATTTATTCATTTTGACTCAGAGTTCACTCTCCTTACTGTCACTCAGCAGAATGGTCCTACACTTTTCTGTCCACCTATCGGACATGTTCAGAAGGGTGGTGACTATCGCGAAAGCTGGCAGCCTTACGCTATTTCTGAAAAAGACTTGAAGGATGCTCAGGACATGGCTGCAAAGGTTACAGCAGCACTTACCGGTGCTGGTATCTGGGGCGTAGAATTCTTCCTTACAAGAGAAGGTGTTGTGTTCAGCGAGCTCTCTCCTCGTCCACATGATACTGGTATGGTTTCTCTCGGTCACACAACAAACCTCTCTGAGTTTGAACTTCACTGTCGTGCCGTACTTGGTCTTCCTATCCACGACATCAAACTTGAACACGCAGGCGCTTCTGCTGTTGTTCTTGCAAAGGGTGATAGCGACAAGCCGCTTGAATATAATCTTCGCGATGTTCTTTCGGAAGAAAATACCCGCATCCGCGTATTCGGTAAGCCTGATGCTCATAAAGGTCGCAGAATGGCTGTAGTTCTTGCCTACGGGGATCCTTACTGCGATATGACTGCTCTTCGCGATAAGGCAAAGCGTCTGGCTGATACTGTGCTTTAGTTCGCAGCAAGCTGCGAGGCTGATGGCTAAAGCTAAAGGCTTCGTGATCTCGAAATATGAAGTCTCTATAATCCGAAATTTTTAAAAATCTGCAAATTGCAAATGAAAAAGATATTAATCCTTAATGGGCCAAACCTGAATCTTCTCGGTGTAAGAGAACCAGGAATTTACGGCAGCAACTCTTTCGAGAGCTATCTTCCGCAGCTTAAGGCGAAGTTCCCTGAGGCGGAGATAGAATACTTCCAGAGCAACATAGAAGGTGAGATGATAAACAAACTTCACGAAGTCGGTTTCTCATACGACGGTATCGTGCTTAATGCCGGAGCTTACACCCATACTTCCGTTGCGCTTCATGATGCTATTGCCGCTATAAAAACTCCTGTAATCGAAGTCCATATCAGCAATGTTCATCAGCGTGAGGAATTCCGCCATCATTCATATATCTCGTCTGTTGCAAGCGGTATCATTATCGGCTTCGGACTTAAAGGCTACGAGATGGCTGTTGGTTCTCTTCTGTAAATTCGAAAATCAGTAAATCCCATCAACTTTTCTCTATTCATATCACGTCGCTACCTGTTCTCAAAGAAGAGCACGCATGCAATAAACCTCATCAGTTTGGTGAGTATGCTTGGTGTGGCTGTAGCGACAATGGCACTCATTGTGACACTTAGTGTGTTCAATGGGTTTCATGATCTCGTGGCAACGCTTTTCACTTCATTCGACCCTCAGATACAGATAACACCCGCTAAAGGTAAGACTTTCGCCGTGGATGACGAGAAGCTACTTAAAGTGAAGAAACTCCCTCAGGTGGAAGTTTCTACAGAGGTTGTAGAGGAGAATGCCCTTGCAATATACAAAGGGCGTCAGGCTATGGTTACTGTGATGGGTGTGGAAGACAACTTCAACAAGCTCACAAACAAGATGGGAAATGTTGAAGCTGGTGGAATTCTCTATGGCGATGGCGATTTTTGTCTTCATGCAGCAAGCTTGGAATTTGGAATCCTTGGCATAAGACTTGCAGAAGACCTTAGTGCTTCTGCCCATTTCTCGGACTACATTAATATATATGCACCGCAGAAAGAAGGACAACTCACAGACATGGAAGATCCTACGGAAGCATTTGTGGTTGATTCCGTGATGTCGCCAGGAGTTATTTTCTCCGTTCAGCAGTCAAAATACGACAAAGACCACATATTGACTTCAATAGCCTTTGCCAGAAACCTTTTCGGACAGGAAGGCATGGCTTCTGCTCTTGACATCCGTCTGCATCCGGAATCGGATATTGACGCCGTAAAGGCTGAGATGAAACAGATTCTTGGCGATGATTTCCTCGTCAAAGACCGCTACGAACAGCAGTCGGAGACTTTCAATATAATGGAGATAGAGAAGTTCATAGCATATATCTTCCTATCGTTCATCCTCATCGTTGCTTCATTCAACATCGTAGGCTCTCTTTCTATGCTTATGATTGACAAAAAGGAAGATGCGGATACTCTCAGGAAATTGGGTGCAGACGAAAAGCAAGTGGCTAATGTCTTCCTCTATGAAGGCAGGATGATAGCCATAATGGGTGCTGCCATGGGTCTTGTATTAGGACTTCTTCTTTGTTGGTTGCAGCAGACTTTTGGACTAGTTGCATTAGGTCAATCAGAAGGAAGCTTCATAGTAAACGCTTATCCTGTTAGCGTTCATCCGTTGGATATAGTCATAGTGTTCTTTACGGTTGTTGCCGTATCTTGGATAGCAACATGGTATCCAGTAAGATGGTTCAACAAGAAGTAAAAGTCCAAATCCTACATGATGAGTTCTAGCAAGCTTATGGGAATGGCGAAAATGGTAAATTGTAAACCTGTAAATTGTAAATCACAATAGTGTCAGACTTTGATATAAGAAAAACAGCTTCAAACAGCGATAGGGACTTCGAGAAAGCCTTGCGCCCACTTTGTTTTGATGATTTCAGCGGACAACCTGATGTCGTCGACAACCTCCGCGTTTTTGTGAAAGGAGCTTTGAAGCGTGGCGAACCGCTTGACCATACCTTGCTTCATGGACCTCCTGGACTAGGTAAGACAACGCTCTCGAACATTATTGCAAACGAACTTGGCTCCGGCTTTAAGCTTACGAGTGGTCCTATCCTTGACAAGCCTGGGGATCTTGCCGGTATTCTTACTTCGCTTGAACCTAATGATGTGCTTTTCATCGATGAGATTCATAGATTGTCTCCTGTTGTAGAGGAGTATCTTTACTCTGCTATGGAGGATTATCGCATAGACATCATGATAGACAAAGGTCCTTCTGCTCGTAGCATTCAGATAGATCTTTCTCCGTTTACGCTAGTTGGTGCGACTACTCGTAGTGGCTTACTTACAGCTCCTCTTCGTGCTCGTTTCGGCATAAACATGCACCTTGAGTACTACGATCCAGAAACACTCTCGAAGATTATCACACGCTCTGCTTCCTTGCTGAATGTGCCAATAGCTCCGGAAGCGGCTTACGAGATTGCGTCCCGTTCACGTGGTACACCTCGTATAGCCAACTCGCTTCTTCGTCGTGTGCGTGACTTTGCGCAGGTTCTTGGCGATGGTCGCATAGATTTGTCTATAACAAAGAAGGCTCTTGAGTCGCTTAAGATTGACAAATATGGACTTGACGAGATTGACAACAAGATTCTTCTGACTATCATAGACAAGTTTGCCGGCGGTCCTGTAGGAATCTCTACTATAGCTACAGCTATTGGCGAAGATGCAGGAACCGTAGAAGAAGTATATGAGCCATTCCTTATCATGGAAGGCTTCATCAACAGAACGTCTCGAGGACGAATGGCAACACAACTTGCATACGAACATTTCGGTCGCAATCCGTACAAAGGCAACATCATGTCTCCAAGCTTGTTTGATTAATTCAGGGAAACGAATCATCGAAAACTCGAATTATCGAATTCCTTACATAAAAATTGCAAAATGAATATAGCTCTCTTCTCTGGTTCTTTTGATCCATATACAATAGGACATCATGACATCGTGAAGCGTTTCTTGCCACTCTTTGACAAGATTGTTATTGGTGTAGGCTACAACGAACATAAGCAAGGCATGCTTTCAGCTGAAGAGCGTGTTGAGCAGATAAGTAAAGTCTATGAAGAAGAGCCGAAGGTTGAGGTTCAGAAATATTCCGATCTGACAGTTGATTTTGCCAAGCGTATTTCCGCACATTATATTTTAAAAGGAGTACGCTCTGCAAAGGATTTTGAATACGAACGAGAACAGGCTGAAATAAACAAGCTCCTGGCTCCTGATATTGAAACCATCTTGCTATTTGCTTCTTCTAACAAAGCAGCAATTAGCAGTTCAATGGTAAGAGAACTCAAGCATTTCGGACGAGACATCTCCGAGTTCCTTCCATAATCTCTAGGTTCCATCCCAAATATTATTCTTCTCTCAGATAATACATACATTACCGTTACCGGTCATTCTTGACCGGTCAAAAAATACAACCATCTTGATTACATACAATTCAGAAAACATAGCATTCCCAGAGATCAAGCGACGCGAAACAACCGCTTGGATAAAACGCGTGGCAGCTGCTCATGGGAAAAGGGTAGGGGAGATAGGTTATCTCTTCTGCGATGACGAAAAGATTCTTGAAGTAAACCGCGAGTTTCTTCAGCACGATTATTATACGGACATCATTACCTTCGACTATTGTGAAGATGATATTCTGAATGGAGACCTTGTTATCAGCCTTGATACAATTAGCACAAATGCAGAGCAACAAGGCACAACTTACGACGAAGAACTTCATCGAGTAATCATCCATGGCATTCTTCATCTTTGCGGAATCAACGACAAAGGTCCTGGCGAGCGCGAGATAATGGAAGCAGAAGAAAACAAAGCTCTCGCATTAAGATAATACAACATAATATTCATTTTCAAATGATTACAGATATTGAAGACCTCTTGAAGATTAAAGGAACTGTTAATATAGGCGATGATCTCATTCTCTTGGAAGATATGAGCAGATTGCCTATTCCAAATGAGCCAAGACGCTCTGAGCATATCATTGTGGGACTTCTTCTAAACGGTGAAGCACACCTTACTATTGACGCCAAGGACCATGTACTACATCCCAATGATCTTATTATCATACAGAAAGATAGGGTAGCGTCTAATTTCCATTTCTCAGAGGATATTAAAGGTATTGCCATGATATGGTCAAAGGAATTCTTTGACGATATGGTAAAGGATATTAAAGAACTTAGTAGTCTTTTCCTATTCTCTAGAATGAGGGCTGTTGTTAATCTAACTTCACTAGAAGTAACAGATGTTGTGACATTCTTCAAACTTATTCAGAATAAAGTTCTAGATGTTGACAATCATTTCCACCAAGAAATAGTTCAAACCCTAATCATGTCGCTTATCTATATTGTAAGTAATGCAATACACCGTCAACAATCAAGCTTAATGACAGGAACAAATAAGCGTTCACAAGAGATATTTATGCGTTTCATAACGCTTGTTGAGGAACACTTCAAGATGGAACGTAGGGTAGGGTGGTATGCTGAACAGGTCAGCATCACGTCAAAGTATCTTTCAGAAACTGTAAAACAAGTATCTCAACGTACGCCAAATGAATGGATAGACAACTATGTAGTTCGTGAAATTCGCGTTCAACTACGTAATTCCCAGAAGTCAATCAAAGAGATTGCAGAAGACTTAAATTTCCCTTCACAGTCATTCTTAGGCAAATACTTCAAAGAACGCATAGGAATGTCGCCAAAGGAATACAGAATGAAGTAACAGAAAAGAAGCCTACCCATTTGTTGGATAAGCTTCTTTTTTACTTATTAACATCTTGTTTATTTTTCCTCTTCTTTATCTTTATTTGCATTATCATAAGCTTTTACTATCTTGTTAACAAGATGGTGTCGTTGAATATCCTTTCCATTAAAACGTATGATAGAAAGATCAGGGATTGAGTGGAGTAGGGTAATTGCCTCGATCAGGCCACTTCTAACACCTCTAGGAAGGTCTATTTGGGCTGTATCTCCAGTAATTATCATCTTTGTATTCCATCCCATTCGTGTCAGAAACATTCTCATCTGGGCAGATGTTGTATTTTGAGCTTCATCTAATATGACAATTGCATCAGACAAGGTTCGACCACGCATAAAAGCAAGAGGAGCAATTTGTATGACATTCTTTTCCATCATATCAGAAAGTTTAGCTTGTGGAATCATATCTTCCAGAGCGTCATACAAGGGTTGCAGATAAGGATCAATCTTATCTTTCATATCTCCCGGCAAAAAACCTAATTTTTCTCCAGCTTCCACAGCTGGACGGGAAAGAACAATTTTCTTTATTTGCTTGTCTTTCAGAGCTTTAACGGCAAGAGCAATGCTTAAGTATGTCTTACCAGTTCCTGCCGGACCAACGGCAAAGACCATATCTTTGGCATAAAATGCATCAATTAGTAGCTGTTGGTTCTCAGACTTAGCCTTAATAGCTTTTCCATTGACATTGTAGCAAACTACGCCAGTAACAGATTCGTCTTTTGTTTTTTCGCCATTCGTGATGTCAAGAATGTCTTCCAAAGAAATTTTGTTGTATTGAAATAAATGCTTCTCCATTAATGAAATGACCTTGCTAACAACTCCAAGTTCATTTTCTTCGCCGTAAAGTTTAAGTACATTATCTCTTCCAACGATTCGAACCTTCGGATAGAGAGAGCGCAACATCTGAAGATTAGCGTTCTTGACCCCATAAAACAATATAGGGCTTACCTCATTCAATATTATGGTAAGTTCTTTCAAATTTTCTTATATTTACTTTATAATCCGTTTATTGTCCTATTTATCATAATGCCGATACCCTTAATTTGCAACAAAAAGAAAAGAAAAGTCTTAAGATAAAGGAATTATATAATAATAATGATTATTTCTTGGCAGACATTTTCTTTGAAGATATGGCATTAGCTGGTTTGTTGGAATAGTCGTCTTTCTTCAAATTGTCTTCTTTTTTTATGATGTCAAGAAGTTCTATTGTAAAGATAAGAGCTTCGTTTGGCTTTATATCTTGGCCAGCTCCACGTTCACCGTATGCAAGTTCAGAAGGAATGAAAACTTCCCACTTGGAACCTACTGGCATCAATTGTAATGCCTCTGTCCAGCCTTTGATTACTTGAGTGACACCAAACTCAGTAGGTTCACCACGCTTGATAGAAGAATCAAAAACTTTTCCATCAATTGTACGACCTTCATAATGAACCTTTACTTTGTCGTCTTTTGTAGGAACTGCTCCTTTGCCTTTTGTGATTACACGATACTGAAGACCACTTGCGGTTTTCTGAACCCCTTTCTTAGTTGCATTTTCAGCAAGGAAAGTATCTCCTTTAACTTTATTTTCTGCGAGACTTTTCTTATGCGCTTCTTCCATAGCATTGTTAAGCATTGTAAGTGCCTTTTGCCCATTAAGTGCAACTTCCTTACCTTCAAGCATTTGCATTGCAGTTTGGAGACATAGCTTCTCATCGAAAACAAGTCCCATCTTCTCAAAATTATTCTTGCTCATTTCCATCATTTGCTTAACGTTTTCACCTACGAAAACTCCTGCAGCATAACTAAGAGAGTCCTGTGGAAGGTTCTGAGCAAAAGAAGGCATGTAAAAGCCGAGCATGAATATGTTGACCAATAACTTTTTCATAGTTGTCATAATACAAGAATAGGGGAGCTTGCTCCCCTACTCCATTATTAGAAATGATTAATCAAATGCGTATAATTTTCTGATTTACAACATGTTAAATAAAAACAAGTGAAATAATGAACTACTGAGCAATCTGAATCTGTGGCATTTGTGGCTGAGCAGGAGTATTCTCTATGCTGATAAGTTCAACCTTGAAAACAAGTGGTGAGAAAGGAGGAATCTTATCTCCTGCACCTTGATCTCCATAGGCAAGATCGTAAGGAACTGCGCATTCCCATGTAGAGCCTACAGGCATTGCCTTGAGAACTTCCTGCCAACCTTTAATAACCTGAGTAAGTGTCATTGTAGCTGGTTCCTTGCGCTCGTAGGAAGAATCAAAGATTTCACCCTTCATATTCTTTCCTTCATAGTTCACTTTTACAGCTGACTGTTCTGTTGGCTTTTCGCCATTGCCTGCCTTGATAACCTTGTAGTATATACCTGTATTGCCGAGCTGCTGGTATTCCTTGTTGTCAGCGTACTTCTTCATGAATGCTTTTGCAGCTGCGACAGATTCCTTGTTAGCTTCAGCCTTAATAGTCTTCATTATACGATCCACATTTGCCTGAGCTTGCTCTGGTGTCATATCTGTCTTTTCACCTTTTACGCCTGTAAGAAGACCTGCCATGAGGTTCTGAAGAGATATGGTCTTAGTTGAATCGCCTGCAAAGCACTCCTGACTAAGTCCAGGAATCATGCGCTGAGATATAACCTGACCCATTTGAAGACCAAACATGTAAGCTTGAGCATCCTTGTCGTCCTTATCCATCTTTGCTGCTTCAGAAAGACCTTTGAGGAATGAGCTCATATGAGTTGAGTCAATACCATTCTGCATCAACGCCTGCTTAAGGCCTTCTGCCTGAGAAAGGCCGAATGAATAAGCAAGAGTATCTGCCTGTGACTGAAGGTCAGCCTTTGGAGTCTTGTGGCCACATGAAACAGCCATAATAGCTGCGGCAGCAATTGCCATAAAAGAAATTTTCTTCATGATTTTTATTAATTTTATTTGTTTATATTTATTTTCTAAATTCTAATACCTCGCAGAATCGGAATCTTTGGAGAATTGTTGTATTTAAAGAACCTTGATTAGTTCCACGTCAAAGATAAGAGCTGCGTAAGGAGGAATGGATGCACCGGCACCGCTAGCACCATAGGCAAGCATATAAGGGATAAAGAAGCGGAACTTTGCACCTTCCTTCATGAGCTGAAGACCTTCTGTCCAACCGGCTATTACTTGCTGAAGACCGAAAGCTGCTGGTTCACCTCGCTGAATAGAAGAGTCAAATACAGTACCATCTGTGAGCATGCCCTCATAATGGCACTGAACAGTATCAGTAGCCTTTGGCTGCTTGCCTGTACCTTCCTTGAGAACGATGTACTGAAGACCACTCTTTGTTACAACAACGCCTTCCTTCTTTGCATTTTCAGCAAGATATTTCTCGCCTTCTTCCTTGGCAACCTTGCCCTTTTCCTCTGCGAGACGTTGGTTTTCTGCTTCCATTTTCTGGAAGAATTCATTAACTATAACTTGTGCTTCCTTGTGGGAGATCTTGAGTTCTTTGCCCTTTACGACATCCTCAATAGCAGCAGCGAATTCAGCTGCCACAATCTGGTGTGCTCCCATGTGAAGAAGCTGGTCTCCTATACCGAGACCGAGAGAGTAACTAAGTTTATCCATTATTTGTAATTTACGTTTTATCTTATTATACAGATGTTACATTCTAACCTTGTTGTCCACCATCTTCAAGAACTCTGAACGCAGCGCTGCGCTTGACTTGAAGCGTCCTGTAAGGAAACTTGATGTCATCATGCCTTCCTTTCTTGCACCGCGCATTGTCTTGCAAAGGTGTGTGCCCTTCATAACAAGTGCCATTCCAAGTGGTGGATATTCGTCACCAAGAGCTTCCGTAAGCATTTGTACTACATCACGAGTCAGCCTCTCCTGAACCTGCAGCTTGGCTGCGCAGTAGTCTATTACTCTTGCCACTTTCGATATTCCAAGTATCTTTCCCTTTGGATGAGGTAGATATGCAAACCAATAAGTGCCAAAGAAAGGCATCATGTGATGTTCACAGCAAGAATAGAACGACCCTGTATCAACAATCATTCCGTCATAAACGAGTCCGTCGTCGCCATTTTGGAACACCGTAATCTTTGGCTTGTCTTCATTCTTGTAGCCACGGAAAATCTCGTCAAACATGCGCACAATACGGTCAGGAGTATCCTGAAGTCCAAGACGCTCTGGGTCTTCTCCGATATATTTGAATATGGTTCGGATGCAGTCTTTTACCGTCTCTTGCGAGACACCGTTTTGTACAATTTCGTTGTTCATCTGCTTTATGAATTACACATTAGACGCGCAAAATTACAATATTCGGCTTAATAACCAAAGAAAATCAATAAAAAACTGCCATAATTATGTTATAAAGCAAATAAAAGATGCACATTTTAAAATAAAATATGTAATTTTGCGCACGAATACAAATATACAAAAGCCTTTTTGTAAACATATCAAAACGATTCAAACCATAAACTCTGACAATTAATCAATGAAAAAGATAGTGTTTCTTACAGGTGCAGGAATGTCTGCCGAGAGCGGAATAAAGACTTTCCGCGATGCCGGTGGACTTTGGGAAGAATATCCTGTAATGCAAGTAGCCTCACACGATGGTTGGCTTGCTGACCCGAACCTTGTAAACAAGTTCTACAACGAACGTCGTAAGCAGCTCATAAATTGTACTCCAAACGAAGGTCATAAACTTGTAGCGCAGTTGGAAGATAAGTACGAAGTTGTTGTTGTTACACAGAATGTTGACAATCTCCATGAGCGTGCAGGCAGTACGAACGTCGTTCATCTTCATGGTGAACTGATGAAGGTCTGCTCGTCTCGCGACACCGAAAATCCACATTTCTGGCGTACGATGACTGCCGATGACTACGAAGTGAAACCAGATGAACTTGCTGGCGATGGAAGTCTTCTTCGTCCATACATCGTGTTCTTTCAGGAGTCTGTACCAATGATGGACAAGGCTGTAGACCTTACTTTAGAGGCCGACATATTTGTCATCATCGGAACATCACTCAATGTGTATCCCGCAGCTGGCCTTGTCAACTACGTGAAGCCTGGTACACCTGTTTATCTCATAGATCCAAATCCATCGATAGGACCAACTTCTGCTAATCCTAACCTTCACATCATAGCCAAAGGGGCTTCAGAAGGCATGAAGGAACTCACGGAAATACTTTCTAAATAAATAGAAAATGCGCAAGATACTAATACTCATACTACTTTTCGTCTCTACCCTCGCCTACTCCGTTCCCGCCAAGCGCATCATAAAGACCGTTGTTATTGACGGTCAGCAAGTTACGCTTACTTTTACGGGTAACGAGAAGGTCCATTTCTGGCTGTCGGAAGATGGCAAGAAATACCAGATGAACGAAGACGGAACTTTCAGAATATATCCAGAATCTTTATTCAAAAGAGCTCTTGAAAGCCATAAGTTTGAAAGGAAGAATCAGGAAGTTGCCATTCCGAGCACACCTGCTTTCGCAAAGGCGAGAGCAAAGCGTAAGGCTAAATATCAAGGACAAAAGCGTGGACTTGTTATTCTCGCGGAGTTTGCTGACAAGACTTTCACTTCAACTGCCAATCCAAAGGAAGACTACCAGAAGCTGATGGCGGAAGAAAACTACAAGGAAACAAAGAACTATGGCTCTGTTCGCGACTATTTCAAGGCGCAATCCTATGGTCAGTTCGACTTCGTTCTTGATGTGATAGGTCCAGTGAAACTATCCCACAACATGAACTACTACGGTGGCAACGACAGTAATGACGATGACCTTCGCGCAGGAACCATGGTTTGGGAAGCTTGCAAACTAGCTGATGAACAGGTTGATTTCTCTGAATACGACTGGGATGGCGACGGTGAAGTAGAAAATGTCTTCGTGCTCTATGCCGGCTATGGAGAGGCACAAAGCTACATAAGGAATACAGTTTGGCCACACGCTTGGTATCTTTCTGCGGCAAAAGAATATGAGGAAACCATAGGTTCTTGTGAATTTGATGGCGTAACCATAGATTCATATGCTTGCGGATGCGAACTCGCCGGCAGTCGCGGATCTGTCCAAGATGGTATTGGAACAATCTGTCATGAGTTTTCTCATTGCTTCGGATTGCCAGATTTATATTGCACGGACTATAACCATGAGGAGTTGACTATGGACAATTGGTCACTTCTTGACATGGGAAGCTACGCAGGCAATGGCTATATTCCTGTGTCATATACGGCATACGAGCGTTGGTTCTGTGGATGGCTTGAACCTACAGAGCTTTCTTCTCCACAGTTCATTAAGGGCATGTCTAACATAGACGAAAACGGAGAGGCCTACATTATCTATAATGATAACACCCCGAACGAATACTACCTGCTTCAGAACATCCAGAGAAAGGGTTGGAATTATTCGGCTTCGGGTCACGGAATGCTCGTCATCCATGTTGACTATGACCAAAAAGCATGGGAACTCAACACACTAAACAACTACAAGGAACACCTGCGAATGACTCCAATCTGCGCCGACAACAAGCGAAGTAGCATGAATCTAGCAGGCGATACTTACCCTGGCACATCCAAGAACACTCAGCTTACCGACTTCTCTAATCCTTCGGCTACACTTTTCAACGCAAATACCGATGGTAAGAAACTGATGCACAAGCCAATAACGGAAATCGCAGAAAGTTCTGATGGTCTTATTTCCTTCACTTTCATGGGTGGCATTTACATGGTAATTCCTGAAGAATTACAGGCTACAATTTCCGGTAATGAGATTACTGCCACTTGGACAGACGATCAGGAAGAAGTCTCATCATATAATATAATGTATGGAAACTATAGCGAGACGGCTATGGAAGAGAAGGTTGTCATAGACGAGGATTTCTCTAAAGCATACTCAACAAACAATGACGGCACCTCGGATATTTCCTCTAATCTTAACCAATATACGAACACTCCGGGCTTTACGGGTTCGAAACTCTATACTGGCATAAAGGGCTTGAAGATAAGCACAAGCAAGAGTGACGGCGAGCTCATCTCTCCTGTTCTGACAGAAACTTCAGGAAAGATCTCCATTACCTTGTCATCAGCTACATACGGAACAGATGCCGCTAAGCTTACGATAAACGTTTACAAGAATGGCGAAGATCATCCTTTCTACACTTCAGTACCACTTGAAGCTGGCAAGGAGAACACCTTGGAAATCAACGAAGTACCACAAGAATACAAGGTTGTGATAAGCGCTACTAAACGTTGCTATCTCAATAAACTCCAGATCAAGGGCTATGCAAACAATCAATATGCCAATCCGACGGAGATCAAAGAGATTAACTCTATGCCGTTCACGTTCACGCCAACCGTTGAATCCGACAAATACTGGCTTCAGGTTCAAGCCGTCGGACCAGAAGGAAAGACTTCTGAATGGAGCGAGAGAATCATCATTGAGAATGGAGCAAGCAAGATAAACACCATTACATCTACCCCACTCCACAGTAATGTCTATAACCTTAATGGTCAGCGAGTTGGCAACGGTTACAAAGGCATAATGATAAAGAATGGCAAGAAGATTCTGTATAAATGATAGGTTTACGCTTCGTAAAGCATAGGGTTATTACTCGTAAAGCTGGGAGTTTTGACTCGTAAAGCTTAGGATTACGACCCGTAAAGCATAGGTTTACAAGAACGAAAATGATGAAAAGAATCACCATAATCTTTACACTCTTACTGACAAACATATCCATGTCGTTTGCCAATAAGGTGGATGACTTAAAGGCTATCATTACCAAGGTTAACAACCATTGGCAACAGAACCATTCCCCAAAGGAGCGTGCGTTCTGGGATGTGGCTGCTTATCACACAGGTAATATGGAGGTGTATAAGCTGATGCCTAACCAAGAGTGGCTTGACTACTCCATCGCTTGGGCAGAACACAACCAATGGAAAGGTGCAAAGAGTGACAATCCCTCAGAGTGGGTTTACAATTATGGCGAAAACGATAAGCACGTGCTTTTCGGCGATTGGCAGATATGTTTCCAAACATATTGTGATCTATACAACCTCGACAAGAAGCCTGAACGCATAGCCCGAGCTCGTAAGGTCATGGAATACGAGATGTCCACATCAAGGAACGACTATTGGTGGTGGGCAGACGGACTATACATGGTTATGCCTGTCATGACAAAACTTTACAACATTACGGGCAACAAACTCTATCTTGACAAGCTCTATGAGTATCTCTCTTATTCAGAGAGCATCATGCTTGACGAGGAGACAGGCTTGCTTTATCGTGACGCCAAATATGTCTATCCAAACCATAAGTCACACAACGGGAAGAAGGATTTCTGGTCTCGTGGCGACGGTTGGGTGTTTGCCGGACTTGCGAAGGTACTTCAGGATTTGCCAAAGGATGATGCTCATCGCGACCATTATATAAATATGTATAGGAAGATGGCTGCGAGCATTGTGGGGTGCCAACAGAAAGATGGCTATTGGACACGCTCTCTCCTCGATCCAGAGCATGCTCCAGGACCAGAGACAAGTGGAACAGCGTTCTATTGCTACGGCTTACAATGGGGCGTAAACAACGGTTATCTGCCAAGAAAACCATACCAGAAAGCTGCTGACAAGGCTTGGAAATACCTCAGCCAAACAGCTCTTCAGGAAGACGGAAGCGTAGGTTATGTTCAACCTATTGGCGAAAAGGCCATTCCAGGACAGGTCGTTGATGCCAAGTCCACTTCAAACTTCGGCGTCGGAGCCTTCCTTCTTGCTGCTTGTGAGCGCATAAGACATTTGTAAGTGCGGACTTCCCTCATGTGTGTCCTACATCTGTAACACCGCTACATCGCTCCCCCTATATATATAGGGAGCGGTGTTGCGATGTAAAGATGGACACACATGAGATGCACATAGATTAATAATTTTGTGCATTTAATGTCAAAATACAATAATCAGCAATATCTATCGTTATATATAATATATGAAATTCGTAATAATAATTCCTGCACGTTATCAGAGCACTCGCTTTCCAGGCAAGCCATTGGCTGTGCTCGGCGGTAAACCTGTGATACAACGCGTCTATGGGCAGGCAAAGAGCGTACTTCCTGATGTATGGGTAGCAACTGATGACGACCGCATATTCCAAGCTGTAGAGGCTTTCGGAGGCAAGGCTGTCATGACCCGCGATGACCATAAGAGTGGTACAGATCGCATCCAAGAGGCAGCGGAGAAGATTGGTGGTGACTTTGATGTAATCATAAACATTCAGGGCGACGAACCTTTCGTTCAGGCTTCGCAGATTGAAACCCTCATGCACCTCTTTGACGATCCACAGACACAGATTGGTACTCTCGGCAAACCATTCGATGTAAGCAACGGAATGGATAATGTAGACAATCCAAACTCTCCAAAGATTGTTACAGACATTCGTGGCTTTGCGCTCTATTTCTCGCGCAGCGTAATTCCTTATGTTCGTGGCAAGGAGCATGATACATGGCACGAGAGCTTCCCTTACCTCAAGCACCTCGGCGTATATGCCTACAAGAAGGATGTACTTAAGGAGGTAACATCTCTACCGCAGTCATCTCTTGAAGTGGCAGAATCTCTTGAACAACTTCGCTGGCTTGAGAATGGCTATCGTATTCGAGTAGGCAAGACAGATGTGGAAACTGTGGGCATAGATACGCCAGAAGACCTCCAGAAGGCAGAGGAATTCCTTGCAACAAATTGTAAATAGTAAATAGTAAATCTGTAAATTGAAAATATAACATTTAATCCAATGGAACAAGTAATAGTAAACTCTTACGAAGAGTTCGCAGCCTTTGAAGGCAAGACAATCGGCACAACAGAGCCAATGTTGATTGACCAGAACCGTATAAACCTTTTCGCAGACGCCACTTCTGATCATCAGTGGATTCACGTGGACACAGAGCGCGCAGCTGTGGAAAGTCCATACAAATCGACTATCGTTCATGGCTACCTTACCCTCAGCGTACTTCCTAAGCTTTGGCAGGACCTCATCCAAGTAAACAACATCAAGATGCTCGTAAACTATGGTATGGAGAACATGAAGTTCGGTCAGCCAGTACTTTCTGGCCAGAGCATCAAGCTTACAGCCGGCCTTAAGAGCATACAGAACCTTCGTGGTATAGCAAAGGTTACCGTAAACTTCACTCTCGCCATAGCAGAAACAGGCAAGAAGGCTCTTGAAGGTAATGCCATCTTCCTTTACTATTTTGACAATTAAAGACCCTCTAAATATCTCCCTTAAGGGAGACTTAGGTTAATGAAAAAGCTACTCCTAATATTCTCCATACTGCTTTCTATAGCTTCTTGTGGCGTTGAGAACACAGTGAAAAAGGGTGACAAATTTGTCGCCCTTGGGGAGTATTATGAGGCATCACTTCAGTATAAGAAGGCATATCAGAAGACACCTGCCAAGGAAAAGGCAAACAGGGCTGTACGCGCTTTAAAACTAGCTGACTGCTATGCTCGCATCAATTACACACAGAAAGCCGTAGCAGCCTATAAGAACGCCATAAGATATGGTATAGACTCCCTTCCTGTAACGGAAGCTTTGGCGTATCAGGAGAAGATGGCTAAGGTTAAGAAAGAGCCTCTCTCCCACTACACCGTTAAGCGCATGGAAATTTTCAACTCGCGCAGAGCCGACTACTCCCCTGCCCTCTTCGGCGACCAGTATGACCGCATCTACTTCACATCTACTAGAAATGATGCGCAAGGCGATGAACTCTCGGGCATCACAGGTACGAAAAATGGCGACATATTCTTCTGTGAAAAGGATGATAAAGGCAAGTGGTCTCGCCCTCAAACCATAGAGTCAGGTCTTAACTCAGAACATGACGAAGGCGCATGTGCATTCTCTCCTGACGGTTCGACAATGTATCTTACCAAGTGTACTTCTGACCCTTCTTATCCTCGTTATGCTCAAATTGTTACCTCCAACCGTTCGGACGCAGCGTGGAGTAAGCCTAATGCTTTGGAGATATCAAAAGATACGCTATCTTCTTTTGCTCATCCAGCCGTAAGTCCTGATGGCAATTGGCTTTATTTCGTAAGCGATATGCCTGGAGGTAAAGGTGGACTTGATATTTGGCGCATACGCATTGGCGCAGGTGGTCTTGGTGGAGTAGAGAATCTCGGTGAGCCAGTCAATAGCGCATCCGATGAGATGTTCCCAACTTTCCGTCCTAATGGCGACCTTTATTTCTCGTCAAAGAGAAACAGTAGCATGGGTGGCCTTGACATTTACATCGCATCTGTCAATCCAAAGACACATAAGTTTGAACTCTCTCATCCGGGCTATCCGCTTAATTCAAACGGTGATGATTTCGGAATGACCTTTGAAGGCGTTCACAATCGAGGATACTTCTCCTCAAATCGAGGTGATGCTCGTGGCTATGACCATATATACAGCTTTGAACTTCCAGAGACAACGCAAACAATTACTGGATGGATTTACGAGATGGATGGCTATGAGCTTCCTTCAGCTCAGGTTTATATCATTGGTAATGATGGAACAAATGCCCACGCTACGGTAAAGAGTGACGGCTCGTTTACCTATGTGGCAGAGCCAGGAACGGAATATATACTCCTGGCAACATGCAAGGGTTACTTGAACGCAAAGTCGGAAGTATCTATCCCTGACACAGTTACGGTTGCTCACGACTATGTTCTTCAGTTTCCTTTGGCAGCTCTGAACACGCCTACTCTTATAGAAAACATCTTCTATGATTATGGCAAAGCAACGCTTCGACCAGAATCAAATGTAGCCCTTGACAGCCTTGCCAACATGCTCATACAGAATCCAAATGTTACAATTGAACTATCTTCTCATTGTGACTATCGTAGTTCGTCGGAGTTCAACAAAACCCTTTCCCAGAAGCGTGCAGAGTCAGTGGTCAATTATCTCATAGCTAAAGGTATAGCTCCTGACAGGATGACTCCTGTTGGCTATGGAGAGGATAATCCAAAGACTGTAAACAAGAAGGCTGCTAAGCGATTCCCATGGCTTAAGGTTGGCGACAAACTCACAGAAGAATTCATCACTAACCTCAAGGACAAGGAGAAGGAGGAAATCTGTAATGAACTCAACCGTCGTACTGAATTCCTCGTTCTTCGCACCACATACAACATGTTCGACGAGAACGGAAACTTAAAGAATCCACCTGTCAAGAAAAAAGTAGAAACAAATAATGATATGGATCTTGACATGGACTTTGACTTTTAATCTCATTTGAAATTACATGTACCTTAGTAGTCAATATCATAACTTAATACAATGAAAAAGCTCCTCTCACTTCCACCAAATCTTGTAAACTGTTTCCATGAAATAACAGGCCTTTCTCGTGATGAATGGTATTGTACTAACGACCCTATTGGACAGAAACTCGGTTCTGGTGGCGGTACTACATGGCTTCTTGAACAATGCTTTGAACATACAGGATGGCAACCTTCCGAGCGCAAGATACTTCTTCACGCCGGAGGACAATCACGCCGTCTCCCTGCATATGCTCCTTCAGGAAAGATTCTGACACCGATTCCCGTATTCCGTTGGGAACGCGGACAGAAGCTTTCACAAACTCTCCTTGACTTACAACTTCCGCTTTACGAGCAAATAATGAGTCAGGCTCCTAAGGGCTTGAATACAATGATTGTGTCGGGTGATGTCTATATACGCGCCACAAAACCTCTGCAAGAGATTCCAGAGGCAGATGTTGTATGCTATGGATTATGGCTTAGCGACGAGATTGCCAAGGATCATGGTGTGTTTGTCATGAAGCGAGAGACTCCAAACATTCTGGAATGCATGCTCCAGAAGCCGTCCATAAAGACGCTCAACAATCTTCTAACTGACCATTATTACCTAACGGATATAGGCATTTGGATTCTCTCTGACCGAGCAGTGGAAATGCTTTGCAAGAAGTCAAAGAAAGACGGTAAGGTTTCTGAATATGACATGTACTCAGAGTTCGGTACAGCTCTTGGTACAAATCCTTCTTCTGGTGACGAGGATTTGAAAAGTCTTACAGTAGCAATACTTCCGCTTCCTGGTGGCGAGTTCTATCATTATGGAACATCGCACGAGATTATTTCTTCAACACTTGATATCCAGAACATTACCAAGAACCAAGAAGAGATTCTTCATAACTCCCGCAAGCCACACCCTTCAATCTTCCATCAGAACACGAAGAACGAGATAAAGTTCACTTCTGACAATCGCAACATTTGGATAGAGAATTCACATATCAATTCCAAATGGCAGCTTACATCGGAGAATATCGTTACCGGAGTTCCTGAGAACAATTGGGAAATATCGCTTAAGCAAGGGCAATGCATTGACATCATACCTCTTGGAGAAAGCGATTACATTGTTCGTCCTTACGGATTCAACGACAAATTCGCAGGCAAGCTACAAAGCACACCGCTCTTCCCTATTTGCCAAAGTGTAGAAGAAGTTGGCAATGTCCTTAAGTTCATTCTTGACGAAATCAATAAAAAACATCAAGAAACCAACAATGGAGATATTGATGTTCTCCTTCCTGAAATAGCTGCAAAGCTTTCTGCCGACTACAAACTTCTTTCTGCTGAGCAAATTTCGAATGAAGCAAATCTTGTCAGACTCAATGAACAGCGCAAGAATTTCCGTAAGGATAACTGGCTAGCTATAGCGGAAAACTACGAGCATTCCGTGTTCTATCAGTCAGACCTTGACAACGCAGCGCATGAGTTTGCCAACAATAACCTTCCTCTCCCCCAACCTATCAGCGAATCAGCACCACTTTTGACACGCATACACGATGCAATGTTCCGTGCACAAGTGAAACTCAACAAAGGTGAAGATGCGTCAGCAGACGAGGAAAAGGCATTTGCACTCCTTAGACAGGAAAGCCTACATGTAGAGAAGGTTACACCAAAGATGTCGACATACTCTGACCAAATCGTTTGGGGACGTTCACCTGTTCGCATAGATATTGCAGGCGGATGGACAGACACTCCACCTTATTGTCTTATGGAAGGTGGAGCAGTCGTGAATCTTGCCATAGAACTAAATGGTCAGCAACCAATACAGACATATGTGAAACCTTGCGCAGAACCTAAGATCATACTTCGAAGCATTGACCTCGGAGCAGAAGAACATGTATGTACATATGAGGAACTTTCGCAATACGACAAACTCGGTTCGCCATTCTCTATTCCGAAATCTGCACTTGCTCTTGCAGGTTTCCTTCCTGAATATTGCAACGAAAAATACGCTTCGCTCAAGCAACAACTGGAAGCCTTTGGTTGCGGCATTGAGGTAACTATGCTTTCTGCTATTCCTGCCGGTAGTGGGCTTGGCACTAGCAGTATGCTTGCTGCCACTGTTCTCGGTGCATTGAACGACTTCTGCGGCTTGCATTGGGACAAGAACGAGCTTGGTCTTCGCACTCTTATCCTTGAACAACTGCTGACTTCTGGTGGCGGTTGGCAAGATCAATACGGAGGTATTCTGCCAGGAGTAAAGCTATTGACTACCGAACGCGGCTTCAGCCAGTCGCCAAAGACACTTTGGCTTCCTACCGACATTTATACACAGCCAGATTATAAGCCATGTCATTTGCTATATTACACAGGCATTACTCGTACAGCAAAGAATATCTTAGGTGAGATTGTTCGCAGAATGTTCCTCAATCAAGGCGATGAACTAGCTGTGTTAAGACAGATGAAACAGCATGCCCATGATATGTATGAGGCAATACAATGTGTTGACTATGACCGTGTAGGACAACTTGTACGTAAGACATGGGCACAGAATCAATCTATAGATGCTGGCACAAATCCTGTTGCCGTAAAGCAAATCACAGATCTTGTTGATGACCTCTGCACTGGTTATAAACTTCCTGGAGCTGGAGGTGGTGGTTATCTTTACATGATGGCAAAAGATGCAGATGCAGCATCACGCATTAGAACTATTCTTCAAAACAATGCCCCAAACTCCCGTGCACGCTTTGTGGAAATGAATCTAAGCCAAACGGGATTGGCAGTAAGTAGAAGCTAAGACATGGATTTCACAACTCCTGTTACAATACCGTATCCGAAGGTGAAACTTTTGCCACAAGACAAGTTGCTTTTTGTTGGCTCATGCTTTGCCGATAATATTGGGAAACGCTTCGTTGACAATGGTTTCAACGCCGTTGTTAATCCTTTTGGCGTGATGTATAATCCTGTGAGCGTGAAGCATACACTTGACAAGTTATATGCAGATAATGACAACCTTGATTCAATACCTACCATAGCACTTTTCACTCTAGGCACAAATCATGTTTACCGCGAAATATCCACAGGAGAAATCGTAGACAATTGCCAGAAACGACCTCAGAAACTCTTCCAAGAGGAGGTGATGTCTGTGGAAGATTGTACTCGTATTTTGGAGGAAATAGTAAATCATCCTTTCCTTTCAAATTGCAAACAGATCATCTTTACCGTTTCTCCTATCAGATATAAAAAGTATGGCTATCATGAAAGCCAACTTTCAAAGGCAACCCTTTTGCTTGCGATACAGAATCTGTTAGGCGAGGAACTTCCTAATTCAGCATTATTCAATCAGCATTCTGCATTAAACTATTTCCCTGCCTACGAGATTGTCCTTGACGAACTTCGCGACTATAGATTCTATGCTCCTGATATGATTCATCCTTCAGAGCAGGCGATCGATTACATATTTGAGCGTTTCCGCGAGATTTATTTCTCGGAATCAGCTAGTTTGTTATATGATGAATATCAGCCAATAAAGCAAGCATTGAATCATAAACCGTTCAATCCTGACTCAGAAGAATACAAAGTGTTTTTTGAGAATGCCAAGCGCAAACTTAACGATTTCAAGGCAAAATGGAGGATTAACACCAATGTAAACTCTAATGTTTAGCTAGACATTATATTTCTCTGTAACTATAGTTTGAACAACTATTGTGGCAAAAAATGTACAAAATACAAGATATATATAAATAATATAGGCTTCATTTGTTATTTTTTCGATACAAAAAGCCGTTTTTTCTCAAATAAATATTAATTTTGCAAAGTAAAAGTAGCAATTTTGCTATCCCCTTACTAATTAATATCACATTTTGAAATAATCAAAATATAACTTAATATAACTAAATCAAACTATGGCTAAAGTAGTTACACTTGGCGAAATCATGCTTCGCCTCTCTCCTAACGGTCAGGACCGTTTCATTCAGACAGATGTTCTTCGCGTAATCCCTGGTGGTGGCGAGGCTAACGTTGCAGTTTCAGTTGCAAACTATGGTCACGATGCTTACTTCGTGTCGAAGCTTCCTAAGCATGAAATCGGTCAGATTGCTGTTAACGCTCTTCGTCGTTATGGTGTCAATACAGACTTCATTGCTCGTGGTGGCGACCGCGTAGGTCTTTATTACTGTGAGACAGGTGCTTCTATGCGTCCTTCAAAGGTTATCTACGACCGCGCTAACTCAGCTATCGCTGAAGCTGATCCTTCAGATTTCGATTTTGATGCTATCATGGAAGGTGCAGATTGGTTCCACTGGTCAGGTATAACTCCTGCCGTTTCGGATAAGGCTGCTGAACTCACTAAGCTCGCATGTGAAGCTGCTAAGCGTCACGGTGTGACTGTTTCTGTTGACCTCAACTTCCGCAAGAAGCTTTGGACTTCAGAGAAAGCAATCTCTATCATGCGTCCATTGATGCAGTATGTTGATGTTTGTATCGGCAACGAAGAGGATGCAGAGCTCTGCCTCGGCTTCAAGCCAGATGCTGACGTAGAAGGTGGTGAGACAAACGCTGCTGGTTACGAAGGAATCTTCAAGCAGATGAAGGAAGAGTTCGGATTCAAGTATGTTGTTTCTACTCTCCGCGAGTCATTCTCTGCTACATTCAACGGTTGGAAGGCTCTTATCTACAATGGCGAAGAGTTCTATCAGTCAAAGCGTTACGAAATCAACCCAATCATCGACCGCGTAGGTGGTGGCGACTCATTCTCTGGTGGTCTTATCCACGGTCTTCTCACTAAGGCAACTCAGGGTGAAGCTCTTGAATTCGCTGTTGCAGCATCAGCTCTCAAGCACACTATCAACGGTGACTTCAACCTCGTAGGTGTTGACGAAGTAGAAGCTCTTGCTGGCGGTAACGCTAATGGCCGCGTACAGCGCTAAAAGACCTTCCCCTAACCCCTTCCTTTCAGGACGGGGAACAAATACACTTTTCGCGCAAATAAGCCATCTTGCTCTAACAGCATTACTAAATTATGCTCTCTTTCAACGAAGCCTCTCCTGACAGATATTCTGCGCTTAAAGAATTTGCAAGGCAGAACAGGAATAATATGACGTTGGCTGAATCTGTCCTTTGGAGTCACTTAAGATGTAATTCGTTAGGGCACAAATTTATCCGACAATATATTATCGGTGATTATATCGTTGATTTCGTTTGTAGAGACGAAGGGCTAATAATAGAAGTGGATGGCGCATATCATTCAGAACCCAAGCAGGAGGAAGATGATCAAATCAGACAAGTGTGGATTGAATCACTAGGATATAATTTCTTAAGATTCACAAATGAGGAAGTTCTATACGAGACGCAAACCGTTATAGATACTATAAAAGATTATTTTAATTAAAACTCCGCTCCCCCAAGGAGAATAAACATATTACTCCCCGTCCTGAAAGGAAGGGGCCGGGGGAAGGTCTTATGGCAAAATTCGATAAATTCCAGGTGATGGCAAAGATTGCTGCCGCACCTATGGTTCCAGTATTCTATCATAAGGATGCCGAGGTAGCAAAGAAGGTCGTTAAGGCTTGCTACGAAGGTGGCGTTCGCGCGTTTGAGTTCACTAACCGTGGCGACTTCGCTCAGGAAGTATTCGCAGAACTCTCTAAGTTCGTTGCTACTGAATGCCCTGAGATGGCACTCGGTATCGGTTCTGTTGTAGACGCTCCTACAGCTGCTATGTACATCCAGATGGGTGCTAACTTCGTTGTTGGCCCTCTCTTCAACCCAGATGTAGCTGTTGTCTGCAACCGTCGTTGCGTAACTTACTGCCCTGGTTGTCTTACTCCATCTGAAATCGGTAAGGCTCAGGAAGTTGGTTGCGACTTCACAAAGGTATTCCCTGGTGATGTTGTAGGTCCAAACCTCGTTAAGGGTCTTATGGCTCCAATGCCATGGTCAAAGATCATGGTTACTGGTGGTGTTGCTCCTGAAGAAGATAACCTCACAAAGTGGTTCAAGGCAGGCGTATTCTGCGTAGGTATGGGCTCTAAGCTCTTCCCTGGCGACAAGGTTAAGGCAGAAGATTGGCAGTATGTTACTGACAAGTGCAAGGAATGCCTTGATGTTATTGCAAAGATTCGCGGTTAATTACGCATTACGAATTAAGCATTACGCATTTTCCAAATGAGACATCTCATCTCTATATTGCTCGTTACCCTGTGTTCAACACTATGTTGTGCACAGGGTAATGACTTTTCCAGAAACAAGGAGATGCTGGAGAAGTCAAGAGAGATGTTTGAAAGAGAAGAGTACGATTCCGCCCTCTACTATTTGAACAGAGCGGAAATGAAGAAAGACGAGATAAACAAAAACCTAGAACTCTATGCCGATATTCAAGAACAACATTGCTTGATACAATCAGCACTTGGCAACAATCTTCAGAGCAACTACCATCGAAATGTTTATCTGGAAAGCATTGCCAACAGTAAGCGCGATAACGACATCGACAAAAAGGTACAAAAAATCCATAGCGATTCCATTTGGCTGAGTTGGAAAATCATACTCTTCACCATAGCCATACTCGTCATATTGTTTACATTCATTCGCTTCAAGGATGAATATTCACACGATGAGAATACAGGAGAAAAGATACTTCGAAAGAAGGATTACGACCAGCAGGACGAGGAACTTGATGAAGAACTCGCCCTTCTTCTCCATAAACTTCGTACTACAAAGGAACAAACATTGGATAAGCGTACGAAGCTTTTCCTCGTAAACACTGTTTCCCCACTTATTGCCCGCTTGCGCAAAGCGATAGAAATCCAGGATTACAATTATGCTCAAGAGATCCTGGCACAGATAGAACAATACAACACCCTTCTCACAGAATGGATTCAACTTGAACAAGGCAAATTGTCGTTCAAGATTGAAACATTCAACATCAACGAACTCCTACAGATTCTTGATCGCAACAAGAAGACCTTCAGCATACAAGGGTTGATGCTTAATGTACAAGCAAACGATATTAAGGTCAAGGCAGACAAGGTTCTTACGCTCTTTATGCTAAACACACTTGCGGACAATGCGCGCAAAGCAACTGAAGCCGGTGGCACAATTGACATCTATGCAGAAGAGAAAGAAAACTATGTTGAACTCTCTGTAAAGGATTCTGGTAAGGGTATGACAGAAGACCAAGCTGCAAACATATTCTCTCAAACAATTACAAACGGTCACGGCTTCGGACTTCTTAATTGCCGTGGTATCATCAACAGTTACAAGAAGGTAGGAAGTCTTTTCAGTTGTTGTATGATAGGCGTAGAGTCAAAGCTTGGTGAAGGCTCTCGTTTCTTCTTCCGATTGCCAATAGTGAAAATGATCCTTCTCCTATTGTCGCTTTCCATCCCTACCCTTTCCAATGCACAGGCACATGAAGACCACGACCCACGCTACAACATCAACATAGAAGATAGCATTCTAAGTCGTGCAGCTGCCTTTGCTGATTCCGCTTACTATTCCAACATAGATGGAACATTCGAGAAGACTTTGTCTTTCGTAGATTCTGTCCAGATATGTCTATTGCAGACTTTCTCCGATTCCACAATCATAGATAATATCAATCTTGATGCATCAAACGAAGCTGCCATCGCTTCGCTTGCACTACATCGTTGGGAAGATTATCGTACATATAATAATATATACGAGAATATACTGGAACGCCTCAGTAACGATTCAAATAAGGATTTGGAACTTTACTGTGAAGAGCAGACAGTATATCTTGACAAAATGAAGACGGCTTGGTTTATTGTCAATTTGCTGTTCTTCGTCTATTTGGCATCTATTATTGTTTGGCTCCGATACCTTTGGATAAAAAGGAAGAAGATGACTAAATATCGTGAGGATTTAGGACTTGATGATAAAAAGTCGTATGTCAAGCAGTTGGAGTATGAAAGCGAATCTCTGCATATATCCAATAATATCCTCACTAACGGACTTTCTACCATAAAGCACGAGACAATGTATTATCCGAGCAGAATCTCAACGCTGCTTTCAAATGGTAGTGATAAGGAAGAAGTGGAAGAGCTCACCACATTCTATGAGCAACTCTACAATAATCTCTCCCAACAACTTGCAGAGCAGAAGATCTCTATGGGCATCAAGCCTACAAGGGTTATGCTTGGCAATGGTTTGGCCGTAAGAACCGATAAGGATCTATACTCTTATCTCCTACTTCAAATAAAGAAATACCTTGGCGCAAGACAACTTGATGTCACATACCGTAAAGAAGGGCAATATACAGACATCATTATCAATGCTGGCTCTCAAGTACCTACTGATTGTTTCTCTCCTACAGCCAAGAACATTCCGATGCTTATCGCTAGACAGATAATGAGAGAAACGGGAGGTCACAGTTCTCGAGGCAACGGAATAATCATAGAAGGAAACAACATCATACTAAGATTCACATAATATAATATAATATAATATAATATAAACACCTCGTCAGATTATTACAAACTGGCGAGGTGTTTCTTTATAAATCAGCACGATATTAGATGCTCAAATTGTCAAGAACTTTGATAAGTTTCTTGTTGAATGGCTTGTCACTACGGATTGCCTCTGAGAATGGTACATATACCACCTCATTGTAGCGAACACCAATCATAACATTACGCTGTCCTTGCATGATAGCCTCTATAGCACCAACACCTGTACGAGAAGCAAGGATGCGGTCGTGAGCTGTAGGTGTACCACCACGCTGAAGGTGACCAAGGATAGACACGCGAACATCATATTCCGGGAATTCCTTTGTCACACGCTCAGCGTAATACATCGCACCACACTTAGGACTTTCCGACACAATCACGATACAAGATTTCTTTGACTTGCGGATACCACGCTCCATGAACTGTGCCAACTGGTCAACATCTGTTGATTCCTCTGGTATGATTGCTGCTTCCGCACCACAAGCGATGGCTGAGTTCTGTGCAAGGAAGCCTGCGTCACGTCCCATAACCTCAACGAAGAAGATGCGAGAGTGAGAAGAAGCGGTGTCACGAATACGGTCAACACATTCCATGATGGTGTTCATCGTAGTGTCATAACCAATGGTAGAGTCAGTGCCGTAAAGGTCGTTGTCAATAGTTCCTGGCAAACCGATGCAGCAAACATCAAACTCCTGAGCGAATATCTTGGCACCTGTGAGCGAACCGTTACCGCCGATTACCACGAGAGCGTCAATGCCATTGGCAATCATGTTGTCGTAAGCCTTCTGGCGACCTTCCGGTGTCATGAATTCCTTTGAGCGAGCGGTCTTGAGGATAGTACCACCAGTGTTGATTATTCCTGAAACATTCTCTGTAGTGAAATCCTTGATTTCATTGTTGATAAGACCTTCCCAACCGCGGTAAATACCCTTCATTTTGAAACCATTGTAGATACCTGCACGGGTGACTGCACGAATGGCAGCGTTCATTCCAGGGGCATCGCCTCCAGAAGTGAGAATACCAATAGTCTTGATTTTCATAATATTATCGTGTTTTAAAGTGTTTTAAATGTATAATATAATAGCTACGCCAGCAACCATTGCTATTGCTACCCAAGGCAATACATTCTGGCCATACCAGCCGAGAGGCAGACGCTCGGTACGGACAAGAGTCAAACCTGCCCATGAACCTACGAGCAGAAGGTTTCCTGCCATCTGAGTAGTGAAGGCTGTTGCCATCCAATAGGTTGAGTTCATACTGCCCTGCCCTATCGCATTTACCACTGGATGCAGCGCACCGCACCATTCTGCTATGGCGAAAGTGTCTGTTACTGATGCCAATAGCGAACCAGCCACTGCAACAACCCAAACATTGTCGCTGTTGCTTTCTATCCATTTCGGAACGGTATTGAAGATACCTGTTTCCTGAACAACGGCAACCAGAAGGATGATACCCGAGATGTAGAACATCATCTGAACGGCTGTATATTGCATTGCCTGTGGCATTCGCTGGTTTGAGGTGTTCTTGCCACTTGCTATCAGTCGGCGATTCACGATTTCATCGAATATCCAGAGTACGGAAAGAACGAGAAGAGCAGCCACGAAAGGACTCAGCTTCGTGTAGTTTCGGAAGCTTGGTATGAGCCATAAGCCACCAATGCCGACGATGAGCAGTAACCATTTCTGCCAACCGCGAAGCATCGTGTCGTTTCCTCTGTATGGGAAAAGCCTACCTATTGGTCGCTGTATTCTGCCTGGAAGCTTACGCGAAATCATATACGAAGGCAGCAGCCAAACAAGCAGCACAGGCACAAGCATTGTCATCGAGTAAGTCGTTGCCGACACATACTCCGAGTTCCAATAGGTCAAGCCTACAGGATCACCTATTACAGTGAGAGCTCCTCCACAATTTGCAGCTATCACAATCATGCAACCAAAGAAGAATCGATAGCGCTGTTCGCTTATGAGAGATCTCATTAGGACGAGCATCAGCATAGCCGTCGTGAGGTTGTTGATGTTCATTGAAACGAGGAAAGTCACAACAGACATCTTCCAATACATTCTCTTTGCCGATGAATCCTGAATCCATCTTGTCAAGCCATCAAAACAACCATTTGCCTGAAGAATCTGAACAATGGTAACAGTAGCTAACAAATAGAGCACAAGTTCTGCGGCTCTTCCTACGGCAGGAATGAAAAGGTTGCTTGAAATGAAGGATTTTACGGTAGAAGAGCTGCTCACGTCTCCATTTAGGAAAGCAAGATATTGAGAAGGATGTTCTGCCATTACAAAGTCAAAGCCATAGCTGATGTATGCCACCCATCCCATCGCAGCACAGAAGACAGCTACCGCAGCCCTGTTTATTCCAGTGATGTGTTCTGTGGATATAAGCAGGAGTGCGGCAGCAAAGGCTATTATGATAATGTAGAGCATCAAGGGGATATACGATTTATGATTATCGATTTATGATGTATGATTTATGGGTACAAAGTTACAAAGTTTTTTGTTACCAACAATCCGAAACCAAGAAAAAATGCTCTTATTTAATAAATATTTCTTATTTTAGGTGGTTCTTTATCCAAACCATGTGCCCATATTCGGTGTTTTCGCTTGTCCAATGCTCATTGATTGGCGTGATGAGTGACTCTTTCTTGCACGAGAAATTGTTCCAAACGGCATAGGATGTTGTTGGCGGACAAGTGTTGTCGTTGTATCCCCAAGTCATGTAAGTGTCGGCTTTTACATACTTTGCAAAGTTAACAACATCATAGTAAGCAAGCGTGTTGAGCACTTCCTTCGTTGGCTTGAGTTTGTCGGCATTGAAGTGCGGCCAACCTTCCGTCACACCTTCTGCACTGTAGGCACCCATGTCAGAGAGAGCAGGATGATTAGCCACGCAGATATTCACGCGAGGGTCAAGGGCAGCGGCGATGATCGAGAGCGCACCACCCTGACTGCCACCTTGCGCCACGCAGTTCTTGCCGTCCCATTCAGGAAGCGAAGTGAGGAAATCGAAGCAGCGAACCATGCCGGCATAGACATGCTTCAGATACATGCGGTTCGGATCATCAATTCCGTTTGCCATGTAGCCGCCATAATTGTCGTTGAAGGCATTGCTGATCTCCTTGAACTGCTCATCGGTCATCGTTGGGTTCAAGCCGTGAATCTCTATCTCAAAGCGAATCATGTCGTTCTCGGCATAATAGCGATGGCGCAGAGGCTCCTTGATTGTCTTAACGCCAGCTCCTGGAGGGCTGAGCACTACCGGACATTTCTTGCCCTGCTTTGCTGCGAGGGGCATGAAGAGATAGCCGTAAATGGCATGATCATCAATGAGTTGAAGCTTCACGAGATAGCAGTCGAACTTGTCTGTGCAATATTCCTTGGCAAGTTCCTTCGTGTAAGAAAGCTTCGTCTTTGCCTGCTCTTTCAACACACCGTCCCAGAACGACTTGAAATTGGCAGGTTCCTTTGTCCAAGCCTTGATGTTATCCACATCGTAGCCAACCTTCACATGATGCGAAACTGTCTTTCCGTCGAGCACAGTTCTAATCATAAGGTCGTTGAAGCCAGGCGTCTTTCTTGTGCCCATATTGATTTTCGCACGACCGTCCTTCAGCGTAATCTTCTTGAAATCAGTGTGTTTCGCCATATCGTTGGCAACAGAATATTCACACTCGACGGTCTTGTTCATTCCGTAAAGTTGAAAGATAACCTCCACCTCCGCCTTCTCGCCCGTCTTGTAGAGCCAGTCGGCATGGTTCGGAATCGTAGTAAACAAGTAGTCGCTACGGCAAGGATAGTTTTCTGCACTTGCAAAAGTCATTGACAGCAAGCAGATAAGGGTTAGGATAAGTTTTTTCATCATCTATAATTGTTTTCTGATTATTTCCAAGGCGCTCGGCATTCAAGCTTCACCTCATTATTATATATAGGATGTACGAATTCCAATCGTTGGCAATGAAGGTAAAGCCTATCGGCGGGCGTTCCGTAAAGTTCGTCGCCAACTATCGGCGCGTTCAATCCGTCGTGATGGGCGCAATGTACACGAAGCTGATGCGTCCTTCCTGTCAGCGGATATAGCAGCACCTCAACACCTTTGCCATCTTCCGTATTGCCAATGATTTTATATTCCGTCACAGCATCCTTTCCCTTCTCAAAATCCACCTTCTGGTAAGGACGATTAAGGAAATCGGGAGCAAGTGGCAAGGAGATTGTTCCGCAATTTCCCGTTTCTCCAGATAAGGGATTTATTCTCCCCCCTGTGGGGGAGTTAGAGGGGGTTATTATTGCCGCATATTCCTTCTTCACATCCCTTCGCGCAAACATGCTCTGCATCGTCTTGAAGAACTGTTCGTCCTTTGCCAACAGCAGGATTCCGCTCGTTGCCATGTCCAAACGATGTATTGGCTTTAGGAATGCAGAATGCAGAACCAAAGGAAGGCGGCCGAAGGGAAAGCCAATGCAGAATGCAGAATTAGGCTGCGCCGCGTTTGTAGGTTGAGAATCATTCTGAATTCTGAATTCTGAATTCTGCATTAACTTACTCACAACATCCGGCAGGTCAATCTTTCCTGGCACGGAAGGCATTCCCGCAGGTTTATTCACGGCTATCAGATAATCGTCTTCATACAACACCTCAAGCTTTCCTTGTATCGCTTTCTCTTGCGGATTCGGCTCCACATCCAAGCCTTTCAGCATGTGCGTAAGAATCGGTTTGCACTTCCCCGAGCATGCAGGATAATACTGCAAATGATGGCGAATCTCACCCTTCGGCGACTTGCCATACCAGAACTCAGCCATGCACACCGGCTTCAATCCATTCAGGAAAGCATATTGCAGCAGTTTCGGTGCACAGCAATCGCCAGTTCCCGAAGGCGGTATTCCATTCGCCTTCTTCTCGTAAGCCTTGGAGTCGGCATAATATTCGCGGAAAACATCCATCACATTCCGCTTCTCTCCCACCCCATTCATCAGGTCATACTGCGAGAACAGCCAACGCTGAAGATTGATGGAATGTTGGCGTGTTTGACGACCAGCCTTGCTCAGTGCCGATATCCTTCGCTCGTTCGTCTTGAAATGACCGTTCGGAGATTGCGAGTCAAAAAACGGTGGCACGAAATAATCATGGTCGTTTCTGCCCTGAAGCAAACCGCTATAGGCAGCCACAAAACCCAATTCCCCACCGTTTGATTTCACCACAAGAACGCCAAACATCTTTCCGTTCTCGAGTTCCTCCTTCCATTCCCCCCTGCCTTCAATATAGCGAATGACCTCCCCCGCCGCCATCTTCGCCACGTCATGCGGCTGATAGCAGTAAGGGTAAGTGAACTTCTCGGGAAGTTCACCGCTGTATGAGAGAGGGTGAAACAAAGTCATTTGGCGATTTGATGATTTGATGATTTTAGGATTTTCATTAGGATTTTAGTTTGGATTTCGAGGAGCTTGCGACGATCTCCCTAAAAAGACCTCATGAAAGCGACGAACTGGAGCGTATTTTCAGTTGAGATTTGGTTGAAGATTTTAGTGAGGATAAAAATCCTAAAATAAAATCCTTCTTGCGCTCCAGTAGGTGCTCAGGCGCAAGCGGAGTCCAAAAATGCGCTCGAATACCTCGCTTCAAAAAGGCTCTTTTGAAGGATCGCTTCGCTCGACATCCTAACTAAAATCTTTATGAAAATCTAAAAATATCATTGCCTTATTCAATTCTTGATTTTCTGTGTAAACTGCACTATCTCCGGCTTGATTTCCGCAGCCTTCTTGATGTCAAAGATTGCCGCCTCCTTGTTGCCGAGAGAATTGTATATCCTGCCGCGCTCCAGATAGAGGTCGGCACTGTCGGGATATTGCTTGATGGCAGAGGACAGAATGGTCAATGCCGCCTGCACATCGCCAGCAGCTTCTTGAGCCTTCGCCATACCTATATATAGCTGTTCGTTCATTATTTTTACGGTTTAGTTGCTTAATTCACTTTGCAAAAGTACGCAAATTATTACAATTATTCGTCAAAAATCACTTTTTTTAGGTACTTCAAACTGATTTTCTATAAGTTTTTATTAACTTTGCCGCGTAAATCAAAACATAAATCATAAAATCATTTTATTAAGATTATGGTATATTCACACGAAGTACAGAACATGTGTTGTGTGGCTAAGGGCCCAAACCATGGACCTGCTCCAATCCCAGAAGAGGGTAAGTGGGTGCAGGCAAAAGAAATCAAAGACATCTCAGGTCTTACTCACGGTATCGGCTGGTGTGCTCCTCAGCAGGGTGCATGTAAGCTCACTCTCAACGTGAAGGAAGGCGTTATCGAAGAATGTCTCGTTGAAACAATCGGTTGTTCAGGTATGACACAC
>JAZLHI010000131.1:0-32997 GCA_045616725.1 Prevotella sp. | reverse complement strand
TTGTATGGAGTATCACAGTCAGCCTTGAGAGTGATCTTCATGTCCTGGCCGAAATTATCACGAGCAGCCATGACCCAGTCTTGGAATTGGCTCTGCTTACCGTCAACTGAGTCGGTAGGGAGACCCTTATCCTTCTGGAATTCATTAATTTCTGCAGGCTCCATAGCGAACATCTTAGAGAGCTGGTCCATTGGTACACCAACGTTAGTTGTACCTTCAGCAGTCTTAAGCTGTATCTCGTTGAGATCAACGCCATATTCGCTTGCAACAGCTTGTACGAGGGTCTTTTGTGAACTTGGTCTATCCATACCAAGGAACACCTTACCCTGCTTATCGATAAGAATGCTCAAAGCGTTCTTCTCTGGAATCTTGATTTCCGATACAGAACCAGGAGTGTTGACCTTCACTGCCTCATTCTTCGTGAACGTTGCTGTCAACATGAAGAATGTAAGCAAGAGGACCATCACGTCTGACATCGGAGTCATGTCAATCCAGACGGACTTCTTTTTAATTTTTACTTTACCCATAGTTAGTTAAAGTTTTAAGTTAAACAATAGGGGAAAGCAAAATTATTCTGCGTGTGTAGATTCGAAAGTCTTAGCGATTGAATAACCTACTTCATCAAGAGCGAAAGTGAGCTTATCGATTCTGTTTGTGAAGAAGTTGTAAGCAACAACAGCTACCCAAGAAGTCAAGATACCAGATGCAGTATTAACGAGGGCCTCAGAGATACCAGTAGAAAGCTCGAGTGAGTCACCACCACCACCTTGTGCAAGTGCCTGGAATGACTTGATCATACCAACCACAGTACCGAAGAGGGCTGTAAGAGTACCGAGAGTTACGATAGTTGCGATGATAGGGAGGTTCATCTGGAGAGTTGGCATTTCAAGCTGAGTAGCCTCTTCGTGAGCCTGCTGGATACGAGAAACCTTCTGAGCAAGCTTGAGACCGTTAGCCTCGTCCATTTCCTTGTAAGCCTTGATAGAAGCGAGAACTACGTTAGCAACAGAACCCTTCTGCTTGTTGCAAGTAGCTTCAGCAGCTGCGAAATCGCCAGCAGCGATCTGAGGCTTGATCTGAGAAACGAACTTCTGGAGAGACTGAGTACCGAAGCACTTAGAGAGAGCGAGTGTACGTTCTACAGAGAGAGCGATAACTGTGAAGAGGAGAGTGATGATTACAGGAACCACGATACCACCCTTGTACACTGTACCAAGAAGGTTAAGAGGAGCATTTTCGTTGCTACCATCCTGGAAGTTTGCTGGATTACCAAGGAAGAACTGGTAGAATGCTACTGCGAGGAAGAAACAAGCGATGATGATCCAAATCGCGTTACGAACACCCTGGAAGCCCGGATTTGTAGATTTTTTCTGGGCTGGTTTTTGTGGAGTTGCCATAGTTTTAAATAAGATTTAGTTATTAATAAATTAAGTTAAGTTTATTTTACATCAAGTGATTTTTCTATGATAATAGACTGATTTTCAAAAATATAGGTCAAAAATGCAATCTATGTACATAGCAAAGTTACTATTTTATTTTAAATCAACGAATTTTTTTTGACTTTTTTTTCGTTTTTATTAAAATTATTTTGATTTAATGAAGTTTTGCCAATGTATCTGCAATTCTCTTTATCGCCTCCTTTATATTGTCATCACTGGTTGCATAACTCATTCTGAAACATTCTGGAGAACCGAAAGCGTCACCTCCTACACATGCTACGTGACCAACTTCAAGAAGGTACATTGCAAGGTCTGTAGAGTTGTTTACTACCCTACCCTCGTCATCCTTCTTTCCGAAGAAGCTGCTACATTTTGGGAAAAGATAGAACGCTCCCTGTGGCTTGTTGACCTCAAGGCCTGGAATCTGGGAAGTAAGGTCAAAAATAAGATCACGACGACGCTCAAATGCCTTTCGCATTTCCTCCACACAATCCTGAGCCTCGGTGTAAGCAACGTATGCAGCATACTGAGAGATTGAACAAGGTCCACTTGTGTATTGACCCTGAAGTTTGTTACAGCCTTTGACGATCCATTCAGGAGCTGCAATGTAGCCGATACGCCATCCAGTCATAGCATACGCTTTCGACACACCATTTACAATAATTGTACGTTCACGCATGCCCTCAACTTTTGCCATGCTTGCGTGCGCGCCTATATAATTAATGTGTTCATAGATTTCATCAGCGAGCACATAGAGGTTGTCGTGCTTCATGATAACCTCTGCCAAAGCCGCTAGTTCGTCTTGAGAATATACGCTTCCTGTAGGGTTGCTTGGAGAACAAAGAATGAGCATCTTTGTCTTTGGTGTGATGGCAGCCTCAAGCTGTGCTGGAGTTATCTTAAAATCCTGCTCAATGCCTGCTTCAATGAACACGGGATTTCCACCGGCAAGCTTAGCCATCTGCGGATAGCTTACCCAATAAGGAGCCGGAATGATAACCTCTTCTCCGTCATTGACAAGTGCCATAATGGTATTTGTCACACTCTGCTTAGCACCATTGGAAACAAGAATCTCTGAAGGCTTATAGTCAAGGCCATTCTCGTTCTTGAGCTTTGCAGAGATTGCTTCACGAAGATAAGCATAACCTGGCACAGGCGAATAAGTTGTGATGTTATCTTCAATAGCCTTCTTACCTGCAGCTTTGATATGAGCAGGAGTTGGGAAATCTGGCTCTCCAACACTAAGGTTAATAACATCAATACCCTGTGCTTTCATTTCTGCACTCTTCTGTGACATAGCAAGTGTTGCAGAAGGTGCGAGTCTGTTTAGTCTGTCTGATAGATTCATATATAGTAATACGGTTTTGCAGTTGAATGTTTTTTGATTATAGATGAAGGGTGTGTCCCATGCGCACTTTCTTTGTCTCAAGATAGCGACGGTTATACTCGTTAGGCGTAACTTCTATCGATACATTCTCCGTGATTTCAAGGCCATACGCTTCAAGTCCGATACGCTTGACGGGATTATTCGTCAGCAAACGCATCTTGTGGATTCCGAGTTCGCGGAGGATTTGCGCACCACAGCCATAATCACGCTCATCAGGCTTGAATCCAAGATGAACATTTGCATCTACAGTATCATCGCCCTGTTCCTGAAGTTTATATGCTCTGATTTTATTCATCAAGCCGATTCCTCGACCCTCCTGCTGCATATAGACAATTGCGCCTTTGCCCTCCTTTTCAATAGCCATCATGGCACGATGAAGTTGTTCGCCGCAATCGCATCGCTTGCTACCGAGGATGTCGCCTGTTGCACAAGAAGAATGAACACGAACCAAAATAGGCTCGTCTGCTTCCCATTCGCCTTTTACGAGGGCAAAATGCTCAAGGCCATTACTCTTCTGGCGAAAAGGTATCATGCGGAAAGAACCCCATTCAGTAGGGAGATTTACTTCTTCACCCTTCTCCACAAGGCTTTCCTGCTTGAGACGATATGAAATCATGTCCTTGATGGAGATGAGTTTCATGTCATGCTCTTTCGCAAACTCTGCAAGTTGGGGGAGTCTTGACATTGTACCATCTTCATTCATAATCTCCATAAGTGCAGCAGCAGGATAAAGACCAGCCATCTTACAGAGATCTATAGCAGCCTCAGTATGACCACTACGTCGAAGAACACCATTGTCCTGAGCGTAAAGAGGATTGATATGACCCGGACGGCCAAAGGTTTCTGGAGTAGACTTAGGATCAGCCAAAGCCTTGATGGTCTCAGCTCTGTCGTAGGCAGAAACACCCGTTGCACAGCCCTCCAACTTATCTATGGTCACTGTGAAAGGAGTTCCTAGCAGCGAAGTATTGTCTTGCACCTGATGTGGCAATCCTAGTTCCTCGCAACGTGAGTTTGTTATCGGTGCACAGAGCAAGCCTCTCGCATATTTAAGCATGAAGTTAACCTTGTCAGCATCAATTTTCTCAGCAGCTATGATGAGGTCACCTTCGTTCTCGCGGTCTTCATCATCAACCACAACAACAAATTTTCCTTCCTTGAAATCAGCAATAGCCTCTTCTACTGTATTTAACTTTATCATTGTACTTGTTCGTTTTCTTTGTTACTTGTATTATTAATATTTCCTTTCGGCATAACATCATCAGTGTTCTTTGCCCGTTTTATCTTTTCTCCTAATCCACGAAAGTATTCACTCCAATATTTACCGAGGCTAGACTTTTCGGAAAACGGATCACGGAAATTCTTAATAGACACCAAGGTTTTCCTGAAGAAATAGTACACTCGAGCATTTACAAGAGCGAGGTCTTTGTTTGCACGATAGGTTGCATATACGGCAAATGGTGCAAGAACTGCCGTTGCCAAGATTTTTCCGAACCATACTGCCCAGAAATGGTTTCTTGCCATTCGGTAGCCAAGAGTGTCAAGCACAATGTAAATGATGAACACTATCACCGAGATAAGCACAGGAACACCAAGTCCACCTTTGCGTATTACAGCCCCAAGCGGTGCACCGATGAAGAAGAATATCAGACAGCACAAAGACAGCGTGAACTTATTGAAAGTCTCTATCTGGTGCATAACCTCAAAGTGATCGCCCTCTTCTGTAACCGCAGTTTTAAAGTCCGCATTCATCTTTTTGTTGCGAGCCTCATTGAGTGCCGACTGAATGACAGAAAGTTTATGCTGTTCTGTCATGTTCAAGAAGAGTGAGTCAGGCGTTTTCTGGTGCGCCTTCTGCGCTGCGAGCATAGCCTTTTCGCGCTCTTTCTTCATTTCACTTGTGACAGAGCTATCGTTAAGGTGAATCATCTTCATATCGAATGCCTCCTGAGCAAGGTATGCACGACCTATGGAGTCATATAGCACTTTCACCGAGTCAACATCATGGGCTATTTTTTTCAAGCTCTTCGAACGAGCATCGTTTGCGATACCCGCAGCTTCCACCATGTCGAAGTCACTATTGAAATCAACCAGGAGCGTCTTTTCCGTGAATGTTTCACGGCGATAAGGCACATTAGCCTGCTCTCCTAGACCACTTTGACGCATGTTCTCAAACCATTCGCCACTGTTCAATGTTACCAAAAGGTGCTTCTTGTCTGCTGTTGACTGGATTTTTCCGGAGTCAGCCAGAATGATGGCAGCATCTTCGTAACTGTCTGTCATACGGTAAATCATTAGTCCATAGAGCATTCCGCGGTCAACATCCTTCTTTTGGACATATATATTGGAACCAGGGATACCGTCATAAAACTTACCCTCAGGGATTTCCAATTCTGGACTTTTCTGCTTCATTGATAGCAGAAGCTGTCCAAACGACAGGTTTGCATTCGGTCCAATGACATTCTGGAAATAGAACGACACACCCATAATTATACAAACTACCACTATCAGCGGTCGGAAAGCCTGCATAAGCGAGATGCCTGCTGCCTTTATCGCTGTAAGTTCCATGCTTTCGCCTATGTTACCGAAAGTAATCAGCGACGCAAGGAGAATGGAAAGAGGAAGAGCCTGTGGCACAAGAATGAGTCCCATGTACCAAAAGAACTGCGCAAGGATATCCATCGGAATACCTTTTCCAATCAACTGATCCACGTACTTCCAAAGGAACTGCATCATCAACACGAATTGGCAGATGACGAAAGCACCCATGAGCAGAGTGAGAAACTGCTTAACGATGAACAGGTCCAGTTTTTTGATTATACGCATAGTTCAGGGTGCAAAGTTAGCAAGAAATCATAAAAAAAACAAACATTATGCGTTTTTTTAGATATATATCTAATAGTTTTTAATTCATGTTGATTATGTTCTTGCAAAATTACGCGCCGCATCCATTCTCAAGAATATAAAAAGCAATATAGTAAAGCCCCACAAAGAGGAACCTCCATAGCTAAAGAATGGCAACGGAATACCGATTACCGGTGTCATTCCTAGCACCATTCCGACATTGATAAACAAGTGGAATATGAAGATGGACAAGACACAATAACCATATATTCGAGCAAACTTAATGTTTTGGCGTTCAGCCAGATACACCAGTCGCAATATCAGTGCAAGGAAAAGCAGCAATACAACGGCACACCCGAAGAAACCATGTTCCTCACCAATCGTACAGAAGATAAAGTCAGTATCGTGTTCTGGCACGAAGCGGAGTTTGGTCTGAGTACCATTGAGAAACCCTTTGCCTACAAGTCCACCGGAACCTATGGCAATGACACTCTGACGCACATTATAACCTGCCTCACGAACATCATCATCGAGCCCAAGAAGCACATTGATACGTGTACGTTGATGTTCCTGCATCACATTATTCAGCACAAAGTTAGTGGAATAATAGAAGAACAACGAACCTATGGTAAACAATCCAAGAAGCAGATAAGATCTCATCTGCATATACAAGAACCTGTAGCCGAGGAACAATATCATTCCAATAATGACAAGTATCTGCAATACGGCGATATTGAAATGCCAGACATAGCACGAGATAATAGTTCCGAAGATTGTGGTTACAGCAACAATACCTATCATCCAGAAGCGCTCCACATTCTGCTTGCGGAAATAAGAGAAATGGAGAAGGATGGTGAACACCTGAATCATTAGGTACACAGCAAAAGGGCCTATGTATGTCGGCGTTCCAAGCATCAGTTCTTCCTCATATCTGACACCCACAACGAAATATGCCACCATAGCTACCCCTGTGAACAGGATTGCCCCTGGCATACCCTCCCTATAAAACATAAGGAAGAACGAAAGATAGACAAGAGCAGAGCCCGTCTCTCGCTGAGCAATGATTAGTATCATTGGAAGAAGAACTATGCCACATGCCCGCCAGAAACTACGTGAATCATTAATGTCAAAATGCCAGCCACTCATGAATTTCGATATTGCTATTGCCGTGGCAAACTTCGCAAACTCCGCCGGCTGGATATGTATCGGTCCAAGAACTATCCACGACCTTGAACCTTTGATGCTATGCGGATTGAATATTGTCAAGAAGAGCAATATCAAGAATCCCACGTATAAGACGTAAGCTGCAGTATCAAAATATCTGTCATCAAGCAGCAGAATAGTCGTCGCTAGAATCAATGCTGTCGCTATCCACACCACCTGCATACCACTTCTAGCTGCGAAACTGAATATTTCAGTCTCTCCATAATTGTAACTTGCGCCACACACACTGATCCATCCGAGCAACAGCATCACCATGTATAAGGTAATTGTTACCCAGTCTACTGAGCGGAAAATACTTGTATGGCGGTAAGGCATTGACATGACTTATGGACTTATGGATTTACAATTATCAGTTTACGGATTTATCTATTCTTGTTATCGTAGGCGATACGTTTCTTCTGGAGCGTGTATGCAAGTTCCTCATGACTTTCCGAGAGCGCACCCTTCAGGTACTGTTCTATCATCACTGCACCCATTGGAACCGCATAAGTAGCACCGAAGCCTCCATTTTCCACATAGACGGCTATGGCGATCTTCGGATTATCCATCGGTGCAAAGCCCATAAAGATAGAGTGGTCATGACCACGATTTTGGGCAGTACCAGTCTTTCCACAGACAGCGTATGCAGATGTATTGGCAGAAGAGCATGTTCCATTTACAACAGCAGCTCTCATTCCCTTAACGATCCAGTCGTAAGCAAAGCGCTTTGCTTTTGTATAATGGCGCTCTGTATAGAGAGAATCTATTTGCCCGCCCTTTATATCCTTTACCACATGCGGAACAATATAATATCCTCTATTGGCAATCGTTGCACCAAGGTTTGCTATTTGCAGAGGAGTAAGGTTGACTTCTCCCTGTCCGATTCCGATAGACACAATAGTCAGTCCATTCCAATGGCCTTTGAAAGCATCGTCATAAAACTCTGCATTAGGAATCAAGCCACGCTTTTCGCCAGGGAGGTCTATACCGAGCTTGTAGCCGAAGCCCATACTAACCATATAGTCGCGCCAAATATTGACAGCTTCTTCTTTCGAAGCATATTTCTGCCTATTGCTTATCATATTGTATAGTCCCCAACAGAAATATCCATTACAAGATGTTGCCGTAGCAGGAACAAGCGAAAGATGCGACGGATGTGCATGGCATCCCACTTTCATTCCTTTATGGCGGAATCCTCCTACACAAGGGAAAGTTGTGTTGGTACTCACAATTCCCTCTGATAGGAATGTCAAGCCTTGTGAAGTTTTGAATGTAGAACCTGGAGGATACTGTCCTTGTATGGTACGATTCAGCAATGGATGCCATTCATTCTTAACTAGACTTGTCATGTGCTTACCACGATCTTTGCCGGTAATCATCTTCGGGCTATAACTTGGTGCCGACACCATGGCAAGAACTTCCCCTGTTGATGGTTCTATAGCCACAATAGCGCCAATCTTTCCCTCGAGAAGTCGTTCGCCGAGAGCTTGCAGGTTTTCGTCTATTGTCAGGGTAATATCTTTGCCTGGCACAGGCTTCACATCGTAAGCGCCATCCTTGTACCTACCCTTTATCCTGCCTCGCGCATCTCTGAGCATCACCTGAACACCTTTCTCGCCTCTTAAGACTTCTTCATACGAGCGTTCCACACCTGTCTTTCCAATGAAATCGCCGCTCTGATAGTACTCGTCTTCCTGCAAGTCTTCAGAAGAAACCTCTCCAAGGTCTCCAAGAACATGTGCTCCAACATCTGTATTATACTGGCGTATTGCCCTCTTACGAATGTAGAATCCAGGAAATTTATAAAGCTTTTCCCTGAGTATGCTGTAATCTCTCTCCGAAAGTTGCGTCATGAAAGTCTGCTGCGTATAGCGCGAATACGAAGGATTCTTTTCAGGATCCTTGATGTCATCCATACGTTTTGCATAAGCATCTTTTGTTATACCCACTGTTTTGCAGAAGTCAAGAGTATCAATATGGTCTTTCTGCTCATTCATGATAACCATGATATCATAGGAGCTCTGGTTATAAACCAGGATCTTTCCGTTTCTATCCGTTATCACGCCACGAGCAGGGAATTCCGTTTTCTTGAGGAAAGCATTTCTATCGGCATTCTTCTGATACTCATCGCTCACAAGCTGAAGGGAAAGTAAACGGAAACAATAGGCTACCACAATAACAACAGCTATTGCGCCCACTATATATTTCCTATATTCAAAATCAAACTTTCTGTTCATCCTGCGTCTATCTCCATTTTAGGATTAGCGATTCCCTATCTTAAAAAACAAATTTGATTAAGTGTTTTGTGCTAAAGAGCTATCTCTTCTGGAAAGCAAGGGCTACAGCTGCTATTGTCAGCAATGTCAGCACGAAGCTCGCTATTATGCTCAACAGCCAAAGGCCGAAATGCCACAGCGTGAAATAATCTACCGTAAAGAATATTATGCAATAGATGGCAGTGTAGGTACCGGTAAAATACATGAATTTGTCAAAGCCCATCTGTCGGAAACTTGGCATAAAGTCTGCCGATGCATCAACGGTAAGGAAAGGTTCCAATATATACGGACGGAGAGCTGCTGCAGTAGTGCATGAGATGGTAGCCACGCCTGGAGTGTTCTGGAAAGTATCCAAGGTCAATCCGAGGAAGAATCCCCACAGGTACAATTTCCATTTTTCCGTACCACGTGGCAGTTCTATGAGGAAGTATATATATAATAAAGGTGTAGCGCAGCCGAAAAGTTGCACATAGTTCAATACCAATGCTTGTACAAGCACCAATATAACGAACATCCTCAATCTATATATAGTATTTATATCCATTTCCTTTATCGGGAATCCTTTTGCACAAAGAACCTATTTGTTTGCCACGCTGATGGAATCCTTTGCTTCTCGCATGAGATTCATCCTTTCGAGCTGCCGCTTGTTGTCCAAGACGAGCACATCCCTGAGTCTTGCAAAGTCTGTTGTGAGGTCAACTGTAAGTCGGTATGCAAGTCCGTCGGAAGAAGAATAGACATGTTTCACCTTACCCACGATTATGCCTTCAGGGAATATTGAAGAATATCCACTTGTCTCAATCCAGGCATTTTCGGTCTCGAACCGGGCGAAACGAGGAATATCCTCCACCTCTGCCTCATTAATCTGCTGTCCATCCCACTTGAGGTTACCGAAATACTTCTCACCTCTTACCCTGACACTCAGCGAAGAACGCACATTGATGAGAGGCACGACAATGGAATAATGGGCTGACGACATATAGACAACTCCCACTGGCCCCATGCCAGAGGTAACGGCCATATCAGGATGAACTCCGTCATCCGTACCAACGTTTATGGTAATGTAGTTTTCAGCCTTGTTCACCTCGTTGGTAATGACCTTTGCCGGAATAGTACGAATGTAGCGTGTCACGCTGTCATTCATTGCCATGATGGTGGAATCCTGTCCGTCGCCTTTCTTGTCAAGAAGCGACTGAAGGCGGGAAAGTTCCTGCTCCAGCATATAGTTGCGTTGGGTAAGAGCTTCGTTATTCTCTGCCTGATGGATGAAGGCGAGCATAGCAGAATGTATCTCATAAACCTTCCCACTGATGGCATTTGCCGTAGTGTAGTAAACGCTTCCCTGGTAACTGTTGAACCTAAACAACAATACTGCTCCCAGAGTTTCAAGGAGCAGTAATAGGAACCAATGGGCGTTCTTTATAAGAAAGTCTATGAGATTCTTCATCTAAAATATTAGCCTTTTACCTTAAGCTTTTAGCTTCAAGCCTCGCTCACAGAGCGGACCTTATCTCATCAGGAATGTGAAACGATCTACATTCTTCAGAGCGATACCGGCACCACGAGCCACACTGCGCAATGGATCTTCTGCAATATGGAATGGCATCTGGAACTTAGCTTCCAAGCGACGGTCAAGACCACGGAGCAGCGCACCGCCACCGGTAATCCAGATACCGTTTGTCATCAAGTCGGCATAAAGTTCCTGTGGAGTATGCTCAAGGGCGTTGTGCACGGCGTTCTCTATGAGTGTAATTGTACGGTCAAGGCAGTGAGCTATCTCCTGATAGCATACAGGCACCTTCATAGGAAGAGCTGTAATCTTGTTCGGACCGTTCACGATATAATCGTCTGGAGCATCATCGCCAAGTTCGGTAAGTGCAGACCCAACTGCAATCTTGATACGTTCAGCCATACGCTCGGAAACCTTAACGTTATGCTGTGCACTCATATAGTCCTGGATAGCGAAAGTAAGTTCATCGCCAGCTGTACGGATGGAACTGTTTGTTACGATACCGCCAAGTGAGATTACGGCGATTTCTGTAGAACCACCACCGATATCCACGATCATATTTCCTTCCGGTGCTTCCACGTCAAGACCGATACCCACGGCAGCTGCCATAGGCTCAAAAATGAGGTAAACATCGCGCCCATCAGCACGCTCGGCAGAGTCACGCACGGCACGAAGTTCCACTTCCGTAGAACCCGAAGGTACACCAATAACCATTCTCAACGAAGGAGAGAAGAAATGACGTCCGGAATGCACCATGCCTATGAGTCCGCGCATCATCTGCTCGCAGGCAGAGAAGTCGGCAATCACACCGTCGCGGAGCGGACGGATTACACGGATGTCAGGATTTTCCTTCTCATACATCAACTTCGCCTTGGAACCTACAGCGCGCATCTTCTCTGTACGCTTGTCGAGAGCTACCACAGAAGGTTCATCCACAACAATTTTTCCGTCACTGTTGATGATGATTGTATTGGCTGTTCCAAGGTCCATCGCAATCTCCTGCACAAAGGAAAAGAAGCCGGAGCGACCTTTTCTGCTGCGAGGATCAAAGATTTGTTTGAAAGAGCCCTGAAGATTTTCTAAAAAACTTCCCATATCTTTTATTCAAGTTTCGCAAGCTCAACTTGAGGCTAATGGACAATGGGTAATGGCACCATCCGGATGGAAAGCCATTAGTCATTGGCCATTAGCTATTAGCCTTGCTTCGTAGAGCGAATTATTTATTAAACCAATTGTGGATAGCAGTGTCGTAGCTGCTGCTTACGCCAAATGCACGAGTTGCAAACATCTTGCGCTGAGCAATTGTAGTCTCTGCACCCTGTTCGTTGAGGAGGTCAAGGAGCATGCTATACTCAGCCTTGCTTGGCACGATCACAACGTCGTTGAAGTTCTTTGCACCGGCACGGATAAGCGAGATGCCACCGATATCAATCTTCTCAATGATGTCTGCCTCAGAAGCACCGCTTGCCACTGTCTGCTCAAATGGGTAGAGATCCACAATTACAAGGTCAATCTCAGGAATCTCATATTGAGCCATCTGAGCCTTGTCGCCTTCGTTCTCACGACGACCGAGAATACCTCCGAACACCTTTGGGTGGAGAGTCTTCACTCTACCGCCAAGGATAGAAGGATATGTTGTAACATCTTCCACCTTCTGGCATTCGTAGCCAAGGCTTTCGATGAACGACTGTGTACCACCTGTAGAGAGGAACTTTACGCCCTCTGCATTGAGTTTCTTGAGGAGCTCGTCGAGACCATCCTTGTGGAATACTGACACGAGCGCTGTCTTTATTTTCTTGTTATCTGCCATAATCTTGTGTGAGTTTTTAAGATTAGCGCAAGCAGCTTTGTCGCCACCCGCAAATTTGGGTACAAAATTAATGAAAATCCATCAAAAATCCCACTCATAAGCAGCCTTTTTCGCATTATCATAAAAAATTCTTGACATTTTTAACAATAATCACCACCGCACATGCGTTATTTATAGAAAAACAATTCTGGATGAAACACATCATACTCACTCTTTCACTACTCCTATCGCTCTCGGCTTTTTCCCAGCCTTCAAAGATTTCCAGCCACGGTTCTGCCATGCAACTTTCAGTTGACGGAAGACCTTTTATCATACTCGGAGGCGAACTCGGAAATTCATCCGCGTCATGTCCAGAAGACATTGACAGCATATTCCCGAAGCTTCAGTCAATGAACCTCAACACGGTGCTCGTACCAGCATATTGGGACTTGCTCGAACCTACCGAGGGCAAATTTGATTTCTCACTGACTGACAAAGTGCTTAGCAAGGCTAGAGAGTGCAAGTTGAAAGTCGTTTTCCTTTGGTTTGGAGCGTGGAAGAATTCCATGAGTTGCTATGCTCCAGCATGGTTCAAGAAGGACACGAAGCGTTTCCCTCGTGCCGTGACCAAGGAAGGCAAACCGCTTGAGATAGCAAGTGCTTTTTCCGAGAATGTGTTCCAGGCTGACAAGAAGGCCTTCTGCAAATGGCTGACACACGTAAAATCAGAAGACAGAGGTCATAACACGGTGATAATGATACAGTTGGAGAACGAAATCGGAATGCTTGAAAGTGCACGCGACTACTCCGACGAAGCCAACCTCGCCTTTGCTGAATGGCAAAAACAATACCCACAAGAGGCCACTCTCCGCGACTCCGACAAGAACGGTTCCCTCCCAGACGGAACGAACCTCTTCGTTGACGAACGTTTCATGGCTTCCGTCTATGCAAAATACGTAGAACGGCTTGCCAAGGAGGCACGCAAGATACACAACATCCCGCTATACGTCAATGCAGCCATGAACTCACGCGGCAGAAAGCCTGGAGAATACCCTTCTGCAGGCCCGCTCGCCCATCTCATGGACATCTGGAAAACAAACGCCCCTTCCGTTGATATCATGGCGCCAGACCTCTATGACTCAGGCTACAAGGACTGGGTACAGCGTTATTCAAAGACCACCAACACCCTCTTCATTCCGGAAATCAGACTTAACGACAACTGCGGAGCGAAGGCTTTCTACGCTTTCGGACACCATAGTGCCCTGGGGTTCTCCCCTTTCTCCATTGAGGATTACGACATGGAAGGCACTAAACTTCTGTCTGCCGCGTATTCTTGCCTGAACGAGCTCTCGCCTATCCTACTCCAGAACCAGGGGAGCGACAACATAGAAGGCTTTCTCTTTGACGAGCAGGACAAGGAAACAACACTCAAGCGCGACGGACTGACCATCTCCGCCAAGCACTTCTTCACTCTCCCATGGGATCCTCGTGCCACCGACGGAAGTACATGGCCTGAGGCAGGCGGCATCATCATCAAACTCGCTGACCTTGAATACGTTATCGCTGGCACAGGATTTGTAATTAACTTTGAGGAGCAATTGCAGAAACTTGGCGAAGACGGCTTTGCAGACAATGGAGGAGCCAACGAGACAAGGCAATGGAAGAAAGGAACAAGCCGCGTCGGAATCCTGTCGTGCGACCAAGTTTCAGTAAATCCAAACGGCACCTTGAAGTACATCCGCCGACTCAATGGCGATCAGGACCATCAAGGTCGTCACGTGCGCGTCGGCGTTGACAACTACCAAATCCTGCACGTCAAGCTGTACAAATATCAATAATATGAATTACTCATCACGAATTACCCATTACGCATTAATATCAGCATTGGCTTTCCCTCTGGCCGCCTTCCTTTGGTTCTGCATTCTCCTAGCTTCATGCGCAGAGTCCCTGGAAGACCGCGCCTGTCGTGAGGCAAAGGAGTTCACAAAGAAGAACTGCCCCGTTCCAATTACACGCGAATTGGCCCTCGACAGCATCACTTTCAACAAAAACACTCTCACTCTCACGTCCTACTACTCCATCTCCCCGAAGGCTGAGATTGAGGAGATTGATGTTGACCGCACATCAAATGCACTGCTCACAGAACTCAAAAACAACACAGGCCAAATTCTCTACAAGAAAGCCGGCTACAACTTCCGTTACATCTACTACAAGTGCGGAAAGGAGAACAAGCACCTTCTTGACGTCACCTTCAAGCAGAAAGACTATAGATAGGTACGGTCATTTTTGATCGAGGCTAATGGGTAATGGCTATTGATTAATGGCACAAACCATTGATTTATAATCAGTTTCACGTAGTTTTAGTACAAAATAATTGGATATTTTCAATAAATTAATTTAATTTTGCAGTCTTTTATCCCTAAAAGAGAGCATAATAACGCATAAGATACATCTAAATAAAAATACATGAGACAGCTTAAAATCCAGAAGACCATCACCAACCGCGACAGCGGTATTGATAAGTTTCTTTTCGAAATCAGCCACATCCAGATGCTTACCATCGACGAGGAAATCAAGCTTGCTACTGAAATCCGCAAGGGGGGAATAGCAGCCAAGAAAGCTCGTAACCGTCTCGTTGAAGCAAACCTCCGTTTCGTGGTGTCTGTAGCAAAGCAGTACCAACATCAGGGACTGTCGCTCACAGACCTTATCGATGAAGGTAATTTCGGACTCATCAAGGCTGCGGAGCTCTTCGATGAGACTCGTGGTTTCAAGTTTATCTCATACGCCGTTTGGTGGATTCGCCAGAGCATCATGCAGGCCATCGCAGAGCAGAGCCGCATCGTGCGTCTCCCTCTCAATCAGGTAGGCTCACTCAACAAGATAAGCAAGGCTAAATCAAAGTTCGAACAGGAAAACATGCGCGAACCTTCCATCGAGGAGCTTTCTGCCATCACAGGTCAGGACGAACGTACCATTGCCAAGGCAATCAGTGCTGACCAGCACCACGTAAGTTTCGACAAGCCTTTCCAAGACGGCGAAGACAACACACTTCTCGATGTAATGCCTTCAGGACAGGCAGACCGCGCTGACCGCATCGTTGACCAGCAGTCGCTTGAACACGACATCAGCAGCGTTCTCGACCGCGTTCTCTCTGAGCGCGAAAGTTTCATCATCCGCAAGGCGTTCGGACTCGGCGAGCAGTCAATGGGACTCGAATACATTGGCGAGGAACTCGGTCTCACCCGTGAGCGCGTACGCCAAATCTGCGACAAGGGCATCCGCAAGCTTCAGGAAAGCAACTGTTCACAGATTCTCCAGAAGTATCTGTAAGACACAGTTACAGAAAATAGTCAAGATATTCCAATATGAACCCCGAAAGTTTTTTGTCTAACTTTCGGGGTTCTTTTCATTTGCAAGTCTTGCTGAACAAAATAGGGGTTCCTTTTTCGAAGACCTTGAACATGTCTGCGATTTCTTGGACTTCACCTTCGGCATGGGTATCAAGATACAGGTCTGGGACTTCACCTCGGATGCTGTAGATGTTTACGAATTGGTGGCCAGCAACCATTAGTTTGTTGTCGCTGGATAGCGACACAGGGTAAAGAGTGCCTTGCGAGCGGATGGAACCAAGGCTTATGATTTTGCCCTTTGCGTCGAGAGCAAAGATAGAGGTCGAGATAGCTTCCAGATTTGAGTTTTCATTATTTCCGAAAGTCTCTTGCGACACAAGCAGTACTTGTTGATCACCGACTTTCACAAAAGCGAAAGCCGAGGACTCGCTGAAATTGCTTACGAACGAATGTAGAGCGTCTTGTTCCTGGGTTTCTACTACCGTAGAACCTGAATTTGAGTTCTCTGCATTGATTTGTGAGCATGGTGCCATTGTGAATAAAAGCATGGCGAGAGAGATAATTTGCTTTTTCATAATTTTGTCTTTTAAAGTTTTTATTGTTTATATTCTGTTTATCATTTTTCTGCTGCAAAGTTACGCAGCATTCTCCTTCCTTTCCAGACAAAGCATGAAAATATATTGTACAGATTGTGAATTTCATGAAAAGTACATGATTTTCTTCTTTTGTTTTTTGTTCACCCTGCATACCTAACATAGAATCACTGAGATTCCCTGTGTTCATCAGGATTTGCGGGCTTTGTAAGGTTTATGTAGGGTGCATGTAGAGCAATTTGCCTACATGGATGAAAACAAAGCGAGCCTATCCATTGCGGACAGGCTCACTTTGATTATTTATTATTCTAGAAGCAGAATTACTTAATGTACTTCTTGCCGTCGATGATGTAAACCCCCTTTGCAGGAGCATTTACTTCGCGGCCTGTGATGTCGTAAACCTTAGCAGTCTTCTGCTGTGCAGAGGCATACTCTTTGAGGTTGATGGCATCTGTTTTTTCAACAACTGTTGGTTCGCCGAAACCGCCACGACCGTTTGCCTTACGGATAGTCTTGCCTACAAGAGCTGTGAGGTCGAGCTCAGAACCCTTTACGAGTGATACGTATTCGCCTTCGTTCTCTACGAGGTAGAGTGCGTCTGCGTCGATAGCTGTGGCATCAGCTTTCTCCTGTGTTGCAATAGTCTTAGGATCCCAACCAGAGAAGAACTTGTCGTAAGCGTAAGCCTCTGCCTGCTCTGCTGTGAGAACTGACTCAAATTCTGCACCCTTAGTAGTCTTGAGGACGTTGCTTGCAGGAGTGTTCTTGCCGTTGCCTGACTCGTCAACAGTGTTGTATTCGCCGAAGAAGCGAGGCTTAGAGTTCATGTCGGCAGTAGAGAAACGAGTGTCGATGAGCTTACCGCTCTTGATAGTTGTGTTGAGGTAAACGACGTATGCTGTTTCCCATGAGCGACCGAAGTTGAACGTAGCGCACTCTGACTCTACAGTAGTGTTGTTGAAGATGTACTTGCCAGTGCCGTTGTAAGCAGTCATGGTATCGTCGCCAGTGTTGCCTGACTTAGAGCGGCTCTTGTTGAGAAGAGTGATGTTCTCGAACCAAGCGTTACCGCCACCACAGATGTAGTCTACAGTACCCTGGATAAGACCGCCTTCGAAGTAGTAGTTGCCTGACTTAGAGTAGTATGTATCCTGATAAGAACGCATAGCTACGTTGCGCATGATGGTCTTGTTACCATTGTCCTGAAGCACAGCAGCACGACCGGCAGAACCAGAGTTGTAATAGTCAAAGTCGTTCTGGAGAGTAAGATCCTGCATGTAGAGACCTGTAGAAGTGTTGTAGAAGAGGTCGGCAACACCAAGTTTCTCCTCGAGTGCAGTAGTCTTGATGATAGTGCCCTCCATCGACTCACCGATGATAGATACGTTGTTGGCAGAGATTGTTGTCAGGACGGTATTACCAAAGTCGTATGTACCGTTAGGAAGGAACACCTTGTCACCCTCCTGGAGGCTAGCAAGAACTACGAGCAAACCTGCACCATCGCCTGGGTTCATAACATAGTAACCTGCATCGTTCTTCTGTGGAAGGTCACCATCTATGTTGAAGATCTTGAAGTCGTGAATGTAAGCAGTACCGCTCGTAGTGAGAGTGAGTGTAGTAGCTTCACCTTTGTAATTGATAACGGCTTTTGTTCCATCAGATTCCACCTTAGCGGCGATAGGCTCACCGACAGTATTGCCAGCTTCGTCAGTTACAGTGATAGTAACACCTTCTCCCGCATATCTACAGAGGCCAAAGTTAATAATTGCATTGCCTGCAACCTTGATCTTTGCAGTACCATTAGTGCTGAATGCCCAGCCATGCTGAGAGTCATTATATTTGCCATTGAGTTCAATAAGCTCATGGTCCTCTGGATAGAAGTTAACCTTTTTGAGGTCATACTCCCATACAGATCCTACGGTAGCAATCTCAATGTCTGTAGCTTTAGCATAGAGCTTCAAGTCTGCATCAACAGGAGTGCCTTCCTTAATCTTAACTGCGTCAAGCGAAGCAGAAGAGAACCATCCACGGAAAGCCTTGCCAGATGCTACTGTTACGTCACTAGCACCATAAGCGTACTTAAGAGCAGAACTACCCTCGACACTCTCTGTGCCGATTACAGTCTTGCCATCAGTGTCATAGTATGTTACGTCAACCACAGGAACAAATTCACATGCTTCTGCAAAGAAGTAAGGACAGTAACTTCCTAGGTTGAACACAAGTGTTGCAGATTCTTCTACGTTATAAGTATAAGTAGCATACTTACTGTAGTGACCTACACCTGAGTCCTCACAACCAGCAGACTTTGTATCAATATCAATAGCAGCACCACCGTTTACAGAGACAGTTGCCTTGTTTGTAAAACCACAACCACCGATGGTGAATTTGACTGGACTGTCAACTGGTACAGTGATGGTTGCGTTCATAGTTCCGTGTTGAGCATCTTTGAAGGTACCCTTGTTAAGTACAACGCCTGAAGGCAGACCACCCTCTGTTGGCTCTACGATAGTAGGTTCTGCTGTACGGAAATCAATCTTGAAGTTCTGGAAAGAACGCTGCTCTACAGTACCATTTACGACGCCATTGATCTTTATGTTAGAAAGAGCAATCTGCTTATTGTTAGCACATTGAGAGATATAGAATCGAACAGTTACATCGCGAGCAGCCGTTGCATTAGATATTGTTTCCGAATGACCAAGCTTTGCTGTTGTTGAATTTCCATTATTATTGCGAAGGATACTTGCTGCTGGAACATTAGTAACATCGCTCTCTGTACCGTCGGTAGTATAACTCCATGAGAAATATGCATTATCAGTACCAACCTTAATTGCATCATATGAAATGCTTGTTGGAGTAAATGTTGTACCCTTCTGCATCTTAACTGTGTATTCAACCATAACTTCTGCCACATTTCCTGCATTGGATGTAGATGGCTGGTATTGTACCATTGAAACACCTTTATTAGCATCATAGTCACTCTTTACAGCAGTCTGGAGTGTAGCAGCGGCCTTTACCTTTGTGCTGCTTATTGCTTCAGAAACAGCAGAAGTAACAGAAGCGACAGTTTCATTACCAACAGTCCAAGAGATTGTAGCCTCTACGTTGTCATAAGCGCCGCCTTCTTCACCGCCTTCTTCTTCACCACCTTCTTCCTTGCCACCTTCAGAGGCAGCAGTGAAAGTAATAGAATATAAGCGAATATACTGATCTACACCTTCAGACTTAGGCATCTGAGCTGTAAGAACAACGTCGCCAGCCTCTACTTCGATTTCGCCTGTCTCTAATGTAGCGTTTGAGACCTTTGATCCAAACTCAGTCTTTGTACCGTTCACATACAAATATCGAGTCTCATCATCATTTGTACGATTACCAGTATTAGAGAAAGCTACCTTGATAGTTCCCGGAACTGTTGTATGGAAAGTAGCTTTTCCACCCTGCATGTATTTTCCTTCACGTACAACATACTCTGCCTGCACCTTGAGAGCGTCAGACTTGAAGTTGTCGTCATTATTTATCTCTGCAATATTAGCCAATACGAACTGGTCCTCTTTTGCAGGAGATGTTTCGGAAGTCAACTGAACTGTTGTTGCACCAGTCTTCGAGAAGTCCCATGTGTATGAATCAGAGATTGAAGAGAGCTCGGTGATTACACGCTGAGCAACCTTACCGTAAGTCACCACTGTTGATGCTTCTACATTATCAGCGTCAGCAGATTTGAACACGATTTTTTCTGTAGCAGTCTCTACTGCATTCTCTGCTGCGTATGTAACAGTGAACTCCTGCTCTACCTTGCCATCGGCAACAGTGAAAGATGTAGGCGAAAGGGTAAGACCTGTGGCAGATGTAGCCACAGTGTATGTTCCGTCTGTCAGCAATTCGCCTTTGAGCGTAACCTTATCACTCTTTGAAGAGTTGTAAGATGGAAGCGAGAGATCAACGTTATCCTTTGTCACACTGATGGTTGGTTTTGTTGCTGCTGCAGTTGAGTAGTCAACAACAATGATAGCCAGAAACTGAGTAGAGGCATTCAAACCAGTCTTGCCAGTAATTGTGAACTGGGATGGAGTTGCACCCTTTGCTGCCATTTTTCCAATAGAAGCACGGTTATCAGAGCTTTCGCCGATGGTATATTCATTACCATCATCCTTGTTGTCTGTACAAATAATCTTTACAGAATTGATTGTCACGTCAGAATTGTAAGTAAGTTCAAACTGACGAGAACCAGACAGTTTCATAGGAGTATAGCTACTGCCTTCATAGGTAAACGAACCACTGCCTTTCTGGATTCCACCACCATTTGTACTTTTATCGGTGATAGTGATGACACCAGCCCCATCGGATAATGTTGAGACTTGTGCATCGGGCGAAGTCAGCACAGCAATGTCCGCCCACGCACTCGTGCTGCATAACATCAGCAAGAGGAGAGAAAGAAATTGTAAAAATTTTCTTTTCATTGTGTTAATAAATGTTTAAGAAGTTAGTTATAAAAATTTGATAATTTTCCGTTGCAAAGATACGAAAAAAATATCAAAAAATCAGCTATCTCTTTCCATATTTTGCCACGAAATCCAACATTTTAATGGTCTAAATCATTGATTTTCTGCGGTATATATTGCTATTCCCCTGAATATCGTTCATTATTCGTGGCTGTTTCAGATGCTATCCCCAAGATTCACGAACGGAAACTCCAAGGAACACGATTAATTTTCGTATACGAAAGTGGTTTGCTTTTGTATACGAAACTGAATTGCTTTTGTATACGAAACTGGATCGCTTTTGTATACGAAAAATTTCTTGGCCTTTGGCTTTTCAATTCACAAAGTCTAGAGACTTGGACCAAAAACCGTAAGGCGGTATATAAATTAATGTAGGAAAAGTTTGTGGAATAGGGAAAAAATCATTAATTTTGCAGCCAACTAACCGAAAAACCATGTCATTTCTAACCCAATATTTCCCTGTACAAGACCCAACATGGGTATTTTTCATTGTACTGCTGATTATCCTCTTTGCGCCGAAAATCATGGGTAAGTTGCGTATTCCGCACATCATTGGCATGGTGCTCTTCGGCGTTCTCATTGGCGAATACGGGCTGAACATCATAGAGCGCGACGACTCCTTCGAGATGTTCGGCAAGATTGGCTTGTACTACATCATGTTCCTCGCATCGCTTGAGATGGACATGGACGGCCTCCGCAAGAACCTTAAGCGCATTCCGGTGTTCGGAATACTGTCGTTTGCCATTCCTTTCGTGCTGACTTTCGTGACCTGCAAGTGGGTTCTCTCCTACTCCACCCTGGCGTCTTTGCTATTGGGCTGCATAATGTCGTCAAACACCCTCGTGGCTTATCCTATCGTTGGGCGCTACGGTCTTCAGCAGAAGCCAAGCGTCACGCTGAGTGTGGGTGGAACAATGATCTCACTTCTCATCTCGCTCATCGTACTTGCCATGCTGGTAGCGTCAAACAATGGCAACAGCAGTTTCGGCTTCTGGGCTTTGTTCGTCGGAAAATTCATAGCCTTCTGCGCAGGAATGTTCCTACTTTTGCCACGCCTTACACGCTGGTTTCTACGCAGTTACAGCGACACAGTGATGCAATATGTATTCGTAATGAGTGTCGTTGTGCTGTCGGCAGCCATGTCTCAGGCCATTGGCATTGAGGGAGTCTTCGGCGCTTTCCTTGCTGGACTTATCCTGAACCGCTACATACCAAGACTCTCAGCACTGATGAACCGCATTGAGTTCATTGGCAACGCGATATTCATTCCGTACTTCCTTATCGGCGTGGGCATGCTCATCAACTTCAGTTTGCTCTTCGAGAAGGAGGGTGTAATCTGGATTGTGCTCTGCATGGTGATATTCGGAACGGTGGGAAAAGGCTTGGCAGCCTACATTTCTTGCCTTGGCTTCAAGTTGCCATTGTCGTCAGGGCACATGATGTTCGGCCTCACCTCAGCTCACGCAGCGGGTGCCATAGCAATGGTGATGGTGGGAATGAAGATGGAAGTTGCCCCTGGAGAATATCTCGTTACGGAGGATATGCTGAACGGAGTGGTGATAATGATTCTTTTCACTTGTGTCATTTCAACATTGATAACCGAGCAATCAGCACAAAGAATTGTGCTACGCGATGCAGAATTTGCCCCTACAGACGAGCAGCATGACGATGAGAAATTCCTCGTTCCAGTGAAATATCCAGAATATGCAAACAGCCTTATCACTCTTGCTTTGCTGATGAGAAACCCAAAGTTGAATCGCGGCATTGTTGGACTAAATGTGGTTTACGATGACGAAAACATGCGTCGCAATCAGGCTGCCGGCGAGAAACTACTTGAACAAATAACAAAGCATGCCAGTTCTGCAGACGTATTGATGCAGACTCAGGTGCGTATTGCAGCAAATATTGCCAATGGTATTAAGCATGCTTTCAATGAATTCCAGGCTTCGGAAATCATTATCGGCCTCCATCAGCACAAGGAAATATCACAGAAGTTCTGGGGACAGTTCCACCAAAGTCTCTTCAACGGTTTGAACCGTCAGATTATCATGGCGCGACTCCACACTCCACTGAACACACTTCGAAAGATTCACGTCGCAGTGCCTTCGCGTTCGCAGTATGAGCCAGGCTTCTACCGCTATCTTGATCGCCTAGCACGTTTGGCAGAAAATTTGGAATGTGGCATCAACTTCAACGCTCGCGGCGACACGACGCAGCTTATCACGGAATATATGAAGGCTTTGCACCCTCGTGTCCGTGCGCAATATTTCAACATGGAGCACTGGAACGAGATGCCTGCATTGGCATCCACCATAAAGGAAGACCATCTTTTCGTGGTCGTGACAGCGCGTAAGGGAACCGTTTCCTACAAGAATGCACAGGAACGTCTGCCGGAAGAACTCACGCAATACTTCTCTGGCAAGAACCTCATGATAATCTTCCCTGACCAACATGGAGATGCTTCTACGATGACATTCGCAGAGGCAACCCACACGGAAGAACTCTCTGCTTACGATAACATCCGCATATTCATTAATAAAATATTTAATTCGCGTGCTGCGCGAGGATAAAGACTAGATAACTATGGCAAACATACAAGTAAACATCGGCGCACTCTCCTTGCGCAATCCTGTAATGACAGCATCTGGCACATTCGGTTATGGCATCGAATATGCTGATTTCATGGACCTCGCCAGCATCGGTGGCGTGATAGTAAAAGGCACAACTCTTCTTCCTCGCGAGGGCAACGACTATCCTCGCATGGCGGAAACTCCTATGGGAATGCTCAACTGCGTCGGTCTGCAGAACAAGGGCGTGGATTATTTCTGCGAGAATATCTACCCTAAGATCAAGGACATAGACACAAACATGATCGTGAACGTCAGCGGAAATGCTCCTGACAACTACGCAGAATGTGCAGCTCGCATCAACGAACTCGACAACATTCCTGCCATTGAGCTCAACATCTCCTGCCCTAACGTGAAGCAGGGCGGCATGGCTTTCGGAACTTCTGTTGAGGGTGCGTCGGCTGTTGTGAAGGCTGTTCGCGAGGTTTACAAGAAGACTCTCATCGTGAAGCTTTCGCCAAATGTTACTGACATCGTATCCATTGCCAAGGCAGTAGAGGCGGAAGGTGCTGACGCTGTGTCACTTATAAACACATTGATGGGCACAAAGATTGATATTGAGAAGCGCAAGATTGTGCTTTCCATCGGAACTGGTGGCTTGAGCGGTCCTTGCGTAAAGCCTGTTGCTGTTCGTATGGTGAACCAAGTGAGTAAGGCTGTGAAGATTCCTGTTGTCGGTCTCGGCGGCATTTCGTCAACAGAAGATGCTATCGAGTTCCTCATGGCAGGTGCTACAGCCATTGAAATTGGCACTGCAAACTTCCTAGACCCAGCGATTTCCGAGAAGGTTGCCATCGGCATCAACGAATGGCTCGACAAGCATGGCGTAAAGGATATTCATGAGATTATTGGGGTGGTGTGACCCCCCATCCCCCCTAAGGGGGAGCTTTTAAGTGACTTGCGAGTCAATAAATCAAATTTAGCTTAATGATACCCCACCCTCTAAACTATTAAGAAATCCTCCTTGGGCGTTATGGGGTCATAACTTAATGAACTATTAAATATTCCCCCTTGGGGGGATAGGGGGTCGCTCGTTTATTATGGCAACATGGATTTGGTATCCCGGCGACTACGAGATATGGCTGGGCAATAAGATGAACAACCGTCGCACAGACCGCGGCGCATATTTCCCTCCGTTCTGGAAACAGGATTCCCATTATGTTACCGTGGAGTTCTCTACGGCTGTTGATCTTGTTGAAGATGAGGAAATTACAATCGTTACCGAAGGCGACTATAATGTCAAGATTGATGGTAAGATGCTTTTCGGCATGCCTTATCGCACAACAATCGCAAAAGGTCAGCATAAGATAAACATAAAGGTGCACAACCAAGTGACTCCACCGGCGCTTTTCATAGAAGGAAAGACCATAAACACTGGCGCCGATTGGAACGTGACCTACGAAGATAAGGAGTGGATTGACGAAAGCGGCAAGGCTTCCGACACGTCTGCCACGGAATATCAGAAGGCAGGCTATTGGAACTTCAATGATCAGGATTCTCTTCCTTCGGAGTTCATGCTTGAAAGAGTTGAGATGGCGGCTGTTTCTACAGAAAAGCAGTCGGACGGAAGCGTTGTTTTCGACTTCGGAAAGGAAACTTTCGGCTACCCTTGCATCAAAGCACTGAAAGGCAATGGTCAGGTTTTCCTATACTATGGCGAAAGCCGCGAGGAAGCTCTCGACCACGACCACTGCGAGACCTACGACATGCTTGAGGTAATGGAGGAAGGCGAAGGCGAGTACTCCATCGTTCGTGTCATAGATTACTCTACAAACAATCTCAGCGAAATGCTCATTGGCGACAGCTATACGCTCGGAAACTCGAAGGCTCTTCGCTATGTAAACATTGTTTTCAAGGGTGAAACATCTGCCGATGCTCTTACTCTTGAATATGAGTATCTCCCTGAAAAAGAGCTCGGTACGTTCCGTTGCGACAACGAACTTCTGAACAAAATCTGGGAGATTGGCGTCTATACGATGCAACTTACCACACGCGAGTTCTTCATCGACGGCATAAAGCGCGACCGTTGGGTTTGGAGTGGCGATGCTGCGCAGAGTTATCTGATGAACTATTACCTCTTCAACGATAACGAAACCGTGAAGCGCACAATCTGGCTTCTTGGTGGAAAAGCACCTATCACAAGCCATATCAACACGATAATGGACTACACCTTCTATTGGTTCAACTCCATTGCCGACTACTATCTCTACTCTGGCGACCGCGCGTTCCTTGAGCAGATTTATCCGAACATGAAGACCATGATGGATTATGTCTTGGGCAGAACTGACGAGGACGGTATGGTTCAGGGCTTGACAGGCGACTGGGTGTTCATAGATTGGGCAGACAAACCGATGGACAAGACCGGACAACTCTCGTTCGAGCAGATTCTTTTCTGTCGTTCTCTTGAGAGCATCGCTCAGGTTGCTGAGGTCGTAGGCGCTGATACTGAAGAGATTAGCAAGTATAAGACTCTTGCCGAGAGCCTTCGCGAGAAGCTTCTGCCATTCTTCTGGAACGAGGACAAGCAGGCTATCGTACACAAGCGTGGTGCGGAAGACATCTTCAAGTTCAGCAGCATGTTTGCTGTCATATACAACTATCTCGACGAACAGAAGAAGCAAGCCGTTGCGGAGAATGTTCTCTTCAATGATGATATTCTGAAGATCACCACTCCATACATGCGTTTCTACGAACTGGAAGCGATGTGTATGCTCGGAAAGCACGAGCAGGTTATGAGCGAAATGCTTGACTATTGGGGCGGTATGATAGAAGAAGGCGCTACGTCTTTCTGGGAGAAATATGTTCCTGGAGAGCACGGCGCTGAGAAATACGCAATGTACGGCAGACCTTTTGGCAAGTCACTTTGCCACGCTTGGGGTGCAAGCCCAATCTATCTTTTGGGCAAATACTACCTCGGAGTACAGCCAACATCTCCTGGCTACCAGACTTTTGAAGTGCTTCCGAACCTCGGCGGCTTGAAAGAGATGGAAGGAACCGTGCCAACACCTCATGGCTGCGTATATATAAAGATGAATAAAGAGCAGGTCACAGTGAAGAGCGACTCCGACGGCGGCACGCTTATCATTGGCGACAGGCAAGTCCAGATACCTGCAAACCAAGAAATCTGCATTGAAATATAGGAAACGACGCCTCATGGCGTCGTTAAACTACCACTAATCTCTCATTAAAGAAGCCATGTGGCTTCTTTTCCAAATTAATAATATGAAAGCAAAGCAATTCTTCCTTATAGCCCTTTTACTCTTAACTCTTCCATCCTTCGCAAAGATTACTGCCCCAAAAAGCAATCCTCAGGCGCAGTATGCTGCCACACGTCTCGCTTCTCTTGACGGCAAAGGTTACAACTTCAAGTTTGTTCTTCCTACATCAAAAGAAGCAAAAACAATATGGGAAGCAGTCCTCCCCCTTGTGGGGGAGTCAGAGGGGGTATCTGAGGCCTTTGTTTTAGCACGCAAGGGCAAGACCATCAGCATCATCTCTTCTGGTGCCGGTTGGATATATGGTGCAAACCGTTTGCTTGAGCATTTTCGTGACAATGGTTCGTTGGATATACCAGAAGTCATTGCCGACAAGCCTGAGATGGTGCTTCGCGGCGCTTGTCTTGGTGTGCAAAAGACCGAGTATCTGCCTGGCAGAAAGGTATATGAATATCCATATACCAAGGAAAGTTTCCCTTGGTTCTACGATAGGGCGTTGTGGATAGAATATCTCGACATGCTTGCTGCTGCAAATATGAACTCCGTCTATCTCTGGAACGGCCATCCGTTTGCATCACTCGTTAAACTGGAAGACTACCCATTTGCGGTTGAGGTTAGCGACGAACAGCTGCAACAGAACCGCGAGATGTTCTCATTCATCACTACGGAGGCACAGCGTCGAGGCATCAGAATCTATCAGATGTTCTATAACATCCTGCTTTCCAAGCCGTTTGCAGAGCATTATGGAATGTCAACACAAGACCGTAACCGCCCGATTACTCCGCTCGTTTCCGACTATACCCGCAAGAGCATCGCCAAGTTTGTTGAGGAATATCCGAACGTCGGCTTCCTGCTTTGCCTTGGAGAAGCGATGGCAACGATAGAGGATGACATCACATGGATGAAGGAAACCATCATTCCTGGCGTTCTTGATGGACTGAAAGCACGCGGATCGGAAGAGCGTCCACCGCTTATTCTTCGCAGTCATGACACCGACGGACCTCGCGTTCTCAAGGAGTCATTGCCTTTATATCCAAACATTTACACGATGTCGAAATATACTGGCGAATCGCTTACCACATACGAGCCTCGCGGTCCTTGGGCAGAAACTCATCGCCAACTTGCCGCAGCCGCTCCCGTTCATGTTAGCAATGTGCATATCCTTGCCAATCTTGAGCCTTGGCGTTGGGCATCTCCAGCCTTTGTGAACAAGACAGTTCATGCCATGCACAATGTTCATCATGCCAACGGTCTCCATCTTTTCCCTCAGGCAAACTACTGGGATTGGCCTTATACAGCAGACAAAGTTGATGGCATTGCTGAACCTTCAGCAAACAATCACGAATACGCAGACGGCAGATTGAAGCAGATTTTCCGCGATCGCATCTGGTTTGACGAATGGGGACGCTATGCTTGGAAAGCCGATCGTGGCGACGACTCAAAGCATTGGATTCACTATATCCAGGACTTCTACGGCTGCGATGAAGCGACAGCTGCAAAGATTATCGAGGCTTACGACGAAAGCGGTGAAATTGCTCCGAAGCTTCTACGTCGCTTTGGCATCACGGAAGGCAATCGACAGAGCCTTCTTCTTGGCATGAAGATGTCACAACTCGTTAATCCTTACAAATATACGATCTATCCAGGCTTCTACGAAAGTTGCGGACCTGAGGGCGAGAAACTTATAGAGTTTGTTGAAAAGGAGTTCAAAGGTGAGAAGCATGTTGGTGAACTTCCATGGGACATTGTCTGTCAATGTGTAGAACATGGCGAGAAAGCTGTCAATGCCATTGAAGGACTTACCGTAACAAAGAACATTGATGAGTTCAAGCGCCTACAGAACGACATGCGCTGCTACAAGGCTTTTGCAGAGTCGTTCAAAAGTAAAGTAGGCGCTGCGAGCATTGTTCTGTCATACAAATGGAACAAGAACCCAGAGGAACTGGCATACGCTTTACTCCCTCTGCACGAGAGTTTGGAGAAGTATAAGGAACTCGTTGCTCTTACAAAAGACACTTATCTCTATGGTCCTTCCATGCAAACCTCACAGCGCCGCATTCCTGTAGGTGGCGACGGTGGAAAATACAAGACATGGGAAGAGATGCTCCCTATCTATGAAGAAGAGTTTCATGCACTATATAACAATGTACAAAAGCTCCTTAGTAGGACGAAGATTTCTGAGCCGCTTTCAGCTTCAGCCCCTGTGTCAAAAGCTTCAGCTTTGGATAATCTCCCTGTTTCCAATCTCAAAGACGCCAACGGCAAACCTTACAAACTCATCCCGCTAACCAAAGGCGCAAAGCTTTTTGAAGAGCGCGACGAAGCCATCGACACTCTTGCCGCAGAACTCGTAGGTCTCAATGCCCTCGTAATGAACCGCGACACAACTCGTATCAAGGGCGGCGTAGTGGAATTTGACAGCGACAAGTCAGTGCAGATGCTCGTTGGTTTCTTCATCGACGATCAAAACAAATTCGCTTCTCCACCAAAGCTTGAGATTGATGCAACAGGCAATCTCTTCGGACAAGCAGAACCTATTCTCACCCACTCAATCGCAATGTCAGGAATGCCAATGGTAAACATCCACTCATACCATCTCCCTGCCGGTCATCATAAGATTCATCTTCCAAAAGGGATAATCATGGTTGCAGGCTTCACAGGCGAGAAAGATATAAAGCCGCGAGACTGTGGCTTGGCAGACGCTGGAGTAGAAGTAGATTGGCTCTTCATGGAATAAGCCTTAAGGAAGCAGAAAATATCTCTTAGGATTATGAGTCATAATCCTAAGAGATATTTTTTTATTCCTTAGGAATACGAGTCGTTTCCCTAAGGTTTATTTATGCAATCATTCACAAAGCAAACCGCTCCAATGGTAACTTCCTGGTTTTAAGATAATTGAAGCATATTCATTAGCTATCTCAACAACACCAGGGAAATGTTCTTTCACAACGTCAAAAGTACTCCAACCGAGTGTTGAGAGTATTTCGAAAGCAGTGGCTCCACCTTCAATGATTAGTTTCAGACGAGGTTGAGCCGCTGCATTTTTTTGATTACTTTTAGCTTGAGAATCCGTAACAATGCCTAACGATTCAAAACACCCATCCGTCAAAACCTTCACGGTTTCTGCCATTGTTTTCCTCAACCTCACCGCAAAATCCTTTCCTCCTTGCGAAGGATAATTGATAGTAAGCACGACACCATTCTTCGCAAAAGCATTTTTCAGTGAAGATATCCAAGTCTCAGCGCTCTCTTTTCCCAAGAAAACACCTTCCGGCATATTGCACTCCACAGCATTATACCTACGGCAAAGCGGAGTATCAACAACAGACTTGCTCTGTGTACTGCCACAAACCACCAGGAAATGCTCAGTCTGTTCCTCTGACACTTCTTTTTTGTCATTGTATGACGAGGATTCCCGAGCCGCAGAATGGTACCAGTTGTCCAGTGACGTCTTGAACAAATCCGCACCACCAGCAAACAAGGTCTTCAGCTTTGCAGCCTTCACGATCTCCGCAATCTGCTCAACACTCTCTGCATCTGGCACAGCAAACTGACTGACATCTGCAGTCTTAGCAGGATATTCCGGATCGTTGGCAAACTGCGTTTCGTTGAGCAATACATCTTTTATATAATAAAGGCCGTCGCGCACCACCCTACCCTTCGACGGATTTTGTGGCACGAGAAGCACTTGGTCGTAGTCAGAATTATCAAGGATAGCCTGACATTCCGCCTTGATATGGCCACGAAGAACGGAATCCGTTTTCTTGAAAAGAAAAGCATTGGCAGGAATATTCTTCACCAGACTCTCGACCTCCTTCACGGCATCCGCTTCTGACATTTGACGAGTGTCGGTGGCAAAGACAATAACTTGAGCCTCCATGTCATGACCAACAAGTAGATTATCATTAGCCTTTACGCCTTCACCTGTCATCAAAAGTCGCGTTTCCAAACCAGCCGATTTTGCTATACCCGCAATCTCGGCAGCTCCTGTTATATCGTCTGCAATCACTATTATCATGCAGCAAAGGTAAACAAATTCTAACATTTCCTCAAAACAAATCCAAAAGAAAAAACATTTTTTGCGACAAAATAATACTAAAACTATTTAAAATGACACATTTTCAACAAAATCAATGCCATTCTTGCATTATTGCTATCATATTTTAGTAACTTTGCGCACGGATATTAAGTACTATTTTGTTTACTGACAAATATAACCTAACTCAAAAAACAATAAAAAACTAACATGAAGAAACTATGTAGCCTATTCTTGGCATCCATATTGGGCATTATCACAGCCAACGCTCAGAACACTACTCCAGCAGACATGCAGTGGACTGGCACTTGGGCAACTTCTGTTGAATACACAGGACCAAGCGACATGCCAAAGAAAAGCCTGTCTAACCGTGCCGTTCGTGAGATAATCCACGTTTCAATCGGTGGCGACATGATGCGTATGCAGTTCAGCAATGTCTTCGGAAACGAGGCTGTTGAAATAAAATCTGTATATATTGCCGACACAAAGGACCTTTACGACATTGATGTAAAGACAGCTCGTTACCTCACTTTCAACGGCAAGCGCAGCGTGAAGATTGAAGCTGGCAAGGATATGTACTCAGACAACATCAAGTACAACCTCAAGCCACTTCAACGTTTGACAGTTACCATTTCTTACGGAAACCAGACTCCTGAGCATGCTACTTCTCACCGTGGCTCTCGCACCACTTCATACATCATTGAAGGTGAGGCAAAGCCAAAGTCTGACTTCGGCGTAGAATCAGCAGAGCGTCTTGACCACTGGTACAACATCGCTTCACTTGATGTGATGGCTCCAAAGGAGACTCCAGTTGTTGTAGCCCTTGGCAATAGTATCACTGACGGTCGTGGAACAACTACAAACCTCCAGAACCGTTGGACAGACCGCATGGCAGAAGCTTTTGAAGGTAAGGTTGGCGTACTTAACCAAGGTATTGGCGGCAATGCTGTTCTCCGTGGCGGACTCAGCCAGCCAGCTCTCGTTCGCTTCGATCGTGACGTTCTTGCTCAGACAGCTGCAAAGACTCTTATCATCTACGAAGGCGTCAATGACATTGGTGGTGCTAACGAGAAGAGCCCTAAGGACAACAGTATTGTTAGAGCAAACGAACTTATCGAGGCTTACAAGACCATGACAGACAAGGCTCACGCTGCAGGCATGAAGGTGTATATCGCTACAATCTGTCCGTTCAAGGGCAATGGCTACTACTCTTATTTCCATGAGGCAGCTCGCCAGACCGTGAACGAATGGATTCGCACTCAGAAGGTTGCTGACGGTGTAATCGACTTCGATGCTGCTGTTCGTGACCCTCAAGACCCTACACAGTTGCTTCCAAAGTATAGCGACGACTGGCTTCACCTAAATCCTGCCGGCTACGAGGAAATGGGCAAGGTTGCTGCAATGGCAATGAAAACGCTCTTGTTGGGAAAATAATCGATAATCCTCGAAAAACAAAATAATAATAACAATAAAAAACTATTAACCCTAATGGAAAATCAACAAAACAACGGCTTTTACAAGCTTTCTTGGTTGCAGCGAATAGGCTTCGGTTCTGGCGACCTTGCACAAAACCTCATCTTCCAGACAGTGGCTGTTTACATGATGCTGTACATGACTACAGTATTGAAGATCAGTCCGGAGTTTGTAGGTACACTTATCCTCGTGGTACGACTCCTCGACTGTATTTGGTCACCTGTAGTGGGTCGCTACATTGACAACAACAATCCTAAGTTCGGTAAATACCGTTCTTACCTGCTCTATGGTGGTATCCCATTGACAATTGCAGCATGTATGCTCATGCTTCCTCAGGTGGCAGAGTGGTCAGAAGGTGCAAAGATGGTTTATGCCATATTCAGTTATGGTATTTTGAGTATGATATACTCTGTTGTCAACATCCCATACGGCTCTATCATGGCAAGTATGACTCGTGACAACGACGAGGTTCTCAAGCTTACTTCCACTCGTATGGTATGCGCCAACATCGGCCAGATCATTGTTCAGGCAGGCTTCCCTATCGGCTTGGCTATTTTTGCCGGCGCAAGCATCAACTGGGATCAGGCGTTGTTCATGGCTATCGGTACTATCCCAGCTTTCATCATCCTCCCATCATTGCCTGTATTGAAGAACATGTTCGGTAAGAAGGGTCTTTACTACCTCCTTCTCGCTATCGGTTTCATTGGTTTTGTTATCCTTTACATCGTTCCTAACGTAGCAAATGTGGCTGATTGC
>JAZLHI010000130.1:0-2687 GCA_045616725.1 Prevotella sp. | reverse complement strand
ACAGGTACAGACTCTCACGCTTTTTCGTACATTTATGTGCCGGAAGTAGGATGATAGAACAGAACGGAAAGATGAAGATACTAATTCAATAACAACCAAATAAAACCGATAAAATTTATGAACAGGAAAACATTTATTCTAACCCTGATGCTACTCATGTTAGCAGGGCTCAGTGCTTGGGCAGAGAATGTCGCCAAAATCGGTGAAACCGAGTATGCTACTCTTGAGGCGGCTTTTTCTAACGTGAAAAGTGGCCAGATTATTTATTTGCTGAGTGATTTTGATGCTTCCACAACGAACTTTACTGGATGTAATAACAAAAATGTAATTATTGCAGGTCGCACTGGTACTGAGGTACTCAATATGGGTACAGGACACAAAGGAGGCTTGACTGGTTGCACAATCACATTCCTGAATCTGAAGATGCAGATACGGCATGATCCAACAACAGGAATTTGGTATACACAAGGACTTTACCACGCAAATAAAATCAGATATGATAAGGTTACGTTTGACGGATGTGTTGCTACATATGATGATGTGGAATTTCTCAATTGTACATTTACTTCAAATCCACAAAGTATGGAATATACCTTGTGGAATTATTGTGGTACGGTAGTTTTAGACAAATGTACATTTGAGGCGGAATCCGCAGGTACAAAGAGTTTTGTCAAGCAATATGCAGAGCCTGCTGGCAGTAGTGCTACAAATTTAGCTGTAATAGACACGAAATTTATAGAGCCAACAGAAAAAAATCAAGAATGGAAAGGATGTTATATCTATGAATCAACCAATAATAGTGCTGTAAATAAAATTTATGTTGATAGCAAAACTACAACAATCGCTGATATTATAAAATACTCCGATGATGATTGTAAGAGAAAAACCACAATATGCAATACTTTAGCAGAGTTTGGTATTGAGGACCACTGGTCTAACTTTACCGCAAGTACGTTTAAGTCATTAAATGAATCAGCAAAGACAATTACTATATCTACACCAGCAGAACTCGCCCTGCTCGCAAAGAATGTGAACAGTGGCATTTCGTATGCAGGCTACACCATCACCATCAGCAGCAATCTCGATATGACAGACCATTATTGGGTTCCTATTAATGCTAGTAACTCTCAACTCAGTGGCTCTACAATCCAGGGTACTGCGGCCATTTCGAATCTGAAAATCGAAAAGGCTGTATACAAGGACAATTATGATTATTATGCTGGTTTCATTGCTCAGACAGTGGGCACTTTGACTGTCAAGGATCTTAATTTTTCAGGTGCTGTTTCAGTTGACAACGGTTCAGGTGTTGCAACAGTGCTTGGATTGACCTATGGCAATGTTCTCTTTGATAATGTTAAGGTTCTCAATAGTACTGTCACTGCCACAACAAAGGCAGGTGCTTTGGTCGGATTTACCGGAGGCGACGGAATCACTGTCACAGTTAAGAATTGTACACTTGAAAATGTAACTGTAAAGGCTGAATACTCTTACGCCCTTATGGTTGGACTGGTCAATACTAATGACCACGTTGTATTCGAAGGTAAAAACGAAGCAAAAAATTCTAAGACAGAACTCGATGAAACTAAAGCAGGAGAAGATTTTCCGGATTCTAATGGTAGAAAATCCATCAACGGATACACATACGGTGTAGATAATGCCAAGCTTTGGGTTATAGGCGTTCAGAATGCCTGGGCAGAGTGCCGCACAAACCCTTCTCCGACAATGACAATTGACGGAGTGAAATACACCATCATGGGTGACATTTTCTATCACGCTGACAATGTAATCGTGGATGTATGTGCTGTTGCAAAGATAGACAACAAGGAATATCGAACTCTTGCATCCGCTATTGCCGCTGTTAAGGATGGTGAAACAATCACAATGCTCAAGGATGTAGATAATGCAGATGGTATAATTGTTCCTTCTGGTAAGAACTTCACGCTTGATTTTGATGGTCATACATATAAAGTGACTGATAATTTGGCAGGTTCTACCGGTACGAAGAACCAGTGTTTCCAACTGCTGAAGGGATCTGAGTTGATTTTCAAAAATGGTAGGATTTCTACTGATTGTGCAAAATTAGGTGTCAACTCTTATGCAAACCTGAAGCTTGTAGATATGACTATTGATATGTCAAAGACGTCTGCAACCGATAATCAGATTGTCTGTATTCAGACCTGCAATGGAAATGTTGCGCTTCATGGTAATACCAGCCTTATTGCAAAGGACAATCGACTTGCAATATTGGCACTTTACTGGCCAAACGGAGTATATGGCGATATCAATGTAGAGTTGAATACTACAGGTGAAGTCAAAGGGCTTATGGCCTATGGCTCATACGAAGCAGATGTATCTACTGTGGCAGAGCACTCCCACGTAGCAATCAAGAATGGCAAGTACGATGTCACTTTTGATATGGATAACCTTGAAGTTTATGATTTCAAAATCCTCGGCGGTATTTTCAAAACAGAGCCAGATGTATCATACCTCGCAACAGGCAAGACTGTAATCGGTAATCCGGATGAAACAACTAAAACAGATTATCCTTACGCTGTTGTTCCTCTTGCTGATAAAGTTCAGGTGGCGGCAGAAGTGGAAATCGCCTCAGTTGAGGAAGAGACCCCGCTCACATCAGCAGAACAAACCGCAGCAGAAGAAACTGTCAAGGACGCAATAGAAGACATGGC
>JAZLHI010000129.1:0-72805 GCA_045616725.1 Prevotella sp. | reverse complement strand
TTCCTTTGCTTCTTGTACTACTTTCTGTCTATGTAAATCTTTCAAAGATCGCTTTCTTTTGCGCCTCAGGAAAAGCTTTCACTAACCTTTGATCCTTCATCGGAAGTGGGTGGTTTTCCGTTTTAGCGGGTGCAAAGGTAGTACTATTTCACGTACCACACAAGATTTTACAAGGAAAAGTTACGAAATCCACACCTTATTTGACTATCATCAAAACGCCTACGCACGCGTACATTTTATTATAATAAATAAAGGAAGTCATCTATTGCCTATTCACCTTAATATTTTCTTCTAAAGCATATATGGTACAAACAAATACTCCTTTTTCCCACCATAAAATATAACCATTTGCGTTACACAATTAAAAATTTTTGCTTTTTTGTACGAATTTGAGTCATTTTTTACGTCTTTTCATCCAATTTGATTAAATTTGCATCGCATTAGCATCCATAAATACCCCATTTACCAATCTACAATTTTGAACACAATGAAAAAGATTCTCATTCCATTCCTTTCCATTTTCCTCATCCTAGCCTGTGGTAGTAAGGCTGAAAACAACACAAATGCAGACGAAAAGGACTCTGCAGCAGTAGTGGAAAACGCAGAGCAGACAGAAAGTGCTGGCGCCAACACAGACGAGCCTGCCATAAGCCATACAAAAGAAGGTGCGAAAGCATTCATCGAGACTGTCTATAACACTTATCTCAATCCTTCAAAGGAGGACGAGGATAAGATGGACAATGCGGAAATCACCCTCTTCGGCATGGCATACATGGATAAGTACATGTCTGATAACCTCCAGCAGAAGATTGTAGAGGCCAACGACAAGCAGATTGCAGACGACGATCTCTTCTTAGACTATGACATCTGGACCAATTCGCAAGACAATACAGGACTCAAACTCAAGGAAGTCAACAACGTAGAGTTCACTGGCGAAACCGCAACCCTTGAGGTCGTGCTGACCAATGGAACAGAAGAAATCAAGGTGCATCCTATCGTTGAGTACAACAAGGAGAAGAGCCGCTGGTATGTTAGCGACTTCTTTGCTAATGGAAAGAAATTCATTCGTACCATAAACGATTATCTCAACGAAGAGGACTGACAAGCTCATACCCACACCACCTTATTTAATGAAGTCTGCTTTCTACATATTGACTCTTTTCATAGCATCGTTGCTAGTCGCATGCAGCAATACTGGCACTCCATCTTCTTCAAGGGAAGGTCAGGAAGGGGCTGCGCTTGATGCTGACACCACAATATTGAGTCAATATGTGGATTCCGCAGACGTTCTCTTCGGGAAGGCCGATTATCAGCAGAGCCTCATCGTAGCAAAACAGGCCCTGGGCATGGGCGAGGAACTGCGCGACACAGAGGCCATATCAAACGCTCTATCCACCATCCTCAGCGACTACCAGCAGCTCGGCCTCACCGATAGCGCCATTACTACCGCCCGCCAACTGCTGGAAATAGACAAGAAGGTGGGAAACATCGAGTATATTTCCTCCGACTATCATAACCTCGCCTTTATCTACACGGCAAGAAAGCAGTTTGATACCGCTCGGGAACTCATTGAGAAATCCATCGCCTTGGAAGAAGAAGTAAACGGTTCCACGCATCTTGCTGCACGCTACGGACTGGCCGCCGAGATATTGCTCGGGCTTTCCAACGACAGAAAGCATAACGACAGCCTGAAGATCCGCGAGCAGTCGCTCAACTATGTAAACAAAGCCTACGACATAGACTTTGCCAAGCATGACACTCTGCGCATGGGACGCCGTCTGTCTCAACGAGGAGATGTGCTGTGCGCCATGCATAAAACGGAAGAAGCAGAGCGTGACTACAAGCAGGCCATCGCTCTTCTCGCTCCTATCGGCGAACGCCATTCCCTTGCCATCACCTACAGGCAGCTCGGTACCATGCTTCTCACGCAGCATAAGAACGAACAAGCAATTTCCCTTTTTGAGAGGGCGGCAAGTATGGCAAAGGAAGACCATGAGTTGGAATCGCTCATGAAGACATACGACAAACTTCAGGAAGCCTACAGAGGCATCAACGATCAGAAGGCCAACGAATACCTTATATTATATACGCAGACCAAGGATTCCGTCTATACGCTGGAGTCTGCACGCTCGCTTTCAGAGTTTCATGCCATCTACGACACCGACAAAGAAAAGGAACGTACTGCACAAAAGCAACGCCAGCTCATCCTTACCTGGATGCTCTGTAGCTTCGGCTTCATAGCTTTCATAGCCCTTGTCGTGTGGCTCAACATGCTTCTTCGCCGTCGTAAGCGCCACAACCAACAGCTCCGTGAGGAGATTCTGCAACTGAAGAAACTGATGGAAGAGCAGCAACAGCAGTTCCTCCAGCAGATGAAGCAGGAGCAGGAAGAGTCTGCACCGGCATCACAGATAAACGAAACGGACATGAAGTTCATAGAGAGTGTCAACAAGGCTCTTTTCCACATCATGGGCAACAAGGAGGTATCAGCAGAGAACATTGCTTCCGAACTTTGCATCACTTCACAGCAGCTCCGCCGTCGTATAAAGACCATCAAGGACACTACCCCACTCGCCTATATCACGTCCATCCGCATGAGCTATGCCCGCCAGCTCCTTTCCGAGCGTCAGGAACTCTCTATCGAACAAATTGGACTTCTCTGCGGATATAACGAAGCCACACACTTCACACGCGCCTTCAAGAAGGAAACAGAAATGACACCTTCGCAGTTTAGGGGAAGATAAAACATCTGTCTACGGCCTTTCCGTGGACTTTGTCATGACCATTTTCCTTCATTATGACCTAAAACGCTCTATATCAGGGTGTTTTGATAGTTTTTGGTCATAAAATGATCGGTTTTGGTCAGTACTTATTTTGGATATGGTCGTACCTTTGCAGCCGAAAACTAAAACATTTTTGCAAATGAATACACCAATCAACTCCAAAGATTTTCTCGCTACAGTGAACGTCACCATTGAGCGATTGATGCGCATAAACAAGTTGAACGCTACTCAACTTGCTGGCGAGCTTGGTCTCAATCAGCAACACATGCGCCGCCTCATCAGACAGACTACAGGAATGAACAGCGCCAACTATATCACATCCATAAAGATAGGACGCGCCAAAGAGCTTCTCATCGAGAATGACCTACTCGCCGTGGCAAAGGTCGGCTATCTCTGCGGCTACGACGAAGCAACTCACTTCACTCGCTTTTTCAGGAACGCAGTAGGAATGACGCCAAGCGAATATAGAGCAAAACATCGGGAGAGCTAATGAACTTTTGGGGGTAAAAATTCGCATTCAACTCTCCACCTCTCCACATAGCCTCCATAACATACTGATTTTCAGCCATTTGCTTCTACGGAAAGTCATCTAAACATTCCGCAACTCTCCGCAAACTCTCCGCACCATAAACAAGGTACTTACGGAGTATAAACAAGGCAGTTACGCACTGTAAACAAGGCAGTTACGGATAAAAAAAATGCATTTTTCAAGGCGTTTTCCTATAAGATATCTGCAGGAACTTCTGCAAAGGTATCTGCGCCAAGGGAAGAAAGGAACTTCTTATCACGGAATCCCCACAGGACAGAGATGCAAGGAAGGTTGGAATTACGGGCTGTTTGGAGGTCAACATCGCTGTCGCCTATATATACACAGTCCTCTGCTTTCACGCCAAGTTCCGAAATAGCCTTGAAGACCATGTCGGGAGCAGGCTTGCGCTTGATGCCTTCGGATTCGTTTTCGCCTATGGCAACATCGATGTAGTTGCCAAAGAATCGCTTTACCAACGGCTTCGTGGCAGCATCCATCTTATTACTGACAACCGCCATCCTTACTCCCCTACCCTTCAGTTCGGCAAGGAGCGGCAGGATGCCATCGTATGGTTTGGTATTGTCAAAACTATGCGCGGCATAATATTCGCGGAAGTCAGCGAAAGTTTTCTCAAACAATGGGTTGTCTTCGCCATTAGGCACGGCACGCTGCATGAGTTTCCGCACGCCATTGCCCACCATCCAGCGGATCTCATCAACGGAATGTTCCGGCATGGAGTTGGTACGAAGAGCATGGTTCACGGCATTCGAAAGATCGGTGAGGGTGTCAAGGAGAGTGCCGTCGAGGTCAAAGATGCAGTGTTTCATTAAAGCCCAATGGTCTTTTTGCCTTGGTAGGTATTTGCGGTGAGGTTCACCTTTATGGTAGCAACTGGCGTGATGCCGTAATGAGCGAGGAGTTTGGAAATCTGATTGCGACTGATGCTGAGGAAGGCTTCTACGGAATAGAACTGCGGAACATCCTTCTGGTCGTGGGCAAAGCGAAGGTGGACAATGGTCTCTGAATCGACCCCCTGCGTTATGCTGTCGCAAACAAAGCCTAGAGACTGGGCTTGCGGATCGCCGTCAGCCACGCCTGTCTTTACGGAGATGTTGTAGTTGTAGAAACCGCCATTCCTTGATTTCCACGACGAGATGACATTCAGCGGATCTGTCTTTACGGGAGTCTTCAGCGTGTCAGCAAGGACAATCCTTGGTACCAATACCTGATTGGCACCATGAACCTCCGTAGCCTTAACTGTGGTGGCAGTCTCTACACCTTTATTATAATGTAGCATCAGTCGGCAGGAATCGCCAACAACAGACTGCTTGAAGTTCTTGCGCAACACGGAAGCCTTCAGCGGAGTATTCAGCTCCAACGTTCTGCCGTCGTCAAGTTCCGCCTTGCCTATCAACGAATCCTTTAACGAGAGCAGAGTCATCTCACTCGTATAATAGGAGTAGTCGCCATCGCCAGTGCGATAGTCTTCCATAGTGCAGGAAGAGGAGGCAAACGCAATAAGCCCTGCTGCCATTAAAGGCAACAGGGAATATATAATTAGGCGGACAGGCACATATGCAGTCCTTATGTTCCTTTTGCGTTTCATTCGCGCAGATTACTTGCTTGCGAGATAGTTCCTCAATGGGTTGGCATACATGGTGAGCATGCTATTCATGAGGAACTCTTTGTCTGGATTAGGGATGGTCACCTTTTGCATCTGCATCTTGAAATAGCCGTCAACCTTCTGTTCCTCTTCTTCAGTATAGCCATTACCCAAATGCTCGCTAGTGCCGTTGAGGCGGTCGAGAGCCACATAGTTTACAGGGAAAAGCTCGTAAGCCGAGTGAATCTGCTTGTCCATCTGGGCAGCAATGAGGTCAAAGACCTCTGTCTTTGGCGCTTCACGAAGAGACTCTAGGAAGTCATCAATGCACTTTGTAGCACGATAAACGACATGACCTTTATAGCCGAGGATGCCGGTCTTCATGCTGTTCACATCGTCAGCCTTCGACTTCTTCCATTCCGGATTGTCGCGCTTCAATTGGAACTCCTGCGCCTTGAGGATGTCGCAAGGGTCATATTCGTAAGAGATGCAGAGCGGAGAGATGTGCATTTCCTTGAGACGATCTAGAGCATCGCCTTCGCCAGCCATGGCAATCATCTTGAGAATGGCAGGCTGGGTGCGGTCGTCAGAATCCTTTGCACGTCCTTCACGCTGGGCAATCCATAGGTTGTCGTTTTTTTCAGAGATGACGTAGTGCATATAGGAAGCGAGCTGCTTGCTTGCCATGAGCTGTTCACGGAGTGACAATCCACGACGAACAATGAACGCCTTGATAATACGGACGAGATCCTCTATCCATGGCCATGCAAGGAGATTGTCGCCAATGGCAATCTCACAAGTGGTAGGGAAGCCGCCATCGATAAGCACCTTTGAAAGGAAAGCAGAGTCGAGAACGATGTCTCGATGGTTCGAGATGAATGTGTAACGCTTTGTAGTGTCAACAGCACTCAGGTCGTTGTTCATTCCGTCGCTTGCCTTCGCAAGGAGATTGTGAAGGAAAGTATAACAGAATTTTTTCTGGAAATCAAGGTTTGTCTTGCATGAGCGCATCTCCTGTTCTACGACCTGGAGTGGAACATTAGGCAAAACAAAACCCGCCACTTGCTGAAACATTGGTTCAGCAAGCAGGCGGGAATATGCATCTTGAAGCTCTTCTGGATTGTAAGAGCGGATGGAATCGTAATTCATATTTACAATTTACGGATTTACAATTTACCAATTTTATTACGAAAACTGGTTCTCAACGATGTCAGAGAGCACATCCTTCATCTCAAGACCTGCGGCACGAACCTGCTGAGGAATGAAGCTTGTCTCTGTCATGCCAGGAGTGGTGTTCACCTCAATCATATTGATCTTCTCCTCACCATTCTCGTTAGAGATGATATAATCAATGCGGATTATACCGTTAGCACCGAGGATGTCGTAGATAGCCTCCGTAACCTTTGCGAGGCGGGCAGCAGTATCCTCAGAAAGGCGAGCAGGAGTGATTTCCTCTACCTGACCGTTGTACTTAGCGTCGTAGTCGAAGAACTCGTTATGAGTGACAACCTCTGTAGCAGGGAGCACAACAGTCTTGTCTTGAGTCTTATAGATACCCTGAGAAACCTCTGTGCCACCAACGAAACCTTCAATCATGACGTCAGAATCCTCAAGGAGAGCCTTGCGGATAGCTGGTGCAAGGTGGTCGCGTTCCTTAACCTTTGTAACACCGAAACTGCTACCGCCGGCAACTGGCTTTACGAAACATGGCATGCCAACAGCCTTCTCGATGGCCTCTTCATCAATCGTTGTGGCATCCATCTTGCGCACAAGTACGCTTTCTGCCACACGAACGCCATAACCACGGAGGTACTGGTTGAGCACGAACTTATTGAAAGTCATAGCCTCTACGAGCACACCGCTGGTAGAATAAGGGAGGTTGATGAGGTCGAAATATCCCTGGAGCAGGCCATTCTCGCCTGGAGTGCCGTGGATAGTGATATAAGCGTAGTCAAAGAAGACTGTCTCGCCATTCTCCTTGAAAGAGAAGTCCTTGCGGTCTATCTTTGCCTTTCTGCCATTCTTGAGGAACACATGCCAGTCGTTAGCACGAATGAGCACGATGTAAGTATTGTACTTATCGTCGTCGAAGAAGGACTTGAGGCCTTCTGCAGAGCGGAGAGAGACAGCGTATTCAGAAGAGTCTCCACCGCAAACAATTGCAATATTGCGTTTCATATTATATTTTTTTGCACCAAGCCAACGCTTGGCGAACGGTTGCTATTAAATAGAGTGTATTTCCTTACTGAGAAACGAGGCGATAGGCGTCCCATTTTGCAATGAGGGCGGCAAAGTCATCGGCTATCTCCGAGGTAAAGTTCATCTCTTCGCCCGTAATAGGGTGCTTGAAGCCGAGAGTCTTTGCGTGAAGAGCCTGACGCGAACATATCTTCATACAGTTATTAATGTATTGCTTATATGAAGTTGTACGCTCACCGCGTAGGATCTGGTTGCCACCATAGCGTTCGTCGGCAAAGAGAGGATGGCCGAGATGCTTCATGTGGGCACGAATCTGGTGCGTACGTCCCGTTTCCAACCGGCATTCTATCAAGGTGACATAGCCATAGCGCTTCAGGACCTTGTAATGGGTTATTGCCGTCTTGCCAATCTCCGAGTCTGGAGGGAACACAGCCATCTGCATGCGGTCTTTTGGATGTCGGGCAATGTTTCCTTCCACCGTACCTTCATCTTCAACGAAGTTTCCCCAAACAAGAGCCTGATATGTGCGTCGGCATGTATGGTTGAAGAACTGTGACGATAGGCCGGTCTTTGCCTGTGCTGTCTTTGCAATGACTAGAAGACCGCTGGTGTCCTTGTCTATTCTATGCACCAAACCGACCTCTGGGTTGTTGGCATCAAAGTCGGGAACATCCCTCATGTGCCATGCTACTGCGTTGATAAGAGTGCCGCGATAGTTGCCACAACCAGGGTGGACAACCAATCCTGCTGGCTTATTCACCACCATTAGGTGTTCGTCTTCATAGACAATCTCAAGCGGAATATCCTCTGCGATAATCTTGTTCTCGTAAGGCGGACGGTCAAGCATCAGGGTGATGACATCCCCCGGGCGCACCTTGTAGTTGGACTTCACCGGCTTGCCATTGACATGAAGCATACCAGCTTCTGCCGCCATCTGAATACGATTTCGCGAAGTGTGCGGACGCTGTTCAACGAGATACTTGTCTATTCTAAGAGGCGTTTGCCCTGGATCCACATCCTCTCGGAAATGTTCGTAGAGCTCAACTTCATCAATAGCATCATCCAAAGCATCGTCGATAGGCTCATCTTCTATCAGAGTCAAATCTTCTGCCATTATTCAGAAGGTGCATTGGCAGCACCATTTTCTATTTTCTGGTTAGACTCCCTTTGGTGCTTCTCGCGGAGAAGGTTCTCCAAGTCGGCGCCCAGATTATTCTCTATCTCAGCCTCCACCTGCTCATCGGTGTAGTCAGAAGTGATTGACGAAGAACTTCCTGAGCCAGAACCGGAACCCGATCCTCCCTGTCCTCTTTCAACGAGAGCATCCTGCCAGTTATTATCAAAATAGAAGTTTGATGGCACAGTTTCTATTTCCTCACTTGGATCGCGAGTACCGTCACCCACGATAACCACAAGCTTGGAATCAACAGAAACCTTCGTTCCATTCTTGATATCCTTTCCGTCGCATTTCAAGCCATAAACCCACTCCTTTTCACCCGGCACATACTGCATTTCCACACGCTTGAAACCAAGAGCCTGAAGTTTTGCCTTAGCCTCTCTTGCACTACTATTGTCAACGATTTCAGGAATAGCACGAATAGGCGAATGACCAGCATTGATCACGACATAAACAATTCTGCCAGGCTTTACAGCCTTGCCCGGATTAGGCATTTGCTCAAGGACAATGTCAGCTGGAAGGTTCTTGAGGTACATCGTATCAGTAACGACTATCTCAAGTCCCATCTTATGAAGGTCGTGCTTGGCAGCCTTGAAAGTCTTCTTTTTCACATTAGGCACTTCCACCTTATCGCCGTGGTTCGTATAGAACTTCAGCGAGTAGTAAGCACCGGAAAGAAGTGCTACCAGGACCAGTATTATTGCAAGAAAGTTGAGTGCGACTTTCTTACTGAAAAAAGCTTTTAGAAATTCTTTCATGCGGCAAAGTTATAAAAAAATCAGAAAGGAGCAAAGCATTTGCCTTACTTCTTTCTGATTTCAGCGTTATTTCTTGTTATAAGAATACGCATGTCCATACAAAAGAGCTAAACTCACGGTACGAATTACGAATTACGCATTATGAAATACGCATTACGCATTTTTACTTTCCGTGGTGTTCGTCAGAAACTGTGAGCTTCTTGCGGCCCTTTGCACGACGAGAAGCGAGAACGCGACGACCGTTCTTTGTAGCCATACGCTCACGGAAACCGTGCTTGTTCACTCTTCTTCTGTTGTGAGGTTGAAATGTTCTTTTCATAATCGATTATGTTTTATTTTTTATTCTTTTATGCACTTTTGGGCTGCAAAATTACATAAATCTTTTGAAATGAGCAAGAAAATTGCAAAAAAATGATGTTTTTTCGTTAAAAAGATGTACCTTTGCAGCGGTTTTTGACATTGGGTAAGACTTTGACAATTACTCAGTTAAGGAAAATCAAGCAGAATTCACAATAAAATAATAATACAATATGATTCAATCACAAGACATCAAGAAGGGTACTTGTATCCGTATGGACGGTGGCATCTGGAGATGCATCGAATTCCAGCACCGTAAGCCAGGTAAGGGCAACACTGTAATGAACACAAAGCTCAAGAACGTTGCTGACGGACGCGTACTTGATCGTACTTTCCAGGTAGGTTTCAAGCTTGAGGACGTAGCTATCGAGCACCGTGACTACCAGTTCCTCTACCCAGAGGGCGACCAGCTAATCTTCATGAGCATGGAGACATTCGAGCAGATTCCTATCGCTAAGGACAACATCGTTGGCGTTGACTTCATGAAGGAGTCAGACATCGTGACTGTGGTTTCCGACACTACTGACGGTACAGTGCTCTACGCAGAAATGCCAGTTAAGACAAACCTCCGTATCACTCACAGCGAGCCAGGTATCAAGGGCGACACTGCTACTAACGCTACAAAGCCTGCTACTCTCGAGACTGGTGTTGAGATTCGCGTACCTCTCTTCATCGACGAAGGCGAACTCGTACAGGTAGATACTCGTGACGGAAGCTACCTCGGTCGTGTTAAGGAATAATATGGCAATTAAATATTCTATTATTGTGCCTGTCTATAACAGGCCTGACGAAGTAAACGAGCTCCTTGAAAGTCTGACCACTCAGACCTTCAAGGAGTTTGATGTTTATATCGTGGAAGATGGTTCGAAAGTGCCATGCAAGGATGTATGTGACAAATATACCGACCGTCTGCCTATACATTATTATAATAAGGAGAACAGCGGACCGGGACAATCGCGCAACTATGGTGCCGAGCGTGCCGACGGAGAGTATCTGCTCATCCTCGATTCCGACGTCGTTCTTCCTACAACTTATTTGGAAGAGATAGAGAAAGAACTACAGCGTGAGCCGGCAGACGCTTTTGGCGGACCGGATCGCGCCCACGACTCATTCACAGACACTCAGAAGGCCATCAGCTATTCGATGACTTCATTCTTCACAACCGGTGGAATCCGTGGCGGAAAGAAGAAGATGGACAAGTTCTATCCTCGCTCTTTCAACATGGGCATTCGCCGCGATGTCTATCAGCAGTTGGGCGGATTCTCAAAGATGCGCTTCGGCGAAGACATCGATTTCTCCATCCGTATCTTCAAGGCTGGCTGCAAATGCCGACTCTTCCCAGAGGCTTGGGTATGGCACAAGCGTCGTACGGACTTCCGCAAGTTCTTCCGTCAGGTATATAACAGCGGCATAGCACGCATCAATCTTTACAAGAAATACCCTGAATCACTGAAGCTCGTTCACCTTCTTCCTACCGTTTTCACCGTAGGAACCTGCTCCTTGGTACTCGTTTCCGCTTTCGGAAGAATAATGATGGAGTATGGTGGCGGCACATATCCTCACGCTACAGACAATCCTTGGTACTGGGTTTGCCTCCTCCCTTGGCTCCCTATCCTACTCTACTGCCTGCTGCTGTTCATCGATTCCTCAATCTTCAACAAGAGCGTGAAGATAGGTTTCCTGAGCATCGGCGCCGCCTTCGTACAACTCTTCGGCTACGGCACAGGCTTCATCGCCTCTTGGTGGAACCGTTGCATACTGAAGAAAGGCGAGTTCCAGGCATTTGAGAAGACTTTCTATAAGTAACAGGAATTTATTCCTTACGAATCCCATCCATTTTCGTATACGAAAGTAGTTTGTTTTCGTATACGAAAATGGTTTGCATTCGTATACGAAAATGACTTGAGTTTATAGAGAAAGATCACTCAAATCCCACGTCCAACATACATAACGCTAAACTATACGCATCAAAAACCTCTCCTGAACAACACCAATTGCACTGCTCCACGCACGAAAAGAAACACCATCCAGGCTAACCATAGACCATTATTGCCCATGGTGTCAACGCTCAAGCAATAGACAGCAGCAAAGCATAGGGCTGCTGTTGCGCAGGAAACAAACATTCCACGGGAGTTCGTCATGCCAATGAAGATGCCGTCCCAAAGGAATGCGGAGAAGCCTACCGCAGGGAGAAGTATCATCCATACGCTGTAATCATGTGCCAAAGCCATGACATCGGCTTCGTCCGTAAGCAAGGAAAGGAAGTCGGTGGTAAAGAAACCGTAGAGCATGGTGAAGACCATCGCCAGTCCTATGCCCCAGACAAACAAGTCTTTCACCGTCTTCATGAGCATATGCCTATTGCCAGCGCCATAGTATTGTCCACAAAGAGCCTCTCCTGCAAAGGCGAAGCCATCCATGAAATAGGAGAATATCAGCCACGTCTGCATCAGCAACGTATTGACGGCCAAGAGGTTTGCGCCTTGTCTGCTTCCGGCAGAGGTAAAGAAGAACAGCACCGAAAGCATACACAACGTACGGAAAAAGATGTCCCTGTTCACAGTAAACAAGCGTTTCAGTTCGCCTTTTTTGAATAATGCAGAATGCAGAATGCAGGATGCAGAATTATCTTTCGCGCAGCCCAATTCTGAATTCTGAATTCTGAATTCTGAATTCTTAAGATACAACCCCAATATTACCGCGAACCATTGCGAGAGCATTGTGCCCAAAGCCACTCCCTCCACCTTCATGTGCAAGCCATAGACAAGCAGCAGACTCATCGCAATGTTAAAAACATTCTGCGAAATGGCAATGATCATCGGGCGCTTGGTGTCCTGCAAACCGATGAACCAGCCCGTGAGAGAGTACTGTAAAAGAACTGCCGGCGCACCAATCACACATATATAATAGTAGGTAACAACATGAGGAAGGACACTCTCCTCGGGCGACATCAGCCACAGAGCCACCTTGCATATAGGCCAGCAGAGCAGAAGGATTCCTGCACTGAGCAAGAGCGCTATCAATGCTGTTTGTCGGAATATTCGCTCCGTATCGCCTTTCCGTCCATACTCCTGAGCCGTGATGCCACTCGTCCCCATGCGAAGGAAGCCGAACATCCAATAGAGCGATGTGAATATCATCGAACCGATGGAAATGGCACCGATATAAGCCACGTCGCCCATGTGGCCGACAATAGCCATGTCCACGAGACCGAGAAGCGGCACCGTGACATTGCTTATTATAGCCGGAATGGCAAGACGAAGGATTGGAGACATGGAATTAATGTGTTTTCAGGTGCAAAATTAAGAAAAAGAAATGAAAACCACATCATGACAAATATGAATTTATCTACATGCAAGAATAAATTTGGTAGTTAATGGTAATTTTTGTACTTTTGCACGCAGACTTAAGTCTTTATCAATAAAAAGAACAGATAACCATCCCTATGAAAACCCTACTGTCAAAAACAATTATAGCTTTGCTACTTTGTCTCCCCATGAACGAAGCTTACTCACAGAGCACATGGCAGAAGATGAAGCAGAGAGCGAAGAGTGCGTGGAACTCCGACACAAGGAAACAGCTTTGGGAGAAGACCAAAGAGAAGGCTTCTGCCGTGACCGAGTCAGACATGCTCAAGCAGTTTGAATACACCGTACCCGTGACAAACCGCAGCTTCTATAACCTTGTGCCAGACAAATATCTCCTACCCTACAGCAATCAACAGTATGCGGCATACATTCGCAGCAGCAAGGCATGCACAAACGCCAATCAAACGGCTCAGGTGAAGCGAGTGTCGCAGCGACTGATAGCTGCCACAGAGCGACTTCTGCGCAACAATGGCATGTCCAATGAACTGAAGAATTTCCAATGGACAATAAATGTTGTGAACAGCAGTGAGATAAACGCGTTCTGTATGCCGGGAGGAAAGATTGTGGTTTATACAGGCATACTACCCGTAGCTGGCGACGACGCCTCGCTTGCTTGTGTCATTGGTCACGAGATAGCTCATGCCATGGCTAAGCATAGCGCAGAACAGATATCGAAGAAGGTTATGACAACAGTTGGCGTAGCAGCCCTTTATGCCATGCTCACCAGCGACGACATGAGCAACTCACAGAGGAGAATGGCACAGATTCTAGCAGCTTCTGGCATCACATTGGCAAGCCTAAAATTCTCGCGCCTGAACGAAACGGAAGCTGACCGACTCGGACTCATAATAGCTGCCATGGCTGGCTATAACCCAGAAGCGGCGGTTCCTTTCTGGCAACGCATGGGAGAGAAGAGTAGCCTGAAGACTTCTCGCGATTGGTTTTCTACCCACCCATCAAACTCAAACCGCATCAACAACATCAAATCGTTCTTGCCAGAAGCCAAAAGGTATATGAACAAGTAGTTGTATTCATGGTAGAAGAGTGTATTAGCGTTTAAACGGGACGATTCCTGCAGGCAAAATCACGCCCTATTCTACCCTACGAAACAGGCCTACGACGGCGTCTTCGAGGAGTTCTATCACGAAGTGGAAGTCGCGGTCGTTGCCGTAGTATGGGTCGGGAATTGTTTCCTGTCCAGGATGTTCCGTGAGATAGTCTGCCATGCTAAGGATCTTGTCTGCCTGCTGCTTGTTGGTAGCTATGCGGCGAAGATCCTTGATGTTCTCGCGGTCCATGGCTACAATGTAGTCGAAGCGGTCGAAATCGCCCGGCTTCACCTGTCTTGCACGCATAGTAAGGTTATAGCCATGCTGCTCAGCCGCCTTGCGCATTCGGCGGTCGGGCAGTTGTCCTTCATGCCAAGAACCTATTCCGGCAGAGTCAATGAACCAATCCTGCTCAAGATCCTGCTGAATAGCGTACTGACGAAACACCTCTTCTGCCATTGGAGAACGGCAGATATTTCCTAGGCAAACGAATAGTATCTTTTTCATTTACAAATTTACCGATTTACTATTTACAATTTTATGCAAAGGTACAACTATTAGGGGGAAAAATGAAAAGGGAAAAGAGGAAAATGAAGAGTGAACGGCAAAAAAGCACTGTTTTTCTTTCCTTCTTTAATATTATTTCCTAATTTTGCACCTTGATTATGCTAAACGCAGAACTTTCAATTATCCATTGTCAATTACAAATTCAACAAACAAATACATGAGATCAAGAAACGCAAACTGGTTTGAATGCAAGGCAAAGGTTGCCAAGATGCAGGAAGACGGCACAGCAAAACCTGCCACAGAGCAGTATGTAGTAGATGCTCTCAGCTTCACAGAGGCTGAAGAAGCGATGACAGAGGAGATGTCGTCATACTATTCTGAATTTGAAATCACAGACATCAAGAAGGCTAGCTACCACGAGGTGTTCTTCTCTGACAAAGAGACCGACGACAACTGGTTCAAGGCTAAACTTCAGTACATCACCCTTGACGAGAAGACAGAGAAGGAGAAGAAGACCAGCGTCTTCCATCTCATCCAAGCTCACTCCTTCTCTCAGGCTGTGGAATACATACATCAGGCTATGCAGGGCAGCATGATTGATTATACAATCCATACCCTTCAGGAGACAGCAATCATGGACGTCTTCGAGCACAACCAAATTTCCAAGAAGGACGAGAAGGAAGACAAGCCAGAATACCTTCAGGAAGAAGAGCCACAGGCTCCGGGAGTCATTGAATAAAGCCCCCTCTTACTCTCCCACAAGGGGAGAAAATACCTGAAATTAAACATTTATGAGTAGCATTTCAGACAATCTAAACCGCATAAAGGCTACGCTCAAAGAGGGTGTAGCCCTTTGTGCCGTTAGCAAATACCATCCTGAGGAAGAACTGCAGGAAGCCTACGATGCCGGACAAAGAATATTCGGCGAAAGCCATGTGCAGGAACTTGTACGCAAGGAAGCAGCATTGCCAAAGGACATCGAATGGCACTTCATCGGTCATCTTCAGACCAATAAAGTGAAGTACATCGCACCGTTCGTGAGCCTCATCCATTCGGCTGACTCCATAAAATTGATTCGCGAAATAAACAAGCAGGGCGTGAAATGCAACCGCAGAATACCCGTTCTCCTGCAACTCCATATAGCTCAGGAGGAAACGAAGTTCGGTTTCACCATAGAAGAATGTCGCGAGTTCATTGAACGCGGCGAATGGAAAGAGATGCAAGGCATTGAGTTTCACGGCATTATGACCATGGCAACCAACTGCGACGACGAGGAGCAATGGCACAAGGAGTTCCACAAGGCAAAGATGTTCTTTGAGGAACTCAAACAACTTAATCCATCGCCATTAGCCATTAACCAAAATCCATCAGCCGCGCTCGCAGAGCGTCCCCAAATCCTCTCCATGGGCATGAGCCACGATTATCCGATAGCTATGGAAGAAGGCTCCACAATGGTACGCGTCGGAACTGCTATCTTCGGCTCAAGAGGATACTAAAACCCGATTAATCGAAAAGTCGAAAGATCGAAATAACTCATCTCCCCACATGAACAGCACCTTCAGTTCTCCCGTAAACCTTGACCTGATGACCTTCATTGAGGGTCAGATACTGCCACGATATCAAGCATTTGATGCCGCACATCGCTCGGAGCATGTTCAGCATGTCATCAAGGAGTCGCTTGCACTAGCAAAGCGACTTGGTGCTGACGTCAACATGTGCTATACCATAGCTGCTTACCACGACCTCGGACTTGGAGGTCCACGCGCTGTTCATCACATCACTTCCGGCAAGATTCTCCTTGCAGACAAGCGCCTCAGCAAGTGGTTCACACCTGCACAGATCAAGATAATGAAGGAGGCTGTGGAGGACCACAGAGCATCAGCGGCAAAGGCCCCACGTAGCATGTACGGAAAGATTGTGGCGGAAGCAGATAGGGAACTGGAGGCGGAAACCGTAATGCGCCGAACAATCCAATTCGGTCTCGACAACTACCCTGAGTTGGACCGCGAAGGGCAATACAAGCGTTTTGAGGAACATCTTGAGAACAAATATTCTCAAGCAGGTTACATCAAGCTCTGGATTCCTGGCTCAGAGAATGAAAAGCGCCTCACAGAACTGCGAAACACCATCAACAACAAGACGAAACTTCGTGAAGAATTCGAGAGGATTATACGTATAATTCGCCTTTAATTATCCTTTATTATTAAATGTGTGTTTTTCGGAATTTATATAGTTTTTCCCTTTGACGTTTCCGAAATTCTTCCTAATTTTGCACTTGAAAAATAACAACAAAGCATTAAAAATATGTCATACCTCTTCTCTTCAGAATCTGTTTCAGAAGGCCATCCAGACAAGGTCGCCGACCAAATTTCAGACCGTATTCTTGACCAAATCCTTGCTTACGCTCCTAATTCTCACGTGGCTGTAGAAACACTCGTCACCACAGGTCAGGTAATCATCGCTGGCGAAGTATCTTCCGAGGCTTATGTTGACCTACAGACACTTGCACGCGACACCATCAACAAGATTGGCTACACGAAGTCAGAATACCAGTTTGACGGAAACTCTTGCGGCGTACTCAACTGCATCCACGAGCAGAGCGGCGATATCTGCCAAGGCGTCTCTCGCGAAAAGGAAGAAGACCAGGGTGCCGGCGACCAAGGAATGATGTTCGGTTACGCTACAAACGAGACCGACAACTACATGCCTGTCACTCTCGACCTTGCACATCTTCTCGTTAAGACTCTCGCCGAAATCCGTCGTGAAGGAAAGGTTATGACTTATCTACGTCCAGACTCTAAAAGCCAGGTCACTGTGGAATATTCTGACGATAATATCCCTCAGCGCATCGATACCATCGTCGTATCTACTCAGCACGACGACTTCATCCAGCCTGCCGGAACTGACGAGAAGGCTCAGCTCAAAGCTGACGAAGAGATGCTTGCACAGATTCGCAATGATGTTCGCGACATTCTCCTGCCTCGAACAATGGCAAAGATCAACAACGAGAAGGTACTTGCACTCTTTGATGGTTTCAACGCTGACAAGAAACTCCTCGTAAACCCTACAGGAAAGTTCGTTATCGGCGGTCCTCACGGCGACACTGGTCTTACTGGTCGCAAGATCATCGTGGACACTTACGGCGGTCGCGGTGCTCATGGCGGTGGAGCTTTCTCTGGCAAAGACCCTTCAAAGGTTGACCGTTCCGCAGCATACGCAGCTCGCCATATCGCAAAGAACATGGTGGCTGCCGGCGTTGCTGACCAGATGCTCGTGCAGATTGCCTACGCTATCGGTGTGGCAAAACCTGTAAGCATCTGCGTAAACACATACGGAAAGAAGAATGTCAACATGACCGACGGCGAGATTGCAGAAAAGATCTGTGAACTCTTCAACCTTACTCCTAAGGCTATCGAAGACAGCCTGAAGCTACGCAACCCAATTTACTCAGAAACAGCAGCTTACGGACACATGGGACAGCCTTACCGTAAGGAGACAAAAGTATTCCGCTCACGCTACCACAAGGAAGTAATTAAGGAATACGAGCTCTTCACATGGGAGAAGCTCGACCGCGTGGAAGAAATAAAAAAGGCATTTAATCTTTAAGTTTTCTTAATGAACGAACTCACAGAAGGCATCCTCGCCCCTTACACCATACAGAGCGATGACTTTATCACGTCGTTACTATATGCAACTGTGCTGATTGCCATTGTGGCAATGGCGCAGTCAAGGGACTTCATTGCCCGTGAGTTCAGGCTTTTCTTCCGTCCTTCACGCCGCGACTACGACTTCTACACAGAGACTGCCACCGAGGTCCGCTTTCAGTTTTTCCTTGGTTTCCAGACCTGTCTAATGCTCGCTTTGGCAACATTCCTCTTCGCCACCCACTATTTGCCTGGCAAGACTACTGCCACGGCACAGCATAACTTCATACTAATCCTGGTGGGGTGCTTCGTGGGCTATTTCCTTGTCAAGAGCATTTTGCAATGGATTGTCGGATGGGTATATTTCGAACCGCAGGAAAATAGGCAATGGCAGAAGTCGCAACTGTTCCTTTTTGCCGCGGAAGGACTGCCATTATTACCTATCGTTTTGCTACTCTGCTACTTCTCAATGACCTTCACAGCGGCATTGTTTTTGATAGTTATAGTGCTGATATTCATCAAAATGCTGACATTTTACAGGTGCTACGACATCTTTTTCAGCAAAAACCGTCCACGTCTGCAGATTTTTTTGTACTTTTGCACGCTCGAAATCATGCCCATGCTTGCATTCTATGGCATTTTAACACATGTAATCAGCAATTTAAGAATGTAACCCAAAGGGATTTTTCCCAAGAGAAATAACATCCAACAAACTACTAAGTTAGACGATAACACTTCGAAAATTCAAGAAAGATGATTAAGAAAATCCTCGTATCACAGCCTAAACCAAGTAGCGAAAAGTCGCCTTACTATGACATCGCTGACCGTTACGAAGTAGAGATTGTATTCCGTCCATTCATCAAGGTTGAGAAGATTCCTTCGCTCGAGTTCCGAAAGCAGAAGGTAAACATTCTCCACTATACGGCTGTTGTTTTCACTTCACGTCATGCCATTGACAGTTACTTCCAGATTGCGAAGGAAAACCACCAGCCAATCCCTGAGGACATGAAGTTCTTCTGCGTGACAGAGACCATCTCACTCTATATCCAGAAGTACATCCCATACCGCAAGCGCAAGGTCTTCTTCTCTCCTACAGGCAAGATTGAAGACCTCGTAACAATCATGCAGAAGCATAAGAGCGAGCTTTACCTCGTGCCGCTCTCAGACGTTCACGACAGCACAATCAAGTCTATGCTCGACGGCAAGAAGCTCAAGCATACTGAATGCGTGATGTATCGCACACTGAGCAATGACTTTACAAAAGATGAAATCGCAAGTTTCGACTATGACATGTGCGTATTCTTCTCACCTTCTGGCATTGCTTCTTTCGAAAAGAACGTGCCGGAAGACATCAGGAAGAACGTCGCTGTGGCGACTTTCGGACCTGCTACTACAAAGGCAGCCCACGACGCAGAACTCAATGTCGTAGTGGAAGCTCCTAACGAAAAGTATCCTTCTATGACCGGAGCACTCAACAAATATCTCCGCGACCTTGAAGACGACGAATAGTGTAATGAAATTCCCAAAAGCAGAGCGCATATACTTGCAGAAGGAAATTGAAGAACTCTTCACTCCAGGCAATGCAAAAGGCATTACGAATTACCCAATCCGTATGGTATACCGCTATGTGACTAGGGAAGATGAATCGGAGCCAAGAGTGAAGGTTCTCATAAGCGTTGCAAAGAAAAGGCTTCACCGTGCCGTTGACCGTGTAAGGGCAAAGCGACAGATGCGCGAAGCCTACCGACTGAACAAGCCTTCCTGCGAACGCACTGCAAACATCGCCCTTGTTTGGCTTGCCAATGAACCACAAGAATCAAGACTCGTGCACGAGAAGATTAAGGAGTTGCTGAGCAAATTGTAAGAAATACCGATAATTCGAAAAATCGCCAAATCAGAAAATCGGCAAATGAAAAAGCTTCTTACCGCCATACTCCTCGCTCCGATAGCCTTCTACCAGACTTGCATATCGCCTTTCACGCCGCCAGCATGCCGCTTCACGCCAACTTGCTCGCAGTATGCGAAAGAGGCAATCATCAAGCATGGCCCGTTCAAAGGCCTTTGGCTCGCAATAAAAAGAATATTAAGATGTCATCCCTGGGGAGGCTCAGGATATGACCCAGTACCATAATAATATGAAAAACTTCGTAGAAGAACTCAAATGGCGCGGAATGCTCGCGCAGATAATGCCAGGTGCGGAAGAACTCCTTCAGAAGGAGATGGTCACTGCTTACCTCGGCACAGACCCTACAGCAGACTCTCTGCACATCGGTCACCTTTGTGGTATCATGATGCTCCGTCATCTACAGCGCTGCGGCCACAAGCCTATCATCCTCGTCGGTGGTGCCACTGGTATGATCGGCGACCCTTCAGGCAAGTCTCAGGAGCGTAACCTCCTTGACACAGAGACTCTCTACCATAACCAGGAGTGCATCAAGGCTCAGGTTGCAAAGTTCCTTGACTTTGAAGCAGAAGGTCCTAACGCTGCTGAGATGGTAAACAACTACGACTGGATGAAGGACTTCACATTCCTCGACTTCGCTCGTACTGTCGGTAAGCACATTACAGTGAACTACATGATGGCAAAGGATTCCGTTCAGCAGCGTCTCAACGGTACCGCTCGCGACGGTCTTTCATTCACAGAGTTCACTTACCAGCTCCTTCAGGGCTACGACTTCCTCCACCTCTACCAGGCAAAGAACTGTAAGATGCAGCTCGGTGGTAATGACCAGTGGGGTAACATGACAACAGGTACAGAACTCATCCGCCGTACTCTCGGCAACGACAACGAGGCTTACGCACTCACTTGTCCACTCATCACAAAGGCTGACGGCAAGAAGTTCGGTAAGACTGAGCGCGGCAACATCTGGCTCGACCCAAAGCGCACTACTCCATACAAGTTCTATCAGTTCTGGCTCAACGTGAGCGATGACGACGCAGAAAAGTACATAAAGATCTTCACTTCTCTTGAGAAGGACGTTATCGACGCACTCGTTGAGGAGCACAAGCAGGATCCAGGTCGCCGTATTCTCCAGAAGCGTCTCGCTGAGGAAGTGACAACAATGGTTCACTCAAAGGAGGCTCTCGATGCAGCTATTGAGGCTTCAGGCATCCTCTTTGGCAAGGCTACAAAGGATTCTCTCGCTAAGCTTGACGAGCAGACATTCCTCGACATCTTCGACGGCGTACCACAGTTCGAGATTTCAAAGGAGCGTCTCGGCCAGCCAGCAGTTGAGCTCTTCACTCAGGACGCAGCAATCTTCCCTTCAAAGGGCGAGATGCGCAAGATGGTTCAGGGCGGCGGCGTTTCCGTTAACAAGGAAAAGCTCCAGCAGTTCGACCGCGCCATCACAGAGGAAGATCTCATCGAAGGCAAGTACATCCTCGTGCAGCGTGGCAAGAAGAACTACTTCCTCGTAACTGTGAAGTAAGTTCCGTAAGGCAAGTTTCCCCACATTCTTAGATACTTACACAATAATTATATACTAAAGAGGGCGTGTCTTTTGACACGCCCTCACTATTTTTCCCTTAACTTTGCCACCATAAAATTGAAATTCCACTCAACATGAACAAACCTTTTACGAACCAAAAAGTCTAAGGAAACTAATAAAAAGTCCAAGGAATATACATCTTAATCCTTAGGAATATTTTGTAAACCTAAAGAAAACAATCTCTCTTGCGTTATTCTCTCCAATTCAGAAAGAACTTTGATTTTACCCATCACCCGTCACTTTCCTTTGTAACTACCTGTTTATTAAGACATTACCTCGTGACGGGTGCATTCCATCCCATCACTACCCGTCACCACCTACCACTGCTGGTGATTGATTGTGATGGCGGAGTGATGGGCTATTACCACCCATCACTCACTTAATCATCTGAATACCAGTGTGTTGTGCAGCAAAAGTGATGGGTGACGGGTTAAAGGCAATTTTATATTTTTTACGACTCCTTCGCATTCGTGATGATAACCTTCACGGAAGCTACGCGGCGTTCTTCCACTTTCATCACTTCAAAGCGATAGTTCTTGAAAGTGAACTCCTCGTGTGGCTTTGGGAAGTCGCCCTTTATTTCAAGGAGGAGTCCGGCAAGAGTGTCGGCTTCACCTTTTATTTCGTCAAATTCATCATCGTCAACATCCAACACTTTCTGCATGTCCGTGAGTGGGATGTTGCCCTCAAAGATATATGTGTTCTTGTTAAGGCGAGTGTATTGCTTTGTTTCCTCGTCATATTCGTCGTTGATTTCGCCAACGATTTCCTCAAGGATGTCCTCCATAGTAACAAGTCCTGACGTGCCACCGAACTCATCAACGACGATTGCAATGTGGACCTTGTTTTCCTGAAACTCCTGCAAGAGGGCGTCTATCTTTTTTGTTTCTGGTACGAAATAAGGCGGACGAATGAGCGATTGCCAGCGGAAACTGTCAGGCTTGCCCAAATATGGTAAGAGATCCTTTATGTAAAGGATTCCACGAATATTGTCGCCATTGTCCTGATAGACTGGTATTCGGCTGTAGTTGTTCTCAACAATGCAAGAGATGACATCGCTGAAACGTGCCTTGATATTGATGTCCACAATGTCCTTTCGTGGCGTCATAATCTCCTTTGCAGTCTCATCTACAAAGCGAATGATGCCCTCAAGGATTTTCTTCTCCTCGGCAATGTCCTCCTTGTCGGTCAGCTCAAGAGCCTGTTCCAGTTCGTCAACGCTCATCACGTGATTGTCTTCAGTAACAATCTTCTCCGCTACGACGCTTGTCTTCATCAGCAGATTCTCCATAGGCCAGAATAGCGTGCGGAAGAAGGAAATACCTTTTGCAGCCATTCGGCAGAAGCCAAGCGTAGATTGACGGGCAAAAATCTTTGGCAAGATCTCACCGAAAAGCAGGAGAATGAAGGTAAGAAGGACCGTAAGGATAATGAATTCAAGCACTTGGTTGCCACCAAAGTCTATTAGTTTCGCAAAAACATAATTGCAAAGCATGATGATGGTGACATTCACAAAGTTGTTTGTGATGAGAATTGTGGCAAGTGTTCGCTCGCTATCCTCTCTCAGTTCGTTGATAAGCTTATCGGTTGCCGTCTTTTCGTCCTCAAGATTGTCCAAGTCTTTCGGCGACAAGCTGAAGAAGGCTATCTCACTTCCACTAGCAAAGCCCGAGAGAAAGAGAAGCAATACGATGAAACAGATGGTTATGATGACAGCCGTTGTCGGTGTCTGGAAAGAGACACCGGCAAAGAGCTGGGTTAAATAATCTGATATACAGGATATATAGTCGTCCATTTTTATTTCTTAGGAGTAAGCAGTTCCATGTTCTCTGCCTGAATTTCTGTCACATCCTTACGCTGTCCGCTCTGGTCAACATAACTTCTGTAGCGTAAGCGGCCTTCTATGTAGAGTTTGTCGCCTTTGTGGACGTACTCTTCGGCAATCTTCGCAAGGTTCTTGTAGAGCAAGACTGTGTGCCAGTCAGTATGTTCCGGCACCTGAGTTCCGTTTTGAAGTGTATAGCCACGCTCTGTAGTGGCAAGGGATATGCGGGCAACAGCCTGGTCATGGTCGAAGTAGCGAACCTCTGGGTCACGACCAACATTGCCGATAAGCATTACTTTGTTCATATTAGTCACCCCCCTCCGACTCCCCTCAAGGAGAGGGATTATTATATGTCTTGTGGGAAGATTTTTGCTTTTATTAATATTGATTATGGTAATTTCCTTTCCCCCCTCCTAATGGAGGGGACGGGGGAGATTTTACAGCTCCGGGGCCTCTCCTAGGTAACGGTACTGGAAGTTCTTGCCCTTCACCGAAGGGAACTGGCTGCGGTCGTCCACGCGCTGGCGCAGATGATCCACAATACGCTCGTAGCAGTCAGAAGCAGAAACAGCCTTACACTGTGCAACGAAGCGCGTATCTATATAGACACACTTGCCAGTAGAAGGATTTACCACTACCCTCTTGAAGTCAACAACGCCCTCATACCATCCTTCGCGCTGCTCATTGAGATGCTGGAGGATCTCGTTCTGTTGCTGTTTTGCAGCCGAAACAAACTCTGTACCATCCTCTGCAGGCTGTCCTTTCTTATGATTCTTGAACTCCTCCATTGTTCTGGCGGTAGTCTTGATCATAATGAAGTATATTTTGGCACGCACCTTATAGCGCTTTGGGAACAGTATGTTGCTGTTCATATAGTCCCTTACGTCCTGCTCAATCTTCGGATTCATTCCGATTTCGTCAATGGAGTAGAGGAAGTCAAATGCCTGATCAAACGATGTTGTCAGCACTTCGTAGTCAAAGTATCTTATGTATAGATTCATTTTTATGTGTTTTCGTTTATTATGTTATCACCCCCTTTGTGCATAATCCATAAAACAAGAAGGGTAATAGAACAAAAAAATTCTCAGTGATTCACTTACGTGAAAGTCACTCAGAATTCAAACAATTTAACCTTTAAAACCTTTACTAATGTAGAGCGGAAAACGGGACTCGGACCCGCGACCCCAACCTTGGCAAGGTTGTGCTCTACCAACTGAGCTATTTCCGCAAAATTCAGAAACTCATTAAAGTAGTGAAGAGGAGGAGACTCGAACTCCCACGTCACAATTGACACTACCCCCTCAAAGTAGCGCGTCTACCAATTCCGCCACCTCTCCATTACAATAAGTCTTTGTGCCCAGAACAGGACTCGAACCTGCACATCTTGCGATACACGCACCTGAAACGTGCGCGTCTACCAATTCCGCCACCTGGGCAAATTTCCAAGAACGCAAGTTCTTTTTTAAATCTAAAGAGCGGAAAACGGGACTCGGACCCGCGACCCCAACCTTGGCAAGGTTGTGCTCTACCAACTGAGCTATTTCCGCATCTTTCTGTACTCTTATGGAGTAGCTTCCCTCTGAAAGCGAGTGCAAAGGTATGACTATTTTCCCAACTAGCAAAACAATCCGAAAAAAAATGCAGAAAAACTCATTCTTATTTGACAATCATCAAAACAGCCATCGCCTCAAACCGGAAAACCGCAGCCGATTCACATCGGCCACGGTTTCCAAGAGTTACAATTACGCACATTAAATGCATTGAAACTATTTAACAACAACTTATAATTCTTTACGCAATAAGCTGCCGAGGACAGACGAAAGGGAGAATACTACGCGAAGTAGATACACGGCAAAATGCCACGTACGCAGTACATTCCTTCTATTGAATGACGATGGGATATTCATCAGCCTGATCCTCGAAGCCTTTTGATGTTACAACAGTGGCAGGTCTCCTGACTTCCCAATCCCGGTCCTTCTCGCCACCCTAATGGCAATGGATTGCTCCGGGATACAAAATTTGGGTTACAGTAGCGGGCCTGTTCAGGACTTACACCTGATTCCCTTTTAATCGGCATCTCTGCCGAACCGACTGTCTATATTTCTGGGTGCAAATGTTTGTTTGCGAGTGCAAAATTAAACAAATTATCTGAAATTCAAAGATTTTGTCCGAGAAATTTCTCTCTTGCCCCCATTTTATTGCCATTTAAGTTCATTTCCATGGAAATCCCAATCCACATTATTGTTCCATTATGCTCCAATAAAACAATTTTCCTTAATTGCAATGCAGAAAAATTGGCAATACCCAAGGAAATTATTACCTTTGCACCACAAAACAGCGTTTTTCTACGCTTCCTTGAGCAAAATTCAGACATTCACGAAGTCCCAAAAATGAAAGAAACTGACATTGACATCATCTACAAAAAATTGCGCGCGCGTGTGGAAGCCTTCACAGGAATGAAATTCCAGACTCGCAGGCACTTTGACATACTGGCAAGTCTGCTCTACACGAACACAAAGGAAATGGTGTCTGCCACAACGTTGCGTCGATTCTGGGGCTACCAGGAAGCCGGCAATTCCGCACCATCGCTAAACACCCTGAACGTATTGAGCAAGCTCATCGGCTACAGTTGCTGGGAGGATTTCAAGGCAAGGAAAGACTCTGACACATCGTCAAGCGAGATGCTGAACGGTATACACTCACTGATGTTCTCCACATTGGAAGTGGGCAGCCTGCTGCAGATAACTTGGAATCCAGACCGCCGCATCACAGTAGAATACCTTGGCAACTACACATTCCGCGTACTCACAAGCGAGAACAGCAAGCTGGTGGAGAGGGACACGTTCCAGTGTACGCAGATCATTGAGGGACAAGCCATGTGTTGCGAGAATCTTCTACGCGAAGGACATGTCGCGATGAGCTACATCTGCGGCAAGAATGGAGGATTGAGATACTGCAACATTTCAACCTTGTAAGGAACTGATTTATCATAATCATGACAACAGAATCGAGCGAACTAATCATATCTTCCAAGCAAAAGCCCGTCCTTGTTCCCGTCCGTCTGCCCAAGCGCGACAGCACAACCTGTCTGGCATGGGAGGCGTTCGACAGGAATCAGGGCAACCGTCACTACTTCATAAAGCAAATGCGCGAGGAACATCTGCAAGACAAGGCTCTTCGCGACTGCTTCATCAAGGAGTACAATCTTGGGTGCAGGATAAGCTCGTCTTACCTTCCAAGGTATATCAGCATCACGGACACTGACACAGAGATGTCGCTCACCATGGACTTCATCGATGGCGACACCCTTGAGGAAAGGATGGCACAAAAGCCGCAATTCTTCCGCAACGCCATAAACATGCGCCGCTTCATCTACCAGATGCTTGAGGCCATGGACGACATACACAGCACAGGAATACTGCATCTTGACCTCAAGCCGCAGAACATCATGCTGACAAGACGAACTGACAACGTGCGCATCATAGACCTTGGCTACAGTCGCTCAGCGGAATGGGACACGACAACGGGTATGTCCCAGCTATTCGCATCCCCTGAACAACTGGCGGGAGACACGGACACCCTCTGCGCAGCTTCCGACATCTACACCTTCGGTCGCATCATTCAGCACATCATCGCACAAACCGGCTGCCGACTACCGAAGGCCATTCGTCATATTATTGATAAATGTACGCAGGAGAGAACAGGAAACCGTTACGCCAATGCTCAGCAGATTATAGAAGACTTTGACGCCTACTACAATCGCAAGAGGTCAAATGTCTGGCGGACAATAGCCATCAGCGTTGCCGCAACCCTGCTCCTCGTTCTCTGCTGCGCAAATTTCTATCGATATTGGTACGCGGAGGAATTTACGGTTGACGGATTCAGCTATAAAGTGTATGACTACCATGGCGTCAACGGCGTAATGATAACAGATGCAGAAGCTGAAGTCATAAAGGACAGCACGCTAAGCATTCACGACAATGTGACCTTCCACGGTCGCACATACAACGTCATAGCCGTTGACGGGAAGGCTTTCTTCGGCAATAATAACATACGGAACATAGAGTTCAATCCCTGGATGCACGAAATCGGAAACAACGCATTCTTCAATTGTCCGTCACTTAAGTCAGTTTACTTCGCAGGAAACGTCCGCAGCGTAGGCAACGGTGCTTTTGCGGATTGCCAGACATTGGACACATTCATCGTCAATAAGACAAATCCTTGGATATACGTACAGGACAGCGTCCTCTTCTCCAACGAAGGCAAGATACTCCGCCAATGCCCCGCAACAAAGAAAGGCAGGTACACCATCCCCGACGGCATAATGCGCGTTTACAACTGCGCATTCCAAGGCTGCCGCCAACTTACCCACATCACCATCCCTCGCAGCGTAATCCATCTGGACTCCAACGCCTTCCAGGATTGCACATCCCTCAAGACTATCACCATCCCACCGTCCACGCCCGAACTCCCAAACAGCGCTTTCTATGGCTGCACCTCCTTGGAGAGCGTCGAACTGCCTGAGGGCGTTAAGCAAATCAGCTGGTACGTCTTCAGCGGTTGCACCTCGCTATCCTCCATCACCATACCAGAATCCTGCATAAACATTGGTCCATCATTCCAAGGCTGCAACGTCCTCGACGACATCTACAACCACCGCCCTACCCCGCAGGACATCAGCTACGACACCTTCACCCACTACGGCACGCTCCATGTCCCAGCCCAAAGCATCCCCGCCTACCGCAAGCATCCTGTATGGCGCAATTTCAAGATTGTAGCAATATGATAAACACTAGCCCGGCATTCCGCACCACGAATGTCGGGCTTTTTTCATGCAATAACGAGTAAAAACACACTGACGCAGAAATAGGAACAAAATGGAACACGGACATTTACTGATTATTCCTTACCTTTGCCGCAATTAATCAAATAAACTAACAATTAAACCGAAAAAAAACATGAAACGTTTATCCCTTTCACTCCTTTTCCTTATCTCCGTACTTTGCATCTTTGCAAAGGATGTGGAGATTAATGGTCTCTTTTACAAAATAGACCTTACTGCCAAAACAGCAGAAGTAACAGCCGCTCAACCTAATGAAGCCATTGCCATTCCTTCATCAATCAATTACAACGGTTCAACATTGGCAGTGACGACTATTGGAGAAGGTGCATTCCGGTACCACGACTTCACTTCTGTAACTATCCCGAATTCCGTAATAAGCATAAAAGAATCTGCGTTTTCTTTCTGCAGGGAACTAACTTCTATCATTATACCAAACTCTGTAACAAACATCGGAAACGAAGCATTTAGTAGCTGTGAAAAACTCACATCTGCTTCTATAGGAAACTCTGTAACAACTATAGGAGATGGAGCATTTAGGGGATGTGAGCTATTAACATCTATCACCCTACCTAACTCAGTGAAAACCATTGGAGGATCTGCGTTTTATTACTGTGAATCATTAACATCCATCAACATTCCAAATTCTGTAACAACTATAGGAGACTATGCATTTGGAAAATGTGATAAAATTACTTCAATCACCATTCCCAGCTCCGTGGTCACAATTGGGAGTAATCCTTTTTCTTCCAATCTAAGCAATATCATTGTTGACAACAAAAACTATTACTTTGAGAATAATTGTTTCTGTTCAAGGGAGGGGACTTTGATTACTGTGCTTAACAAACAACCTTTCTCCCTCCCAACATCAATAACCAGTATCGGAGATGGAGCCTTTAGTGACTGCGACAAACTCACATCTATTACGATACCCAACAATGTAACTACTATTGGAGAATCTGCGTTTTCTGGTTGCTCCAATCTTACTTCTGTCACAATCCCGAGTTCTGTAACAACTATTGGGGAATACGCTTTCAGTGAGTGTACCTCACTGTCTTCCATAACCATTCCTAATTCAGTTGAAACAATTGGGAAAAATCCATTTTATGAATGTGTAAACTTGAATAACATTACCGCAGACAACAAGAACTTCTTTTTCAACAATAATTGCCTATATTCAAAAGAAGGAGTACTGATTACAGCACTTAATAATCCAAACATAACAATTCCACCATCAGTTACGAATATTGGAGAATCTGCTTTCTGCGAATCTCTTACATCTGTAACTATCCCAAATACTGTCACAAGTATTGGGGAATACGCTTTCAGTGGTTTCCCAAACCTTACCTCTGTCACAATTCCGAATTCTGTAACAACTATTGGAGAACACGCTTTTAGCGGATGTACATCTCTCAAAAGAATCACTATCCCGAGTTCCGTAACTAATATTGGAGAATCTGCTTTTAGTGAATGTGAGAATCTACTCACTATCACTATCCCCAACAAGGTGACAAGAATAGAAGACGGCACCTTTAATGGATGCAAATCCCTATCCTCTGTCGTCATAGGAAATGCAGTGAGAACAATTGGTAAATATGTGTTTATGGATTGCGAAAGCCTGGAAAAAATAACTTTTAACAGTATAACACCTCCAGTGCTTGCTGAAGATACATTATATCCTTTTCCTGATGAAGTTGAAATTTTTGTGCCTTCTCAATCAAAAAATACATACAAGGAGGCTCCTGTTTGGAATTCTTATGAGGAAAATATTATGCCCAAATAAAATCCACAAACACTCACAATGTATTTAATGATGGATAATCAAGTAACCCAATGTAACACCGGCATTAAACCCAAAATAACATGAAACGTTTATCACTTACACTTCTTTTTCTTACCGCTGTACTATGCAGCTTTGCCGACGATGTGGAGATTGATGGTATTAGCTACCGAATTGATTTAACCGCAAAAACGGCAGAATTAGCAGACGGTAGCACCGATGCCAAAGCAATTGTCATTCCTTCATCTATTAATTACAACGGCTCCACACTGCCTGTGAAAAGTATTGGGGAATACGCATTCAGTAGTTGTCCAAATCTTACCTCTGTCACAATTCCGAATTCTGTAACCACTATTGGGGAATTCGCATTCAACAAGTGCTCAAATCTCACCTCTGTCACAATTCCGAATACTGTGACAACTATTGGGAAATACGCATTTAAAGGGTGCCTGAATCTCACTTCTATTGTTATCCCAAAGTCCGTAAGAAAAATTGAACGAAAGGCATTTGGAGAATGTAGTAAGCTAAGATCCGTTACATTCTCAAGTTCAAATATCAACATTGACGAAAATGCGTTTGATGACTGCGATAACTTTACAGAGTTGATCTACGCAGAGGGATGTACAAAGATTTTCCCAGTTTGGCATCCAAATGGAATCACACATCTTGTTCTTCCAGAAACTGCAACTTCCATTGAGGAAGGAGCCTTTGCTGGTGAGGGTATTACATCCATTGTCATTCCAAAGTCAGTTACACATATTGGCGCAGAAGCTTTCAAAGACTGCGAAAGCCTTACATCTATCACAATGTCCAATTCCGTATCAACGATAGGACATAGAGCATTCAAGAATTGCAAATCACTTGTTTCGGTTAACGTTTCTAATGGAACAGCAAACGAAAATAATTATGGAATAGGCATTGGCGAATATGCTTTTACAGAATGTCCTAACTTGAAATCTGTCACAATCCCTGGGTCCATAAAAACTATTGGTATGGGTGCTTTCGAGAATTGTTCAAAACTTAGTTCAGTCACAATTCCTAATAGTGTGACGAAAATTAAAGCAAGTGCTTTCATTAGTTGCCGTGGACTGACCTCTATAGAGATTCCGAATCCAAACGTAACCATAGAAGATCTTGCTTTTGCCGATTGTAGAAACTTAGCGAAAGTAAATTTAGCAAAAACTGCTACAGTCAATATAGGATCGGCATTTGCGGGTTGTCCAGAACAAGTATCAGGAATGTCGCTTGCAGAGTATGACAAAAGAATGGAAAAATCAAGAGCTTGGACGGAATCATTATTCAACACTACCAGTTCGTCTGCAAATACAAGTGTTCAAGAGGCGACGAAAAAAGCCGCTGTCGGAACATGGAAATATATACCATACAGAGAGAATCCTTCAAATATCAGTATGAGCATAACATTCAATGCCAATGGAACCTTTACTGCCAAGAAGTGGTACAGAAATAATTATGTAGTACGACAGGCTGGTCGCATAATAAGGAGATACGGCGGCGAAATCACATGCACTTATAATGGCACTTGGAAAGTAATTGACCCAAGCAATGACCCAGAATTTGATGAACCATATACAATAAGATTGTATTTGGACAAAAAGAATAGGACAGGTAACTGTACTGACACCAAAGGATTGACACCGAAAACCAAAGACGAAATCATGAATAAATTGGACATGGAATGCCCTTATATCCGTGATAACACTGCATATTGGTTAAAAGACGGTGTTCTAAAATGGGTGCGTAATGATGATGTGACTCTCAAAAAGTAGCTAACATAGTTATAACAATACTCATGAAAAATCAGCCAAAATCTGAATATTTTCCGATTTTGGCTGATTTTCTTGCGTGATATATTTGGTGTTTCGCTCGCTTAATCGTACCTTTGACTTTGTCTAAATTACTCTCGTTCGGGAAAATCAAATAAAAATTTGCTTTTCCGCTCACTTATTCGTAATTTTGCAGCCGAAAAAAAATGAAATTTGTAAATCCGTAAATTGTAAATCACATAGATGAATCCAGAAATAGAACGCAGACGAACATTCGCCATCATCTCGCATCCGGACGCTGGTAAGACTACCCTCACCGAGAAATTCCTTCTCTTTGGTGGACAGATTCAGGTGGCTGGTGCAGTAAAAAGCAACAAGATCAAGAAGACCGCTACATCCGACTGGATGGACATCGAGAAGCAGCGCGGTATCTCCGTAAGTACCTCCGTGATGGAGTTCGACTACACCGCCTTCTCTTCTTCCGCAAACGAAGACATCACATACAAGGTGAACATCCTCGATACTCCTGGTCACCAGGACTTTGCCGAGGATACTTACCGCACACTCACTGCCGTTGACTCAGCGATTATCGTTGTCGATGGCGCAAAGGGTGTGGAGGCACAGACACGAAAGCTGATGAATGTCTGCCGTATGCGCAACACGCCGGTTATCATCTTCATCAACAAGATGGACCGCGAGGGCAAGGATCCGTTCGACCTTCTCGACGAACTTGAGCAGGAACTTGAGATCAAGGTGCGCCCACTCTCTTGGCCTATCAACCAAGGCTCGAAGTTCAAGGGCGTGTATAACATCTACGAAAACAAACTCGACCTCTTCACCCCTGACAAGCAGCGCGTTACGGAGAAGGTAGAGATAGACATTAACTCAGAGGATCTTGACGCTCGCGTGGGCGAACAGGATGCTGACAAGCTTCGCGAAGACCTTGAACTCGTGGACGGCGTTTACCCAGAATTCGATGTTGAGACATACCGCTCTGCGGAGGTTGCGCCGGTATTCTTCGGTTCTGCGCTCAACAACTTCGGCGTTCAGGAACTCCTCAACTGCTTCGTTGAGATTGCCCCATCGCCAAAGCCTACACAAGCTGAGGAGCGTGAGGTTAGTCCTGAGGAGCCAAAGTTCACAGGTTTCATCTTCAAGATTACGGCAAACATCGACCCTAACCACCGCTCTTGTATCGCATTCTGCAAGGTTTGCTCGGGCAAGTTCCAGCGCAACACGCCTTATCTCCATGTTCGCCACGGCAAACAGCTCCGCTTCTCTGCTGCCACTCAGTTCATGGCTCAGCGCAAGAGCACCATCGACGAGGCATGGCCGGGAGACATCGTGGGCTTGCCAGACAACGGAACATTCAAGATTGGCGACACATTGACCGAAGGCGAGAAGCTCCACTTCCGCGGACTCCCTTCATTCTCTCCTGAGATGTTCAAATACATCGAGAACGACGACCCGATGAAAGCAAAGCAGCTCAACAAAGGTATCGACCAACTCATGGACGAAGGTGTGGCGCAGATGTTCGTCAACCAGTTCAACAACCGCAAGATCATCGGTACTGTCGGTCAGCTTCAGTTTGAGGTTATCCAGTATCGTCTTGAGAATGAATACAATGCGAAGTGCCGTTGGGAACCTGTTCATCTTTACAAGGCTTGCTGGATAGAGAGCGACGACGAGGCAGAACTCGAGGCTTTCAAGAAGCGCAAGTACCAGTATATGGCGAAGGACAAAGACGGTCGCGACGTATTCCTTGCCGACTCTGGCTATGTACTCCAGATGGCGCAACAGGACTTCGAGCACATCAAGTTCCACTTCACTTCAGAGTTCTAGACCCACCCCACCCTCCCTGTGAGGGAGAAACCATAGTCCCACAGACACCAAGTAATATAACAACAAAAACAATAAACAATCATGAAAAAAAGACTATTCCTTGCAATCGCAATGCTCCTCGCAGTAGTCTGCGTATGGGGCAACAATCAGAAGAAAAGCAGTTCCAAGACCATATACTATGTGGTGGTTGGCAGTTTTACAAGTCTTGAACAGGCACAGCAGTTCAACAACAACGCTCCTGGCGACATCGTCTATGGCAATATCTACAAGGTAAATGTCAAAGGCAAGACCACATATCGTGTTTGCACAAACTGCTACTACAGCAAAGCCAAGGCAAAGAAGGAAGCCAAGGAACTGTACGACTATACCGGCGGTGTCACAAACGCATGGATTTGGGCAAGCAAGGAACTTGCACTCTGCGTAGAACGCGGCATAGGCAACAACGGCGAGCCATACAGCCTGATGCCGAAATAAAACCAAGAATTATATTCTCACAACAAACATGTAGGGCGAAGATTTCCGAGTCGTTTCGATAATCAACATTGTTACGACGGCTCAGAACCGTGGTCGGCGGCCGATAGGGAAAGTCAAATCTTCGCCTTACCCATGAATTAGCTCTAACCCTATTTAGTGTTTAGTGCTTAGTGTTAAGTATTATCTAGAACTTCACGCCTAATGACAAGCATACACCATGCTGATTGACTACAGTTCTTTCCGGCAAACCAAATTTAGACCATTTGTTGTAATCATAGATGTAGTCAAGGTCACAAATTAGAGAGAACTTCTTCAAAGGATATTCCACTCCAGCTCCTGCATATAAACCATATTGTGCATCAAATCTCCAATCCGTTTTCTCTGCCCTGATATTGTATTGTTCAGTTCCAGAGTTGTAAACTCCATTGGAATAGCTGAAGTCGTGCGACGCAAGGCGGAAGATTCCACCACACTTAACTCGCATCTTCATCCTATTAATAGGGAACTGGTAGCCAGGACCAAGCATCACATCAAGTTGCTTGTAATCAACATCCAGAGGCTTTCCTCCATTCTTTCTTATCCATTCAGCATCGCTAGCCAACTCGCAGACATCACGGGAAGCTTTCCCTGGCTCAAAAGAAAAGCCAACATTGACCATCAAGCCCTTGAACACGCGGTTCAAATGGAAATCTGCACCGGCAGAGACAAAGGGAGCATAGCCCATTATTGTGGCGCCATTCCAGAACTTGTATTGAGTAGCCTTAAAGCCTAACTTTACCCAAGGGTGCATAACACGATCTTCCTTAGGAACCACATCGTTCTGATATTCAAACACTTCGCAATATCCATCGGTGCAGAAATCATCTATGTATGTCATGACCGCCTTCTTCGTATTGTCGCGGGTCTTGGTTAGTTTCCATATCATGTTGCTAGCCTTCTCGCTCTTGCCGAGCATTCGCCATGCATCGCCTATCTCGGCGCGCAGCTCATCGGCATTCGTTGCGTTCTTCGCCTTGTCCAATGAGAAAGAAGCCTCATTTCCGTCTTCATCGACGAGCAGCATCTCGTCAGCGCCTACCTGATAGAGGCTCATGTTGCCACGAAGAATGTATTCCGCAAACACCATCTCGCGAGTACCATTATCATTCATGACATTTTTGGTAATGTAGTAAACGCCATTGTTGGTAAAGCGGTAGCCGTCAATCTCACCTGGCAGATAAGTTTTGAATTCTGTCGCGCCATCCTGCTTGAACACGCATCGCTTAGTGTTCATCGCGGATGTACGAAAGTCTATCACACCGCGCAGCGTGTCGCCCTCAAGGGTTATCACATAGCCATCACGCAGATTCTGCTGGGCGAATGCCACGGCAGCACATACTGCCAACACCAATGTTATAAGGTACTTTTTCATATTTTATGTTGTTTATTAGTTAATGTCTTTGATTTGTGCAAAATTACTAAAAATTTATTATAACGACCAAATTATTCCTTATCTTTTTTATAGAGAGATAAATCACCCCCCCTATTGAGATATGTCAAGTACATAAAGAAATGAAGTTCTTTGGCATGTAGGCAAAATTACCCTTCATGCACCCTACATAAACCTTACATAGCCCGAGAACACCGATAAACACAGGTGATCTCAGCGATTCCATGTAGGGTATGTAGGGTTTTGCGAAAAAAATCCTATATTTTTAATCTCTTTTCTCGGCCTTAATTTTTATCCAAGGAAACTTTTCGTACCCCTTCTTTGTTTTGTTATGTTCTGAGGTCAACCTTTTTTATGACTAATTCAAAAACGAGTCAACTTAATTCATCAATAATCATCAAAAACAGTCAACCCGCTTTAAAAATAAGCCTAAAAGTAGTCAACTAAAATCGTTAAACTACACAACTTAAATCGTTAAACTACATTTCCCGACTTGTTTTCGAGGCTGGGAAAACTTTCCTTCCACACGAAGGAAACCTTTCCCGCTAAGGATGACAACTTTCCTTCGTGGGAAAGGAAAGCGGTAAAAGCCTAAGTTAATGTTTTCCAAGACGCAGAAAGGTGCGACATACCACACAAGTATGCCGCACCTTCCTTGTTAGAGAGAATGCTTATTTCTCATTAAGAACTGGACGAATAGAGCGGCCTAAGCGGCGAATCTACCGAATAACAAGAAACGAAGTTCGGCGGTCCGAAGGAGAACTGAAAGTCGGCGGCGCGAAGCGGAAAGTCAAAGTCAATGCGGATATATTCGTTTAATTCGTGGAATTCGTGTTCAAAAAAATTTCGTGGTCATTTATGATTATAAAACTAATATGTAGGTGCGGGCTCGTGGTATAATTGCGTAAACACTTCACGAGCAGGAACGCGAGTGATGTTACCTTCTGCGTCATTTTGAAGAATCATCTCATTGCGCAGAGATTTCATTTTAAGCGTATTATATTGAGCCTTTTCAAGACCTTTTACCAAGTTGTTTCTATGGAGAAAGACTCGTCGCCTCGCAACTAATCGTCTATACGCTTCAGAAGGTGACACGGAACCGTCCCCTGTCACCCATGGGTTAAAATGCGTAACCAATGGATACGTATGGATAGAATGGCCTAACCTTCTTGTCTGCATGTTTGTTGCCGAAAGCCAATATCGGACTTAAACCGCATCTGATTTGAAGACCGTTCTTTGCCGTGAAACGATAGCCTACATTGGCATACGCTATGCAACCGAACAGATTCTCCGATTTCTTCTCATTAGCTATCTGCTCTCCTGCTTCATTATATTTATGCACATCGTACGAACGATGATAGAGGCCAGGGCAAGCACCGGCTCCTATCTCCAGCCTATGGCTACCATCTCCTGCAAGATAATTCAGGCCTAAAGGCACAGACATGAACATCTGGTCTTCAGGCACGTCCAAAAGATTCAGGGATGAATAAGCCAGTCCAACCCTATAACCCAGTTTGGAGTCAGGCTTTATGCGTGCATCATACGATACGCCGAGCATGTTCGACGGTCCCATGACTTCCAAATAAACGGACTGGTCACGGTTCTGCGCAAAGGCAGCAGAGCAAACACTTAATAGCAATAAAGCTATGGCAGTAATCTTTCTTTTCATTTCGGTTTATTTTATATTGTTTGTTGGTTCAAATTATAAGCCCAAAAATGTTCCGACAGTAATATAACAACACGTCATTAAGTTTATTGTATTATTCAGTAAATCTTACGCCGCGCCATTGACCATTGTATTTAATGGCGCCAAACATCTGAGGGCGTAAAAGGTGACACAGATCCGTCCCCTGTACTACTGCTAATACTACTGCTAATACTACTGCTAATATGTAGGTGCGGGCTCATTGTATAATTGCGTAAACACTTCACGAGCGGGAACACGCGTGATGTTACCTTCTGCGTCATTTTGAAGAATCATCTCGTTGCACATAGATTTCATCTTAAGCGTATTATATTGAGCCTTTTCAAGACCTTTTACCAAAATATCATATTCTTCATCTGACATAAGCTTTCACCTGATTAGTTCGTTATTCTAATCCGTATTCTGCTGCAAAGTTACACTTTTTCTTCTTCTCCGCAAATTATTCTGGAGATTTATCGGCAAAGTCGTGCGAGATAGGCGTTGTTATCGCCTTCCGCAACCAGTTCTGCCTTGAAGCCGCAGCGGGAAGCTTCCTCCTGGAGGGTGTCGAAGTCTATGTAAAGCCAGTTGAAGGTGTTGCCAGTGATGTCCTTGTAGCACATCCGGAAATCGACTTCGCCATAGTAGTTGTCGAACTCGGTGGTGTCAAAGAAGCCGTCTTCATCCTCGAAGACATAGCTGAGGTCGCAGGAATCCATGAGTATGCTGCCGCCAGGAGCAAGAAGTTGCTCAGCACGTTTGAAGAACAGCGGCATGTTGGCGAGCTCTCCAATTATGCCAGAGCCGTTCATAAGCATGAGAATAGTATCATAAGAACCTAAGAATTCCTTGCTAAAGAAGTCTTTTTCCACAACATCACGCACCCCTCGTTCACGCATTGTTTTGACAGCAAGAGGCGAGATGTCAAGGGCTGTGACCTGCTTGCCACTGTCCTGTAGCACAAGACTGTGGCAACCGGAACCAGCACCGACATCAAGAATCTTTCCGTCTGCCAGTTTCAATGCCGCTTGTTCTATGGAAGGCATCTCGCCGAATGAGCGGAAAAGAGTCTCCACAGGAATCTCGTCCTCCTCAAACATGGAAGACAATACTCGCAAGCGATCTGCCTTTCCCGTGCTATGATAGTCGTAAATAGCAGCCCCCATTGGGTCTGTTTGGCTGCCGGTAATGGTCTGTTTCATTATTCCTCTTGCTTTTGAGCCATATATTCTCGTGGCGAAACGCCATAGAGCTTACGGAATGCTGTAGAGAAGTTGTTTGCATTCTGGAAGCCCACCATGTCGGCAACCTCTGCTATTGAGTGCTTCTTTTGGCTGAGAAGTTCCGCAGCACGCTTCAGTCGGATATTCTTTATGAAGTCAGTAGTAGTCTGGTTCGTGAGCTCCTTGAGTTTGCGGTTCAGGTGGACACGGCTTATTCCTACCGCTTGGGCTAATGTTTCCACAGAGAGAGTATGGTCGAAGATATGCTGTTCTATGGCCTTCATCACTCGTTTCATCAGTCGCTCGTCAGGGGTCTGCAATTCCGTCTTTGGAATCTTCTTCTCCACAGTCTGCTTGCCTTCATAAACATTCTTCAGACGCTGGCGACTCTTTATGATGTTGTCAACGGTGGTCTTGAGAAGAGTGACATTAAAAGGCTTTGTGAGATAAGCCGCAGCACCTACGTTAAGGCCCTCAACATTGGATTGAGTATCACTTAAGGCCGTAACCAGAATGATCGGAATATGATTGATGTTCACGTTTGCCTTAATGCGCTTCGTGAGCTCTATACCGCTCATCTCCGGCATGAGAACATCTGAAATTACGAGATGTGGTGGATTCTTCAGCACACTATCAAGCGCTTCCTTACCGTTTGCACAGATAGTACAATGGTAACGATCGGAGAGTTCCTGACTGATATAGTTTGCAATCTCAGGGTCGTCGTCCACGATGAGCACCTTATAATTAGTAGAAACCTGCTGACGGCGCACGACTACCTTCTTGGCATCAGCGCCATCCTCTTCAACTTCCACGTGCTGTTCAACAGGCGTCTCTACAGGAAGTTCCTGTTTGTCTTGCAAATCAACTTCTGAAGGTGCAACTTCGGCCTCCGGAACTTGTACAGGCTCCTCGGCTACAGGCTCCATACCTACTACATCAGCCAACATAGGAATCTCAACAACTATTCTGCAGCCCACGCCATCCTTCGTATCATCAACACGAATCGTTCCGTTGTGCATTTCCACAATAGCTTTTGCCAGATGGAGTCCGACACCTGTTCCACCCGTTGCCTGCATTCTAACATCAGTAGCATTATAATGCTGCTTCTTCTCATTGCCACGCACCTGATAGAAGCGCTCAAAGATACTCTCGCGCTCTTTCTCCGGTATGCCTATACCATTATCATTCACGGCAATCTGCACCCTGTTTCCCTCAATTTTGTTTACACAGACGGTAACGACGCCATTCTCTGGCACGAACTTCATGGCATTTGAGATGAGATTGGCAAAAATCTTGTCAAAGTGCTGCAAATCAATATTCGCGTAAAGATGGTCAATGCCATCATGAATATAGGTAAAGGTAACGTTCTTCTCCGAAGCACTCTCAACGAAAGATTCGCAGATATTGCCTATGACAGGTATTATATCTTGCTGCGAAAGGCTCATCTCCATCTTGCCATTCTCAATTTTTCGTATATCCATAAGCTGGTTGACAAGGTTGAGGATACGACTTGCGTTGCGATGCATCGTGTCGTAAGAACTATGGCGTTTCACCTCGTCCCTGTCGTCTTTCATCAGTTTCTCAAGCGGGCTGATAATGAGCGTCATTGGAGTACGAATCTCATGAGAGATGTTTGTAAACATGAGGAGCTTTGAATTGTTGATTTCATCCTGATGCTGATGCTCTCGAAGTTCCCTTTGGGTCTTGAACCATCGTTGCACATACTGGTAAGCTTTATATCCCATGAATGCAAGGATGAAGATATAGCATATCCATGCCAGCCAGTGGTTATACCAAACGGTATGCACACGCACCGTGATTTCACATGCATTTTCGTCAGGAGCCCCATAGACGTTTACCCTCAATTTGTATGTGCCTGACGAAAGATGGGTAAAAGAAAGGGCATGCACTCCAGGAGGAAGAACCTCCGGATTACCATCATTTATTGTATATTCAAAGCGAAGACCTTCTGGGCAGTTTAGCTGCTTGACAGCAAATTCTATATTGAAACTGTTGTCATCAGCGCAAAGGTCAAACTCCTTTGCATTCATAACATCAGTATCTATTACATGCCATATACCCGATTTCGTATCAGTATTCACGGGAGTATTGTTCACATAAAAACCTACCACGCGTACATTCCATAGGTTTTCCGGTGCACTCTTGTCATCAGGATTGAAGTAAGTCACACCATTGATACCTCCAAACCAGGCACGGCCTTTGGAATCCAGGAAGGAAGCCCCCTTGGAGAATTCATTTCCCTGCAACCCATCTGCAAAGCCGAAGTTCGCTATGTGTACACCTTCCACACCCATCTGAACAAGTCCACCACTTGTAGCAGCCCACACATAAGCACCTGTGCCACCACATACGGAATAAACAGTATTGGTAGGGAGACCGTCATCTGTTGTGAAGATAGAGGTCTTCTTCTGCTTCTTATCGTAACAAACAAGTCCGTTTGTCGTCGCCATCCAGATGTTGCCATTGAGGTCTTCTGAAACAGCATTGATAATATAAGCCTCTATCAGACGTTCCTGTACCTTTGCCTTTCCATCCTTTATCTCCACCAGGAACAAGCCGTTGAAGGTTCCAACACATAGAGTTCCATCCTTCTGCATAAACAATGCACACTGCCAATTATCAAGATTCTGGACCTGGCAGCAGCTCTCTATCAATGTATCTGTATTTGTATCTATACAATAGATATTGTTTCCAAGGGTTGCAGCCCATAGTCTTCCTTCTCTATCTACAAGGGCATCCATCACACTAAGAACTTCCTTGCCCGTTTCCTTGGCATAAAGAGGAAACTTCACATATTGCCCCGATTTGGTGAAATAGCCTAAGCCATCAGTGTATGACGCCACCCAAATACGTCCTTTCTTATCAGATGCCAATTGAGTCATGATGGCCGGAAACGCTGGATTCGTATTGTGAGAGAAATGATACAATGATGTTCCGTCTTGCTCTATTGAATACACACCATCATTGTCGGTACAAACCCATATCCTACCTTCTTCGTCTTCTGTAATGCCATTTACAGCCTCACTACCGATAATGTTACGGCTGAATGTGCGGTGACCTATCGTCTCAAAAAGATTAGTCTTATTCTTAAGGAACATCACGCCCTTCTGGAAAAGTCCGAGCCAAAGATCGCCATCCTGATCGTTCATGATGGCATGCACCTTTGCACGCTGCGAATTGAAGAACTTGTTTTCAAGGGGGAAAGCAGATAGACTCTTCTTAGGTACATTATATATATATAAGCCTAAACCATCCGAACCTATCAACAATTGTCCATCTCCATTCATATAAAGTGAAGATACAAAAAACTCCTTTGTTCCTTCTATGGTTTCAAAGTCATCTGTTGACTTGTTATACTTCATGACACCGAGCCCATGCGTACCAAGGAAAACATTACCATTGCCGTCAGCAGCCAAATTCAAGAAATTAACGCCTTTTAGTTCACCCAGATAATGTTTTACGGACTTTGACTTCTTTTTGCTGACGAATACGCCATCGTGCAAGTGGCTTACCCAAATATTGCCATCCTTATCCTCCAGGATATCTTGCAGATAGTTATGAGGACCACTATAATTGACGCCTCTTGCAACCAACTCATCTCCTTTCAATTCCACACGGAACAAATCATTTCCTGAAGCCCAAACCTCCCCATTGGAAAGTTGGATTATCTTGTTCACATTACCTACTTTAAGCTTTCCCTTCTCATCTTTTGCAATTGGCGTAAAACTGTTTCTTGCATGGTTATAGCACTGCAAACCACGGTGGGTACCAACATACAGATTGCCAGCCTTATCTTCCATCACACATCTCACTAGGTTATGAGCAAGCGAATGCTCATCACCTTCCTTGTGCTTGTAAGTATAAAACTCCACGCCGTTGAAACGCGTCAAGCCGTCCTCCGTTGCAATCCATACCAAGCCGGCATGATCCTGGAAGATGTCATGTACCAATGCACTTGAAAGTTCGGCGTCTGAGGTGTACAAACGGTATGTTTGCGCTGCTGCTGACAGCGAAAACAACAAAGTTAAGGTTAAAGTTATAGTTAGGGTTAGAAAATGTTTCATGCCGCAAAATTAACTATTTTATATGACACATGCAACAAAAAACAAAAAAAATTGGCAAGAAAACGGAAAAACGAAGTATCAAAAAGCACTTTTTGCTTGATTTTCAATTATTTAGATATTAGAATGTGACATTTTTTAAGATATTTTTGTACTAAATATATCAACTAATGTATCATACGCAAAGGTTTAGGTAACAGAAAAATTTGGTTATATTATTATAATAGCACTACCTTTGCAGCGGAAAATTACGAAATACGATCCAAAACCATTAAATCGCAAATCGTCAAATGAAGAATTTCTCAAGCATAGGCAAATCACTCGCAATCTCACTTCTCCTTACAGTAACAGGAGTAGCGGAATGTTCTGCGCAAGCTTCAAAACCAGCAGCTACATTCACGAACTTCACATACACAGGTGCTGATGATGTCTATGCTAAGAACATTCTCAAGGACAACGAGTTCTACTCTCCAATCCTACAGGGATGCTATCCGGACCCAGCCATCTGCCGTAAGGGTGATGACTACTATCTCGTAAACTCTTCATTTGCAATGTTCCCTGGTGTGCCAATCTTCCACTCTACAGACCTTGTGAACTGGGAGCAGATAGGTCACGTGCTTGACAGACAGTCGCAGCTTGATCCTTACGACTGTGGAATCTCTGCAGGAATCTATGCACCTGCCATACATTATAACAAGTACAACGACACATTCTACATGGTCACCACTGAGTTCTGCAAACCTATCGGCCGCAACCTCGTGGTAAAGACCAAGGACCCACGCCAAGGATGGAGCGATCCTATCGACCTAAAGTTCGGCGGCATCGACCCTTCTATGTTCTTTGATGACAATGGCAAGGCTTACATGGTTCACAACGATGAACCTCGCGTAAACCTCTATGGTCCTAACCACCGCTGCATAAAGATTTGGGAATACGACCTTGAAAAGGATTGCATCATCCCAGGTACTGATTCCGTAATCGTAAACGGCGGTACTGACATTGAAAAGAAACCTGTTTGGATTGAAGGTCCACACATTTATAAGAAGAATGGTGTTTACTATCTTATGTGTGCTGAAGGTGGCACAGGCGACTGGCACTCAGAGGTTATCTTCAAGTCAAACAACATCTATGGTCCTTACGAGCCTTGGAACAACAACCCAATCCTCACTCAGCGCCATTTCCTCAACAACGCAGACAAACTCGTTGACTGGGCAGGACATGCAGACCTCGTAGAGGGTAAGGACGGTAAATACTACGGTGTATTCCTAGGCATTCGTCCTAACTCAAAGGGTAATGTTAACACTGGTCGTGAAACATTCCTTCTCCCTGTAGATTGGAGCGGCACATGGCCAGTATTTGAAAATGGTCTCGTTCCTATGGGCATCAAGCAGAAGCTTCCAAAGGGCGTTGAAAACAAGACCGGAAAAGACGGTTTCATGCCAAACGGAAACTTCACTTACAGCGAAGACTTCACATCTGAAAAGATTGATTACCGATGGATTGCAATGCGCGGACCAAAGGAAAACTTCGTAAAGATTGGTAAGAAAGGTGGTCTTGAGATGACTGCTCTTGATGCTAACTACACAGAAGTTAAGCCTATCTCGGCTCTCTTCCACCGACAGCAGCATCAGAAGTTCACGGCTCAGACAACACTTAACTACAATACACGTACTGCACAGAAGGCAGGTCTCCTCTGCTATCAAAATGAAACTTGCAACTACGTGCTCACAGTCCAGACAGAAGGTAAAGAACAAGTTCTTGTCCTCGAAAAGACTGTAAGACCACAGCGTCAGGGCGACTTCAAGACAGAAGTTGTGGCAAAGGAAAGCCTTGGCAAACTCAAAACTCCTATTACCCTGAAGGTTACAAGCGATGGCCTCAACTACCAGTTTGCTTACAACCTCAACGGCGAAGAGAAGAACATCGGAGCAAAGCTTGACGCTGAGGTTCTCTCGACAAACTTCGCAGGCGGCTTCACTGGTGCGCTAGTCGGAATGGGAGTCTTCAAGTAGAGGTTAGTTATGAAAAAGTTATATTCATCCTTAATTGTTTTCTTTGTTACCGCTGCGAAGCGCTAAACAAAATTCGCACTGACAGCTCTCTCTTTTTGAGAGCAGTCAGTGGACGAAAAAAGAATCTGAGAGATACTCATCCGAGGCAAAGGGATCCTTCATCAGCCTTTTGGCTTTAGGAGGAATCCCGCCAAGGTTGAAACCAAAGGACATTCACTCGGTACTATTTCCCTTATCAACATATATAAACAATGTACTATTAACTTTAATTGTCCCCTATTTACACCTTTTATCTCATACATAATGAAAGAACAGTAATATTAACCAACCTACGATACAATAAAATCAGAAAGAGTACGTTATTTACAATGAATAACCTATAACGCGAAATCGCACCCTTTTAAGTTGGAAACAAAAACTAAATACTACATTCCAAGATGGCAATGGATATTTGCCACAATGGTATTCTTTATTGCTGTTCTTACATGTCAGCAATACATTCTTTTCGACATCGAGCAGTCAAGAGTACTTGTCTATGAGTGGGACAGAATAGCAGAACAAATGATGAGAGCGGGCGGCATAGCCGATTTCATAGCATTGTTCCTACAACAGTTTTTCCTTTTCAAAGTGGCAGCAGCAGCCATTATGGCATTGCTTCTGACATCCATATCCCTATGTCTTCATAAGGTTTACATAAATGCTGCAGGACGAAGTTCTTCATTGGCAGAGAAGATACTCTGCTGTTTTCCTGCCGCCCTTCTTTTTGTATATACTGAAGGTAAGATATTCTTCATCACTGGCCATGTAGCAATTCTCCTATCTGCTATCGGTCTTCTACTTGCTGCGATGCTTACCAACATCAAAAGCACCTCACCAATCCTTGGAATCCTGAAATCCATAGGAATCTTACTGATCGTCCTCTTCGTGGGCTTTGCAGCACAGACTGCGGTTTGGCCGATGATAGCTAGCATTATACTCTATTCCTTATTATACAAGAAAGACTACCTTACAGCCGGTGTAGCCGTTTTCTCTGCCATTCTTATGGTTGGCTTGGCGCGCTACACCATGCTTGCGGTAACCACTGACGAGCTTTTCTCTCCTGACTTCTACTCTTACCGCACGAGAGTCACAACGACAATGCCTTGGGTATGGGTAACATACGTGGCTTTGATGGTGGTTCCTTTCCTTCTCAACAAGTACTTCTCAGAAAAGGCAATCAAACATATCGCTACTACATTCATTGCTGCGGTAATAGTAATTGGCGCAACATATAGCTCATACAAAACTCATCACGATGAGGAGACCAATCAGCGCCTTGCACTCATGCATTGGATTGACACCAAAGACTATGAGCCTGCATCGGAATTCTGTATGGAGTACCTCACAAACACCTACGCAGCAAACATTTACTTCAAGATACTATCCGAAACCAATGAACTCGAGAACGAGGTCGGCGGAATATTGCGAACAGGAGATCAGCTCATCATGGCACCAAGCAAGATTCGCCTTGTACGTCGCCATCTCATGTCCCTCTATTACTATCTTGGATATGTCAACGGTGCACAGCGTGAAGCATTCGAATACAACGAGCCAACAGAAGGGATGATGGTGCCGGAGGCTGTCAAGATACTTGCTCTTACAAACATAATACAAGGCAACTATGCTGTAGCAGAGAAATATCTCAACTATCTCGACCACACCCTCTTCTATAGCGATTGGGCACAGCAATACCGTCATTTCCTCTACAACGATAAGGCTGTGGAGAAAGATCCTGAACTCGGTCCTCGTCGCAAGGCTACCGCCATCGAATCCGTTCCGCAAATATGGACTACTCTGCCATACATCATCAACCAGATTGCATGTGTAGCACCGGAACTTCCTGCCACTAACTACAAAAAAGCATTCCTTCGCCTCGGCGATTACAATAAAAATACAAACCATGAGAACCAGCAGATGTCATTTATTCAGTATTAACAGCATACTAGTCCTGTGCATCCTAATCTGTGCAGCATGCTCTTCGGAGGGTACAATATCACGCTCCGACAACTACAAAGCACAGATTTACCCTGACTATAAGGATGTTACCATTCCGTGTAACATAGCACCTATGAACTTCTCCGTGCAAGATTCATCGGCGACCAACTATGCCCTTCTTATAAAAGCAGGAAGCTCACATCTGTGGATTAATGCTGACGGAAAGGACTTCTCCATCAACAAAAGTGATTGGAAAGATCTCATTGCCGCAGCTTCCGGCAAGCTCACATTTACTATTGCCCGTGAAATCAATGGAGAATGGGTGGGTGGCAAGCCATTCAACATGACCGTAGTACCTGACAGCATTGACGACTACATAACCTACCGCCTTATTCCGCCTGGATATGAGGGCTGGTATCGAATGGGCATCTATCAGCATCAGCTTTCCACATCAGAAGAAAGCGTTGTCTATGAGAACTCCCACAACAATGGAGCTTGTATGAATTGCCATACGCCATACAAGCAACAGTCTGACCGCACCGTTTTCCATATCCGTACGTACAATGGTGGTACATACTTTCTTCGCGACGGTATCGTAGAGCGTCTTGAAGCAAAGACAGACTCTACCATAGGAGGATTCGTTTATCCTGGATGGCATCCTAACGGAAAACTCATAGCATTCTCCAACAACAAGACTGCTCAGACTTTCCATACGTCCGACAAGAATCGCATAGAAGTGTTTGATGCAGAGTCAGATATCATTGTATATGACATTGAGAAACATGAGGCATTCTCTAGCCCGCTCTTGAAGGATCCAGACAGATGGGAGACATATCCTACATTCTCTCCTGACGGCAAGTGGCTCTATTTCTGCTCCACTCCGCCTGTAAAGAACATAGGCCTCAACTTCGCAGAAGCAAGATACTCCCTCTGCCGCATAGCCTTCGATGCAGAGAAGCAGCAGTTCGGCACAGAGGTTGACACAATCATCAGCTCTACACGAGACATTGCTGGCAAGAGCGTTTCCTTCCCACGCATCTCTCCTGATGGCAACTTCCTCGTTTGTACAATCCACAAATTCGGAAACTTCAGCATCTGGCATAAGGACGCGGACCTCTATATGATAGATCTTCGTAACAAGGAAGAGGCAGATGCAGCGCAGACTCATTATGATCTTATGCCTCTGACAGCAGCAAATTCCGACGAAACAGACAGCTATCATACTTGGAGTAGCACCGGTCGTTGGCTTGTGTTCAGTTCTCGTCGCGACGATGGACTCTACACCCGTCCTTATTTCACATATATAGATAAGCAGGGTAAAGCTCACAAAGCATTTATGCTGCCACAAGAAAATCCACGAAAGTTCTACTCGGGACGTGACCTTAGCTATAACATTCCTGAGTTCATGAAGACTGCTGTGCCGACTTCTATGAGAGACATCTATGCTAAAACAAAGCAAGATTCCATACAAGTAACATATCGAAAATAACTTCCTAACCATTGTAGGGCGAGGATTTCCGAGCCGCAACCGCACAAACGGCTCAGAAATCTTCGCCCTATAACTTTTCTCTTTTATGAAAAAAATCCTAATTCTATTCTCCCTCCTCTTCTCCGTTCTCACAATGTCGGCAAACACCGTTGACATCACTTCTCCTAACGGCAATATTAAGGTAAAGATCTCTGACGAAAGCGGCAAGATTACCTACTCAGTATCACTTTTAGGCAACGAGTTCATAGTTCCTTCGCCACTCGGTCTCAAGCTCCAATACTACAGCGAGCGCGATGCTTCTAAGCCACGTGAGATAAACCTCGCCGACGGACTTACGCTCTCCAACACGGAGACAAAGGCCATTGACGAGACATATAGCGTACGTTCCTTGAAGAAGAACAGCGTTCATTATGTAGCAAACGCAGCCACACTCTCCTTCACTCGCGAAGGAAAGAAGGCTATGGACATAGAATTCCGTGTGTCAGACACCGACGTTGCTTTCCGTTATTACATCCATCAGCTTGGCAAAGACCGTATGTCTGCCGTTGTCAAGGAGGAAATCACAGGCTTCACCGTTGCAGAAACCGCCACTTCCTACCTTGCTCCTCAGATGCAGCCTATGACAGGTTTCGCAGCCACTGCCCCTAGTTACGAGACTCACCCTGAGATAGACGCTCCTCTCGGAAAGAACGGCTGGGGCGAAGGCTACGTCTTCCCTGCCCTTTTCAGGAATGCAGACAAGGGTTGGATGCTCATTTCTGAGACAGGAACCAACGGAAACTACTGCGGATGCCATCTCCAGAACCTTGGCGCAAACAAGTATGCCATCGCTTTCCCTAACCCAAAGGAGGCTAATGGCAACGGCACTTCACAGCCAGGCCTCTCTCTTCCTTGCGCTACTCCTTGGCGCACCATCACTCTCGGCACTACTCCACAGGCACTTGTTGAAACAACCGTCAGCAACGACCTTGTTGAGCCAGTCTATGAAGCAAGCAAGGACTACACTTACGGCAAAGGCACATGGAGCTGGATTCAGTGGATGGACGGCAGTTGCAACTACGATGACCAGAAGACTTACATAGATTTCGCAGCAGAAATGGGCTACAAGACTGTGCTCATCGACGCTTTCTGGGACAGCAATATCGGTCATGAGAAGATGGAAGACCTTGCCAAGTACGCCGCATCAAAAGGCGTTGGCATCTTCCTTTGGTATAATTCAAACGGCTATTGGAACCACGCACCACAAGGTCCTTTCGGCATCATGCACCGCGCCGTGACTCGTACTCGCGAGTTCCGCTGGATGAAGAAGATTGGCATCCGTGGTATCAAGGTTGACTTCTTCGGTGGCGACAAGCAGCAGCAGATGCAGCTTTACGAAGACATCCTCAACGATGCCAACGATGCTGGCGTAATGGTTATCTTCCATGGCTGTACACTTCCTCGCGGTTGGGAGCGCATGTATCCTAACTTTGTGGCTTGCGAGGCGGTACGAGCAAGCGAAAACCTACATTTCGGACAGAACGAATGCGACAACGAGGCTCTTTATGCCACTATGCATCCTTTCTGCCGCAACTCTCTCGGCAATATGGACTGGGGCGGCTCGGCACTCAACAAGTTCTATGGTCGCGACAACAAGCGTGGCACTCAGCGCAAGACTTCCGATGTATTCGCAATCGCTGCAGCAGTGCTCCTTCAGTCTCCAGTGCAGCATTTCGCACTCGCTCCAAACAACCTTACCGACGCTCCTGCATGGGCTATCGACTTCATGAAGCGTGTGCCAACAGAGTGGAATGACGTGAAATACATTGCGGGAGAACCAGGAAAGTATGCTATCCTCGCTCGTCGCACAGGCAATGATTGGTATGTTTGCGGCGTAAATGCTGCGAATGGAGCTCTCAACACCGTAATATCTCTTGATGGCATCTTTGAGGCAGGCCAGACAGTGAAAGTCTATTCTGATGACGAGAACCTTGTTGGTAGCGTAAAGGAAGTTAAACTCAACAAGAAGAAGCTACTAAAGATTTCCATCCCTGACAACGGTGGATTGGTGATAACCCAATAGCCTTCAATACTTTTCCTCCATCTTAGAAAAACATTATTTACACATTAATATATATAGCATGAGAATTACAGCAATCATCGCTGCCTTGTTTACAGTAGCTACAATGGCTAGCGCACAGGTAAAGGAACTCAAGAAATCGGGAATTTCGGCAGAAGAGATGCTGCCTAAGGGATGGACACTCTTGGCAAGTGCAACAGAAGACATCAACCATGACTACATTCCTGACCTCGTACTCGTGGCTTTGCCTGACAACAAAGAGAATATCATCACCCGCGAAGACGGCTACGTAAAGAACATGAACGAGCCAGTCGTAGCTGTTTACTTCGGATCTGGCGGCGTTTATCACTGGTGGGGCTCCAGCATCGTCATCATTGAGCCTGAAAGTGAGTTCAGCAGCCTGGACGAAATCTCCGTATCGATAAACGCTAAGGGCGTTGTAAGCATCGGCTACAAGATGTTCTATTCTGCCGGCGGTTGGGATGTTCCTTCGCACAATTTCGTCTATCGTTACCAGAAATACGATGGTATGGAAAACCTTTACCTTATAGGCTACGACTGCAAGTCGCTCAACAGAGCCACACTCAATGAGCAGACCGTCAGCTACAACTTCCTGACACACAAGAAACAGACCGTCACAAAGAAGGATGGGGCAAAGGTTGGCAAGGAGAAATGGGAAAAGATTGCAAATAAAGAACTGCTGGAGTTCGGAGACAGTCCGCTTGAATACATCGATAAGTTCTAAGCGTTTTACCCGTCACCCGTCACTTTTACGCTCTAACCTATTGGTTTTCAAAAGATTAAGCACGTGATGGGTAATAACAACCCATCACCCTCCTATCACCATCCATCACTAAATGTAATGGATGGTGACGGGAAGTGACGGATCGGAATTCACCCGTCACCGGATAACACCCTAATATACAGACAGTTACATAGAAAAGTGACGGATGACGGGTAAAATAGGAATTCATTCTGAATTGGATAAAAGCGCAAGAGAGAGCAATTCATTCTGTATTGCCTCAAAATCGTGGGACTTTTGCATCAAAATGCCTAGACTTTTGATGCGTTTCCTTGAGGTTTTGAGTCGTTTTCCTTGCTGTTTCATTATGAAAGTGCCGCTCTTACGTACATTATTATATATAAAATGTGATTATTTTTCTTTCTAAATGATACATTGGGCATTCTAATGGGTGTAATATGTTGGCATTTTGGCTAATATTGAATAACTTTGCGCTCATTATGAAGAACTTTACACTCACTTTGCTGCTCATCGCGGCAGCCCTTTTCATCAACATCAACCATGCTTCGGCACAGGTTGACCCTAACTTCCATATCTACCTCTGCTTCGGACAGTCGAACATGGAAGGCAATGCACAACCAGAGAAGCAGGATTACGAGAACCTCCCAAGCAACTACCTTATGATGGCTGCCGTGGATTTCCCTGCCACACAGTACTACCCACAAAGAAAAATGGGCAACTGGTACCCTGCCCTTCCCCCACTCTGCCGTCCTGGCACAGGCCTTTCCGTTGCAGACTATTTCGGTCGCTACATGGCAAAGGCCCAGCCTGACAAGACTATCGGCGTGATCAATGTTGCCATAGGTGGTGCTGAGATTGAGATCTTCGACCCGGACCTTGTGGCTGGACGCTTGGCTGACAACAAGCCAGACTGGTTCCTCAACTACTGCAAGGCATACGACAACAAGCCTTACGACCGTCTCATTGCTATGGCAAAGGAGGCACAGAAGAGCGGCGTAATCAAGGGCATCCTGCTTCATCAAGGTGAGTCAAACTCGGCAGACGGCGACGCTTGGCTTAACAAGGTAAAGAAAATTTACAACCTCATGCTCAAGGATCTTGGCCTCAGCGCAAAGAATGTTCCACTCATCGCTGGCGAAACTCGCGGTGCACTGAACCATATCATCAACAAACTCCCTACGGCCATTCCTACATCTTACGTGGTAAGTTCAGCCGAATGCGACCCAAGCACTGACGATTACCACTTCTCCGCTGCCGGCTACCGCCACTTCGGCTACAAATACGCTGCAAAGGTGTGCGGAATCCTCGGCATACCGATTCCTGCGGAGTCAAAGTCGGAAGTTATGCCTGGCGAAGAAGGAGAGAAGATTACTCTCCTTTCGGGCGGCTCAGAAAAGGTCTTCTCTAGACAGAAGTTCACCCTTCGCGCCTCCCTTTTGAAGCAAGTTGAGGTGGGAGACTTCCTTGAAGTAACTATCGAGAATGTTAGGACTAGCGCAACAAACAATGAGTTCATCACAACTTATCCAAACTGTCCTGCAGGAAAAGGCATGCCTGGCGTCGGCACTCGTCCCCTCGGACAGAATGACAACATGAGTCCTATCTATATCGGTATCACCAACGACATTCTCCCTCTCATCAAGACTAACGGCATAACATTCGCCGGGTCTTCATTCAATGTAACGGATATAAACCTCCTCAAACTTGAGACAAAGCAGGACCACAGCAACACCATCTGGCTTGGAAAGTCAAAGATTCCTACTTGTCAATACATCAATCCAGAAACATTTAGTAATATTAAGGTGGGCGACGAGCTCCGCATCTACTGCAACAACCGAGGCAAGAATCTAAACTTCAGTTGGGCGCTCGATCAGGAATGCTTCAACAACACCCTTGTAAACTACTCATATTATTCCATAATAGTGACTGCTGACTATCTGACACACCTCCAGACAGAAGGCATGGTTGTGGATGGAGATAACGCAGAACTTCTGAAGATAGAACTTATACCTTCCTCTACAGCCATTGAAACTGTGCAAAACAATGACACAAAAAACAACAAAAAAAGCACAGTCTTCAATCTTATCGGACAAAAAGTCACCGGGAATCACATGGGTATTGTGATACAAAACGGCAAAAAAGTGGTGCTTAAGTAGCAAAAAGCCGATAACCAAACCTCTTAAAGAAGAACATTTCGCCTCAAAACGCCGAATGGGTGTGTGGACACATAGTACAAAAACTGTGCGCCCACACACCCATTTTCTTGCCATATATCACTCTTTACCGCCTTTTTGCTTGTTTGCAACATGAATTTTGGCAATTTGCAACATGCTATACATTTTGTTTGCAAAAATAGTTCTAGAAAAAAGAAAAAAACACAGAATATCGCACAAATATTTGTGTGCACCAAAAGATTTTCTTAATTTTGCATCAACAAAAAAACTAAAATGCGCAAGCGAAGCGCACAGAAGCAGATAGCGTGAAACACGCAAAAAAACTATCAAAAATTCACAATAAAAACTAGCCTCATTATGACAAAGAGAATTACGACTCTCTTCTTCGCACTGCTATCATGTATCATCGCACTCGGACAGACTGACAACAATGTTTTTACAACAACACTGGAAAAGGCTCAGTCAGGCAACGTCAACGCAATGCACGACGTTGCCACAATGCTCCGAAAAGGAATCGGCACCAACAAGGATGTAGAAAAGGCTATCGAGTGGTACAAAAAAGCTTACAAAAAGGAGAACAAGAAAAACGAAACGATCGCAGAAGAAGTTTGCGATCTCTTCCGTGAAGAATTCGGAGTGGAAAAGGCTGCCGTTTATGTTCAGGAATTCTTCTGGGATGACAAGGCAGAAATGAATACACGTTTGGGCGATCTCTACAGAGAATCGCTTGAGCCAGAGATGCTTTTCACTACCGATAACCAGGAACGCTTAACAAAGGCCATCGCATATTATGAGTTGGCATACAATAAGGGCAACAAGAAAGCAGTGAAGTACCTCCCTACACTTTTCCTCAAGCTCAACAAGAAGGATTACCTTAGAGCGAAATACTATTTTGACAAGGGTATCGTAGGTTGGGCTCCTTCTGGCAATGCTCTCAAGGACGAAAAGACTTGTCCTATAGCAGACTATGCAGAAGTGGAATACGAACTCGCCCCATACGAGTCGCAGACTGGTGACATCAAGATAAACACCTCTGGTGAATCTACTCCTACAACCCAGAGAAAATATGTATATGCCCCTACATACCGTTATCGCATGCAAATCACTCACGGTGTGATTGGCAATAATATAGAAGAGAAGCACATAAAGCTTCCTTGGAACTCACCTCTTCATCGCTATCCATGGGGTATCAGTCTCGCTTATACCCAGAAGAGTTTCAAGGAGAAGAATGGCGACAAGCACGGTTGGTGGAAGTCAAGCGGCATGTCTGGTGTTCAGGTCGGAGCAAGGTACAACCCACAGTTTGACCATGGTTTCGGGTTCAACACTGGTATCTACTACGAATACTATTACGACACATCTACAAGTTACGCTGTTCCAGAAAGATTCAACGAAACAGGTAAATGCAAGGCCACACTCCAGGAACACGACATCTACATTCCTCTACATGCAGAATACAGCCTCCATCTTGGCAAGCGCTTCCGCATCTTCGCTTTTGGTGGTCTCGGCATTGACTACACTCTCAGCGCATCTGCATCATTGAGAGCAAACGTAGAATCTGACCCTGATTTCAAAGACATCAGCATCTCAGACGCTTATGGCGATATGGGCTACAACAAGTTTGGCGCAACTCTTGAATATGGTGGTGGTCTCTCGATTGAAGGCCTTCAGGTACGTATCACAAAGGGTACAGGACTCAACAACATCAGCAAGAGTTCTGACGTGAAACTTGAACGCATGAACGTTGCAGTTTCAATACATTTCTAAAGAATCATTTCGGTGGTGAAGATAGTAGCCGCCTCTAAAGTTAATAAGTAGGTTAATATTATTGTGAGACTGGCCTCGACGTGAAGTCGAGGCCAGTTGTTTTTGGATCACGCATATAAACAGGTAAACAGCGAAAATCTTATACCTAATTTTGATTATTTTCTCTTTTTTCATGAAAATAATAGTTTTATTTCAATAATGAATGTATTTTGACAACTTTAGTTTGCAGTTTACCTTAAAAAGTGTTAACTTTGCACCGATTATTGAACATCTTTTTCTAAAGATATAGAAAACAATTTATGGGTGCCAAGATTAGACATGACGGTGTTGTGAAAAGCATTAAGGGAAATGTTGTGCAGATTCAGTTTGTACAGCAGTCTGCTTGTGCCCATTGCGAAGCTAAAGGACATTGCAACGCTTCCGAAAGCAAGGAAAAGGTTGTGGATGTGGAATGTGCAAATGCTTCAGACTATGCTGTAGGCGACAATGTAGTAGTCATGGCAAACCAGAAGATAGGCTTCATCGCTGTATTCTACGGTGCTGTCCTGCCAATGATCATCATGATGATTGCGTCAATCGCAACGGCATTGATAACGAAAGACGAACTCCTGTCCGTATTTCTCGGCTTAGGTTCGCTCGCAGTATATTTCATCTGCCTGATATTCTTCAGGGAAAAGCTGAAGCAAACCCTGAAGTTTGAACTGAGACAGTGAAAAACTCTAAACCAAAAACAGAAAACTAAAAACTAAAAACAATACATTATGGATCCAATTCTTTCAGCAGTACTCGTTCTTGGAGGCATCGGATTGGTGGCAGCGGTCATCCTTTTCGTGTGCTCAAAGAAGTTTGCTGTTTACGAAGACCCTCGAATCGCTCAGGTTGCTGAGCTTCTGCCGGGTGCAAACTGCGGTGGTTGCGGCTTCCCTGGTTGTTCGGGTATGGCTGATGCGCTCGTAAAGGGTGCTGATGCTGGTTCTCTCGACGGACTGATGTGTCCTGTCGGTGGTTCGGACTGCATGGGCAAGGTGGCAGACCTCCTCGGTATGGCTGTTGCCAATGGCGAACCAAAGGTTGCTGTCGTTCGTTGTAACGGCACATGTGAAAACCGTCCAAAGGTTGTGGAGTACAGCGGCTTGCGCACTTGTGCTGCGATGAACAGTTGCGGTGCTGGTGAGACTGCCTGCGCTTACGGATGTCTTGGCTGCGGCGACTGTGTTACAGCTTGTACATTCGACGCTATCCACATCAATGAGGAAACAGGACTTCCTGAGGTTGACGAAGAGAAGTGTGTTGCCTGTGGTGCCTGCGCCAAGGCTTGTCCACGCAACATCATCGAGCTCCGCAACAAGGGTCCAAAGAACCGTCGCGTTTTCGTTAGCTGCGTAAACAAGGACAAGGGTGCTATTGCAAAGAAGGCTTGCGCTGCCGCTTGTATCGGCTGTGGCAAGTGTGCAAAGAACTGTAAGTTCGAGGCTATCACTGTCGAGAACAACGTGGCATACATCGACTTCACTAAGTGTAAGCTCTGTAAGAAGTGCGTTATGGAATGTCCAACTGGCGCTATCCACGCTGTAGGTTTCCCACAGAAGGCTGCCGCTGCTGCTAAGCCAGCTGCTTCTGTTGCCGGTGTCAAGCCAGCTGCAACTGCTGCTCCTGCAAAGCCAGCTGCTCCAAAGGCAGACATCCCTAACATGCCTTCATACCCTGTTCAGGGTGCAAAGCAGGTGGCAAATCCACGTCCACTCGTAGTAATCAAGTATAACAAGAAATAATAGGAGGCTCGACATAATGAATGTAAAGACATTTAGAATTGGTGGTGTTCATCCAGAGGAGAACAAGATCACCCATGAAGTTCCTACAGTTGTTGCCGAACTTCCAAAGCAGGCCATCTACCCTCTCACTCAGCACATCGGTGCTCCTGCCAAGCCTATCGTTGCAAAGGGCGACAAGGTGAAGGTTGGTCAGATGATTGCAGAGGTTAGTGGCTTTATGTGTGCTAACATCCACTCAGGCGTTTCAGGAACAGTTCTCAAGGTTGACACTGTGCTTGATGCTGACGGTCGTCGCACTCCTGCTATTATTATTAATGTAGAAGGCGATGAGTGGGATGAGAAGATTGACCGCTCTGACAAGCTCGAAACTCTCGACCAGCACCCAGAACTCACACCGGAATCTATCATCGCAAAGGTTAAGGAAGCTGGTATCGTAGGTATGGGTGGTGCACGTTTCCCTACTCATATCAAGCTTGCTCCTCCTCCAGGAAGCAAGGCTGAGTGCGTTATCATCAACGCTGTAGAGTGTGAGCCTTACATCACTGCCGACTATCGTCTCATGATGGAGAAGGCTGACCAGATCATCGAAGGTACAAAGCTTCTCATGAAGGCAGCAAAGGTAGAAAAGGGTTACATCGGTATCGAGGACAACAAGCCTGCTGCCATCGAACTTCTCGCTGACAAGTGTGCTTCAATTCCTAACATTGAGGTTGTTGCTCTCGCAAAGAAATATCCACAGGGTGGTGAGAAGCAGCTCATCGACGCTGTTATCCGTCGTCAGGTTCCTGCTCCTCCAGCACTCCCTATCCATGTAGGCGCTATCGTTCAGAACGTTGGTACTGCATACGCTGTCTATGAGGCAGTTATGAAGAACAAGCCTCTCTTCGAGCGTTACACAACAGTTACTGGTAAGAAACTTGAGAAGCCAGGCAACTTCCTCGTTCGTATGGGTACTCCTTTCCAGCAGCTCATCGATGTTTGTGGCGGTCTTCCAGACGGCAACAACAAGGTGCTCTCAGGCGGTCCTATGATGGGTAAGGCTGTAACAAACCTTGAGGTAGCTGTAGGTAAGGGTGTAAACTCTATCACAGTAATCTCTGGCGAAGAGGCTGTTCGTAAGGAAGCTGATCCATGTATCCGTTGTGCAAAGTGCGTAGGCGCTTGTCCAATGGGTCTTGAGCCTTATCTCCTTTCTACAGCAAGCGCAATGAAGCTGTATGACAAGTGCGAGGAAGAAGACATCGTTTCTTGTATCGCATGTGGTTCATGCCAGTTCACTTGCCCTTCTCACCGTCCACTCCTTGACAATATCCTTCAGGGTAAGGGTGCTGTTATGGGTATCATTCGCGCAAGAGCTGCGAAAAAATAAATCAAGAATCATCAAATCATCAAATCTTAAATGATTTTATGGGAAAACTAATAGTTTCACTTTCACCACACGCACATTCTAACGATTCGGTCGAGAAGAATATGTACGGCGTTATTATTGCGTTGGTGCCAGCATTGCTCGCTTCGTTCTATTTCTTCGGACTGGGCTCTGTTGTAGTCTGTGCCACAAGTGTGGCTGCCTGCGTTCTTTTCGAGTGGGCAATACAGAAGTTCATCATGAAGCAGGAGCCAAGAATCACTGACGGTTCAGCTATCCTCACCGGTCTTCTTCTCGGCTTCAACCTTCCTTCAAACCTTCCAATCTGGATTATCATCATCGGCGCTCTCGTAGCTATCGGTGTTGGCAAGATGTCTTTCGGCGGTCTCGGTTGCAATCCTTTCAACCCAGCTCTCGTTGGCCGTTGCTTCCTTCTCGTCAGCTTCCCTGTGCAGATGACTTCTTGGCCAGTAGCTGGTCAATACGGCGCTTACCTTGATGCAGAGACTGGTGCTACACCTCTTTCTCTCTTCAAGCGCATTGCAAAGGGCGACACAACTGCTATTGAGCAGATGCCAAACGCTATGGATCTCCTCCTCGGCAACCCTGAGAACGGTCTTGGTGCAGGTACTATCGGTGAAGTTTGCGCTCTCGCACTCCTCATCGGACTTGCTTACATGCTCTGGAAGAAGATCATCACATGGCACATCCCTGTATCTATCATCGGTACAGTAGCCGTGTTCAGCGGTCTTATGTGGCTTTGCGACTCTACTCACTATGTAAACCCAATCTATGAGATCCTCACTGGTGGTCTCCTTCTCGGTGCTATCTTCATGGCTACTGACTATGTTACTTCACCAATGTCTTCAAAGGGTCAGATCATTTACGGTGTTTGCATCGGTGTTCTCACTGTTTGTATCCGTAACTGGGGTGCATATCCAGAGGGTATGTCGTTCGCAATCCTTATCATGAACGCGTTCACACCGCTCATCAACACATACGTTAAACCAAAGCGCTACGGCGAAGTAGTAAAGAAATAAGGAGGACCATAAGATGCAGAAATTAAAATCATCTATCACCAACATGGTGCTCGTACTCGTTGGCGTAGCAGTAGTTATGGGTGTTGTCCTTGCATACGTTAACCAAGTGACTACTCCAGCCATCAAGGCTATCAACGAAAAGAATACTCAGGAGGCCATCGCTGCCGTTCTCCCAGGCGTTAAGTCTGACGAGATCAAGGACGAGGAGACTACTCTCAACATCGGTGGCAAGGACTATGCTTTCGTTCTCCACAAGGCTATCGCTGGCGGCGAATGGGTTGGTACTGCTGTAGAATCAACTTCTGGCGGCTTCGGCGGCGACCTCAAGATCATGGTTGGTTTCGACAAGGAAGGAAAGATTCTCGGTTACTCTCTCCTCGCTCATGCAGAAACTCCAGGTCTCGGTGCAAAGGCTGACACTTGGTTCCAGGAAGGTCAGAAGGGTAACATCATCGGAAAGACTCCTTCTTCTCCTCTCACTGTAAGCAAGGATGGTGGTGAAGTAGATGCCATCACAGCTTCTACCATCACTTCTCGTGCATTCCTTCTCGCTGTAAACAATGCTTACCAGGCTATCTCTAACAAAGACAATGCTGATGGTCAGACAAGCGCAACAGCACAGAAATAAATAAAAAAATCGTCAAATCATAAAATCATCAAATGATATTATGAATCCAGTTAAAATAATCCTCAACGGCATAATAAAGGAGAACCCTACCTTTGTTCTCCTCCTCGGTATGTGTCCTACCTTGGGTACTACCACATCTGCCATGAACGGTATGTCGATGGGCTTGGCAACGATGGCTGTGCTTATCTGCTCAAACATCATCATCTCATGCATCAAGAAGCTCACACCTGACATGGTGCGCATACCAGTGTTCATCGTTGTCATCGCATCTCTCGTGACAATCCTCCAGATGGTCATCAAGGCTTACCTTCCAGACCTCGACAAGAGCCTCGGTCTCTTCATCCCACTTATCGTGGTGAACTGTATCATCCTCGGTCGTGCAGAAGGTTTCGCTTGCAAGAATAACCCTATCGACTCACTCTTCGACGGTGTTGGTATCGGTCTTGGTTTCACACTCGGTCTTACACTCCTCGGTGCAGCTCGTGAGATTCTCGGTGCAGGTTCCATCTTCGGCGTTACTCTCCTCCCAGAGCAGCTCAACATGCTCATGTTCGTAATGCCTCCTGGAGCATTCATCACTCTCGGCTACCTCACAGCACTTTGGAATAAGGTTGTGAAGAAGTAAAGACCCCCTCCAAACCTCCCCCACGGGGGGGAGGCTTAAAGATATTACCTTTTGAGGTTCGGTCTATTTTAAGAAAATGTAAGACTTTTTCCCCATAATTAGCAAGTCTAATTAAAAAGTCCTCCCCCCTGTGGGGGAGTTAGAGGGGGTCTTAATTATGGAATATATACTTATTTTCATTACCGCCATCTTCGTGAACAACATCGTGTTGTCACAGTTCTTGGGTATCTGCCCATTCCTTGGCGTATCACAGAAGGTAAACACTGCCATCGGTATGAGCGGCGCAGTAGCTTTCGTGCTCGTGCTCGCTACATTGGTGACTTACCTCGTACAGATTTTCGTGTTGAATCCACTTGGACTTGAATACCTTCAGACTATCTCTTTCATCCTCGTCATCGCTTCTCTCGTGCAGATGGTTGAGATCATCCTGAAGAAGGTTGCTCCTGCACTCTATCAGGCTCTCGGCGTGTTCCTCCCATTGATCACAACAAACTGCGCCGTTCTTGGTGTAGCTATCGCTGTTATCCAGAAGGACTACGACCTCGTACAGAGTCTCGTTTACGCACTCTCTACAGCCATCGGCTTCGGCGTAGCACTCATCGTCTTCGCTGGTCTCCGCGAACAGCTTGCAATGGTTAAGGTGCCAAAGGGTATGCAGGGTGTAGCAATCACAATGGTTACTGCCGGCCTCCTCAGCCTCGCCTTCATGGGCTTCTCAGGCGTTGACGGTGGTCTCAAGCTCCTCTTCGGCATAGAATAAATGTTTATGCAATTGTAGGGCGAAGATTTCTGAGCCGCTTACAATAATAAATGTGGCGCACAGGTTTCGACTTGTGCGCCACATTGTTTTTTAACATAGAATCATACATTCTGGCACAAATTAAAATCACTCATCACTCGTCACATTCCCTTGTAACAAACTAACATTCAGATTGTTACGCGGTGACGAGTAGGTGACGAGTGCCGTCACCCTATACATTTCTGGTGACGAGTCGGTGAGGAGTGGTGAGGAGTCACAAGCAACTCATCACCCTTCCAACTTATTGATAGTCAGCGTTTAACGTGCTATTGGTGAGGAGTGAGGAGTTGTAGTGCAATTTCTCAGAAATTTAAAACAGCCAACACCACTACACTAATCATATTATGAAAAATGAGTCATATTCCTTAGAAATATGACTCATAACTGCCACGAATACGAGTCGTAAGTCCCACGGATATTTTTGTATTCGTAAGGATCTTGCACCGTATTCCTAATGAATATTAAACCCAAATGGGTTTAAGGACCATAATGAATTTTATCGATTTGCCTACACCCTACACCAAAACACTGAGATTCCCTTTATCCATTAGGGTTTTTAGGGGTTTCGGTGTAGGCTCCATTTTTGCCTACACCCCACCTACACCTCATAACCTTTCTCATTCCAGCACTTTACGAAAAAAGATGTAGGGGTGTAGGCTATCTCAAGATTCATTAGATTACGTGAAGGAAAACCATCTCTCGTCACATGATTCAAGATGAAAGTGTTCTGCGTAAATAACAGATTTAGGGCAAAAGTGTTAAATGCGCAGAACACTTTTTCGGCAGCAGGGTTACCTTTTTTACAACAATACAAAACAAAATGGCAGAAAAAAGTACGAAAGTACCTCTTTCTGCCAATATTTATGAAGGAGAAGCGTTCCTCTGTCATTGTATGTGCTATAGTCTTTTATCGTATGCCAATGAAATCTGATAATGGTCTTATTTTAGAGCGGTAGGTATTGATACCTTGCAGAAGTCTAGGTTCACGAGTAAAAGGGACCTCTTTGGAATTGTCGAAATGAAATACCTGATAATACGAGGCATGTTCAGGATGAAAACCATGTTCTTCCAACGTCTCTTTTGTCCATATCTGGAAGCAGCCTTTCCGCTTCAACTTGAACAAATGACAGTCCTTCCCTCCTGAGTGCAGTAGAACATATCCCGTTCGCTCAAAGCCTGGAGTAACTAATACAGAACCCTTTGAATCGCCAGCACGTAAGTAACAGATGCCTTTCTCTATCATCAATTTCAATAAATCTGGTCGAGCATGATTCACAATCACTTGCACCTCTTCGGGATTCTCCGACATACGTTCGAATATCTTCTGTGCCACATCAGGATTGTTGATTTCTTCACGACGCCGAATACCTAATTGTAGATACTTTTCATCTTGGTCAATGCCTATGAACTTACGCCCAAGAAGGTTGGCGGCAATACCTGTAGTACAACTGCCTGCAAACGGATCGAGAATGGTTTCACCTTCTCGTGTGGAAGCAAGAATAATCCGGTAAAGCAAACGCAGAGGCTTCTGAGTAGGATGTTTGCCACAGGTCTTCTCCCAATGGCCAGGAGCTGGCAACTTCCACACATCAGGCATGTGGACACCATTATTCATACGCTCCATGGATTCATAATTGAAGAAGTGGGGCACCTTCTCGCATTTGCGTGCCCAGATGATGTATTCAGCAGAGAAGTTGAATCGTTGGTCGGTCAAAGTCTTAGGTGGATCCGACTTCTGCCACACAATCATATTCAAGATTTTGAATCCCAAATCCTTCAAGCATTCGGCCACCTCAAAGATATTATGATACGTGCCACACACCCAAATCGTTCCAGAGTCTTTCAGACGCTCTCGACACAAGGTGAGCCAACGCTTATTGAAGTCGTAGATCTCTTCTTTTGACCGTTGTCTATCCCACTTACCTTTATCAAAGTTGATGTATCTGCCATTTATCTTGACGGTGCCATTGCCTGAAGACAGGAAATAAGGAGAATCAGCAAATATCATGTCAACATGAGTGTCCAACATCGGAATCTCTTGCATACAATCTCCTAGCTTTACGACGAAATCTTCTTCCATACAAATGATTCATTTATGTTGTACACATCAATTCTCGGTTAACTCCGAATTTATTAATGAACTCATATCTATCAAGAGAACCTCCCTTTATTGCATCTGCGAAGTACAACAAGTTTTCAGCAGTTAATGCACAACCGTCTATGCCAGAACTTTGCTTTATGTTATTTAACATTTGTTCAACTTCCCCTTTAAACAGAGATGAAATAAAGACGAAATTGAACTTATTTACAGAACTTTCAAAGCTGAGCCACCATTGATTAGGATTTCGTGCCTCATTCCTATCATTATTTTCTTGAACATATCTTGTCATTTCATCCGCCATGGCTCTCGTAATAGTAAAGCCCTTAGAGTAAGCTTTATTGTCAATTATTACCCCTTTGTCACCTTGATAGAAGATTCCATCTGGTTTTCTTGTTCCCCCAAGATGTACGCCATTGAATTTCAATTCATTCACCAAAAGGTCAATTGTGTATATTTCAAAATCAACACACTTATCTTTTCCCGAAAATGCGTAATCTATAAGTGTGAGATACTTATGGTCAATGTTCGAGAGTTTGGTTCTCACTCTGTCCTTAACTTCAACCGCATCAGAGATTTCCTTAGTAACGTTTTTAGAATATGCAGTAAGCTTCAAGACATTATCGTTCAATCTGTACTTATCACCAACCATTTCTATGTCCATACCTATATTAATAAGACCAGCCATGTCATCTCTTAATATGGATAGGTGCTCTTTTATCTGCTTGGAGTTCAAATAACCCTGAATCTCGTCTATTGACCTTGGTGTATGATTACTGAGATAGCCAACTATCAAAGAACGCCTCATTCTAAGGTAGTTCGCGTCAGACGCTTTACTTGCCAGCATTTCTCGATAAACAATCTTAGGTATTCTTGAGCTCTTAGATTTTCCAATCGCTTTATGATAGTTTATTATACCCATCGCAGTAATTTCATATGCTGATGATATCTCACAGTGGTAAGTCTTGCCTCCAAAAGTTTCCGTAACCATTTTTGGGCACTTAGATACCCAGTTGATTGCTTCCAACCAACCACATATCATTCTTGCATACTTATCAGAAGAGCCTTCCGTATCAGAGCGTAGTTTTTTCTTTTCTTCAGAATCAGTTGTTTCTTCGTATGCTTGTACCCAGATATTTTGTGGAAATGAAGTAAATCCGGCTTCGTCTGTAAAACCAAGTCTTGCACCTATTTCAAATTTAGTCATGTGACCATGGCTTTTCAACAAGCCCAAAACTCGGCACACTGGAGGGTACGCAAGAAAAGCCTTGCCCAAAATCTCTTTTTTCTCTTTTGATGTACTTGCTTTAACAAAATCCACACCACTTTGAGTTATGCTGCATGTATCATCAGCATAGTTGTAGTCAAGGAATCCTAAGGATACTGCCCAACGCAAGAAGCCGTCAGCCGTCCAATCGTCAGTATATGGTTTTTTGATTCTAATCTTTCTGCCATCAACAATGTATTCCTTGAATTGCTGACCAGTAACAGCTGCTTGTACAAGCCCAGAGCATTTTGCGTTAGAGCGACTTCCACCACCAGCACCCTGACCTTTTAATACGTCATAGGCAATAGGCTTATTAGTACGAAGTATCTTTTGAAAGTCCATATACAAATTTTTCGTTTTGAGCAGATTTGCACTTGACAACAGAGGCAATCTTTCATTAACCATATAGGTGTGAAATTGTGAGCCTGGTACAAACAGACTTAGTATATCTCTTAAAGTATCTGTTGAAGATGGATTCTGCACCCAACCAAAAGTTCTATTAGCCATATATTAATAATTTGTTACAAGCACTTCAATTGTTTCACTTGTAGTGGCTTGATAATTAGAATTTGAATAATCTGCGTTTAAATAATGGATATTATAATTGTTTGCCCAATCAATCAATCCAACATTTTCTTGTCCCTTATGTCTAATGACATTTGAAAGAGCAAAGCTGATTCCACGTTGATTGAGGTCATCTAGTTTTTCAAACAATGCGAAATCATCATTGGGACACCACCCCTCAAATCCCCTCTTGCCATCATTGTAAGAACCGCATGAAATTAGGTATGGAGGATCGGCATAAAGAAAATCCCCAGGAGTCATGAATGCTAAATCAAATTGACGGAAGTTTCCGATATGATATTCAAAACCCTTAATAGCTTCATGCATTTGTCTGAGATTTCTCTCAGTATTTGTATTATAAGAACTTCTATTGATGCCAAATGGATTGTTAAACTCACCGTTACTGTTAAACCTAAACTGGTGATTAAAACCATAACAAATAAGCAGGAATAAATGTAGAGATGAATGCGTTCTGTTAAACTCTTTCCGCAAAGCGTTATAGCCTTCACGATTTTGTTTAGATAGTCCATACTTATCAATTACCGCATGGATATTATTTATCAACTCTTCAATTTCATAATGCTGAAAATACTCAAACAATCCTATGACATAATGGTTTATATCATTACATATCACATGCTCTGCATTCACATTTATGGACACATCAAGTCCACCAGCAAACAAATCAACAAAGCAATTAATCTGTTCTGGAAACAGAGGTAATATTTGTGGTAATAATCTATACTTACCACCTATGTAGTTTAGTGGTGACTTTATCATCTTTCTTTTCAACAAAATACAATTGTTCTTTAAGTCCTTTTTTATTATTGGGAATCTTATTTTTGTACCTTCTGTAGTCATATTCATATAGGGTAAAGGTGTCTGCAATACCAGCATTCTTTACAATCTCAGACATTTCTTCGGTTGAGAGCAATGCTTCATTATTGTACGAAAGCAATATGTATCTACAATTCAAAGAATCAAGCAATTCTTCAAATGCACGTTTAGCCTTAGATTTCTTACAGAAGTCTGACATCTTTTCAGGGTCATCACGCATACCAGTTACACCCTTGATTGTAGGATTATCATAACGGGCTATTGTCTCCAAAAGATGATAGTTCGGCAAATACTGCCTCCCATTGTATGGGGGATCCAAATATACAAGGTCAGATTCTATTTGATTAGCCAATGACATTGCATCTAAATTATAGCAATGACACTCTGCTTCACTTGGTTGTATTTCTATTTCTTCCAAATAAAGTGTATTATAAGTCCTATTATCCCAATATTTTAGATATGCACCATAAGTACCCGTTATGTTTGAAACGTAAGGTACAGCATTTATAAGCAACGACAAAAGATAATAGTACTCTGATTCAGACACTTGATTTCTCAGCCGTTCAATTTCTTGACGGACTAAATCAATCTTAATAGCGTTGTTGCACTGTAAATACATTCTCTCACAACCTTCATGCGGTGAGTAATTCTGGTAGATAAAAGCATTTTCGATCTCAAACCAAGTGGCATTCTCTATCGACAAATTGTTCAAATGAGTTATGATGTTCTTTATACCGTTGCCTATGGGAGCATACTGTTCAATTGCCCCCTTGTTAAGCACATAAGAGAAATACAGAATATCATTTGAATTTACTGAATACCCTAAATCCTTAAAAGCTTTTGCCACAACACCAGTTCCTGAGAACACATCGGTTATTGACCGAACATTCTCAGTACGTTCGCGAACGACATTAATTATGTTTTCCAACATTAGAGTTTTACAACCAATGTATCTCATAAAAAAGATTTGATTCGCACAACTATCAAATCACGCAAGAGATACTTACTCATGTTGGTGAGAATGAACACAAAAATAAGGTGCAAACACCCTTCTTATGCGTTCACCCAGGCAGCCTCGGAATGGAAACCTGTCATCAGCTTACGAAGAAAATGTCTACACCTAATTGGTATAGACATTAACTACTCTTTTTAGCTGATGACAAGTATCCTCACTATCCGAGAATACCAACCATCATTTTGGCTGTTCTTATTTCCTTACGAGTTTCCGAGGCTTTTCAGGTGAACGCAAAATAATAGTCAATGCATTATTTATACTATGTCTGCCACTCTCTGACCTCTCATAACGATCGCAGTGGCATGGATTCTTTTCTGTTTCGTAGTGTCTAAGCCGAAGCTAAGACTTATTTTATAGGATTAAGGGTTTGACTCTATGTTATATATTTGTAATCTGTTTCTATTCCTCCAGCAAGTCCTTGAACATTAGGCGTGTTTCAAGGTGACGAGGATTGGCAATACGTTCTGCTTTTTCAGCCTCGTCCTTTGGAGGTTTGGTGTAAAGGTCTTCTTGCATCTCTTTCTTGAAGAGCATGGAGAAACCATTCTTCTCATAGAAGCACTTTACTTCCGGTGTATTCTTTGCATCGACAATGATGAAACGGCAGCCGGTGCGAGTCAAAGGATCGAGGAACATCTGTGAGATAATATCAATGCACTCTGAACCTATTCCCACCTGCATACTTTTCATTGACTGCTAAACGTCCTATAAGAACACCCGGGTAACGCTTCAGTAGTTTCTCATGATGTGTGTGACTCCACATCTTGTTGCGTGGGGAGCTCGGAAGGTCATATATGCGAATGCTATCATTGGAAAGAGTGAACAAGCTGACTATCACCGAAGGGTCTTCGTCCAAACGAAAACAATAAGCTTTACTCATCAAGCCATGGTTATAGTCAAAAACATCCTTACGGAAGAACTCGTCCATATCATCATCTTTACCACATGAGAATGGTTGACAATCATCGAACTCTTCTTCCGTGAAGAAACTAATAGTACATTTCTCTGCGAGGAATCCCATAAAATGCACTTCTTATAAAAGACCTCCTTTACGAAGAATCTCGCGCACCGCTTGAATCCTCGGATCATTTTTCAAATCCCTTCTTGGACGCTCCAAGAAACGACGCTCTACTTCGTCGGCCCTATCGCGGAATTCACGGGCTTCCTCTCCGTAGAGGGTAGGAATTGCTTTTACTGCTAATGCCATAGTCTATTATCTTTTTAAATATAGCTTTATTACGATTTCATTATACACGTTTCGTGTGCAAAGTTAAGTATTTATTTGGAATAAGAAAAGAAAAGGGCAGGAAAACACAATGTTCATGATAAAATTAACTACCTTTAACTGACGTTTTAGGTACTCACGCTCGGAAATACCCAAATAAATTTGCTATTTCACTCGCTTAATCGTACCTTTGCAAGCAATAATAAATCAAAAAAACACAAACTTCACATTAATAATATGCCAAAAGTTACTCCCTTCCAGCAGCGGGTGTATGATGCTGTCAGCCAGATTCCTCGCGGTAGTGTTGCCACATACGGCGAGATTGCAGAGCAGATAGGGTGCCGATGTGCACAAGCTGTTGGCCAGGCGCTTCGGAAGAATCCATTCGCTCCCGTTGTTCCATGCCACAGAGTCGTGGCAAGCGACGGGTCAATCGGAGGGTTCTATGGGCAGAAAGAAGGTCCTGAGATTATCAGAAAGCGGGTAATGCTGGAGGAAGAAGGTGTGAAGTTCGACGAAAAAGGCAGGGTTATAAGAAATGTGCGATAGATTAATACAAATAAATTTGCTTTTTCGCTCACTTAATCGTAACTTTGCAGCCGCAAAATTTAAAACTATGAATATGAAAACTATTAAACTATTAATGATGGCAGCACTCACTGTCTGCCTCGCAAGTTGTCTCGGCGATAATGATGACAACAACGACAACCCACCTGCAGTAACATTCGAAACTGTTAGCTTCGATAAGGCTACACTTCCAAATACAGGGAAATATCCAGGTGTATTGATTGGACAGTCCTACGAATCGGAGAACGGCTTCGTATTCCAGAACTACTACACTGAAGGATATGACGAGCCTTACAACGCCGGTTACACGGTGTCAAACAACAACGACATCAAGACTCCTGGCTCTTTAAACCAATACTCAGTATTTTCTGCTTCCTACAAAGAGGGCAACCAGTTCCTAATCTACAACCCTCCTTATGGTTCAACAGCTTACATCCAGCGTAAGGACGGCAAAGCTTTCTATCCTTACACAGTGTTCGTCGCTCCTACAACATACACTATGCTCTCTGTAACAAATGGCGATGACTACGCAAAGTCGTTTACTGACAAAGATACTCTTTATGTTAAGATTCAGGGATGTGATGCTGCAGGTGTACCTATCAAAGATAGCGAAATCAACTTCAACCTCTTCATGGGTCGCAGTCTCTTCCAGTATGACTCTTACTATGGTTATGGCTTCAAGAAACTCGTCAACGTTAACGGCACAGACAACCTTTGGACTCAGCTTCCTCTCTACTTGCTCGGTAGGGTTGAGAAAATTCTCATCTCTTTCGACTCAACAGATAAGGGTGAATGGGGTATCAACACTCCTACATATATTGCTCTTGATGAGTTCTGCACGATATCGCCAGAGAGTGAAAATGATTACCAGGAATATATAAACAAACAACAGAAGAAGTAGTAAAGTGATACCCATAAGGTATTCAAGCCCAAAGCGGGCACCTCTCCCCAAAAGGGAAAGGTGCCCGCTTTCTATGGTCCATAGGGTTCGTTGACATAGGACTTGAACCAAAGCGACCTGCCTCAGCACCTCTAGATAATTCCAAAAAGATTAAGGAATATAATTGTTATGCAGATAGGACAGATGTAGCGGATAGCAAAGAATATGAGTCTGAAAGCCTTTGTGGTTACTGTACCTTTGTTGGTAAGCTCATCGTAAACAATAGTCTTTGGTATATACCACCCAACAAGCAGACAAGTGAGCAATGCACAGACAGGCATGATAACCTGACCCGTTATGAAGTCAAAGAAGTCGAGGAAGCCTTTGTCCATGATGTGTACATCCTTAAGCATACCGAAAGAGAGAGAAGACAAAATTGCAACTCCGAAGCAGAGTACCGTCACTATTGTTGCTGCCCAACCACGAGTAAGCTTGAGTTCCTCCGTAAAGAATGCCGTGCCTATCTCATGCATTGAGATCGTTGACGTGAGGGCTGCCAAGACAAGCAAGCCATAAAAGAGGACGGAAATCACATAGCCTGCACCTGGAACGAATGAGAATGCTGATTGGAAGACGTTAGGCAGGGTGATAAAAATAAGTGATGGTCCCGCATCTGCCTCTACGCCTACAGAGAACGCAGCCGGAAAAATCATCAACCCAGCAAGGATTGCTATCAGCGTATCAACAAGGGCTATCTGCACTGCTGCGCGACTCATGTTTACATTCTCATCGAAATAAGAAGCGTAAGTGGCAAGACAAGCCACACCTAGGCTAAGCGTAAAGAAAGCCTGTCCTAATGCAGCAAGTATCGTTGCTGGTGTAATCTTAGAGAAGTCTGGCTTGAAGAGGAACTCAATGCCCTTATATGCATCTGGCACACAGAGGGATGCCACCACGATAACGATAAGTACTATGAAAAGCAATGGCATAAGTGTCTTTGCACAACGTTCTATACCCTTATTGACTCCACCCCAAACAACAAGATGAGTCAGCAGCATAAACAAAGCCGTCCATATCAATGGTTCCCATGTTCCTGATGAGAATGTCTGAAAGTAGCTCACGACTTGTTCTGGCGAGCCGTTCAACTGTGAAGTGATGGAAGCGCACAAATAATGCATACACCAACCCGCTATGACGCTATAAAAGCCAAAAACGAGCATTCCACCCAACACTCCAACGTAACCGATTCCCGCGAAAGGAGTCTTACCACCCAACATTCTGTAGGCTCTTGGTGCATTGGTATGCGCCTTACGGCCTATAACAAACTCTGCAAGCATACCAGGAATGCCCAACATGAACACGAATACAATGTAGATAAGAAGAAAGGCTGCACCTCCATTCTGTCCTGTCATTGTTGGGAAACGCCAGATGTTTCCGAGTCCTACAGCAGAACCTGCTGTTGCTAGCACAATGCCTAACTTGGAACCAAAGTTACTTCTTTTCATAGATAGCTATAGATAAGTCCAAAAAAGTAGTGTCAATTTTCCTGTTAACAACAAAAAAGGTTCTGCACTCTCTTGAAAATGCAGAACCCTTTTTATTTTATCTTTCGTGCAAGCCCTTAGCCTTTAGCCTCGCAGCTTGCTGCTTACCTTAATAAGCAGATACGCCACGCTGTGAACGAACATGACCTGAGTTGAGGAGACCTTCGTAGTGACGTGTTGTGAGGTGAGTCTCTATCTGCTGGAGAGTATCAATAACCACACCAACGAGGATGAGGAGTGATGTACCTCCGAAGAACTGAGCGAACTGGTCTGTTACACCGAAGAGACGTGCGAAGACTGGCATGATTGCGATGAACGCAATGAAGAGAGAGCCAGGCAATGTCAGACGAGACATAACGCCTTCGATGAAATCGGCAGTATCCTTACCAGGCTTAACACCTGGGATAAAGCCATTGTTACGCTTCATGTTCTCAGACATCTGAGTTGGATTCAATGTGATGGCTGTATAGAAATAAGTGAACGCGATGATGAGCGCTGCAAAGATTATGTTATAAAGCCAACTTGTATGATCCATAATGTTGCGCATAAACCAACCACCCTTGTCTGCAGAGAATGAGACGAACATCATTGGGATGAACATCAAAGCCTGAGCAAAGATGATAGGCATCACGTTAGCAGCGAACAACTTCAATGGGATGTACTGACGAGCACCACCCATCATAGTCTGACGACCGTTGCGCTCTACACGCTTTGCATACTGCACTGGCACACGGCGAACAGCCTGTGTAAGCATGATTGCAGCGCAAACAACTGCGTAGAGGATGATAAGCTCAATGATGAACATAACGAGACCACCACCGATGATTCCTGTGAAGCGAGATGTAATCTCCTGTACGAATGCAGGAACGAAGCGAGCAACGATACCAATCATGATGATCATTGACACACCGTTACCGATACCCTTGTCTGTAATACGCTCACCAAGCCAAAGGATGAACATAGAACCAGCTGCCAAGATGATTGTTGCAGGAATCATGAACATTGTCCAGTCAAGACCAGATGCGAGAGCATCGTGCGACTGCATCTTGAGGTTCATGAGGTATGAAGGAGCTTGGAAAAGGAGGATGAACACTGTGAGCACACGAGTGTACCACATGATCTTCTTTGTTCCACTTTCACCTTCACGCTGCATCTTCTGGAAGTAAGGCACAGCAACAGCGAGGAGCTGCATAACGATAGACGCTGAGATGTATGGCATGATACCCAATGCGAAGATTGACGCATTAGAGAACGCACCTCCGGAGAACATATCAAGAAGTGACATCAAACCGCCTTCAGTCTGGCTGTGCAATTCTTTCAATGCACCTGGATTGATACCTGGAAGTACAACGAACGAACCGAAACGATAAATCGTTACGAACGCTATTGTGATGAGGATGCGAGTGCGCAAATCCTCAATCTTCCAACAATTCTTCAGTGTCTCGATAAACTTTTTCATTTGAAAATGATATTAAGGGAGTTAAGGACCTTAATTGAACCTCAAGGATCCTCAAGGCTCTTAGCTCCTTAATGTGTGAGTAATTACTTTACAGTTACAGTACCGCCGAGAGCCTTGATAGCCTCTTCTGCGCTCTTTGAGAATGCATTGGCAGTAACGTCAAGCTTAGCCTTGAGCTCACCGTTGCCAAGAATCTTTACGAGTACAGAACCCTTAGCTACGCCAGCAGCCTTGAGGTCTTCGAGAGTAATGGCTGTGAGGTTCTTAGCCTCTGCGATAGCCTGAAGTGTAGAGAGGTTAACTGCGAGGTACTCCTTGTGGTTGATGTTCTTGAAACCGAACTTAGGAACACGGCGCTGGAGTGGCATCTGACCACCTTCGAAACCGATCTTACGCTTGTAACCTGAACGTGCCTTAGCACCCTTGTGACCACGTGTAGAAGTACCACCGAGA
>JAZLHI010000128.1:0-42421 GCA_045616725.1 Prevotella sp. | reverse complement strand
CAGGTGCTCAGAACATCGTTCCTAACTCAACTGGTGCTGCTAAGGCTATCGGTCTCGTTATCCCAGAACTCAACGGTAAGCTCATCGGTTCTGCACAGCGTATCCCAACTCCAACAGGTTCTACAACTATCCTCGTAGCTGTTGTTAAGGGTAAGGACGTAACTGTAGAAGGCATCAACGCTGCTATGAAGGCTGCTCAGACTGAGTCTTACGGTTACACTGAGGATCAGATCGTTTCTTCTGACATCATCGGTATGAAGTACGGTTCACTCTTCGACGCAACTCAGACTATGGTTGCTAAGATTGACGAGGATACTTACCAGGTACAGGTTGTTTCTTGGTATGACAACGAGAACTCTTACACTTCTCAGATGGTTCGCACAATCAAGTACTTCGCTGAGAACGTTTAATTCTCCTATTTAACTTGGTTTAAACCATAACCACAAGCCACGCTTCTCATTGCGAGTTGCGTGGCTTTTTTCTTTGTAGGGCTACTTTTATCCTCTTGATTGGACTATTTCAATGTTTTTTGCGTTTATCGGCTTATAATTTTGTGATTATCAAAGTTTTTCTTAATTTTGCAGTGTAAAACTAACCCGATTAAACGCTATGAACCTTAAAATCTCTTTGTTGTCGGTAGCATTGGCATTCACTGCTTCGCTTTCCGCACAAGACAAACTCTACAAAGACGAATTTCCTATCAGTCAAGTGAAACTCCTTGACGGACCTCTGAAGCATGCTTACGAGCTCAATGCACACACCCTGCTCCGTTATGACGTCGACCGTCTCCTCGCTCCATTCCGCAAGGAGGCTGGTCTGCCAGAGATTGCTCCACTTTTCCCTAATTGGGCAGGTCTCGATGGTCACGTTGGTGGTCACTATCTCACTGCGATGGCTCTTTATGCAGCTCAGGGTGATAAGGAGTGCGAGAATCGTATGCTCTATATGATTGCCGAACTCAAGAAGTGCGCTGAGGCTGCTGAGAATAACTATCCTGATTGGGGCAAAGGCTATCTCGGTGGTGTCCCTAACAGTGCGAAGATGTGGTCAAGCTTCAAACGGGGTGATTTCCGCACTTTCAATGGAGCGTGGGTACCATTCTATAATATTCACAAGATTCAGGCAGGTCTTCGTGACGCTTGGCTCTATTGTGGCAATGAGGATGCTAAACAACTTTTCCTTGGCACCTGTAACTGGCTCATCGACATAGCTGCCAATGTCAGCGATGAGAAGCTCGAAGAACTCCTCGGCATGGAGCATGGTGGTGTCAATGAGGTCTTGGCAGACGCTTATCAGATGACTGGCGAGCAGAAATATCTCGACGCTGCCAAGCGCTATTCTCACAAGTGGCTTCTCAATCCGATGAAGGAACACAACGGCAAGCACCTCGACCTGATTCACGCTAACACGCAGGTTCCTAAGGTTGTAGGTTTCGCACGTGTCGGCGAATTGGCAAACGATGAGTATTATAAGGAAGGCGCTCGTTTCTTCTGGGACGAGGTGGTCAATCGCCGCTCCCTCTCCCTCGGTGGCAACAGTCGTCGCGAGCATTTCCCAAGCAAGGAAGCTTGCATCGACTGGACACAGGACATTGATGGCCTTGAGTCGTGCAACACCAACAACATGCTCAAACTCACCGAGGACCTCCACCGCATGGATCCGGATAACGCGCTCTTTGCCGACTACTTCGAGCGTGCTACGTTCAATCATATCCTCTCTACCCAGCATCCAGAGCATGGCGGCTATGTCTATTTTACATCGGCTCGTCCACGCCACTATCGCAACTACTCGGTACCAAACGAGGCAATGTGGTGCTGTGTAGGTACGGGTATGGAGAACCATGGCAAATATACCCAGTTCATCTATACACACAAGAACGATAACGACCTTACCGTCAACCTCTACGCAGCTTCTGAACTCAACTGGAATGAAGCTGGCGTACAGCTCCGTCAGGAAACTCAGTTCCCTTATGGCGAGACAAGCAAGATCGTCATCACAAAGAGCAAGAAGAAGTCTTTCGCTATGCGTCTCCGCTATCCTTCTTGGGTGCGTCAGGGAGAGTTCGTTGTCAAGGTAAATGGCAAGGCTTGGACTAAGGGTACCGAGAAGCCAGGCACATATATTAATATAGAGCGCAACTGGAAGGCTGGTGACGTCATCGACATCAACTTCCCAATGCACGCCTCTGTCGAGCACATGCCAAATGTTCCGCAGTACGTCAGCATAATGTACGGTCCAATCGTTCTTGGCATGAAGACAGGCACCGAGGATCTTGCAGGACTCCTGGCAGACGACAGCCGTTTCGGACAGATGGCTTCAGGAAAGAAACTTCCTGTTGACAAGGCTCCATACCTTATCGCAAACAAGGTGGAAGACATTGCAAACGACCTCGTTCCTGTTCCTGGCCATCCGCTCCATTTCACTCTCAAGACTCGCATGGAGAACAAGGAGTCAATCGCTGCACAGCCTTCGTTCAGCGGACAGCCTGAGCTCCAGCCATTCTTCGAAATCCACGACTCTCGCTATATGCTCTACTGGCTCGCGCTCAGCAGTGATGGTTACAAGGAATATATCGATAACCTTGCCAAGGCAGAGCAGGAGCGTCTTGCTCTCGAAGCACGCACCGTGGATAAGGTTCAGCCAGGCGAACAGCAGCCTGAGAGCGACCACTTCATGGAGATTGACGGTCATTCTAACAAGGGCTACACCAACGATGTTTCTTTCCGTGACGCTCGTAACGGTGCTTCCTTCAGCTATCTCATGCAGACAAAGGGCGAGAAGGATCTCAGCCTTCGCATCCGCTATTGGGGACAGGACGAGTGGCGCACATGCGAGTACGATCTTTACGTTGACGATGTTCTCGTGAAGAGTGTCAACAACTCAAAGAAGTGGCGCTCATCGCAGTGGAAATATGAAACATACCAGATCCCTGCCGCAGCACTTGAAGGCAAGACTCAGGTTCGCGTCAAGTTCGTATCTAAGCAAGGCCGCCAGGTAGGCGAAATCTACGAGGTAAGACTCTTGCGTCCAGACATGAAATACTAGGAGGTCAGTTATCCTACCCCAAACATTGATACACTGAAAAGTAAATGATGTTCAGTGAGTTATCCTTCATCATACAGCTTTGCCAACGGTTCGTGAATCTCTTCACGAACTGTCGGCAGGAGCTCGTGGAGTAGGCACTCATGTAGTCATTGACACAGACGGCACAAGATACGTTATGTGTCCACCGACAGCAGTCACCTTCCACGCCGGCAGATCCATCCTTAACGGCAGAGAGCATTGCAACGATTTCACCATCGACATCAAGTTCTAGGGCAACACCCTTGCCCCCCCTTGACTGACGACCAGATTCAAAGTGCAATAGAATATCTTCTGCCTATAATCCGCGAACACAATATTCCTCTCAGCAATATTGTGACACACGAAGCAATCCGCAAGGCTTACAAGAAGAAGTATCCAAAGGACAAGGTTTCAGGCAAAGTTGACATCACACCAACAGAATACGCCCGATTCATGGCTGCAATAAAGAAGTATGTTGAATAGCCTATTTCTCGCACAATAATACCTATTAGCCCCTATACTCTAATTCATAACAAACACATCTAATACCATGTCATCAAAAGAAGTAACACGATTAAGAAAAGAAGGCAGGCTTCAGGAAGCGCTTGCCATGGCAGAAGCAGACCTGAACAGAGTTTGCGGCTTTGAGCAATATAAAGCTTTGTTCTGGTGTCTTAATGCAAAAATTAAAACAGATTCTCCCAATGAAGCACAGGTCACTTTTCAGAGAATGACTGATATTTACAATCAGTACGGCATGTACGACAACGTGATGTCAGAAGCGTATGAGCGAGCAAAGTCATTACTTCAGGAGAATGCAAGTATCGTAAAGGACATACTACGAAAAGCGAAAGAAGGTATTGCGAAGGAAGTATACGAATGTGTTTCCGAACTACATGGTCAAGGAAAGCTTGATTCATACATGCTGATTGATTTTGGTTGGATAATATACTACGCACTAAAGCAGGATAACAATAGTAATATTGCATATCGTAAGAAGTTGTTGTTCCAATATCTGAAACTGAATCTTGAAAGACCTTCTGTTCTTCATTCTCTCATATTGCGTGAAGCTGTTAGGGTGGAGAACACTACGCCATTAGAGTTCCTGTTTTCAAAATTCCTTGAAATGTGGGGACTTAAAAATCTGCGTGAAGATGATTGGCAACGCTTCAAGACCGACGACGGAAGGAAAGTGTCATCGACAGTGGAGAAGGTCATTACAGCATATATTAAGGAGATGGATATAACTCCCAATGTTATACCAACAGCTGAAATAAAAGCCATAGTTGACAAGGCTCTTGAGACTTTCCATGACAGCGAACATCTTCCACGCCAGAAAGCACACATATTGTTGAAGGAAGGAGACAAAGATGCTGCCATGCAGTATCTTAAAAAACTATTGATACGTCAGCCTTCAAAGTTTTACCTTTGGACAGAACTTGCAGATCTCACGGAAGATTCACACCTTAGCATCAGTTTGCTCTGTCAGGCATTATGTTGCGAGAATGCAAAGTATGATTTTGTCGTAAAGATAAGACTGAAACTTGCGGAAACACTCTGTGCCATCGGCAAATATCAAGAGGCTGCGACAGAACTTGCACAATACAAGAAAACGTATGACTTGCATGCTGACTGGAAGATAAAGGAACCATACTACTCGATTCTGGCGAAGATACCTACTGGCGTACAAGCGCGAAATCATAACAGAGGATTCTACAACAAGAATATTACCAGGGCTATCGATTATGTATATTCAGCGTTTGAGGATACGGAAAACCAAAAGAAGATTACTGGCAACATACGAATCATCGAACGTGCCGACAAGCGATTCGGCTTTGTCGGAGATTGCTACGTACACAAGAAGCTGTTAGGCAATTTGCTGAACAATGACCAGTGTACAGCCATAGTCAGAAGGAACCCTGATGGAAAATGGAGTACGATTAAAATATGGAAAACAAGTGAATAGCTCAAGCAATAGATAAACACAAGAAACATGAAACAAATAAAACTATTGACTATCCAGTTCGAAAACGAGATACTTCCATACGAAATACCGCTATTCCGAGGTGCTGTCAATGCCGCACTCGAAGAGCAGCACAGCATACTCTTCCATAACCACACGGAAGAAGGGCTTCGATATTCCTATCCGCTAATACAATACAAGAGAATAGGAAAGAAAGCTGCTATTGTTTGTTTGGAAGAAGGTACTGAAGCCATTGGAGAGTTCTTCAACTCAGAGCCTATGCAACTCTCATTAGGAGAAAAAGAAATACAACTTACCGTTGAAAACATCAAAGCTGATAAGATTAACGTCCAGGTATGGCAGACATCGTTCTGCTATAGAATCAAGAATTGGCTGCCACTCAATTCTAAAAACTTCAAGACGTACATTGAAGAAGACAGTCTTGCTGAAAAAATGAAAATGCTGGAGAAGATTCTTATAGGCAATATGCTGTCATTCCTTAAAGGCTTAGATATTCATATTGAAGACCAAATCACATGCAGCATCACCTCTTTATCAAACTCCCGCCTGATTAAGTATAAAGGTGTAAAGAAAATGGCATTTGATGCTGAATTCAAAACAAATATGTCATTACCAAATTTCATTGGCTTAGGCAAAGATGCCAGTGTTGGTTTTGGTGTTGTATCAAGGAAAATAAATAAAACCAGTAAAATACAAAATACAGATGAAAAAGAACAATGACCAATTGTATCTTGCGTCACTGCTCTACGGATTAGGTGTACCGATTGATGTATATTGTAGAGATGTCTCTTCTAAGGACATTGAAACAATAGAATTATGTTATGCTTTGTCCGTCGGAAAAAGTGAAGGAAGAATTTGCAAGGATAGTCAGCGCGAAAGGCTGGTTCCGATTACGGAAACAATTGGTATGGAATCCATAAACTCGTGTGAATATTCCATGCCAACAATGCCAGTTTCGCTGTCGCTTGACTATTTTCCTCTCAAAGGGAACAAAGAGAAGAAAGACTATTCTGCACTATTAAATTCTCTTCTAAATGATTTGGAAGTAATTTCACGACAAGAACCTCGTGCTTTTGCAGATAGCTTACTAAGTCTGTTGGAGAAACATACATCATGTATTCCTTATTCTTCAGAAGAAGTTACAGACACATCAATGTTCGATTACATTAAAGCATCAACGGCGATGGCTACCTGTCTTTCTGCAGAGGGAATTGATGAGGAAAAACAGTTCTTATTAGTAGGAGCTGACTTTAGTGGTATCCAGTCATACATTTATCAAATAGTGTCAAAGTATGCTGGTAAAAATCTAAAGGGACGCTCATTCTATGTAAGATTGTTGTCTGACGCTGTTGTCCGTTATATTCTTCTGAAACTAAATCTCTACAAGGCTAATGTCATATACAATTCTGGCGGTGGATTTTATCTGCTCACTCCAAACACTGCAAAAACGAAGGAGTTATTAGCAGAAGCTGTCAAGGAGATAGAAAAGAACTTCTTTAACACTCATGGCACTTCAATCTACGCAGCCATAGATTATGTTGAATTGTCTGCTGCTACCCTTCGCCAAGAAAGCAATCAGACCTTAAGCGACGTTTGGGGGGAATTGTTCAAAAAGCGCGATCAAAAGAAGAATCATAAGTTTTCGTCTGTTATAGCAGAAAATCCGTCAGTATTTTTCAATGCTACAAACCAAGGTGGTGATGTGAAGATAGACAGCATTTCAGGAGAAGAAATCCGTGCTGATGATAAGTGCTTCGTAAAAGAAGGATTAACATTAAAGGAAATAACAAAATCACAGATTGATTTGGGCAGTGTATTGAAAGATACAGTTCTTATGGTTTGCTCAGATAGCGAGATTGAGGAACTGAAAAATTGCATTAATGTAAATCCTGCTGAGTTGGGTATTAGATACTATTTCTTGTTACCAAATGACGTTCACATTCTAAACAATATATCTTCAACCTATGATTATATTAATGTAATTGCCTTGAATGGAATCAACTATGATTGGCAAGCATTGAATCTACCTAACAACGCCTCTTTCACATTTGAATTTTACGGAGGAAATGAGTTCAATGGAAAAACATTCGAGAAGATGGCTTCTGGAGAAGGGCTTAACCGCTTAGGTGTTCTACGCATGGATGTTGACAATTTGGGCAACATTTTCCAACAAGGCATACCACAACACAGAGCAACATTGGCACGATATGCGGCACTTAGTCGCTCGTTCGACTATTTCTTCTCTGGCTACCTGAATACTATATGGCAAGAAGTATCTCCTGACCGTACCTTTATTATATACAGTGGCGGTGATGATGTCTTTGTAGTCGGCAGATGGGATAAAACCATAGAGATGGCGAAGCGCATACGCGAAGACTTTAGAAGATTCACTTGCGGAAACAAGGCGTTTAGCATTTCCGGAGGTGTCGCTATAGTATCACCGAAGTTCCCTATCATGAAGGCAGCTGAACAAAGTGGCGATGAGGAGTCAAACGCAAAGAACCATGTTTGTGTAGGCTCTACAAAGAACTCGCTTTCCTTTATGCAAATACCTTTGAATTGGGACAAGGAATTCAATGCAGTGGAAGCACTTAAGTTCCAGTTGGTTGAATACCTGAATGCAGATGTGCTCCCAAGCTCATTCCTTTCAAAGGTTCTACAGCATCATGCAAATGCAAGAATACAGAATCATAAGATAACTAACTACAAAACTTTTTGGATGCTCACTTACGATTTGAGTCGTATGAAATCCCGCATCAAAGAATCTGTGGTCAAAGAACTTATAGAAAACTGCAAAACTGAAGTTGTAAACAAAAGAACAACACTTAACGGAATGCCTATCGCAACTGATTACCAAGGTTTAGAGTTGTGGGCTATGGCATGCCGTTGGGCGGAACTGGAAACACGAACAGAATAAACTAATATTTTTAACTATGGCATACAATAGTAACTATCAACAACGAGGTACTCAAGAAGAAAAAGAAATTATCTCATCTTGGGTAAAGAAGGAATTCAACAATGCTGGTTATCAGCGCGAATGGATTACCGTAGGAGCCGATTCTGCATTTGTCAACTTTGCAGAACAGCTTGGCAAGTACATGGCTAACAACAAGCTGACGAACTCTAAGATTCGTAGTATCTATGGAGAGATAAAAAGAATCCAAATGGCAGAGTTTGAGAAGGAGAAGTCATCCTTCTTCTTGCTTAAGCCAAAGGTGGCTTATGCTTTGGGTAGAGACGACAAGAATCTTGGCCTACAGATGTTCAAACTTCTTTTTGACACTAGCAGTACAGATGTTAAGGATTCAAAGACATACCAGAATTTCTGCAATCTTATAGAAGCCGTTCTTGCATATCACAAGGCATACGGCGGTAAAGACTAAATCATTCACTCAACATTCAACATTATTATGGCAAACATAAAGTTAACGAAGAAAATCGTCTATACAGGTGTCATCACACTTAAGACGGGTTTACATATAGGTGGAACTAACGCTTCACTCAATATTGGTGGTCCTGACAAGTTCGTTGTTCGTAACCCTCTCACAAACATACCTTACATACCAGGAAGCTCACTAAAGGGAAAGATGCGTTCTCTCATAGAGATCTACTATGGTTGCGTACATATTGACAAGAAAGGCAATGCGGGGCCAAGCGAAGATCCAACATCTGTTTCTGGAGCACTCTTTGGCACTGCTACAGGTGACGGCAACAATAGGCCATCACGTTTGATTGTTCGTGATGCAGAACTTGACATCAACGCTTGCGACTTCAGCAATACTGATCTCCCATATACAGAGAGCAAGACAGAGGTTGCTATTGACCGTATAACAGCCAGGGCTAATCCTCGCACTTTTGAGCGAGTTCCTGCTGGTGCTAAGTTCAACCTAAACATGGTTCTTAACATCTTTGAAGGCGAAGATGAAGAGAAACTAAAGAATACTCTCACTAAGGCAATTGAATTGCTGGAAGATGACTATCTCGGAGGTCATGGTTCAAGAGGCTATGGTCAGGTGGAAATTACGTTGAACGAACCTCAAGAAAAGACTTATTGATTATGGAATATACCATCATCAAATTAACTGAAATGACTCCTCTTCATGTCGGCACAGGGCGTGAGAGTTTGGACTTTTCCTCATCTGAATTGCAGAGCGACACTCTGACAGCTGCACTTGCAGCAATAAGAGCACAACAAGGCAAGACTGATGATGTGAAGGAGTTCCTAAGCTCATTCGCCCTCAGTTCGGCATTTCCTTTCTGGAAAGACTGTCTTTTCTTGACAAAGCCACAAGGCAAAATCAATGTTAGCATTGATGGTCAGGAAGAACACGAGTACAGAAAGAAACTGAAGAAAGTACAGTTTGTAGAGTTGCCGCTTTGGAATAAACTGATAAAAGGCGAACAATGCAAAGTTTCCAGCAAACAGGTTAATGGTTCTTTCCTTGCAGCAAAAACAGATGTACCTGTGTTCTTCAAATCAGAAGTTAAGGAGCGAGTGGCTGTAAGCAGGAATGGCAAGGATGCAGTTCCTTTCTTCTTTGATTGGAAGTATTTTGACAAAGAGGCTGGACTCTTTTGTATTACAGATGCTAAAGGAGAACTGCTAAAAGAGATCATTTCTCTTTTTGAGCAGTTGGGCGAATACGGCATAGGCACAGATAGAAACTGCGGTGGAGGAAAGTTTACTGTAGATGCTTCACAGAAGATTTGCATTGACTCTGTACAAGACGCTGATTCACAAATGCTTCTGTCCATGTATCTTCCCGAAGATAATGAGTCCACCCTTCTAAATCTCCAAGACTCGAAATATGAATTGAGACTAAGAGGAGGATATATTGCTGGTAGCAATGATGAACAGTTCAGGCACTTACGCAAGAAATCTGTTTATATGTTCAATGCAGGTTCTGTTTTCAAGACTTCTGCTGATTTGAAAGGTAAGGTTGTTGACCTACGTCCTTCATGGAACGACTCTGCGCTACATCCTGTCTATCGTAGTGGAAAACCGTTGTCTGTTTCAATAAAAATGAACGAACTATGAGCAAGATAAAGATAGAAACCATAACAGCCGTACACATCGGCTCAGGCGAAACGCTTTACAATGGCAATGACTTTGTCGTTGGAGTGGATTCTGAAGGATATGATGTCGTATCGGTAATAGATCCCAGAAAGGTTATGGAACTCATTGGAACGGAAGACGTCCAGTCATGGGTTACTTCTATTGAGAGGAAAGAATCTACGGGTGAAGTAGTAGAGCGCTTTTCACCGAAATCTACAATAGAGGATTATTCTAAAAGAATTCTTGAGAATTGTGCAGAGATCAAGCCTACTGACACCTTAAAGGAATTTATCCACAATGGAATGGGTAAACCATATATTCCAGGAAGTTCTATCAAGGGGGCTATTCGCAGTGCTGTTTTAGCTTCGTTGGCACAAGAGTCTAAACAACCTATCACTAACAAGAACGGAAGTCTTTCTGCTTCAATGACAGAATCTTACTATTTCGGTAAAGATCCCAATCATGATGTATTTCGATTTCTGCAAGTTGGCGATGCTCATTTTGGAGAGAACTATGAGGTTGTTGTAAAAATGGTGAATCTGAACGAAAGAATCAGAAAAGGCTATTGGGACGAATCCAAGCCACAACTCATTGAGGTGCTTGGTGAAGAGGATGAGGCTACGTTTAATATGTCTATAAACCAACACCTAATTAACGCGACAAGGGGTAAGGTGCATGCGATTCCAGACTGTTTCTCTGACCTGACCACTCTTTTCCAAACAATAAACGCACATACCAAGAACTTGCTTGAAGACGAAATTGCTTATTGGGCTAATAGGCAAGACGATGACTCTTCCGACAAGACTACTTTGTATATCAAGAGAATCAAGACGATTTTGTTAAAGGTTGAATCATGCACAGACGGCAAGTCGTGCATTTTGAGAGTCGGACATGGTTCTGGATGGCGTTTCATTACTGGAGCATGGACGGAGAATCGTGAAGACTTCTACGAAGTTATTGTTCCAAGAACTCGTCCGAAAGACAAGGAAATGTATAGTAACTACGAGTTTCCTAAATCTCGTCGTGTAAGTACAGATTGTGAACTGCTTGGTTTTGTAAAGTTGACAATTCTTGACAAGTAAATGCCTAAACGCAAACATGAAGTCTCGTTCGTTGAGGCTATGCTCAAGCTGAAGCAAGCGGGCATCGACAGCTCGCTTTCTCCTAACCGCGAAATAGACAGCCTCAACGAGCTTGACTCTCTCTCCGATCGTGTCATGCAGATATTTGATGTTATAAACTCCCCTAACCGCAGAATCGGCAACATGCTTTTTTTCGTAATGTATGACATAGAAAGCAACAAGGTGCGACGCCATGTGGCAAAGTATCTGTTAAAGATGGGCTGTACCCGTGTGCAACACTCTGTATTCCTTGCCGATATAGACTCCAAGAAGTACCATCAGATACGCAATGACCTTGCTGAGGTTCAGGCTGTCTATGAGAATGAGGATAGTATTCTGATATGTCCGGTATCTACTGACCTGATAAAAAACATGAAAGTCATAGGTCAGAACATCAATATAGATCTTATCACTCATACAAAGAACACTCTTTTCTTCTAACACTGTGTAATTATGGAATTGGTTCTCAATACTTACGGAGTTTCCTTGTCAAGAGACAATGAGGGATTTGTCGTGACAACGAAAGACGGCAAGCAGCGTGTGCCTGTGGATGACATCATCAAGAGTATTCTCATATCCAAAGGAGCACAGATTACGAGCGATGCCGTCCTGCTTGCAATAGAGAAGGAAATAGAAGTGCTTTTTGTGGATAAGGACGGCACTCCGTTTGGCAGAGTGTGGAGTTCAAGATATGGTTCCATCTCCACTATTCGCAAAGGTCAACTCAGTTTCTCTCAGTCGAAGCATGCCGTAAAATGGATAAAAGATGTAATCTCACAGAAGATAGAAAACCAGCAGGCGTTGCTATACTCCTTCCAAACGGATGATGCACAAATCATTGCGGCGGCAGCAAAAGCAGTTAATCGTCTTGAGGACTATCGCCTGAAAGTAAATGGAATAGAGGGCGAGACACTTCGTGACGTTGCCTCCACACTTCGAGGTTGGGAAGGAATGGCTGCAAAGATTTATTTTGAAGCGCTCAATCTGTATTTGCCGGAAGAATACCGCTTTGAACATCGTCAGCAGCATCCTGCCACTGATATTGCCAACGCCATGCTTAACTATGGCTATGGAATGATGTACGGAAAGATAGAAGGTTCGCTTATTAGAGCGGGCATTGATCCTTACATCGGTATATTGCATAGGGATGAGTACAATCGTCCTGTGTTGGTTTATGACGTGATAGAGCTATATCGTGTTTGGGTTGATTATATTGTATTCACATTACTGTCTCAGAAGATAATTACGGATGAGTTCTATTCCGTACGTGATGATGGCTCATGTTGGTTGGAATCGCTTGGCAGAAAGATTCTGATACAGTCAATGAACGATTATCTGGAAGAGACCGTAACTATCAACAAGTTGGCTCGTTCCCGTATGACTCACATCGAACTTTACGCACAAAACTTGGCTCAACAATTCAAACATTTTGAAAAATGATAATGGTAGGTAAGAATCTGACTGTTCCGAACGATGAACTTCAGAAAGCAACATTGGACTATTTGTATAATGCCGTCAAAAGCCCAAAACCGGAGATAGAGGCTCAGCTCCGCCAACTGCGTCGTGTCTATACCATCAATCCGAAACAATACATATTGCTGAAAAAGTATCTTCCATACTTTGTATGTGGATCCTTCAATCCGCGACTGCGCAAGAAGGAGAACTTTGCCTATACAGAATGTTTTGTTGTGGATATTGACAAATTGCAATCAAAGCAGCTTGACATAGATGTAGTAAGAGCAGAGGTGCAGAAGGACGAGCAGGTGATGATGTGTTTCAAGTCGCCAAGTGAGGACGGACTGAAAGTGTTGTTCCGTCTTAGTGAGCGATGTTATGATGCTGGCATATACACGGTGTTCTATCGGGCATTTGTAAAGGACTTCGCCTCTCGGCATAATCTTGAGCAAGTGGTGGATAGTGTAACCTGTGATGTATCGCGTGCTTGTTTCATTAGTCACGATCCTGATGCGTATTTCAATCCTTTCCCGGATTGCGTGGATTTGAATGTTTATGTTGACATCAACAACATACATGACTTTATGGAACTGAAGCATCAGCAAGATAAGGATGCCAAAGAAGCCATAAAGCAACAAGATGCTCGAAAAGAGGATTCTCGCGAACCGTCGAAGGATGTGATGGCACAAATCCGTGCTACGCTCAATCCGAAACCTGTTGTTGATAAGCCGGAGCCGAACGTGCCTATCATCCTTGACGAAATCATGGAGGGGCTGCGTGCTCATATTGAGTCGCTGAGCATAGAGCTTGTTGAGGAAAAGAATATCCAGTACGGCAAGAAACTGCGCTGCAAGTTAGGCATAAAGTTTGCAGAACTAAACCTCTTCTACGGGAAGCGTGGTTTCTCATTCGTCAAGTCGCCCAAGGCAGGAACAAATCCTGAATTCAACGACCTGCTCCTTGAAGTCGTAAAAGGCTATATCGCATCGTTATAGAATCCACCTATAAAAAATCTTGCAGGTTTTCTTTGCAACATTAAAAATAATGTGTACTTTTGCAGTGAGAATTGCTGCAAAAGTACATGATTTGTCAAAAATATTTGCAATGCCGAGATTACAAAACGGTGCACCAAGCAACCCTATTTTTGAACTAAACCCAGTGCTTTTTACGCGTTTTACTCTTTTATATTATTGAATATCAACGTCTTATAAAATCAGCTCTCCGAGAGTATCATCCATTACAATAAGGATTAAGACCCACAACCATATACCATAAGATAATGTACTAATGCCTACTCCGAGAGTATCATCCATTACAATAAGGATTAAGACTCCAATATTCCATGTCTTCCCAATCACCTTCAAGAAACTCCGAGAGTATCATCCATTACAATAAGGATTAAGACCCGCTGTCTGATAATATTCAGTCTCAAAGATAGACCTCCGAGAGTATCATCCATTACAATAAGGATTAAGACGAATAAAGTTGAGTCCGTCGGCTATTTCCGCTAATCTCCGAGAGTATCATCCATTACAATAAGGATTAAGACTATGCGCTTGCAAGAATGCAAGAGAGCCACATTCGCCCTCCGAGAGTATCATCCATTACAATAAGGATTAAGACCATTATAATATAATTTCATAAGTGAAATAATCACCCTCCGAGAGTATCATCCATTACAATAAGGATTAAGACTGGATTTCGTGTCCTTTGTATGCCTTTTCCAACATCTCCGAGAGTATCATCCATTACAATAAGGATTAAGACATCTTTTGTGATTTGTTGGTGTAGTTTCCCGAAAACTCCGAGAGTATCATCCATTACAATAAGGATTAAGACAAGCTTGCGAGAGTTGGAGCACCGCCTGTGCCTTCCTCCGAGAGTATCATCCATTACAATAAGGATTAAGACCGTCGTCTACGTGTACGTGTGCTGCTGCGAGTTCATCTCCGAGAGTATCATCCATTACAATAAGGATTAAGACATCTCCACATCGTCATAGCGATATGAATTTCTGACGCTCCGAGAGTATCATCCATTACAATAAGGATTAAGACCCCCTGCTTAAGAAAGAAATAATTACTTTACTTCAACTCCGAGAGTATCATCCATTACAATAAGGATTAAGACACTTGAACCAATTACGCAAAGTTTTGCATTCTTCCCTCCGAGAGTATCATCCATTACAATAAGGATTGGCTGTTGGTGTCCTGAGGGCAGAACACCTCCCAAGGAGACCGAAACATCTGAACTTACCTTGATTTAGTATATGGAAAGACTAATTTTATTGATGATTTAGTACTTTGAGATACTTTTTATTGGCGATTTTCGTCTTTCCAAATACTTTTGGATAGTTGCGCCGTAAAAAAGTGATGCTGTAAGAGGTGAAAAAAATCAAGCCACGCTTTACTTTATAGGTAGCGTGGCTTGATTGTCTTGCGGAATACTACGCGCAAAAAGGTATATGGTTTTCTATACAATCACTTCTACAAGTGTTTGTCCATCTTGTTCCACTGTTGGAAGTAATCCTGGAGTCTTGCCCTTGTTGAAGCAGTAGGATACAAGGTAACCAGTGGTGTGGTTCTTGAGTTTGAGATACTCAAACAGTTGGTTCTCGCCCTTGGTGTTGTAACTGTCACCTCTCCATATCTTCAATTCGATGATGTACTCGTGATTGTTGTAGTTGATGATAAGGTCGGTGCGGGTTTCATCACGTGTTTCTGCTTCAACGTAATAATGTCCTACGCCATTGATGATAGGACGGATATAAAGTTGGAACTGCTTTCGTCCTTGCTTCTCCACGAACTTGGTATCCATAGTGCCATCTTCAGTGCGGAAGATCTCATTGAAGTGTTCAGAGAACTTCTGCAGGAGCAAAGGCATGTCCAATCCATCGCCTTTGATAAACTGATTCTTCTCGATAGAGCCGGCTGAGTAAATCTCAGACTCGTTCTCTTCTGCCATGAAATACTCATATATCCGTGTTTCCATTATACGACAAGCAATAGAGAATGTGTTATCATGGGTGTGGATGATATTGAAACGTTCTGCAAGTTGGAATGCTTTGTTGTCTGGATTGTATTTACGCGATTCGCCAGAAAAGAGATGCTCCTTGAGCAAGGCTTTCAAATCAGGAAACTGTTCCATCTTCTTTACCATATCATCAAAGAGCGTGTTGTGCTCATTGAGCAATGACTTTACTGCACAGCGAAGTCCCTCATTGGTCCAATCATTCTGCTCGTCCATTAACTGACACAGACGCGAAACGAGAAATGGATAACCACCGGTATATTCACGAATCCATAAAGCAACATCTTCGGTGTTCATACCACGATGATGGTCAGATTCATAATCATCAAGCATCCTCTTGATACCAGCAGCTGACAGACTCATATCGACATCAAATGGAACCGCAATGTTCCATGGCGAATTGTACTGGTGCTCATCCTCCGAACGCATCTTCAGTTTGAGATTCTTGATGTCATAGACACCGGCAAGGATAACTGATTGGAAAGTAGCCTTATTTTGTCTGTCAAGAAACAATTTGCGCAAGATACTCAAGAAAGTAATCAAACTGCTATTATCAGAGGCTTTATCTATCTCATCAATTGTCAGGACAATGGGCTTGTCGTTGAACTTACATACCTTGCTAAAAATGCTTGACAAGATTACGGTTTCAATAGGAGTGATAGAGTCATCAACGGAGTTCAGAATCAAGTTTCGTGATTTTTCTGAAAGTCCACTCACGGTATCATTCTCAATAGCATCCTTCATTAGCCACAAGACAGTGGCACAAAATTTCTCATCAGAAGAGAATACTCCCTGCCCTAAATCTTCAAAAGACAAAGAGAATACAGTATAGCCATCTTTTTCCAAAGTGGATTTGATGGCATTCAGAGTAGTTGTCTTGCCATACTGTCTGCCTCGGTTGATACAGAAATAGTCGCCCTGGGCAATCATCTTGCGTATGATTTCCAGACGTTCGGTGATGTCCACCATATAGTGCTCGTTGGGGCGACAGGTGCCCGCAGTATTAAATCTCTTCATGCTTGTTTGCCAGCGAAAAGCATATTACTTTTGCGCAAATTTATAAAAAAATCTCAAATACCTACAAGGTTTGCTGTTAAACAAGATTAATCTTTGAAACTTTCATGACAAATGTTACGATGAGGCTTGGAGGTTTCATATTTTTTTACTAACTTTGCTCCCGCTATTTGATGATTTCAACAATTATATTTCAATATTTCACCACAAAGGACTAACCATTTGATAACTTGAGAGTTATGGAATGAAATATAGTCTCTTGACATTTCATCAATATTTCACCTGACATTTCACATTGAAAGCCCCACGAAAAGGAATGAAAACTCATAGGAAAACGGTTCAAAAAATGCATTTTTTGACCAATATCTGTGGGAGTTTTGGGTCAAAAAGCATAGGAACAGACTCGTAAAGCATAGGAATACGACTCGTAAAGCATAGGAATATTACAAACAAAACACATAACAATCAAAAAAATGAAAACAGTTAATTACAATTATGTTTACAGAGGAGAGCAGAAACAGAAAGCTGAGACGGTAGAAAAGATTTACGACCGTCTGCTCTCCATGTCTGAGACTCTGTCGGACTACACTCTTTTTCCAACAGTTCAGTTTGCTCAAAGCTGCAAATACGGCTATACTGGTCTTGTGTCTATCTCTCTAAACGTCAGCGGTTTATCCGGCAATGATATAAGTGCTGCGATAGATATTCTTCAGCAGCAGTCACAAGTGTTGCTTACATATAGAGACAACTATCGCGAACTGCTCGTGGCGGTTTCTGCCTACACTCTGCCTGACGGTAGTCTTCCTCAAGAGGATGATGCCTTGAAGCTCTTCCATGAGAGGGCTTATTTCCTGGAGTCGCAGTATCTGAAGCGTGCTACGAACCTGTCGCTCGTTTCCGGAGGCAACGACATAAACCATTATGTTGTGCTTACGCCTGACAGAAGGGCGTGGATGAATATGAATGTTCGTCCGATGGTGATGCCGCAACCAGCCAAAACTCTCTCTGAAACAGAGCGAAGAATGTTGGTGGAATCAAAGTTGCCTGATTATTACGACACAACTTTCAAGAAGCTTCCCGGTTACGATGAGCTGGAGATGATGATGCTGAACTTCCAGAAATGTCTCTCTCTGACTCTTGATGGTACGGCATCAGGCTGGAAAAAAGTCTTTGCGATAGATGCAGACAGTATAGATCTGTTCCTGACAGAACTTGCAGAGAGATGTTACGCAAATGGAGTAGGAGAGGAGTTCGCTATAAAGCGACTGCTCATCTTCAATCGCTTTCACGACAAGGAAGTCCTCGTGCGCAAGTGCTTTGGCAATGTCTATGAGTCCCAGGATGTAGGGCGAGGATTTCCGAGCCGCACATCTTCACCGAAGGCAATCTCAAAGTCGCAAGTAATGATGAACATGATTATTGACTATCTGCCTCGCCGCTACAGATTCCGCCGTAACGAAATGACTGGAAGTCTGGAGTATATGGAGCATGGCGCTTACATCTTTGAGTGGCAGCCAGTAACGAAATATGTCATCAACACGATAACCTTTGAAGTTCAGCGACTGGGCATCGAGGCATGGGATCGCGACATAAAGCGCTACCTTGAGTCAAACTTTATAGATGTTTACAATCCGCTGACGGAATATCTTCATAAGGTTCAATCTACTTGGGATGGCAAAGACCGCATCGCAGAACTTGCCGCCAGAGTTCCAAACAGCAATCCGCGCTGGACGGAGTTGTTCCATAGATGGATGCTGTCGGCTGTTTCCCAATGGAGCGGAAAGAATACGGACTATGGCTCAACCGTAGTACCGCTACTCATCGGTGCGCAAGGTGACGGCAAGAGTACCTTCTGCCGATTGCTACTGCCGCCAGAACTTCGCTCGTTCTATACCGACCGCCTTGACTTCGCAAACAAGAAGGATGCAGAGCGAGCACTCTCGGCTTTCGCGCTCATCAACATTGACGAGTTTGACTCAATCACAAAGAGTCAGACAGCTTTCCTCAAACATGTTCTACAGAAAACGAACATCATGGGACGCGATCCATACGCCATGGCGTTCACCGACCACAAACGTTACGCTGCATTCATGGCTACCACAAACTCGCCGACTCCACTCATTGACCCAACCGGCAGCCGCCGTTACCTTTGTGTCAGAACAACGGGAAAGATAGACAACGTCGCTCCGATAGAATATGACCAGGTCTATGCTCAGTTGGCTACCGAACTCCAGCAAGGCGAACGTGCTTACTTCAACAGCGAAGACGAAGCATACATCCAGGAGCAGAATAGCCAGTATCAGGTTTCCGACGAACTGAGGGAAATCTTCTTCCAACTCTTTAAGCTGCCGCATACGGAGGCTGAAGGCGAACTGATGACTACATCAGAGATAGTTAGGCGAATGCACCAATACTCAAAAGCTATTACCGAAAACCGCTCCACCTATATCCGAATGGGAAAGCTACTCTCCAGCCTTGGCGTGAGAGTGAAGCATCAGAAGGATGGCAACTTCTGTCGTGTGGTCTGCAAGGAATAATCAGGCATAAGGTGAAATGTGCGGTGAAATATTGATGAAATATCATTGGCTCACATTTCACCCGTAATCGCTTGTAATACAATGTGTTGGCTGAGGAGTTGAAATGTTGAAAAATTGTCTAGGGTGTCCAGTTTGTTGTATTCTATTTTATCAAGAATTTGAGAATTAGAGAATAGGCTGGCGCACTACATTTTGAATTAATGAGAAAGAATATAATTCTCCCCAATACGGAGCCTTTCTCCATTTCTTGATAATTCAATATCCAATTAAGAAGTTCTCGAATTCTCTAATTCTTGACAAGAAAAAGAACAAATAACTGGACACCCTAAATATTGTTTAAAATAAATAATTCGTAAAAATGTATCTTTTATGCGGAATTATTTCTATCTTTGCAGACAAATTATTTAGTAAAGCAAACAAAAAAGTCCATTATGGCAAAAGTACTGATATCATTTTTAGGGACAGGCGTTCCTACAGAAAGGCACTATAGGGAAGCTTTGTATTCTTTCCCCGACGGCAAGAAGTATAGTAGCCCTTTCTTTGCAAAAGCAATGTGCCAGCATTACGAAATAGACCGTATAATTCTCATTGGTACAGTAAAATCAATGTGGGAATCTGTATATGAAGAGTATGCGAAAATGCACAACTGCTTCGATGAGAATGTTTGGTTTGAAATAGGAGATGTATGCGAGAATGCGGATCATACGTCCCCTTTGCGACTTCCTCATAGGGATAAAATAGAAGAAGCATTAGGCGAGAATTCAAAAGCGGTGTTTGTAAAATATGGTATCAGTCAGGAAGAAATTCGTGAAAATATGGATATCATATTGAACATTGAAGCGTATCTTAATAGTGGCGATGAACTATATATAGATATAACACATTCTTTCCGTTCACTCCCACTGTTCCTTATGAACTGTATAAACTATGTGAAAGACATCTCGAAAAAGAACATAACCATAAATCATATACACTATGGTATGTTGGATGTTGCAAGGGAATTCAATGGAGTAGTTCCTGTCGTTGATCTAACTGAAATGCTTAATGTGACGGAATGGATAAGCGGCGCTTATAGCTTTATGCAGTTTGGAAATGCTTATAAGATATCAAAGCAGATAGATGACAGAGATGCTTCTAACCGTCTTGAATGTTATTCAGACGCGAAGAATCTTAATTATCTTAGCGCTCTGATAAATGCTACCCAAAACATCTCAGGACTTAAAACCGAGAGACTTCCATTGATAGCGCAAAAGGTGCTCTCTCCAATAGTTGAAGATGCAAAAAATCAAGTGAGACGACAAAGCCATTATTCGCATGCTCAAAAGCAATATGATCTTGCCAAATGGCATTATGACAGACTTAATTATAGCGCTTCTTTCCTTACGCTGACCGAAGCTGTAATAACATTAATAAGTGAGAAGGAAAACATGCCTTTCAATAACGAAGAGGACAGCAAACTAATAAAGAATGTTCTATACAATGAATATCACGATATTTTTAAGGAATACAAAAAAGTGAACGACTGCAGACGTCAGATAGCTCATAATAAGACGGGTGATATGAATGTTGAAGAAATGATAAGAACGCTTTCCTATGGTTTGAAAAACTTAAAGCCTTACTTTTTCCCGAGATAATATGTTTATCAATATTTCTAATCACCCGTCAAATTGTTGGACGCCAGAACAAATGGCAGAAGCGTTAGTTTATGGGGAAATACTGGACATTCCATTTCCTGTAGTTTCTCCTACAATAGAAAAATCAATGGTTCAGAATTTGGCTTTAAAAACTATTGACCAGCTTCCGAAAGCAGCTCCATTGACCGTTCATATCATGGGCGAAATGACGCTGACTTATGCCATAGTTTCAATACTTAAAGATAGAGGCATTCGCTGCGTGGCTTCTACAACAGAGCGTATTGTTACTGACAACCCTGACGGAAGTAAAACTTCTATATTCAAATTCGTTCAATTCCGTGAATATTAGTTACAATGTTTGACATTATTGGAAATCATATTCAAACGATAGAAAGTACCATCTCGCTGATTACGATATTGGTGGGAGCTGTTGTCTGGCTGCATCATACTTACAGCTACAAGAAGATCACTCTCTCTTGCGGCTCATTCAAGGTGCGTAGAAAGTTCATGAATACTGCTGCACTTACAGTCATTGTCAGCGATTTGTTTTATGATGGTGGACAGGTGCCAGGAGAAATTCGCAAGGAGATTCTTGAAATAACAAAAGTGAAAGGGATAAAACTATGAATCTATATTCGCAACAGCAGGAGGCTCTGAATAAGATTGCGTCCTTCATGCAAAAGAAAAACTGCCCCGTTTTCATATTGAAAGGTTATGCGGGAACAGGTAAGACCACCATGATTCGTGCTATTATTGAGTATGCCAACTCTATAAACAAACACACGCATGTGATGGCTCCTACAGGAAGAGCTGCGAAGGTGCTTCGAGAGAAAACGGGCATTCCTGCAACGACTATTCATAAGGCTATTTATGCTTATAAGAAAATTCGCACAGACAGGCATGACGAGCAAGGGAAACTGATCTTTGTGGAGGATAGACCTGATCACGACAGTGAAGATAAAAGAACTTATGGCGCTGACGACATACAGATGTGGTTTGGCCTGAAAGTTCTGGAACAAGACCTTACTCCATCAGACATGCTCTACATCGTAGATGAATCATCGCTAATATCTTCAAAAAAGGCTACAAATGAGTTTCTGCATTTCGGAACAGACGTGCTGATAGACGATTTGCTTACTTTTGTGCAACCGGCTTTGGGCGGGAAGATTATATTCGTTGGCGATCCCGCGCAGCTGCCACCAGTGGGCGACAATCGGTCTGCTGCTCTTGACGAATCTTTCTTTCAAGAAAAGGATATGGCTGTGGAGAGCTTTGAATTGACAGAGGTGGTGCGTCAAAAAGGAGATAGTGCCATTCTGAAAAATGCAATGATCGTGCGCGATGTGCTTAAGCTTGAACCGTCTTGCAGAAACCAATTGTGCTATGAAAGAAAAGAAGACGAGGTGGAAGATTCTACCCCAATGGAGGTGGTCAGTAAGTTTGTCGGCGATCAGCCACAACCGGAAATAGGCAATAGCATTGTTGTGTGCTATAGTAATGCGAAGGTTAAAGAATACAATGACGAGATTCGTCAATTGTATTTCCCTGGAAATCGTGGCATCATGGTAGGTGATGTGTTACAGGTGGTCAAGAATTCTATTTTCAATAATGTCTATGTTTTTAATGGCGACTTTGTTACGGTAACAGATGTTAGCGACGTGATTGATGTTCAATCTGCTCCTGTATGGTTGGATCTTAACGGAAAAAAAGAGCGAGTTAATGTGGAGTTGTATTATCAAGACATTAAAGTTATAACTGAGTATGGGCAGGAATTCTGCTGTAAGATTATCAAAAATCTGCTGGATAGTTCTCTGCCAAGCTTAAAGCAGAAAGAAGTGACCTCCGCTTATATAAACTTCCGTATGCGTCATCCGGAAATTAAAAGTAATCGGGAAGTTATGGCGTCGGCTCTACTTGACGACCCGTATTTCAATGCTCTGAATGCGAAATATGGTTATGCTATAACCTGCCATAAATCGCAAGGTGGAGAATGGAAAAATGTATATGTTGACTATGGTGGTCGTACAGGTACAAATGACGATTGCCTAAGATGGCAATATACTGCAACAACTCGTGCAGTAGAAAGGCTCTATGGCGTAAATATTCCAAGCATTACTCCGCTGTCGAAGATGACATTCAGTAAGATAATTCAGACTAAGAATGCTCCTAAATGTGATATTTCGTATGCTGCAGTATCGGCAGACACGCCTTTGTCTCCAGCTGCTACGAATGCGCAAAAGGCGAAATATATTTCTGCAGAAGCGGCTTTGGGACGGCAGGATATGGTAATAATGTCTGTTCAAGAATTACAATATAAGGACAGATACATAATACTTACTTCATGTGGGCAAGAGATGTTTGACTGCTATTATAATAGATCTGGTGTTTATACTTCAGTATCTCCGTTGCAATCAACTGTTAATACGGATAAGATTGTTGATGCCTTGAAAAGCTTTGAATTGGCAGAGTATAATATAACGTATGTTCCAGAGACCGATGGACTTAAACAGCTTCATGCTAAGATAATGTCTGCCTGCGATGAATACGGAATAAAGATAACTAATATCCAAGATGACTTAGACCACTATAAACTGACATATCATTTCATTACATCGGGACAGTTTTCAAACATCCTATTTTATATAAATAAAGAAGGATTCATAACTAGGGCTATGCCATCGTCGGACTTAGGAGAGAAAGATGATCTCTTGAACAAACTTATACAGACTTTACAAAAATAAGAATTGAAAATACTAAAATCTATGAAAATATATCTTATAACCCTCTTTCTTATACTCCTTCCTTTTATACTTGTGTTCATTCCTCATGAGAACGGACCGACGTTCTTCAATCGTGCGGCAGCGTTCATGGTGCCTTATTCCATCGTTATCTTCCCGTTGGTCATATATACGCTTATTTCATTGATAGGCAGACTGATAGGCTTGCTCTCCCATACTGCTGGAAGCTATGTGCAGTTGGCTTCTATTGTCATCGGAGTAGCTGTGTTTGGCATAATGCTTATCGGACATTACTGGGGACCTTCGCACCTTACTGTCAAGGAAGTGACCATCGAGAGTGACAAGATTCCTGCCTCTTTTGATGGCTACAAGCTCGTGCAGTTCACTGATATGCATCTTGCTTCTCAGTCTTCGCAACCGGAGTTCGTAGAGGAACTTGTCAAGACCATCAATGCCCAGAATGCCGATGCCGTCTGCTTCACCGGCGACCTAGTCACCGCCGACCGCCGCGAACTTGTGGGCTCTGACCTTGGCTTCGATATGCACCATGACTATCGCAGCGTGTTAAGTAAGCTGAAGGCGAAGGACGGCGTGTTCTCTGTGCTGGGAAATCATGACTATCATAAATACACAGCCATCTCTGACCGTGAGAAAGTAGAGTGGATAGAGAAATTCAAGCAGGACGAACGCGACCTCGGTTGGAAGCTTCTTCTCAACGAACATGTTATCCTTCACCGTGGCAACGACAGCATCTGCATTGCCGGTAGTGAGAACGATGGCGACGGAAAGCATTTCCCTCAGTATGGCGACCTCAACAAGACCTTCAAGGGTGCTGAGAATGTTGTGTGCAAGATACTCCTTTCCCACGACCCGACGCATTGGGAGCGCAAGATACTTCCTGAGACAAAGCAGCACGACGTACTCCTGACACTCTCCGGTCATACACATGCCATGCAGTTCAAGGTTGCTGGATGGTCGCCAACATCCTGGATATACAAACAGAACGATGGCCTCTATGAGAAGGACTCACATTATATAAATGTAAGCCATGGCGTAGGCGGTGCAGGACTTCCTTTCCGCTTCGGTGCATGGCCAGAGATTTGCGTAATAACATTAAAGGTTCGCTCGTAGGAGCGAACCTTTTGTTTTGCCGTTTTAGCCTCACGGCAAGTTTAGAAGTACCTTCTGAAGCTCTCGAATATTGACTTCCAAACAGACTTGTCTGCCTTGAAGTTGTCGGAATTCTTCATGTGTTCAAGGGCTTTCTTTTCGTCCTTAGAGAGAGTCTTTGGCACATATACGCTGATGTTGATGATCATGTCGCCGTTCTGATAGCCGTAACCTCTTACAGGAGGCAGGCCTTTTCCGCGAAGACGCTTTACGGTTCCTGGCTGAGTTCCTGGCTCAATCGTTACGCGGAACTTCTTTCCGTCGATGGAAGGAATCTCTACGCTGCCGCCAAGAGTAGCAGTTGGGAAGTCGAGGAGCAGATTATAGATGAGGTCCTGACCGTCACGGATATAAGTGTCATTTTCGGCTTCCGTGATGATAACCTGAAGGTCTCCTGGAATGCCGCCGTGCATGCCCATGTTACCCTTACCGCTTACTGGGAGAATCATGCCTTCCTGTACGCCAGCAGGGATCTGTACCTCTACAACTTCCTCCTGATCCACAAGGCCGGTGCCGCCACAATGCTTACACTTGTTCTTGATAATCTTTCCTTCGCCGCCACATTGCGAGCAGGTTGTCTGCGTCTGCATCTGTCCGAGGAAACTGTTTACGACCTTATACTGAACGCCGCGGCCGTTACATGTAGGACAAGTTTCTGGCTGACTGCCCTTTTCTGCGCCTGAGCCCGAGCATTCAGGACATGTCACCTTGCGGCGAATCTTGAATTTCTTTGTGCAGCCGCTATGGATTTCCTGCAATGTCAGTCTTACGCGAATGCGAAGGTCAGAGCCTTTGTGTACTCTCTGCTGCGCACCGCCGCCACGACCACTGAAGCCTCCGAAGCCGCTGTGACCTCCGAACACATCTCCAAACATAGAGAAGATGTCGTCCATAGAGAAGCCACCACCGCCAAAGCCTCCGAAACCACCATCGCCAAAGCCGCCAGGACCGGAGAAACCGAACTGGTCATACTGCTGGCGCTTTTGCTCATCGCTCAGAACGCCGTATGCTTCTGCCGCCTCCTTGAACTTCTCTTCGGCTTCTTTCTGTTCAGCCTCCGATTTGCCTGTCTGACGGTCAGGGTGATATTTGATGGCAACCTTACGGTAAGCCTTCTTTATTTCATCTGCTGTGGCAGTCTTGCTGACGCCAAGCACTTCATAGTAATCTCTTTTCTGTGCCATATTACTGTCCTACCGCCACCTTTGCGTGACGAATCACTTTGTCGTTAATCATATAACCGGTCTGAACGCAGTCGATAACCTTGTTCTTCTTGTCTTCGCCCATCCCCGGAACCATTGCTATTGCTTCGTGGAAGTCAGTGTTGAAGTCGGCATCGGTAGTGTCAATCTTCTTTACACCGAGAGAGTCGAGTACTTTCTCGAACTTTTGGAATATCATGTTGATACCTTCGCGTACAGCTTCGATGTCGTCGCTCTTTGCAGCGTTGTCGATAGCGCGCTCCATGTCGTCAATGACAGGAAGGAAAGCAGTCACCGTACGCTCAGCACCGTTGAGGATAAGCTCTGCCTTTTCCTTCATTGTGCGCTTGCGATAGTTCTCAAACTCAGCAATCTTGCGCAGATACTTGTCGTTGAGGTCGGCAAGCATCTCTTCTGGAGTAGGCTCAGTCTTTGCCTCAACTTCTTCGTTTTCAACTTCTGCAGCAACTCCCTCTGCAGTTTCCTTATCTGCAACCTTCTCGTTGGCTGCTGTTTCTTTTGCAGAAACCTCTTCCTGCATCTCTTCGTTGTTCTTTGTATTTTCTGCCATAATCTTTTTATTTTTTTATTCTTTTTATTACAAAAACTATGCCACAAACATTCCTTTCCACATTATTATATAAAAAGAAGCGAAAATCGTTGGATAATTGCTGGGAAAAGACTACTTTTGCACGCAGCAATGGACAATATCACCCCTTATATACCTAATCTTTCAGAACATTCTGCCAAAAGTTCGCGCCCTCTTCTCGGTGGCAACATGCTAGAAGGGCTGAACCCGAGCCAACTGGAAGCCGTCACTACCATTGACGGCAGAATCCGTGTGGCTGCCGGTGCTGGCTCAGGCAAGACGAAGACTCTTGCCTCACGATTTGCATTCCTGGTCAATGAGGTAGGAATAGACGCGGCTAACATTCTCTGCGTGACCTTCACCAACAAGGCTGCGCAGGAGATGCGAAATCGCATCGCACGCTATGTCAGTGCGTCGAACCTGAACGACCTAATCTGCACGCTGTCAAGCCTTTGCGTGAAGATTCTGCGACGTGACATCTACAGAATGGGTTATCCAAAATCGTTCACTATCCTTGACGAGGAAGATCAGAAGGCATTGGCGAAGGAGGTGCTTGAGCAGTGCAACAAGGCGAAGGATAAGGTCAGCGTGCGCAATTTCCTTGACGAGATGGACATGTTCAAGGGAATGGACAATCAGTCGTATATTGCGAAGTATATGCTGCCTTCACCTTCAAGTAATGCCATCAGCAGCAAACTTTCGGAAGAGGAATCCATGGATCCGAAGCTTGTCTATCTGCAGAAGCAACTCAAACTTCTTGCCCTTGACTTCAACGACATTGACTATTTTGCGCTTTATCTCCTTGACCGTTACAAGGAAGTTGCCGAGTATTGGCAGGACAAGATAAACTATATGATGGTGGATGAGGCTCAGGACTGCAACGGTTGCAACTGGGCTTTGATTGAAACATTGGCAGAGAAGCATCAGAACGTGTTCATCGTTGGTGATCCTGACCAGGCTATCTACGAATGGCGCGGTTCTTGTCCGGAGCTGTTCGTTGGCTTCAAGTATGACATTGACCTGAAGCTTGAGGAGAACTACCGCTCAACACAGGATATCCTCAACGTGGCAAACTCACTGATACGCCACAACCAGAACCGAATTAAGAAGGACCTCTATGCGCACAATCAATCGCAGTCGTATCAGATTGTGCATTATCACGGTCAGTCGGACATAGACGAAGCGAAATGGATTGTGGCGCAGATAAAGCATGGCATAGACAAATGCAACGCCCGCCCTTCGGACTTTGCCATACTGTATCGCGCCAGCTACATGTCTCGTTTCATAGAACAGGAACTGATGAACAGTCAGTTGCCTTACGTTATCTGGGGCGGAACGCGTTTCTTCGACCGCAAGGAGATAAAGGACGCGCTGAGCTACTTGCGACTCATTGCCACAGAAGACGACCTTTCTTTCCTTCGTGTCATCAATCTGCCATCGCGAAAACTCGGCAAAGTATTCGTGGCAAAGGTGAAGGAAGTAGCTGAGAATGAGGGTACTACGTATTATCAAGCACTGAAGCAACACTGCCAGGACGTACCTGAACTATGCAAGATCGGGGCGATAGACTTCGTGACAAAGATAGAGGAATACAAGGCAATGGTTGGCTCAGTGTCAATATCCGACCTCCTTGACCATATTCTTCTGAACACCGGCTATAAGGATATGCTCCGTGATGACCGTGACGACGAGCGACTTCAGAACCTTGAGGAGCTTATGAACTCCATAAAACTCTATGAGGACAGCAACGTGGAGGAGCAGATTTCCCTGGCTACTTACCTTCAGGATATTGCCCTATACACGAACCTTGACCGCACGGAAAAGACCTCTGACAACGTTCGTCTGATGACTATCCACCAGTCAAAGGGATTGGAGTTTCCGTTCGTGTTTGTCGTAGGACTGAGCGAAGGCATCTTCCCGAGCCTTAAATCCATCCAGCAGCGCAAGCTTATCGGACTTGAAGAGGAGCGCAGATTGATGTTCGTGGCCGTCACTCGTGCCGAGAAATGCCTGTTCCTCACTGAGTCGGAGGGATATAACGTGAACAACAAGACAAAGAAATTCCCATCGCGATTCCTGACTGAGATAAAACGCAACCTCTTCATCACAGACGGCAAGATGGACCAATACCTTTGGGATGGCACCCTTCGCATCGTTGCTTCCGAGTTCAATGAAGTGGAAGAACCAGACGACAGCCTGAAGCCGGGCGACAAGGTTTGGCACAAATACTTTGGCAACGGCATCATTCAAGAGGTCGTAAACACAGATTCTTACAAGGTGATGTTCGAAGGATACAAGGAGCGTGTCATCCGTAATGGATTGGAAAAGCGATAAATTCGTATACGAAGTCACTTTGAGTTTGTATACAAAATGTATTCGGTTTCGTATACGAAAGTGATTTGGTTTCGTATACGGAAATAAATCAAAACTCATAAGTCTATGTTACGTAATGTTTAGGTTTATTAAAAAATATAGGGCGAGGAAATCCTCGCCCTATATTTTATGCTCTGGAATGTTATGGTAGAGCCTGTTAGTTTGCTGCAACTTTCTCAGTCACCTGCTTGCCGTTAGCGAGGGTACGCTTTACAATGCAGATGCCGTCCGCAGGCTTCTTGTTGCACTTTACACCAGAGAGGTTAAAGTATTCCTCCTTGACGGTAGCCTCGTTGTCAGTGGCAGATGAGATAGCGTTGATGTCTTCAGTAAAGAACTGCCAGTGGTCGAAATCGTTTGTGGAATTAGAATCAATTTCTGTGAACACGAAGTATATATTGTGAATGCCAGAGAAAGGCTTGTCAAGAGATATTTGGTATTCTGTAAAAGCTGAAGAGTTGAAATCAACTGTGCCGACAGTAGAAGCAGACTCGTTTCTGTCAATGCGGATTTCCATCTTGCCCTTACCACGAAGTCTTGCCTTGAATGACTTTACCTCAGTTTCTGAGTATGTCTGGTAGTTAGCAGTCCAGCATCCGGACCTTCTTGCGTGCATTGCTTCGCAACGCTCTTTGATAGTGTTGATTTTTGAGTATTTGATGTCAGCAGAGTAGTTCCAAACCATTTCTGCTTCCTGAAGATCTGTGATTATAGGGCGGTTTTCTGTGATTTGTGTTACGCCATCCTCTGACAAGGCAACCTGAGATATCTTGCCGGTTGTCTCGCTGGCATAGGCTCTGTTTACCATTATGTTGCGGTAGCCTCCTTTAGAGCCAATGGACTGCGAGCGAAGTCTGCCTTCTGTCAAAGGTGCATGATAAAATAAGTAGTAGTTGCCTTTGAATTTCTGTAGGTGTGTGTGGTTGTTGCCGCCACCGAGACCGAAGTCGGAAGGGTTCTTCCCGTACATTCCTTCGTACATCCAACTGTCTGGGTTTAGTGGGTCTGTGCTTGACATATAGCACATCTGTGCAACACCTGGTGCGGAAGGCTTTGTCTTGCTGTGGTCATATTGAGTAAACTTGCTCCACATAGAACGGTTTGAATCCCAGTTTGAGCAGTAGGTATATATCATCTTGTCTCCTAATATGTTCAGTTCGCTTGCCTCGAAATGGTAAGGAGCAGGTAGAATGATGATGTTTTTAGGATCTATGGATACCATATCTGGGTTGAGCTTGGCAATACGAGTATTCATGTCAAGCATATCATTTGCGCCCTTGGCAATATTGTTTTGATGAATACCGCCACCGCCGCCCCATGCGAGCCATCCAGTGCCATTCTCGTCAATAACTACTCCTGGGTCAAAAAGCCATGTGATGTCACCCATGCCTTCCATGCCCCTATAAATCATAGCCTTGCCAAGTGGGTCTTTCCAAGGACCGGTTGGGGAAGTAGATGTAAGCACGCCGATACCGCTTGCGTTGTCGGCGAAATAGAGGTAGAAGTGCGTCTGACCGTCATCTTCCACACGGCAGCAGATGGATGGTGCCCAAGAATTATTTGCCCATGAAGTGTTTACGCTTATAGGATTGTGTAGAGTCCAGTTGACAAGGTCGGCAGACGACATGCAGACAAGGGTGTTGATGGCACCGTAACTGTTTTCTTTCGTAAAATTGCTTCCATTGGCTTCCCATTCCTGCTGGTCGTTTGTACCATACACATATACACGACCATTGTATTCAACTGCCGTAGGGTCAGCGCAGAAGTTCCATGCATTGATTGGATTATTCATGTTACTCCTCTTAGGAGAAGTAAGCAGCGTCTGAGCTTGGGACGCGAGTGTGAAAAAAAGGCTTAATAGTAATGTGGAAAGTTTCATATAATTAAGATTTTAGTTTTTTGTATTCGCAAATTATGTTGCCGTCGTAATGTTTCTCGCTGACAAGGACAGCGTTCTTTGGTATTGAGGCTGCCTTTGTGCCGTTGTGGAGTAGGGTAGATGATGTTTCTACGCGGATGATGTCCCAAAGGTCATTGTCAATGAAGTGCTGATGAGTGGCTGCTCCGCCTTCTACGAGGAGGGATTGGATGCCTTTAAGGACCTCCCCCGACTCTTCCACAAGGAGGGGAGAAGTTCCGTCGGTGGTGAGAATGTGCCAGTCTGGTGGAAGCGAAAGTGGGTTGCGGCTCAGAGATTTTCGCCTTACAGATGTTAGGACAAAGCGCTGTGGGTTCTTGCCGTACCAATGGCGAACATTAAGCGACGGATTGTCACGTTCAAGTGTTGTGCGACCAACGAGAATGGCATCGTTTTCGGCACGCAACTTATGTGCAAGCATCGTGGTCTTCTCGTTTGATATGCGGACAGGATTGAAGTCCTTGTCGATGAAACCGTCGGCAGATTGTGCCCATTTCAGTGTGATGAAAGGGCGATGCAGAGTGTGGTATGTGAAGAACACGCGGTTGAGCTCCTTACATTCCTCTTCAAGAACGCCAACAGTGACCTCAATGCCAGCATCCTTTATGCGCTGAATGCCACGGCCAGAGACCTCAGAGAAGGAATCTACGCAGCCAACGACGCAGCGCTTCACACCTTTCTTTATAATAAGATCTGCGCAAGGCGGAGTCTTCCCGAAGTGGGCGCAAGGCTCAAGGCTTACGTAAATGGTGGCTTCCGGAAGAAAATGGTTGTTGCCACGTCGCTCGCAGTCGGCAAAAGCATTTACCTCGGCATGAGCTTCACCGCAACGAATGTGGTAGCCTTCGCCGATGATATTGCCCTGAGCATCAGTGATTACGGCTCCAACCATAGGGTTTGGGTGAGCATTCTGACGACCATTCTCAGCCAGTTGCAGGCAACGTCTTATGTATTTCTCGTCTTGTGTCATAATGTCTTGCAAAGTATAATCCTACCGACTTTTGTGTTGATGCACTTGCGGAAAGTAGAGTATTTCCAAGTGTATTTCTTGTCAGGCAGAGGGAATAGCCCGTGGTCGCGAAGTCTTTCAATGCGATTCTCCAGTTCACTGCGGCAATGTGTCCTTCTTATTATGTTATAAAGGTAATCCATGGTAAGCTGATTCACGCGGCGTTCCAGAGCCTGTCGGTTTGTTCGACTTTGGCTTGAGGCTACATCTTGCAGTTGGTAGATGGTCTTCTCTATATCGTTGAGGGTCCTTTCCGTGAAGTCCTTGTCCTTGCTGTTTTCTATTGTATGCTGTGTAGAATCCTCACGCTGGCGGTAGTAGTAAGCCTTTGCGTCTGTGTGGTAAAGACACTCTGCGCGTAGTATGAGCTGCGGTGTGAAAGCTTCGTCCTCTTGTGTCAGTCCCTTTTCGAAACGTAAGTTCAGCAGAATGTCCTTACGGAATATATAGCAACATGGAGACGCCATGATGTTATTGTTTTTCATCCAAACGCTGCCGTCCACAGGTCCATCGGTCTTTGCTTTTGTTACCTTCATGACATAGCCTTCCTTTTTTGTGAGATGGAAGAGTACGATGTCAGGTTTATTATAGCGCACAATGTCAAGACAATGCTCATAAACGGAAGGAATAAGCATGTCATCGCCATCAATGAACTGAATGTATTGTCCTTCTGCAATCTGTATTCCGCGGTTACGTGCCATGGACGCTCCGGCATTCTTCTGTCGGACATACAGAATCTCATCCTGAACATCTTCCAAAGCCGATAAGGGACAGTGCTGTGAGCCGTCGTCAATGATGATTATCTCTCGCTCCTTAATGGGCAAGGACAGCTCACGAATGCTCTCCACGGCTTGGCGGAGATACTCTACTGGTTCGTTGTGGTATGTTATGATGAAGGAAACTAAAGGACGCATTCCTAATAAGTATAAAAGTATGAAGTATAAAGTGTGATTACCTTTGTCGTAATGGAGTGTTTTTTGCAATAAACACTGCAAAAGTAACCTTTTTTTTTGAGAATCATTTGTTTTAAGAAAAAAAATATTAATTTTGCAAAGATATTCTTGCCTTTTATGGCATTATACCATAAACAGTAACCCCCAAAACCATAAACCATTAACTAAAAACCATAAACTGAAAACCATAAACTAAAAACTAAAAAACCTAATATGATAGACGTTAAAGAAACTCTCGCGGACGCTTCCGAAAGAATGGAAATGGCCGCAATGTTCCTCGATGAACAGCTCTCTCGCATTCGTGCAGGTCGTGCAAACGTGGCAATTCTTGCTGGTGTCCGTGTGGAACAATATGGCATGATGATGCCTCTCAACCAGGTGGCAAACGTGTCAACTCCAGATGCCCGCACAATAGCTATCAAGCCTTTCGACAAGAAGGCTATCCGCGACATTGAGAAGGCAATCATGGACTCTAATGTCGGTATCACTCCTGAGAACAACGGTGAGATTATCCGTCTCGGCATTCCACAGCCAACTGAAGAGCGCCGTAAGGAACTCGCAAAGCAGTGTAACCAGATTGCAGAGAAGGCCAAGGTTGAGGTTCGCAACGTTCGTGCCGACATCAAGGATAAGCTCAAGAAGGCTATCAAGGACGGACTTTCAGAAGACCTCGAGAAGGATGCAGAAGGCGACCTTCAGAAACTTCACGACAAGTTCATCAAGAAGCTCGAAGAAATGCTTGCTGAGAAGCATAAGGAAATTATGACTATTTAATGGCAAATCTTGTCATAAAGAATACAGGCTCATGGTACACCGTTCTCACGGAGAGCGGTGAGACCGTGGATTGCAAGATAAAAGGCAACTTCCGCCTGAAGGGAATCAAGAGTACAAACCCAGTGGCGGTGGGCGATCATGTGGAGATAATCCGCAATCAGGAGGGTACGGCTTTCATCAATAAGATTCACGACAGAAGGAACTATATCGTGAGAAAGTCCATAAACCTCTCGAAGCAACTCCATATATTGGCTGCGAATGTTGACCAAGCATGTCTTGTTGTGACCGTTGCAAACCCAGAGACTTCCACAACTTTCATCGATCGTTTCCTTGCTTCTGCCGAGGCTTATTCAGTGCCAGTGGTGCTTCTTTTCAACAAGACAGACCTTCTGGACGAAGAACTGCAGCACTACCAGGATATGATGGTAAACCTTTATGAGACAATAGGTTACCAGTGTATCCAACTTTCTGCACAGACAGGCTACGGCATAGATAAACTGAAAGAGGTATTGAGAGGAAAAATCACACTCTTTTCTGGCAATTCAGGTGTAGGTAAGTCAACACTACTCAACTCGCTCATCCCAGGACTGAACCTCAAGACATCAGAGATTTCCGATGCTTACAACCTCGGTCAGCACACTACCACATTCTCGGAAATGATTCCGTTTCCGACCCCTCCCAACCTCCCCACAAGGGAGGAGAAGGACCATCCGGAGGGCAATACACCACTCCTTGTGGAGGGGATGGGGGAAGTTCGTACTTGGCTCATAGACACTCCTGGTGTGAAGGGTTTCGGTTCTTTCGACATGAAGCCAGAAGAGATGAGCTCCTATTTCAAGGAAATCTTCCACTTCTCCAAAGACTGCCGTTTCAGCGATTGCACCCACACTCATGAGCCTGGTTGCGCTGTGCTCAAGGCTATAGAGAACCATTACATAGCCGAATCACGCTATAAGTCATATCTTTCAATGATGGAGGACGAGGACGACAACAAGTATCGTGAGGCGGAATAGAATCACTTTTCACTTTTAAATTAATGTACCGACTACTTAACCTTTTATTCTCTCTCTTCTTCCTGATGCCGGCAACTATGATGGCACAGGATTCTGACGAGAAACTTATTGAGTTCTATTCGGAGAACGCCAAGATGGAGGACAATCCGAAGCAGAACAACTACAACATAACCATCTTCTCGCCAGACGGTCAGTGGAAGATGCAGTTGAACTACGACTCTGAGAGCATGTTCGGAACATTCGGAAACAAGGAGTTTCGAATGGATGGCAACGGCAAGAACTACAACTATGTCCGCAATCCGAAGAACGATATGGTGTTCTATTCGTTTGTGGATATGAATGTTACCGTGACCGATGAAGGAACTTGCTATCGCGTAAAGACCAACTGTCTGACAAACAATAAGATGCGCTTCAAGGTGGAGGCTGTCATCGCTGCCCCACAACCAAAGGAAACGCGTACGGACAACCTCGGATATGCCCGAATTCAGCCAAATGGTTTCTATGGCACTTACGCTATCTATGCTGAGAATGAGAACTATAAACTCGGCTATGGTATTGCCGGCAATGAACTTATCGGCACGTTCTATCGTGCAGACTTGCTGATGCCAGAACTCTACGACAAGAAGGCTGGCAAGGACATCTCTGTGCTCACAGCTTCTGCCGTCCACAAGAAGGAAGGCGAAAACACCATCATGACAATCGATGTGCTTAGCGAAGACCTGATAATGTATGAGCTCACGATGTTCAATGGTCCTTATGAAATAGAGATAAAGGAAGAGAAGGACATCACCTTCACGAACGTCCTTCTGCAGGATCTGTCGGATATGTACGGTTGCTTCCAGTTCGGAGCAGCAAACGACGAGTACCAAATGTCCATTGCCATTAAGTCGGACGCGTTCACTTCCGGCAAGACGGAGTGGAAGAAGGATGACCTTCTCATGCAATACACCAACCTTCTCATCACGGCAGAGGAACGTTTCGTTGATATCTTTGACGCAAAAGTGAGAATGGAAGTACATGGCAAGCTTGTTATGATCTACGCAGACCTGACAAGCATGGACGGCATTCTCTATCATGTTACGATGAGATACGAGCAGGGCGGCTATATGCCTGAGCCTTCTGAAACCGTGAACATAGACTTCGGCCACGTCTCTGTGCTCGACTATTCGCAAGGTCTCGGACTTGTTGGCGTTGGTGCAGTCAAGCCTGGCGAGTATCAGATGCGTTTTTATCTCTATGCCAACAATCTTGAAGGCGACTTTACCAACAGCGATTTCTTCATGGACAAGTGTGATATGATGGTTGTTTCCGGCAATACATACGTGTTCCATGACGCGAAATACGTGAAGGCACACGCGGAAAAGGAAGACGGCGTTACGAAGTTGACCGTTGACATGTACGGCATAGACGATGTTCTTTACCATGGCACAATGTACATTGATGACCTCCAGTGCATGAAGGATGGCAATTACACTGTTGATTTGAACAGCAATGTCATGATGGTTGCTGTGCAGGCAGGCTATGAGGATGGCTATGGCGAATATCAGTTGCAGTTTCAGAATATAGATGATGTTTACGACAATGACGATAATATCGTTGGCGATGGAAATCTTTTCTCGTTCTATTTCGCCCACAACGGTACAGGCATAGCTGGCGACTATAGCATTTCTGGCGGCAATCTCGCTGATGATCAGGTTCAAATGTTCTTTGAGCGTGGCTGTGAGATTCGCGTTGGAACCGTGGCTTGCACATTGGGTCTTGAAGCGCTGAGAGCCGTGAAAGTTAAATTGGGAGGAGAAGAACTCAATACAAATCTCTATAAGATAAACTTCAAGATTCTCGGTCAGAACAATGTCATCTATACAGGTTCGGGCGAGAACTTCCTTCTTTGCATTAACGAGGATGGCGATTTTGTGGAGATTACGGAAGAGTCCCTAACAGCTATCGACCAGGCTCTTGCTGAACAGGGCTTGAAGGTTCGTAAGGTTCTCAAGGACGGCAAGATTATCGTTGAGAAGGCTGGCAACAAGTTTGACGTTCAAGGTCGCCAGCTGAAATAAGCTTGTAAGATTTATAAAGATACTAATAACGAAAACCCTCGGTGAAACAACTCGTTTTGCTGAGGGTTTTGCATTGTATTCCTTAGGCTTTTGACGCAAACCCGTGGGAGTTTTGAAAATATCCCTCAGGCTTTTGATGCAAAACTGTGGGAGTTTTGACTCATAAACGTAACTGTAACCGTAACCGTAACCGCAAAATGTGAATATATATTATGGAGATGGAAAATACCTGCGAACCGATTTTATATATATTATATTATAATATAATATATATAAATATTTTTATTAGCTTAATTGTTGCTCTTTTCTTACTGAACTTCCATCTAAAACTGTAACCGTTAGATGCACCTTTGTACATTTTATGGTTACGGTTACGGTTACACTTTGAGATACCGCTCCCATTTATCTAAGCTTGTAGTATGTGAAACGTAGAAAGTCACATGTATGAAAAATCCTGTATTCCATTTTTTTGTGGAGTACGGGATTTCGTGTTAATGCTTGTTGCAGATGTTGCAGTAGCTATTATGTGTCAGATTGATGTTATTTTCGTAGCAAACAAAAGTTTTTTGACTTTCATTTTGTTTTTGCTCGCTTATTCGTAACTTTAAACTTTGTTTTTAATTACTCTCGCTCGGAAAAACTCAAATAAATTTGTTTTTTCGCTCGCTTATTCGTAACTTTGTCACCAAAATTACCTAAAACTTATAATAAAAACTAGCCCAAAAGGGTCTGTCCCCTTGTACATTCTCTCCGTCAGTAATTATGAAGAAACTTCCAATACTCATATTTTTATTTATCATGGCATCTGCTTTTTGTTCAAGCATGTGCAGCTATCGAAGTGCATCTGACAGAATAGAAACGGATGTAAATAATGCCCTTGAGCTTACACTTGCTGAGATGCGGTGTGATGTTGTCAGTGCAGATACCATCCGTTGCTACCGCAACTATCTTACAATTGCAGAACTGAAAGATACAGCATGTATTGCCATGAGAACTGTGCGCCGTGGTGAAAGGCAAGAGACAGAAATGGTGGCAGAGGCAAACTGCGATCCTATGACAGTCTTTATGTTATCTGACCAAAGGGCATCAGGTGTGCTTTTGTTTATAGGAATACTGTGGATGATGGGAAGCCTTTGGTATATGAGAAGGTTCAAGCCAGAACTCCTCGTTGAAGGTCTAAGGTATGGCGGTCTTATCTATGCAAACGATAAGTTCATGACGACAAAGGGTGAGCAGATTCGTCTCACACCTATGCAGCACACTCTGCTTGGAATGTTCATGAACTCTGAGAATCATTCTCTTTCAAAACAAGAGATCTGCGAAAGGCTTTGGCCTAAGAAACCGGACGCAAGCGATACGCTCTACACACTTATCAAGCGCATAAAACCTATCATTGAAGCAAACAGCAACTTGAAAATAGAGTCTAATCGTGGCAAGAGCTACTCTTTGGAACTCATATAGTTAGGATTTTGTCAGATAAATGTCAGGGAAATGTCAGTTAGGAAAATTGGCGTTTCTATAAATTGATTGTAATTTTGCAACAAAAATCAAAATCCTGATGTAAAATGAAACGTATTTGTTGTTTTTTATTTCTCGTCTTATGCTCTTTTTCCAGTTTCGCTCAGAACAATGAAGAATCTATAACTTTGGATGAAGTAACTGTAAAAGGTGCAAAGGTTGTCAGTAAGGTTGACGGTCAGATGATTTATCCTACAGATGCGCAGAAGAATGCTTCGAACAACGGGTATAGTCTTCTTCAAAAACTCTCTCTACCCAATCTTCGTATTGACAACGTTAGCCACTCCATCTCAGCCATTGACAACAGAGGCGGCGTGCAGATTCGCATAAACGGAGTAATCGTTGGAAAGGAAGAGATGCTAGCGCTCGATCCAAAACTAATCAGTAAGATAGACTTCATAGACAATCCTGGTGTGCGCTATGGCGAGGATGTGGAGTATGTCATTGACATCAGTACCAAAAGACAGACAAACGGTTATGTGTTGGGAACGGATCTGACTTCACACTTAACATCATTTGACGTAGATGGCACGGTTTACGGGAAATGGAATACGGGCAAGAGTCAGTTTGCTTTGTCGTACAACGTAAATGGAGGAAGGTTTGACAAGATAAAAAGTGATGAGACCGCTGACTACACACTAAGCGACGGAAGTATTTACACGATAGGGCGCAAAGACCTGGAAACATTGAAGAAGGGCGCTGCGCAGAATGTGAAGCTGACCTACAATCTTGCTGACACTACGGCTTATCTGTTTCAGGTTACGCTTTACAAGAACTTCAGGAATTTGCCGAAGGACTATCGACTATGTAGTATAACAGACGGCTTAAAGCAATATGAAGCCACACAATCTAATTCCTCTCATGGTGATAACCAATGGATTGACCTCTATTTCTTCCGTCAGCTAACTCCTCGCCAGTCGATTACAGCCAATACAGTCGGCACCTATATAAGTACAACGAACAAGAACTATTACGATGAATGTAAGCCATACCAATACGATGTGAAAGGTAAAACAGCATCTGTTATCTCAGAATTGGTTTATGAGAATCGCCTAAAGCCATTCACCCTTTCGGCAGGTTTGAACCACCGTTATAAATATACGAAGAATGATTATATAGGCGATGCTTCTGCTTTGACCGATATGAATCAGCAAAATGTTTATGCTTTTAGTGAGATTAAAGGAGCATTCAAGGACTTCCGCTATTCGCTGGGCTTAGGAGGAAGCTACATTCATTATGGGCAAGGTGAGCATAACTACGACTTTTGGACATTACGCCCCAAGGCTACAATCTCATACAACTTCCTACAAGGTATGAATCTCCGTTATACATTCGAGATGAATGACAGAGCTTCCCGTATAGCGATGATCAATGATGCAACGATAATGACAAACAGCATGGAATATACTGTAGGCAATCCCGCCCTGAAACCAAGTAGAGATATGGATCAAAGCCTCCGATTATCATACAACAACCAAAGATGGAGCACATTTTTAGACGGATTCTATCGCCATTGCCACAAACCAAACATGGCACATTACGAACGAACAGCAGACGACAAGTTTATCTATACCCAGATTAATCAGAAGGAGATAGACCTATTACGTATTTCTGCAAATGCAAGCTATTGGTTTTTGCCTGAGAAACTTCAGGCTTCCGTTTACGGAGGTATGCAACGATGCTTTAATTATGGCAATGGCTATTCGCATTTCTACACCTCATGGTTTTATACTGGTGACATTACCGCATATCTGGGAAACTTCACCTTAATGGCTTATGTTGATAACGGCAATCGCTTTCTTGAAGGTGAAAAGAAAGGATATAGTGGAGCGTACGCCGCCCTGCAAGCATCCTACCAGCACAAAGACTTGCAGTTCTCGCTGACATGGGGAAATCCTCTAACCAAGAACTACAAATCCGACGAGGGTGAAATTCTAAACAAAGACCTTCATAAACTTACAACGGTCTATGACAGGAGCAGAGGCAATTGTCTTATTCTGGGCGTTTCATGGCGCATGTCTCGCGGCAAGACGTACAAGTCGGCAGACAAAACTATAAACCTCAAAGATACAGATGATGGAATTATGAAATAGAAGAAAATCTTGTTCCCCCCCTTCTTGATTGAAACAAGAATCATGCTGAGTAAGATGTCAAGAAAATAATAGTCTCTTTTATTATTAAACATATAAGGCGCATAATATTAGAATCCCGTATTCCATTTCGTGTGGAGTACGGGATTCGTGTTTATTTGTTGCAAATGTTGCAGATGTTGCAGTAGCTATTCGTTATGTTCTAACTTTCAATGTTTCGTTATTTCGATGTATTTGAACCTTAGAATCTTACGCCCATTTCGCAAGAGAGTTCCCAGTAGTTGCGGTTATCTTTAGCGAGGTTGCGGTCGTGAACATATGCTACGCGCGGCTGGAACCAGAGGTTCTTGTGGAGCTGGATGTTTGGTGCTACTGAGTAGATGGACTTCATTGTTTCAACAGAAGCGTCGCGCTCGTAAGAATCGTACTTGAGCCAGGTCTTGAGCCATGCGGTGCAAGGGATGCCGAGTGCTGCGTACCAACCTTGCTGCTTGCCCTTGTCTGTGAAGCCGCCCTTGCCGTCTGCTGCAAGAACGCTGTGACCTGTAGAGTGTGCGTATTCTGTGCGGAATGTCCAGTCGTCCTTATCATAGAAAACGGAGAACATGTAGCGGTCGCGGTCAACAGTCACACCGTTGTTGCCAGTGAAGTTTCCTGTCCATCCCCAAGCGGCGATGCGCAAGCCAGGAATAGGCTGAATGGCAATCATACCGGAAAGGTCCTTCTGTGAGTTCTTGTCGGCAGAGTTGTTGGTCTGACCGTTGCTCACCATGAACTGATAATGGAGGAAACGATGGCCGTCCTTTGCAGGGAAGAGATCACCCTGGATCTGGATGCCTTGGTCACGACCACCACCGTTGTCTTCGCCTACATAGTCTGCTTGTCCGCAGAGCTGCTGAGTGATCTGAGCGTAAGCACCGTCGTGGTATTCGAATGGGTTGTAAGGGTTTTCATAACCGAAGACGCGAATGAACTGACCGCCCTTGATCTGGAACTCTGAGTATTTCTTCCATTCGAGCCAGTAGTCCTTCATGTGGAACTTGTCGTTAGCGATCTGCACCTGCATGAGATAGCTGAAGTCCTTGAAGATTGTTCCGCTGACGTAAGCACGAATATTCTTCTGCTTGAAACCGTCGCCGGAATGAGCGCCTTCCTTGCTTGAATAGTAGTAACCGCTCATGTAGTAGCCGCCGAACTTAGGAGCAGAGACATAGTCAGTAACCTTTCGGCCAACTTCCATGCCGTCGTAAGTGGCGTCAGCATTGGCAGATTCCATGCTTTTGCTGATGGCTTCGTTGAGGTGTTCTGTGAGGAAGCCGCCTTCGTGGTTGGATTCGTTGGTGAGGAATTCGTTGTCGATAGCCTCAAGAGAGCCTGATGCGAACGCATCAGGAACAGTAGCTGTAGATATTTCGTCTGCCATTGCGCAAGGAGCGGCAAGGATAGACATGGCGAGGAATATGTTTCTGATGTTCATAGTGAAGGCTTTTTATTCAGTTAGGAATATCGTTACACCACAGGCTGCCTGAGCACCGTAAACGAGAGACTGCTCAATGTCGGCTGTCTTTGAAGGTCCTGAGATGAATGTGCCGAAACCGTACTTTGATGTTTCTTCACCCATTTGCTCAAGAGCCTTGTAAGCATCGTGCATGTTGGAAACGATGTTCTTCTTCGAAACGATGATGACGAGGAATTCCGAAATGAAGCAAATAGCCTTCTGCTTCATGTTCATCGGTACCCACACGCAGGCGTTCTCAGCACATGCCACACCACCTTCGATAACACCGAGGTCTGTGCCGTCAAGTTCCTGAGCTTCTGTTACTTCGTCAGGATTCTTCTGAGCATCAATGTCTGGAAGATTGCTTGCAATGACCTTTGCGTCAGGATAAGCCTCGCGGATCTTTGCGTTGAGGTCGTCGCCCGGCTTAATTTCCATAAGCTTAGCGCCGGCTGTTGTAGTAACTTGCTTGATGAATTCAGCCACAGGATCGTCGAAAGTCAACTTCTTGAAACTGAGGTCTGGCATATCGTATGTCTCGCGCACATTCTTGCGCAATGTACCTAATATTAAATCTTTGCTGCTCATTTTACTTTTCCTTTCTTCCAAAGTGAGTGGAACG
>JAZLHI010000127.1:0-2310 GCA_045616725.1 Prevotella sp. | reverse complement strand
AACAAGGACCAACCCATGTGTGTCGGTTGGCCCTTTGATTGTGATTTTGTAAGAGAGAAACGTCCCCTCTAACATTTTATCCATCTATCGAAGCTGCTGCAAAGAAAGATGATTGGATTAGCTCATCAATATCGATGTCATCATCTTTCTTGGAATCACGCTCTGATGTTCTCTTGTCATTGTCACTCGCTCTGTTTGATGAATCGTTAGAATCATCACTTTTGAAAAAATCGAAAAATCCCATAATCTTGTAATTATTGTTTGTTTTTGTGGTTCTTCTTTAATTTAGTTGAAAAGTAGCGGTTCGAGAATAAGTTTCCGTTTGAGTAGTTCCAAACCAGCTCTTCCAAACATGATTCTTTTCACCTCTTTGATCTTGTTGACAAATCCTTCGACTATTCCGTTTGATACTGGATAGATTATGCAGTTCCTCACAGCCTTGACATCCATCTTCACGCCATAGACGAAACGTTTGAGACGTTGTATGGAGGTATTCTCATATGCCCTTATCCATGCGGTTAGCCGTTCTGGATTGTTGGACTTGAGCAAATCCTTAAATTCTGCGGCAGCATAGTATAGAGTACTGAACCAATCCAAAGTAAGAAGCTTGCCTATAAGGCTGCTCTCCTGCTCGTTGAGTTCCTTGTTCCTCATAGATTTGTCTATGATGCTGCCTATCATGTGTATGGGGAGAAGTGGCTCTGCATGTGAGACCTGCTTTACGATTTCTGCCTGCAGGCTTTTCTCGCTCTCCTTTCGAGGGCCGCGATGACCATCTGACAGATACTTGAAATAGCGATAATACGCTCCTGTGGATTTGTATCTGCCATCCTTGTTGATATTTTTGTAGATGTGTGACAAAGGCCTGCCTTTAGCATATTCTGCTTCTACGTACTTCCTATGCATTGAGAAGTCTACCTGTGCATTGCTCTTGCGAGCAGGTAGTGTGTCATAGTCCATATACATCTGTACGGTAGTGCCGCAAATGCCAGTAGCCTTGACTATTTCTCCCTTGCTCATGCCTTTTGCCTGCAGGGCCTTGACATTGTCGAACTTTGCCTGACGTAGTACATTCGTACCCTTACTCGTGTCATTCTTCTTGCGTTCTCCCGTGACTAACTCCCTGTAATCCTCATAGTTCTCGCTGATAACACGAGTCAGGACATCAGAGATGTTCTTTACGAGATGGAAATGGTCAGCAACCTCCGCGATGAAGCGTTCCGTACCGGCAACGGCTGCTGAATAATCAGTTGATCTGTCACGGCTTAGCAGCTGTACCTTGAGATGCCTGTCCAACCAGTCCCGGAAGGTTTCTTTCTCCCTGTCACCCAAGAGGTCAATAATCATGCCGGTACGCAGGTTTACTATCACACTGCCATAGGTCATTCCTTTACGGAAAGCCCAGTCATCAACACCTATCTGGTCAACATCGGGATATGAAGGCAACGGCATCCTGTGGGTATCACGAAGAACAGTGGCTCTGCTCATCGGTATTCCCATCAGGCAGAGATTGCTGCTGGCGACTCCTGCTGATGATGAAAGGGCAAGCTTCGAGACAAGCACTTCACATCGTCTGCTTCTGCGGCGGTAGCGGAATATCTCTATCCCTGGCTGTTCGGCAAAGGTCTTGTGGCTGCACTCATCATTATGGCAGAAGAACTTGCGCATCTGCAGGTGAAGGATAGTCTGGCGACCTAGAATGGGAAGGTCTGACACAATACGCATGTATGTGCTATGTACCATGTTACTTGTGCATCCACAGTACGGACATACTCCGCTATCGAGCGAACAGCGTGCATATATATGAACGGAATCCGGCAGGACCTCGACATCCTCTATCAGGAGGTCGGAATCCGGATAAAGTGCCGAAAGGCTGATTTTATCATCATATATTTCATTTTGAATGCGGTTATTTCGATTTTTATTAGTATCTTTGTTGCGATTAGGATGTTTAGGCATGTTTTTGAACGTTACGTTTGGCGACATAAAGTTACAAAAAATATGTCAAATATCCTAATTTTATTTGTTATATATCATTGACTATTAGTTAATTATATTTAATATGTGCCGACTGGAATAATAGGCATTTTGCATATAGCTGGTTGATGTCTTATACCATGAGCCGACAAATATATAGAGGTATGTTTTCAACTAAATTAAAGAAGAACCGTTTTTGTTTGACTTGTAATAATCAGCTCCACGCACGTTCTTGTGGGTCTTGCTGTGTGTCTCCGGGCGCTCCTCCTTTTCCTCTTCAGGTATAAGGTCGTAGTCCTCACCGTTTCGCAACATCCACTGTATCTGGGTGTA
>JAZLHI010000126.1:0-28163 GCA_045616725.1 Prevotella sp. | reverse complement strand
GTCCAAAGGGTTATATCCGTCAGTTCGGTATCTCTCGTATTCAGTTCCGTGAGATGGCTGCTTCTGGACTTATCCCAGGCGTTAAGAAGGCAAGCTGGTAAAAAGAAGATAGTAAACAGACTATATGAAAAGCGTGTGACTCAAATAGAGCCACACGCTTTTTTCATGGGGATGATGTACAAGTTGCCCTTTTTCCGAGTTCCAGAGTCTCTTAGTGGAAACGACGCCCATGGCGTCGTTAGGGAGCGAATATGGAACGCAGCACAATAACTTAAACTTGTTAGAACGGCAGACCGACTGCGAAGTGGAAGGTGAAGTCGCGCGAAAGTTTCGGATTGAATATAGCCCAGTGTTCCTTTTCTGTGAGGAAGGCTGGGTTTATTGCTTTCATACCGCAGTCGAAACGCAGGATGAAGTAGTCGAAGTTCAGGCGCAATCCGGCGCCATAGGCTACGGCTATTTCCTCAGCAAAGTGGGCTATGCGGAACTTACCGCCCGGCTGATCGGCATATTCGCGCAGAGTCCAGATGTTGCCGGCATCAACGAAGGCGGCGTAGCCGAACTTCCAGAACAGGGGACCACGCAATTCGGCGTTCAGATTAAGCTTAACATCGCCAGTATGGTTGATGAAGTCAATAGCGCCGTCAGTGCTGCGGAAACGTCCCGGACCGAGTTCTCGCACGCTCCATCCTCTTACGGAGTTTGCGCCTCCCGCAAAGTATCGCTTCTCAAAAGGCAGGATAGTGCTGTTGCCGTAAGGATAGGCAATGCCAAGGTCGGAGTGAAGAGCGAGGTCAGTCTTTGGTTTCAGAGAGAATATCTTGGTATAGTCAAAGTCGAACTTCACATACTGCGCAAAGGCATTGTTGAATATCATGCGCTGTCCGTCCTCGTTCTTTCTTGCATTGATTATATTAGAAAGTCCACTGAGAGTGTTTCCTGCGGTTTCAAGTCCTATACGATAAGCCTGATTGCGTCCCTTGAAACTCATGTTCATACCAATCTTCATGATGAAGATGTCCTCGTAGTTGTACTTCAGGATGGCGTTGCGCTTACTGCCCGACTCCAGGTAAGTCTTGCGGAAAGTGTCAGAAATCCACGGCATGGAGATGAAGTTAAGGTCGAGAAGGTCGAACACATAAGAGTGCGAACGAGACGCGCTCTGCCAGCGATAGCGCCATGCAGAGCGGAACACACGGCGATGGAACTCAGGTCGGTTCTGCGTGTTATAGCTTACGGAAAGTTCTGAAGAAGCCAGCTGGCGGCGGCGGAACTGATAGGAAACGAATGGCACAAGAAGTCTTGGGAACTCCAGTTTTACCTCAGCACCGAGTTCCTTATAGTCGCTGTCCTTATAGCCTTCAAGTCCGCTGATAGCCTCAAAGGCACCACGAAGCTGCAAACTGAGCGTTTCGCTACCATGGAAGACGTTTCGGTTGGAGAAGGTAAGTGATGCCGCAGCACCCAGATTTCCTGCCGTATTCGTACCTTCCGGCATGAAGGAAATGCTGTTCACCTTGTTCGGTTGCAAGCGTATTTCTGCGTCTATGAGCGTAGTATCCTGTCGCTCGTTCAGTATTACCTGAACCGAACGGAGTGCTCCGAGTCTGCCGAAGCGATTGTATGTATTCTGCAGATCAGTATAAGAGAATAGTTTTCCCTCCTCAAGCAATGTGTTCTCAGCAAGCACACTTGGGCGGAATGGTCTGCTGTTGTATTCTATCTTTCCTATGCGGTACTGAGGATGATTGGTAGGCTCCATAACAGAGTTGCCGCGATACTTGGCAATCTTCATGATCATCCAGACCGTGTTCTCGCCGCTCATCGTGTCGGCATCCACCGTGATAAACTCCTTATTGAATCGGCTATAGCCATAGTCGAGAAGGAGGTCGGTAATGCGCTTTCGCTCGCTGTTGAGGCTGTTAACATTGAAAGGCTTATGCTCAAAAAGTTCCGGGTCAGGCAGGGCATTATGATTGCGGAGCATAGTGTCGAGCAGTTCATCCTCCACCTCAGTGTCAAAAGAGCCTACCATGAGTTGCTTTCCAGGGAAAAGCCGGTATGTAACATCCATTTTTCCCTTTTCGTTCAGCACGGTATCGACTTTCACCTGCGCCTGCATGTATCCGCTATTATTGAGTATAGCCTGGAAATCTTGTCGCGATCCCTCTGCTTTCTGTGCGTCAAAGATGTTTTTCCTGCCCTTGCGAGTAAGCTTATCAATTAAGCTTTTAGAAGAGTTCTGGCGTAGGTAAGGGCGAAACTGTTCTGTCAGAACATTGTCGTCAGCACTCTCTATGGTGACATTACCAAGAAGATGCTCACCTTCTGCAAGACGCGGAGATGAGCATGAAAGTAGGGAAAGGCTGATAAAGAGAATGAGAATAAGTCCTAGCCTAGCCCTAAAAAGTCCCCCGACCCCCAAATGAGGGTGAGGGAAAATAATAGTTGATTTAGTGGAAATGTCTTTGTTCGTCATATCTTTCTCCTTCGCTCCCATTCGGGGTGAAGGTAGTGTGGCTTATCTCCTGAACTCGGAGCAAGTTATAGCCGTAGCTATCGCCACGTTAAGGCTTTCAGCCGTGTCGCCGTCGGAGAAGCTTGGGATAAGCAATTTGTGCGTAACAAGCTGTCTTACTTCCTGCGAGATTCCGTTGCCCTCGTTGCCCATTACTATCACGCCATGTTGCGTAAGCTTCTGCTGATAGATGTTCTCACCGTCGAGGAGGGTGCCGTAAACAGGCGTTCCTTCCGGCAGTGACTTTATCCAATCGGGCAAGCTGTCCACATAGTTTATGCTGATGCGTGCAAGACTACCCATCGTTGCTTGTACGGTCTTGGGATTAAATGCATCGGCAGTGTCGCGGCTGCATACAATCTTCTTTATACCAAACCAGTCGGCTATTCGGATAATGGTGCCGAGGTTGCCTGGGTCTTGCACGCCGTCAAGTGCAAGCCATAAACAATTGACAATTGATAATTGAGAATTGATAATTGAAGACTGCTCACAGTCAGAGCCTGGGATTCTGAATACCGCGAGCATTTCTTGCGGATTCTTCAGAAAGCTTACCTGCTTGATCTCCTCAATATCAGTAAGGAGAATCTCCGGCTCCTGATACTTCATAAACTCGCGTACAGCCTTCGGTCCCTCCACGACGAAGAGTCCGTGGCGGTCGCGATATTTCTTCTGCTCGAGCGAGCGTATGAGTTTCTTCTGGGAGTTAGAGAGCATGGGGATGTTTTCTCACTTTACATTTTGAAGACTTTTCAGTTCGTCAATCTTAGCGTGCGGATTGTCTGCCTTGAACACATAGCTGCCGGCAACCATCACGTCAACACCTGCCTCAGCAAGCAACGGAGCAGTCTCATGCTGTACGCCACCATCGACCTCAATGAGAGCCTTGCTGCCCTTGCGTGCTATCAGTTCGCGAAGCTGGCGCACCTTGTCCAGAGTGTTCATTATGAATTTCTGTCCGCCGAAGCCAGGATTCACACTCATGAGCAGCACCATGTCCACATCGCAGATGATGTCTTCAAGCATGCAGATTGGCGTAGAAGGATTGAGCGTAACGGCAGCCTTCATGCCAGCATCATGAATCTCCTGAACGGTGCGGTGCAGATGAGTGCATGCCTCATAGTGTACATTCATCATCATTGCACCCAGGGCAGCAGTTTGCTTAATGTAGCGCTCTGGCTGGAGAATCATGAAGTGAACGTCGAGCGGCTTCTCGCAAACCTTTGCCACCTGTTCGAGAACAGGAAAACCGAACGAGATATTAGGCACGAACGAACCGTCCATCACATCAAGATGGAGCCAGTCAGCATTGCTCGTATTAAGCATTTCTATGTCCTTGCGTAAGTCCAGAAAATTTGCGGCAAGGAGTGATGGTGAGACTATCATATTAGATAATTTTCACTTAAGGTGGGTTCTATATATTACCACCAAAAAATTATTAATGAATATGGGTTACGTTTGCTAGTTTATAGAACCCACCTTAAAGCATTTAGAAGTTGTCAGCGCAAATCTCGAAGTAAGCCTGAGGATGAGCGCATGTAGGGCATATTTCAGGAGCTTCTGTGCCCACTACGATGTGACCGCAGTTGCGGCATTCCCAAACCTTCACCTCGCTCTTCTTGAACACTTCCTGTACCTCAATGTTCTTAAGGAGTGCGCGGTAACGCTCTTCGTGGCGCTTCTCGATAGCAGCTACGAGGCGGAACTTAGCTGCCAATTCAGGGAAACCTTCCTCTTCAGCAGTCTTTGCGAAGCCTTCGTACATGTCAGTCCACTCGAAGTTCTCACCATCAGCAGCAGCTGCGAGATTCTCAGCAGTAGAACCGATGCCGTTGAGCTCCTTGAACCACATCTTAGCGTGCTCCTTCTCATTGTCAGCAGTATGCTGGAAGATTCCTGCAATCTGTTCGAAACCTTCCTTCTTAGCCTTTGAAGCAAAGTAAGTGTATTTATTGCGAGCCTGTGACTCACCTGCGAATGCAGCCTCAAGATTCTTCTCTGTCTGAGTGCCTGCGTACTTTGTGTTTGCCATAATAGTTTTTGTTTTTAAGATTTTTAAGTTTTTATTGTTTTTCAATGCAAAGTTACATATATTACTTGAAAGAACAAGAGAAATCATTAAAAGACAGCGTTTTTTTAGGAAAATTTCACACAAAAGAGGGCATATTGCCCCTTTTTCTACTACATTTCCCCCCATATTGCACATAATAAGTCCGCGTCGCGCGCAATGAAACGCCGCGTCGGACACTCCATTTTCTTATAAGAACGCATATACTTTTCTTATAAGAAAAAATAATTTTTCTAGTAAGAAAATCTTCAGTTTCTTATAAGAAAATGAATGCTCCCGCCAAGGATTATGTTTTGCCTTACCAAGGATTATGTTTTGCCTTACCAAAGATTATGCTTTGTTTCCCCAAGGATTAAGTTTTGTCTTTCCAAGGAAGGAGAATTAGCTGAACAGCTTGCAGATTTTCTCAAGCCAGAGCTGGTCTGTCTCGTCGAAAGTGTTCAGGAACTCGCTGTCTATGTCCAGCACGGCGATTATCTCGTTGCCCTTGCGAACAGGAACCACAATCTCGCTCTTAGAGGCAGAACTGCATGCAATATGTCCTGGGAATTCCTCCACATCAGGAACAACGATGGTCTGATTCTTCGCCCATGAAGTGCCGCACACTCCGCGACCTTTGCGGATTCTGGTGCAGGCTATAGGTCCCTGGAACGGACCGAGGATGAGTTCTTCGCCATCTACTCTGTAAAAACCAACCCACCAGAAGTGGAATGCGTCCTTCAGCATCGCCGAGACATTCGCCATATTAGCGATGATGTCCGTCTCAGCCTCAACGAGCGACTTTATTGACTCGTAAGTTTCGCTATATTTTTCTGATTTCATATTATCTTCATAAAGAATTATATTCGCTGCAAAGTTACGGATATTGTTAGTCTAAGCCATGTCTGCCACGGTGGAAAATGTTAAATAATTGTTAAATTATTCTTGTTGGGGCTATATTTGCGTATAAATTTATACTTTTGCGTAAAATCCGTAAAATGAGAAACATTATTTTAGCACTTTTGGCTGCGCTCACTGTTTGCAGCAGCGCCAACGCAAAGAGTTCCGAAAAGGAAAATGTCATGCCACGCATTTCTGTAAAAGGCAATCACTTCGTAAACGACCGTGGTGACTCCATCGTGTTCAGAGGTCTCTGCCTTGCTGATCCTGTGAAGCTCGTCGGACAGCGACAGTGGAACGAAAGACTCTTTGCCGAGGCTGCCGACTGGGGAGCAAACCTTGTTCGCTTCGCCATTCATCCTACCAATATTAACCGAATGGGATGGAACGAAACATTCGAGGCTATAGACAAGGGCATTGAATGGGCAAAGGCTAACAATATGTACGTCATACTCGACTGGCACTCAATCGGAAATCTCAAGGATGAGAAATACACGCAGCCGATGTATAACACGACAAAGGAGGAAACCTTCCGCTTCTGGCGCGTTGCCTCTAAGCGCTATGCCAATGAGACGGCGGTGGCTCTCTACGAAGTGTTCAACGAGCCGACCGTTAATGCCGATCAGAATGTGGGAACAGCCACATGGGAGGAATGGAAAGCACTGCAAGAGCAGATTATTGACACCATCCGCGCATATAGTCCGAAGGCGGTCTGCCTTTGTGCCGGATTCAATTGGGCTTACGATCTCACTCCAGTTGCAAAGCAGCCGATAGAGCGCGAGCAGGTGGCTTATGTGTCGCACCCTTATCCGATGAAGCGCTCTGAACCTTGGGAGGAGCAGTGGGAGAAGGACTGGGGCTTTGTTGCCGACAAATATCCAGTCGTTTGCACAGAGATTGGCTATTGTCTTGAAGGCGAGCGTGGCGCCCACATTCCGGTTATCAGCACCGATGCTTATGGCGACCATATCACAAAGTATATGGAGCAACGCGGCATCTCCTTCACCGTATGGTGCTTCGACCGTGATTACGCCCCAACCCTTTTCAGCGATTGGAACTATACTCCAACAACTTCCGGTCGCTATTTCAAGGCTTATCTGCAGTCAAAGAAGAATTGAACCCCATGTTATGGAGGTACGTTCACACTTTCCACATTTTCCCTACGAGATAAAATCATCACCTAAAGGGCTCTACCGTATTAGTGGTGCAGAAGATAAAGAGAATAAATAGATTGATGAATACATACACAGCCGCATAAAGCAGAAGATCATCATACCAGCGTGGCATTCTGTCGTCCTCCACAGGGACGAGTAATTCCTCTATGCCCTGATAGCCTTCTTTCTCTGGAGAGCAGCCATAATTAATCATTAAACCAAATATATGATAATCTGTTTCGTCCATAGAAATGCGATGGAAGAGATGGTTGCCTATAGCTTTCTTGACGCGATTGACAGAATCCTGAAACTCCTGTGTGAACATTTGCTCACATTCGCTCTTTGAGTATTTATCAGTGGGATATTTGCGCTCGTGTCTAAAACCAAAGTACACGGAACTGCGATTGCTGAATGGTGCTATGTAAAAGCCTCTAAAATCATGCTTTGGCGAACTATGGCGAGAATGTAGCTCATCATAATTGATATCCTGTTTGCCATTGATGGTATCAAGAGTTTCTGCACGGTCTATGTAATAGAATTCATCTTCGTTGAAGGAGATTTCGCTGAGCGTCTTGAAATGATGCATTTTCAGATGAGCCTTATGTAGCATCTCAGTTACCGACCAAATGGAAAATAATGAAACTGCAAAGATGAAAATGTGGCATACGAATCGCGGCTCCCTGACATTCTTCCTACTTATAACGCAAACGTATTTGCGCAGGATGATGGAATTGAAGAGAGAAAAAATGCAAGAGGCTACAAGAATACCATCATGGCCTGATTCTCCGAAAGATTCAGTTATTACAGTTCCGTTTATTCCATACACGATGAACGACTCTATCACTGGGAGCAATAGAGTGTATAATGAAATAGCCCTTACCGACCGCCACACTGCGGGCCAGCAATGGTAGGTTGAGTTATTTCTGAGCCTCATTTAGATAGCCATCCGTTATTTCTTAGCTTTCAGCACTGCCTTCTTGACCTCGGCAGCTATGATGCCTGCTCCTTCGGCGTTAGGATGTATGCCGTCAGGGAAGAGCTCTGGCTTACCGCTCGTCTTCTTGTAGAGGTTGATGATTGGCCAGTGGTGTTTCTTGGCAAGTTTCTTTATTGCAGGGAGCTGCTGCTGGATGACTTCGTCGCGAATGCTCCAAGCCATTTTGTAGGCTTTTGCTGGCAGACAGATAATAATTTTCGGTTTGCTTGGCAGGTTCTCATACTCTACGGCGAGGGCTTCAAGGTCCTTTATGAATCGCTCTACGCCAACCCAGTTCTGAGGTTTGCTGTCGTTAGTGCCAAGCTTTATCACTGCTATCTGTGGAAGGAAATCCTTTGCCTGCTGATATTCCGGACATTTTGTATATGGATCGTCAGCATCATTCTGCGCAGTCTTTCCGCAGTTGCCGTAGTTCTGCACATCATAACCTTCACCCAGCAACGCCTGAAGTTGGGCAGGATACGAATCCTTGTCGCGGTTTTCTATTGTATAGCCGAATGTGATGCTGTTGCCTATGCAAGCTACTTTTATCTTCTGCGCAAAGGTTGTAAGACAGAAGAGGAGAAGGAATAAAGTGAGTTTTGTTCTCATAATATTGTTTTTATAGGTTAAAGCCAAATTCGCTATGTGTGGGCTATATTATTCTCATTCGTTCCCACAGACAAGAAGGGAGTAGGCGCCAGAAGAAGCAGATGATTTTGTATTTGCTGCCGGCAATGAAGTCGGTGGTTACGAAGTCAGGGCGAATGTCAGTGAACTTGATGTCCAACTTTTGCATGTGTGCAAGCTGTGCAAGGGCTTCGATGTAAGTCCTGTCGAAGCGTTTGGTGGCAGAAATCCTAATGCCACACCCTTGCCGAGCCCGGATGTAGCTCCCATTATTATAGCACGTTTCATTTGATGATTAGTCGATTTGATGATTGGACGATTTTTTCTTAAACACGGAAGCCGCTATGCTTCCCGAGAAATTATGCCATGTGGAGAAGATAGCTCCCGGCACTGCTGCGAGTGGGAACATGGCAAAATGTGTGGCAGCCAGCGATGTGGCAAGACCAGAGTTCTGCATGCCAACCTCGATGGAAATGGCTGTTCGCTTGTCGTGTGGCAATCCCAACAGCCTTCCTGCTGCATAGCCGAGAGTAAGACCAAGGACATTGTGAAGGATGACTGCCACGCCAACCAAAAGGCTGCATGACAGGATATTTGCGGAATTGTGCGACACGATGATGCCGATGATGGCTGCAATGGCAAGTGTGGAAACCATTGGCAACAGCGGAGTGACCTTCTCCGTGAACTTGCTCAGATACTTGCTTGCTGCCAATCCCAAGACTATGGGAACGATAACCACTTGCACTATGCTCAGGAACATTCCTATCATGTCAACGGCAACTTCCTTTCCGGCAAGGAGATAGACGAGTGCCGGGGTGACGAAAGGAGCGAGTAGGGTAGAGACACCTGTCATGGCAACGCTGAGAGCGATGTCGCCTTTGGCAAGGTAGCAGATGACATTACTAGCCGTTCCCCCAGGGCAGCAACCCACGAGAATGACTCCAAGGGCAAGCTCTGTGGGGAGTTGCAGTAATTTGCATAACAGCCAAGCCACCAATGGCATGACGATGAACTGCGCCAGCTCACCAATCAAGATGTCTTTTGGCTGCATCAGTACGGGTTTGAAATCGCTCGGTTTGAGTGTCAATCCCATTCCGAACATGACAACTCCTAGCATTGGTGTGATGCTTGAGGTACTGATCCATTCAAATGAGCCGGGCAGGAACAGTGCCAATGCCGTCACCAGCAGCACGACAATAGTAATGTTGGCTGCTATGAATGATGAAGTTTTATAGAGTTGTTTCCAAATCATAAAAGATAAAAGGGCTGATTGTAGATCATTACCTTATTATACTTAGATATAACGGTTTACCTTCTTCTTATAACTCAAATGTCGAAATCACTTGATAGCTTCCACGAGTTGATTGCAGATAGCTTGCATACCCTTGATGGAAGGATGACCGTTCTGCTTCTCGATGTCAACGAGCTCGATGAGCTGCACGTTATAGTGCTTGCAGATTTCGCGGCTCGACTCATTGATTTCCTCCTTGAGTTCTGAGTTGAGAATAGAGTAGATCTGTGCCTTTGGATAAAGTGTTTGGAGCTTGTTTAGCAGACAAGCCAATGCCGGACGGAAAGCCTTGCAATCCTCGTCTGTCCAGTCGGCATACTGATACTCGCCAATCGGAGCATTTGCCCAGGCATCATTAGTGCCACCGAACAGGAAGATGATGTCAGGATTTCCCAACATGCCAGCGCGTGCATTGAACGAAGATGCTGTCACGTCACGGTGTCCGTAGCCTGTGTTGCAGATGGTTGTACCTCCCCACGAGTTGTTTTGGTCTAGTTCATAACCCATTGCCTTGATGTAGAGGCTCCACCATGTCTGTGCAACTTCCGTCACATCATTGCGGTCGTTAGGATAGAACGGAGCATAGCCCTCAGGATTAGCACCTTGGAAAGTTGAATACGAGTCGCCAAGAACAGATACCTTTTTGACCTGTGCAGATGCGATGACAGTCAATGTCATCAGCATGAGTAATGCAAAAATCTTTTTCATTATTCTGTTTGATTTAATTGTAAGTTTTGAGCAATCGCTTCTCTATACTTAATGCAATGCGCAGCCAGATGGTTTTGTCAACTCTCCGGCAACAACAGCTCCAGCATGCTTTTCGCTGAATTCGCGGTTGATGTCAGCCAGTTCCTTAAGACCATAAATATAGTCGTCGTACATGTCTGAGAGGTCAACGCCCTCGCAGTCGCTGTCTGCTCCAAGTGCTTCACGAACAATCTGTGCTCGCTCCGAAACGGTAGTGTCTTTGATAAGTAAACTTTTCATGTTTTTCTATCTTATTAATTATTCAACATATCGCACCTTATCCTCCTTGCGAGGCTTTGCGTCTGGTGTCTCGTCCGGGTAGCCAAGTGCTATGCAATAAAGAAGCTTGTGGCCTTTTGAGAAATCGCGTTTCTTCATGTAAGGAGCGGCTGATTCCGATGTGTTGAGCATTCTTGCTCAACTGCCCAAACAGCATGAGCCAATGCCCATTGACCAAGCGGAAAGGATGATGTTCTCGCCAAGCAAACCGCAGTCAGCTTGCGAGAGGTCATAGCCGTCATAAGCAGCGATGAAAACAACGCATGGCGCATCGACGAAGATGTTCTTGAAGCCCTCACGCTTGCCAACCTCAGGCATGTCCTTTACGACAGCATCCGACATTTCCTTCAGCAATTCCGGCTTGTCAATCACACGCACTTCATACGCCTGAATGCCCTTGCCGTTAGGCGCATTGATACCATGCTTCATGATGATGTCAAGCGTATCACGACCGATTGTCTTGTCTTGCCATTTGCGAATGCTACGGCGCGACATTATCACTTCGTCCATCATAGTTTGCTTATCCACAACGGATTCTATCTGCTTCTCCTGACTTACGCAGGACATCATTGAAAGTGCAGCGAATGCACAGATGAATAGTTTCTTTATCATTGTAGTTTCTTTATAACATTTATCGTGGTGAGTTAAGTGATTGTTAAAACTGTTATTGATTCTCCTGATTAATCAGATTCACCACCACCTTTACCATAACATCCTTCTCCTCGGTTCGGCTCTCGGCTATCATGAGGGTGAGAGCTACAAGGGTGTTGTCGGCTATTCGTTTGTGGCCGTCAGGAGCATAGAGAATGCCGTTCTTGGAAAGGAACCAGAGGAAAAGCATAGCCGCAATGCGCTTGTTGCCATCGCTGAAGGAGTGATTCTTGACCACGAGATAGAGGAGCATGGCAGCTTTTTCCTCAACAGACGGATAGAGATCTTCACCCCCGAAGGTTTGGTAAATCTGACCTATGCTGCTTTTGAAGGAATCATCTTTCTCGTTTGCAAAGAGCGCAGAACCACCGAATTTCTCCTTCAGATGGTTTATGGCTTCCATTGCGTTGTCGTATGTGGCATGGAATGGCTCTTCTTTGGTTGTTTTATCTACGGCAAGTTCCTGATAGTCATAACGATCTAGAGTGTCAAGCGCATAGACATAGTCACCAATAACATTAAACAAACCTCCAAACTCCTCACTCGTCACCTTCTCTTGTAAGGATATTGCACGCGACATAAGCTTCACCAGATCCTTCAGTTCGTTGTAGTGGTCAAGACGACGTTGGTTGATGGCATAACCTTTGACAAGGTATTTTTTGAGTATGGATGTTGCCCAAATACGAAATTGCACGCCTCTTTGACTCTTGACACGATAACCAACGCTTATGATTACGTCAAGAGAATAAAAAGGAACAGGCTTGTCAGAAAAAGGAACGTGTAAAAAATGCACGTTGCTTTCCCTTTCGAGTTCTCCTTCCTTGAAAACATTGAGCACATGGCGTCGAATGTTTGATGCCTCTTTATCAAACAACACAGACATTTGGCTAACACTCAGCCACACCGTCTCATTCTCAAGTTTTACGTCCAACTGTGTCGCGCCATCGGGAGCAGTATAGAGCACTACCGGACAATTGTTCGTTTGTTCCATATACTAATTTCATTATTCAACTGGTGACAATTGTCACCGTTATCATTACCAATTCATCTCATCCTCCAGCCGTCCACTTGCAGCGTCTTGCCGCTGAAGATGAACACCACGTCATGCGTGCCGACGGTTGGTGGGATCAGTGATGTTGTATGCTCTTGCATGGATTCGGAATCAATGAGGGTGGTGGCTATGAGCTTGCCTTCGGGATTGTCCAAGCGGACGTCCATCTGCCCTTTGCCCTTTGCGGTGATGATGAGCTTGCGCGCCTTCTTGCCGAACTCCACGCCGGCAACCTTTATGGCGCCTACTCTGTCCGTCATCGCTACCATATTGCCTGGTTTCTCTGTCGGCTCGAAGCGTATGCCTACGGTGGCAAAGGTTGTTTCCATCTCTTGCTGCTCAAAAGGATTGACCGTACGTATCTGGCTGACGCCCTCTCTCGTGTAGTGCGACATGGATATGCTCGGCACCGACTCGTCCACCTCGATGTTCTCCACGACGATGTTGCGGAATCCGCCCTTGATGCCCTTGTTTCGCTTCAAGTCCATCGTATGGCCGAAAATATACCACTTGCCCTCGTACTTATGCAGGTGCGTATGGTTGTTGCAGTATTCAAAGCCATCCTCGCCAGGGTTGCGCATGTAGTGGTGCTGATACTTCCAGTTGTCTGTCTGCAACGAATCGCCCTCTGCCAGCATGTATGCCATGCTACAGATGGATGGTGCAGTTCCCCCCATCTTCCAGTCGTCCTTCGGTTGCCAGTCAAGGTTGTACGTATAAACCATGCGACCGCCGATGAAGTTCAGTTCGTTGGCTTCGAAATGGTGCTGTGCGGGGAGCTTCACGAAAGGAGAGTCGAACGACAGCATATCCTTGCCCAAGCGAACAAGGCGCGACTGTGCTCCACCGAAAGCCAACCAGCCGTTGCCATCGTTGTCAATAGCCACACCTGGGTCAAAGCAGACATCCATGCCTACGCCGGGAGTTTTCGCATCGACGATGCTCTTCTCCAGAGGGCTTGTCCAAGGACCTACGGGCGATGTTGCTGTCAGCACACCTGTGCCGAAACCGCTGTTGGAGAAATATAGGTAGAAGTGCGTCTTGCCGTCTTCCTCAGGGCGCGAGCAAATTGTTGGAGCCCATGAAGCAATGATCCATGGAGCGAGTTTCTTTGTCGGGATAAGACCGTGGTATGTCCAGTTCACCATGTCGCGTGTTGACATCATTGCCAGCGTGTTTATGCGCTCGTAGGTGTTGGCACTGTCAGGGCGCGTCTCGTCATGTTGCTGCTGGTCGTTTGTGCCATAGACATAAAGGCGACCTTCATGCTCCACAGCAGTAGGATCGGCTGTGTAGAGGAAGTCAAGCAACGGATTATGACAAGCGCTGTCCATCTTCAGTGTGCCACGCCAATCCACATCCAACTGTGTGGCAGGGCGATGTGCAGAGCAACCGGCAATGACAATGCTCGCCAGCAAATACAAGGTTCCTATGATGGCATTTTTCATATTCATTATTTTTAGGTTAGCAGTTTCTGTCTTGTTACTGCTTCGTATGTGAATGGAGTTGGAACAGGATAAACGTTGGAAAGAGGGCTGATTTCCCGTTGTTCAGTTGCTAGTTATTCTCATTTGTTCCCACAAGCAAGAAGGGAGCAGACGCCAGAAGAAGCAGACGATTTTGTATTTCCAGTCGATTGTTGCTTTTCGCTTGCCTGCAAGAACTGCTTTAAGGATATGCTTCACGGCATAAGCGGTGGTCATCTGCAAAGGGAAGTTGCTGCCGGCGATGAAGTCGGTTGCCACGAAACCAGGGCGAATGTCGGTGAACTTGATGTCTAGCTTCTGCATGTGTGCAAGCTGAGCGAGTGCTTCTATGTATGTCCAGTCGAAATGTTTGGTGGCAGAATAGGAAGGAGCGGCGCCAAGGCCTTTCGTTCCTGCCACACTCGAAATGACGGCTATGCGTCCGCTCTTGTCGTTTGTTTTGAAATAGTTGAAAGCCGTGTCAACCATCTGCGTGAAGCCGTAGGTGTTGGTAAGTACTGTCTGCTTCTCGATCTCCACGTCCAGAGCCTCGTTCTGCTTTCCGTAACCAGAGCTATGGAAGTACAAATCCATGCCGCCCATGTCGCCGATGAGTTCGAGGAGGAGTGAAGGCGCATTGCCTGCGGTGACGTCAATGACTTTCGTGAATACCTTGTCGGGATCCAGAGCCTTCAGCTTCTCCAGTTCCTCGCTTCTGCGTCCAGCCACACCTATGGTGTAACCCTCTTTCAGAAGACCTAATGCCACACCCTTGCCAAGCCCTGATGTGGCTCCCATTATTATAGCCCGTTTCATTTGATGATTAGACGATTTGGTGATTTTGTGATTTAGAGCCTATAACTGGTTGCAAAATTACGTTTTTTTTTCGAAATCGCTCCATGCAGTACGTTAAATATATGAATAATTTGGCAAATTGGTAAATACTTTGTAATTTTGCACCCTGAAAACTGTAATTATCTAAACATAATCAAAAAAATGACAATCTTAAAGACTTTTCTTGCTGCTGCCATTGCGGCTTTTATTTCATTGCCTAGTATGGCAAAGACAAACAACTTCCGTATTCATCGTGGTACCAACGTCAGCCACTGGCTGTCGCAGTCGGAGCAACGTGGTCCTGCGCGTGACCTCCATATCCAGGAGGAGGATTTTGAGAACCTCAGCCGCATCGGTTTCGACTTTGTGCGTATTCCTATCGATGAAGTGCAGTTCTGGGACGAACAAGGCAACAAGATTCCTCATGCTTGGGAACTCCTTAACAATGCTGTGAGATGGTCGGAGAAGCATAATCTTCGTGCCATCGTTGACCTCCACATCATTCGCTCTCATTATTTCAATGCTGTAAATGAAGGTGCTGCAAATACGCTCTTTACTTCTGAAAAGGCACAGCAGGACTTGCTTAACATGTGGAAACAGCTCTCGGATGTACTTCATGTTTACAGCTGCGACTCAGTTGCTTACGAATTCATGAACGAGCCTGTGGCAGATGACCACGAACAGTGGAACAAGCTGATAGCAAAGGTTCACAAGACTCTCCGCAGTATAGAACCAGACCGTACACTTGTCATCGGTTCAAACATGTGGCAGGGGGTTGAGACAATGAAGTATCTTAAGGTGCCTGAAGGCGACAAGAACATCGTGCTCTCATTCCACTACTACAACCCTATGCTTCTTACTCACTATGGTGCTTGGTGGACTCCTCTTGCAAAGTACAAGGGCAAGGTGAACTACCCTGGCGTGCTTGTTTCGCAGGAAGATTATGATGCTGCTCCAGATGATATCAAGGAGGCTCTCAAGCCATACACTACTACCGTCTGGAACCGTGACAAGATCGTGGAGCAGTTCAAGGATGCCATTGCGGCAGCTAAGAAGTATGACCTCCAGCTCTTCTGTGGCGAATGGGGTGTATATGAACCAGTTGACCGTGAATTGGCTTATAAGTGGACTGCCGACATGCTTTCTGTGTTTGATGAGTTCAACATCGCTTGGACAACATGGTGTTATGATAATGACTTCGGATTCTGGAACCAGCAGACAAATACCTTCAAGGATTATCCTCTCGTAGAACTCCTGATGGGTAAGAACAAGAAGTAAAATAAACGATGAATCTAAAACTGATATACAAGATCATGGGCTCGCTTCTTTTCCTTGAAGCGATGTTCATGATGTTGTGTTTTCTCATCTCTATATTCTATGGCGATGAAGACATTTTTGCCTTCTCCGTCTCAATACTTGTCACGCTGGCAGTAGGGTTTGGGTTGCGTTATCTTGGGCGCAATTCAAACAATGGAATGAGCCGTCGTGACTCGTTTCTTGTGGTGACGTTCGCGTGGACGATATTTGCGTTGTTCGGTTCGTTGCCGTTCATGATAGGAGGTTACATCACTAACTTCACGAATGCCTTCTTCGAGTCAATGTCGGGGTTCACGACAACAGGTGCAACAATCCTCGATGACGTGGAGAAACTCCCTCATGGCATTCTTTTCTGGCGAACAATCTCGCAGTGGATTGGTGGTCTCGGAATAGTGTTCTTCACGATTGCCGTTCTGCCGTCAATGGTGGGAGGAAACGTGAAGGTGTTTTCGGCTGAGGCTACAGGTCCCATCAAGACAAAGCTCCATCCGCGACTTTCAAGCACAGCGAAGTCCATCTGGATTATTTTCCTCGTTCTTACTGTTGTTTGTGCTGTCTGTTTCAGAGTGCTTGGCATGGAGTGGTATGATGCCATAAACTATTCCATGACCTCGATAGCCACGGGAGGTTTTGCTCCTCACAACGATAGTATCCTGCACTTTCATTCCATAGCAATTGAGTATGTTACTACGCTGTTCTGCTTCCTGTCGGGAGTGAACTTCATACTTCTTTACAACATCATCGTGAGAAGGAATGTCAAGAACCTCTTTTCCAATGTTGAGTTTCGCTTTTACGTGTCTGTGATAATAGCCTTTACGCTCTTTATCCTCATTGAACTGATGTGGCGTAACGGCTATGGCCTAGAGAAGGCTTTCAGATGTGCAATATTCCAGGTCGTATCGTTCATTACCACAACGGGACTTTTTAGTGATGACGCTGCAAAATGGCCTCATGTCACTTGGGTTGTGCTCGCTGTCTGCATGTTCATTGGAGGTTGTGCGGGAAGTACATCCGGAGGTTTCAAGTCGGTGCGTTGTGTGCTGCTCCTGAAGGTCGTGAAGAATGAGTTCAAGCAGATGCTTCACCCTCGTGCGGTGCTCCCTCTGCGTATCGGTGATAGCAATGTTGGAGACCAGCGTAAATCAACTCTCCTTGCCCTTCTCACCGTATATACTCTGCTCTGTATAATCTGCGCATTCTCAATGATTGCTGCCGGCGTGGACAATACAAACGCCATAACAATCACGCTTTCCACATTGAGCAACGTGGGACCTACCCTTGGTGTAGAGATAGGCCCGACGATGTCATGGGATGACCTTCCGGCTTTTGCAAAGTGGATTTGCTCGTTCCTTATGCTTATGGGACGTCTTGAGATATTCTCCGTTCTCATCATCTTCACACCGGAATTCTGGCGAACTCGTTAGGTTATAACCACAAACCCTTATAACCTATTTTACGGCATCTATTCCATAGAATATTCCGAAGGCCAGTATCATGATGACTACTGCCAATGCCGCTGATGCTATCATAGCTATGGAGGTCGTCAGGAAACTGCGAATCCAACTGATGTCGTAGAGCTGTCGGTAAGCCCATATTGGAACTAATATCCCGAGGAGAAGATCAATGTTGTTTGCAAGCGTTCTGGCATCGCTGTCTGGACTGATCCAGAGAAGAGGGAAAGCAGGAATCAATAGTAGGCAGTTTATGTAAACGAGTGCGAAGAAATGCTCCGCAATGTTCAGCTTCTTCGTGAAAGCATCCTCTCTGTGTATGTTGCAGTGGCGGAACGTAAACCAGAAAGGGAACAGGGATACAACGGCAAGCAGCAGTGAACTGAATACTTTGTTGTTGACCAGTTTTGTAAAGAAAGGGATGATTGCCGCCAGAGTATTTGAATGTACGTCCACGTCATCTACCAGGTTTACCTCTTCCTGGCGAAGTCCGAAGATGAGGATTATCAGTACATAGATAGCCACGAGTCTCACGAGCATGTGAATCGGCTTGAAGTAGCCAGCACGTTTTCCTGAGAGGTAGTCGTAGATCATGTAACCTGGGCGCCATAGCAAGTTCAGACAGGTGCGGAAGAAGATGTCATCGCCGCCGAGGAAACCTGCGAAGATGTTGTTCAGCGTGTCTTTTACGGTGATTCTTCTTGTTGTCGCAGCTTGTCCGCACGTAGGACAGAACGCGCCCGAGAAGTGCTTGCCACAGTTCTGGCATTCCACTTCCTCCTGTGCTTTTGGCAGGTGCTTCTCTATCGGAAAACCTTCCCGCTGACGTTTGCGGAATTTACTGAGTATAGTGCGTATCATGTTAGTCAATTTCATCATCCATTTAACCTCTTACCTTTAGCCTCTTACCTTCTACCAAGGGAAAGTCTCAGGGTCGTTGTCCTTGTTTGATCGGAGGTTAATGTTCAAGGCGTTGATAGCCTCCATGTCCTCGTTCGAGAGTTTGAAGGTCATGATCTCAAGATTCTCCTTGAAGTGGTTGGGCTTTGCACGAGGTATGGTTATAAGGTCGCGCTGAATGAGCCAGCGGAGAACAATCTGCGATGGCGTCTTGTCATGCTTCTGCGCAAGACCTTGGATAGTGCTGTTGCCCACAACATCAATGTCGCCCTGTCCGAAAGGTCCCCACGCCTGTACCTTGATGCCCAGCGAGTGGTTGTAGGCAATGTTTTCCACCTGCGACATCAGCGGATGAACCTCAATCTGATTAATCAGCGGACGCACCTTCGCATATTCCAGAAGGTCCTCCAGATGGTGGCGGTTGAAGTTGCTCACGCCAAGATGCTTCACCTTGCCCTGTGCCACATAGTCCTCCATTATCTGCCAAGTCTTCTTCACACAATCCTTCACGGGCCAGTGTATGAGCAGAAGGTCGATGTAGTCCGTCTGTAGCTTGCGCAGACTCTCGTCAATAGACTGTCGGATGGTTGCTTCGTCCTCGCGCATGATGTTCGTCGCCACTTTCGTAGTGAGGAATATCTCTTCGCGAGGCACACCACTGAGCTTTATTCCCGTGCCCACTTCCTGTTCGTTCTCGTAGCCTTGAGCAGTGTCTATCAGTCGGAAATCCGCCTCAAGGGCAAGCTTCACATTGTTTATCGCAGTTTCGTCGCGCAGAGTCCAAGTGCCTACGCCAAGTTGAGGTATTGTCATGTTAGTATAAGGGTTTTTGTATATTCAGTATGATTCAAATCTTCTTGTTGGATTTTCTGATAATTGTTATTATGCTTTAGACTATTATTGACAGACATTTTGACTGACATTCTTTGACGGACATTTGTCAGTCAAACGTCCAATGCCCTGTTTTTGGGGAGCCTTCCCAACGGATGCCAATTATCTTTAAATCACGATAGATTGTCTTTGAGGTCACTTCTAAAGCTTTGGAAATCAGCGAGACGGAAATCCTTTCGTTATCACGAATCATGATCTTAACTTTCTTCTGACGGTCATTTAGCCCATCGCTTTGACGGACATTTTGACGGACATTTTGACGGACATTTAAGTTGTCATCCGTTATAATAGAGGGTCTCCAGAACACGATTTTTACCGAACCATTCTCTGCAACCCATTCAGGTTCTGCTACATTCTGCTCACGGCAGAGGTCAATCATTCGCTTGGCGCCAGATCCCCATTGCTCAAGGAAAGTGGTAAGGTAAAGCACACGGGCAATTTTCTTGTTGTAGGGATAGGAGTCGTGTTTCTGCTTGATGGTGGCGGCTGTAATTTGCGGAGGGAAGTTGCCTGGGTTGACAATCTCCACACGGTCATCGTAGATAGCGATGCTGACGCTGCCGTTGGTGCGTTCATACTGACGATGGCAAAGGGCGTTTGTCAATGCTTCGCGTAGAGCCTCTACGGGTATTTCGAGTTTCTCTTCACGTAGCAAGCCCTTCACCTCTCCCCCGAGACGGAGGTTGCGGAAGAGGAAGTTCATGCCTGCCTCATGAAGGTCAAAGAAGTTGCCGTACGCTTGTTTGTTGTCGATGAATACCATCTTGTCCTTGCCTCGGAAGAATCCCATGCGCAATTCAAGTTCGGGGTAGTCGCTGGTGTCTTTGGCAAAGAGCATGACGGCTGCATTCGTTGGCTTGCCATCGGTGAGGAGATTCATCTTGCTCAGTACATCCTCGGTAGGTTCTGCCTCTGCACCAGCATTCAGACGACCGTTCAGTACACCCATAGCTACTGCGTTACGGATGCGGTGCTCATCGAGGTCGGCAATCGTGAGAAGGCTTGGCGCATAATCCCAGCGGTAGCGGTTGGCATCGCGCTGGCGAAGCATGTCGTTGTACATCTGCTGTGGCATCTGCACCGTGGTACTCTCCAACTTGTAATAAGGTTTGCCGTCAAAGACGTAGGGATTATCACAATAAAGGTTTTTGTCAGCATGGAGCACAATGAGTTGCAAACCTTTACTGTCGGGCACATCTACGTATTGCACTGCCATATTGACGTAAGGTTCTAACTTGCGAATCTCACGTCCAATCTCCTGACGAGTATTGTCTGTAACCATCTGTCCGATGATTTTCATCGATCCTGGTGCAATACCGAAGATGACGTAACCACCATCGCTGTTCAGCATGGCACACAGCGAGTGCATACCATCCTTCAACTCGCCTGTAGTCTTCTTCATTTCCACATGGCGAGTTTCATCTGCCTTGATAAGCTCTTTTATTTCGTCTAAGGTCATCTTTACTATTTAAGATATTTGTCAAGGATAGATTGCTTGCGAGAAGGGGCTGATTCAATATAATCCATAGCCTCAAAAAGAATTGTCCGTAATTTACGGTATTTCGTTATTGCATCCTTTTGTTTTTCCATATCAACAATAGGAATCATAAATGACGCAAATTGCTGAGCATTAATATTGGGCTGAGCCGTTCCTCCTCTTGTTTGAATAGACCAAGCCTTATAGTTATCAGAACGTGTTAATAGATCTAGGAATTCTGGTAAGAGTTTGTTTTCGTTCGGGTGGAATTTTATCAGATAGCCAGCATACAACGCCTTTCCAACTTCTGACCTATACATGAACGTTTTGCCGGCAGTAGCTCCCGAACGTGCAAAAAGCATGTCTCCTTCAATAAGAATATATTTATCCTCAACTTCTACAGCAGTCTTCCATTCGTCATTTAGTTTTCCATCTTCGTCAATGTCTGTAACACGAATATAACGGAAGTCATTCTCTTTGACGCCATCTCTAGCTGGTGTATTTGCGCCATACATTGGTTCATCACATAGTGAACCGAGTGATACATAGTGAGAGGTTTCGAAAAATTTACTTGCGAGTGAAGAAATATCTTTTCGAGTTTTATCTACCAATATGGTACTTTGCTCCAATTCCTTATCAATCTTCTTGCACTCTTCGACTATCTTTTGTTGGATGTCAAGAGGAGGAAGAGGAACAGGGAATGTAGGAATCTGCCTTTTATCTCCTCTTGGCATTTTCATACCATTCTTATTTGCCATCATGAAATCAAAAAACAAATCCATAGATAAAACCTGGTAAAGGTATTCATTCATGCATTTATTAGCTATCTGATTTCTGAAAACAATGACATCATTGTTACAGCCACCATCATTATTTGCAAACCAAATCTTTTTAAGGTACGGTCTAATGTTTGAGACAAGAATATCTCCTTTTTGATATTTTGTAACTCTATCAACATTAGGTGTACCTTCATATGTTTTTATGCCTTCTCTGTTTTGGAGTATATTGTCAGTTGAGATATATGTCTCGGGGGCAATATCACTATAGTTTATTTTCTCAGTAACATATGGTGCTATTGAACCTAACTCCACGAGGTTATATTTGGATGACACACTAATAGACTGAGGTGTTGAAAGTTTGATCGCCTTATCGAATTGTTCTCTTCTCATGTCTATCATCTCCTTCAGCCAGTACGTCTTCGCGAACTTTTCTATTTCCTCAGGAATACGTACATCTACATTACCATAGAATGTGAAGCGTATTAGACTTGCAAGCGTATTAGAAGCAAAGCGGTTACTATCATTGTATAGTTGGCCACCTTTCTTGTTGATAATGATACCTTCTGCTCCCTTGCGATTACTCCAATCATAGCCAAGGAATGTTTTCTGCTCCTTGTTATCGGTAGGTGCAGAAATAACGAGAGTCTTTTGGCTTCGTACGAGAGTAAAATAGTAGAGCTTGTCACGTTCTACAGAAATGGCATAATCATAGAACTTATTCAATCGTATCTCTGCCTTACGTTCTGCTGTTGCATTTTTTGGATATGAAATAGAACTCTTGGCAATAACCTCAGCGTAGGATTTAAAATAAGAATCTTCTTGCAGACTCTCCCAAGACATAGAGCGAGACAAGAATTGCTTATACGATTCCTCTTCTACTCCTTGATGAGCAAGATATGCTTCCATGATTTCTTTGTCTTGCCATTCCGAACAATCTGTGTTGCTCGTAATGCCATCCACAATGTCCTCTGCCATCTTACTTACCTGAGGAGGTTCATTGTAACGTTCAAGGAAGAGCACAACCGTATTTGTGCCAGTAGCACCAAAAGTCTTGCTGCCGAAACTCACAATTGCACGTATCATGAAGTTTTGTAGCAATTGCTCGCGTGCAGCAATATAACTGTTAGAAGAGTTACTGAGAATACTTGCTGGGAGTATAATGGCCGCTATACCCTGTGGCTTCAGTAACTGAGCTGTTCTTTCCACAAAAAGAGTCTCGATTTCAGAACCGTCTTGGGTAATCTTGTCTATGATGTTGAACGAGTTATTCTTTAGCTTCAGATGTTGTTTGAAGCCACTGACAGAATAAGGAGGATTGGCTACAAGGATATCAAAAGAACCATTGGTGATGCCTTTCTCTGCATAGTTCTCCAATCCGTCACCAAAGATTATGTTTGCACCGCCAGCACCATTCATGAACATGGAAATCTTGGAGACACGTGCCAAACGATAGTCTTTTTCCACACCATAAACATGCTTCTCAACCCAAGTGTTATCGGCATCCTGTCGTACAGCATTCACCGCCTCTACCGCTTCTGTGAGGAAATGTCCTGCACCACACGCATAGTCAATGATGCGAGGGAGGTCACGATTGGACACATAATGCTGGAGAGGAAGTGAGTCCCAAATGAAACGTGTTATAGGTGTCGGAGTGAAGAATTGTCCTTCGTTCTGCTTGAAACCTTTGTTAAGCAACTGCTCAAAAAGATCGCCGAGAAACTGATGCTTAGATGGATATACGATGCGGTAAGGTTGGAATAGCTGAACCACCTCCACAAGGATCTTGCCATTTTGGAAGAACAACTCTTCGTTGTGCACATCCTTAAAAGCAAAATCATTGTTCGAGTAGAACTTCAAAATACGAATTGTACGGTTAAGGTCTTCAATTGCTGCCTTACGCTGACGACCTGTATATTGCATGAACAGTCGCTCTGCATAATCGGCTTCGACATAGAAAATCTTCTCTTTCATGAATTCTTCCATGCCTTGCTGATGCAATCGCTGTAAACGGTCTTGGAGGGATTCGTAAGTATCAGCTCCTTGCTTGTATTGGAAATCTACTTCATCAAAGTCTATCTTCTTTATTTCATCTACAAGTTTACAGATGAACAAAGCAACAAGGCGGTTGAAAGCGTTCTCCTTGTCTGAGACGTTGTTATGACGCAGTATTTCCTCAAAACGGTTTACAATACGATCATCGGGGGTGAAGTCACGTAATTGTCCTTTGCGCAAAGGAGGAATGCCAATGTTGTATGCTTGGCTCTCGCTACAGAACACAACATCTTCCAGCCATTGCTGACCATAGGTTTCGCACCAGACTTGGAAACGCTCTTTGTCGTTTTTCGCATTTTTGTAAATATGCATGTCGGTGTCTTTCTCAGCAATCTTTTCTATATTGGCGTCATCAGTACAATTTATACATAGGCATTTATAGCTTAACTCTGAATTCTTGTAATCTGAGGCATAAAGCGCCAACCATCTTGTTGCACCTTCTTGCTGCCAGTAACTGAAGAGCTGTCCACCGTCTTCCTCTGTATTCTTCTTCTCTTTGTTGAATTCTGTTCCAGCAGTTTTACATTCGACAATAAGCAAAGGGTTGCCATCCCCATCTTTTACGAGGATGTCGGCTTTACCGCCTTTTGCGTCATGACCTAAAGTCCAACGAGGTTCCAGTTCAATATGTTCTGGTCGGTATCCTTTGTCAAGCAAGCGGCAGACACATTCAAAAACCACAAAGTTCTCAGGATGTGAGAAGTTGCTTGTTGTCTTGTCATTAACAACAAGTCCTTTGTTTTCAGGATAAATAAGTTTGGCATTGTCAAAATCTACCGCCATAGTACATCCTGAATAATCATACTTATAATATTCACTCATAGAATCTTTTGCAAATCCTATTTGAGTGAGAACATCTCTGAAATTATCTGTTGTAATCATTAGGCTTTGAATATATGTCTTTGTACTACTCTATTTCTTCGGCAGCACCTTCTTCTCATCAGATGCAAGTCTGCGTTCAACCTTTTTGACATCTTCACCTGCGGGAAGCTGTTCTGGAACAATACCACGGCTGAGGAGCATGTCGCGAACCGCTTTGTTGTTGTCAACGTGCTCTTTCTCTATAGATGACATTCCATGGAGGTCTTTCTGCTGAACATTTACGCTGGTCATCTCAGCAGCAAAGTCTTTTGCCTTGATACTGATGGTAGGGAGGAAGTCGGCAACTGCACGCTTGGCAGGTGCTCCTACTCTGCGCTTCAGCATAGCGGTATTCATGCGGAAAAGCGCCTGATCCCCTTTGCTGCGGATGATGGCAAAGCCTCTGTCGTCAACACCACGTTCGTAGAGTACTCCTGACAATAGCTTTTCTGTCTCTGCCAGTTTATGACGTGCTTTTACACGCTCATACTCCAATACCCTACGTTCCACCATCTCTGCTATGCGTGTTTGAACGGCAAAGTAGTTCTGTGCAAAGGATATTTCCGGTTTGCGAGGGTCACCATTCTGGGCTACAAGGTAACAAGCATAGCGAGTGAGCATGAAATCGATAATTTCTTTACTAGCTCCCTTCGGCATAGGTATCGTTTTACTGACGCCGGTAAAATGATCAGACACTTGAATACCAGCGTTTTGGCAAGCTTCTTGAGCTTTTGCTAAAACGTTCTCAAATGTTTGCCATTTGGCATATCCAAGCAAACCGCATAATTCGCGAGCACTCCAGCATTCCACACCGTCGTACTCGCATGCAATGGATTCAAACTTATCGAATAGATTCTTTATTTCTTCTGATTTCATTTCAAATAATTATGTCCCAATTATTATAATCCGTGCCAAAATTAATATTTTCTTTACAATTATCCAACAAACTACTTGATTAATTAATTAGGAGTTGAGCAAATTGCGGTTTTCGGTTCCCCTAATTCTCTTTTTACCTCATTTTTCAGAGCGACGGAGTATGTTTGGGAGTATAAATTCTATCTTTTTTTTGCTTCACACTTCTGGGTACAGCGGCTTGTTGCCGTTGCCGTCGGTGGCGGGGGAGAAGAGGCATTTGAAGGACTTAATGTGCTTCTTGGGGTTGAAGTCCTCGGGATTGTCCAGAGGTTCCGACTGCACTTTCAGCTTGAAGCGGCCGATGCTGTCAAGGTCCACTACATCGCCTTTCTGCAGATGCTGGCGCATGATGGCTGCAAGGTCTGTGAGTACGGTATGCACAACACCCTCGCTGATGCCGGAATACTTTGAAAGTTCCTGGGCAATGCGCTCACTGTCAACAACATCATTCTGCACTATCTTAGCGTAATATTTGCCGCTACTTTCCAAGTGCTCGTTGTTTTGTCTTACTATTTTGTATTTCATGTCTTTTCTTTCATCAATAAAAACGGTTGCAACTCTCCACCTCTCCGCAAGAGGCTCTGGAGGAGTTGATTATCAATGTGTTAGGTTTGCGGAAAGTTGCTTGAACTCGCCACAACTCTCCGCAAACTCTCCGCAAGCTATTTTCGCTTCACAAGGCACATGCGATTGCTTCTGCTGTCGGTTATGTTGAATCCCAACTTCTTGACAATGAAGCCGATACGTATGTAAGTCGATTGCTTCTCTGCGACGGCTTTCGAATATTTGTGCATCTCCTTGACGATTTCCGCTATGCTCATTCTTTCGCCTTCGCTTTCTGTTCGTGGCTTCTCAAACAGGAGGTTGAACACATCCAGAAGGACATCGCCCGACTGAAACGCCTCGTTTTGCTTCTGGATATACGCCTCGTCCGCGCTGTCGAAGTAGGTGCGTTCGCCATGGAACACCTCATAGACAAGTTGAGCATAGACCTGCTCATAGTCGATAGGCGTAGCGTTGTTGATTTTGCCAGTTGTCTTCACGCAGAGGTAGCGTCGACTTCCCGTTGGGTCAACAAGTGGAGTAGGGGAGTTTGTCGTAGCCATGAACACGGCATAACGCTTGTGGTCGGAGAAGGAGATGGCGTACGGATCACGCCCCATCACGTTCGTCTTCTGCTGGATATGCTTCAGGTATGCCGTCTGGTTCTTGCTTATCGAGTCAAACTCATCGATGTTGATGATGGCAAAGGCAGACAGCGCACGCTCGGCATCCTTCTTGTTCTGGAAGTCGAGACGGTCGGTGTAGAAGCCGCGAAGTTCTGGTGGAAGAAGCATTCTACAGAAAGTACTCTTTCCGTCGCCTTGCGCACCAACGAGCATCGGAGCCATCGTAGCACCATAGTCCTTGTTTCTGCCAAGCCATTGTGACACAGCCGACAGCATCCAGCGGTGGAACAATTCTGCCCAGCGAGGATTGTCGTTCGGAACTCTTGCCGCAAATTCTGTGATGCGATCCTTGCCGTCCCATTTTCCCGAAACGCCATTGATATAATCCGTTAACGGATTATAACGGTTAATGAAATTCAACTCAAGGTATCGCTTCACGTCCTTGTCCCAAGCCGTTATGCCGATGCGCTGCAGTTCGATGGTTATCGTGTTGATGACTTCCTTTGTAACTGGTTGCCAGTCAAAGATATACATTCCGTCCTCGCGATATTCAATGCTTCCCGACATCTCGTTTCTGCGGAACTTGTAGCGGCGAGGCATGTAATCTACGATCATGTTTATCAGGACTTGTGATTTGGGGATTGCCTTTCCTCCCCTTGTGGGTGCTCCTCCCCTTGTGGGGGAGTTAGAGGGGGCTTTGAAGACATTATCAAAACATTCGCGCACGAGGATTTCCTTCTCGCGATAAACCATGCTTACCAAGAGTCGCTTTATGGCAAACTCTTCGTTCACACCGTTCGCCTTGCATAGCTCAGCGAGCCTTGTCAGATAGATGTCCATCTCCGAATAATCACATTCGGAAGGCTTCTGGTCTTCTGCCTCTTTTTCGATTTGCGAAAGGCATTTGCGGAACCTTACCATCATCATCTCGTGCTCATCATAGCCGGGAAGCAAGCGGAAAGTCGCTGTGTCATAGCGACTTGGGAGTTCCGTGTTAACAACGTTTCGCAGCAAACTCTCGTCAACATCTTCCTTCGGTTGTGCCATAAGCATGGGGCGAATATTCGGGTTGAGCCAAGCATTCTTGTCTGAGGTGAGTGCTACGGAATGTTCCATATACTCACTTCCTGGCACAAGTTCCAGCTGCGTAAGTCCCCTTATGAGCAGCGACTCCTGGATATAGGCTGCTCTGTGAAAGAAAGCCTGACCCTCCTCGTCTTCCGGCAGTCTTCCGTCCGGTAAACTGTAAGCCGAAACGGCAACCAGTACTTCGCGAACATCATCAATGAACACGAGTGCCACCTGTGGCAGTTGGCAGAGCAAACTTTTCGCCCTCTTCACCTCCTCCTTTTTGAGGTTGCGGAGGCGAAGTTCCACGGTAACGAGACCTGTATAAGCGCCATTCTCGCCCTTTGCAAACTGCAGCTTCGGCTGTTTGTCAAGGTTGATGTCCGGCTCTTTGGCGGTCTTCAACTTGTTGAGAACCTTTTCGAGAGTCTCAACTCTCTCTTTGTGTTCACCTTTGTAGGTGTAGTGATAACAGATTTTGTACATAATTGTAAACGCTAATTGATTTTTTTATTTGTAACTCAAGTAGATCCTTGTTTTAAACGCAAGTTGCACGAGTTGCACAAGTTTTTTTGTGTTCTGGAACTTGAGTAACAAAAGATAAACGGCAGCACTTGAGCTTGTGTTACTTGTGTCACTTGCGATTATATTTCTTACATAGTTGATTTGCGTTTTTTTTGTTATAGATTACATTTCTTCTCCCTTAGGAATACGCCACATAACTCTAAGGAATACACTTCAA
>JAZLHI010000125.1:0-10029 GCA_045616725.1 Prevotella sp. | reverse complement strand
AGAAGAAGGAAATCATCTCTAAGCTTGAGAAGGGTCAGATCCTCGAAGGTACTGTTAAGAACATCACTTCTTACGGTGTATTCGTTGACCTCGGTGGTGTTGACGGACTCATCCACATCACAGACCTCTCTTGGGGCCGCGTAAGTGATCCACACGAGGTTGTTTCTCTCGATCAGAAGATCAACGTTGTTATCATCGACTTCGACAACGAGAAGAAGCGTATCGCTCTCGGTCTCAAGCAGCTCACTCCACATCCATGGGATGCTCTTGACGCTAACCTCCAGAAGGGCGACAAGGTTAAGGGTAAGGTTGTTGTTATCGCTGATTACGGTGCATTCGTTGAGGTTGCTCCAGGCGTAGAAGGTCTTATCCACGTTTCAGAAATGTCTTGGAGCCAGCACCTTCGTTCAGCTCAGGACTTCCTCAAGGTAGGCGACGAGGTAGAGGCAGTTATCCTCACTCTCGACCGCGAGGAGCGCAAGATGTCTCTCGGCATCAAGCAGCTTAAGGAAGATCCATGGGAGGCAATCGAGGTTAAGTACCCAGTTGCTAGCAAGCACACTGCTAAGGTTCGCAACTTCACTAACTTCGGTATCTTCGTAGAGCTTGAGGAAGGCGTTGATGGTCTTATCCACATCTCTGACCTCTCTTGGACTAAGAAGGTAAAGCACCCATCAGAGTTCACAAAGGTAGGCGAGCCTATCGACGTGCTGGTTCTCGAAATCGACAAGGAAAACCGTCGTCTCTCTCTCGGCCACAAGCAGCTTGAGGACAACCCTTGGGATACTTACGAGACAATCTACACTCCAGGTTCTGTACACAAGGGCGTTATCGCTGAGATCATGGAGCGTGGTGCAGTAGTTACTCTCAACGAAGGTGGTGAAGGTTTCGCTACTCCAAAGCACCTCGTTAAGGAAGATGGCTCACAGGCTCAGAAGGGCGAAGAACTCGACTTCAAGGTAATTGAGTTCGTTAAGGAGACAAAGCGTATCATCCTTTCTCACTCTCGTACATTCGAGCCAGAGAAGGAAGCTGAGAAGCCAGCTCGCAAGCCACGCGCTCAGAAGGAAGCTGCTCCTGCAATCCAGAACGTTTCTGGTGGTACAAGCCTCGGTGACCTCGACGCTCTCGCAGCTCTCAAGGCTCAGATGGAAGGCAAGTAATCATGGTTCGCAGCTTGTGTTGCGAAGCTTAAGGCTAATGGCTAATAAACTAAAGGCCAATAAAACAAAGACTCTCGTAGATTCAGTTCTACGAGAGTTTTTTTGTTTACACATAATGGAAATTAGATGTTCCCCTCAGAATTTCTGTAAATATCTTCGGAATAATTGCACAATATGAATGGAAGTAAATTACGTTTTTGTGAAATCTGTTGTCAAAATTCAAAGATTTTGTTTTGTGATTGAAAAAAGTTTAGTAACTTTGTCGCGGAAAATAATATATATATTAAGATATGAACAGAAAACTGCTTTTAGTGGCATCGCTAGTATCTGCCTTCTCAATTAGTGGTCTTGCACAGAATGAAGCTTCTGAAGACTCTCTGATTAGGCAAAGCAATGCGTCGTTCATTTTCTCCGAAGAACAAATTGGCGAAGACGATGACGTAGCAAAATCAGCCACACTCATTTCTGACCAACATGATCCTTATATGAAGGAAGTTGGTTACCTGTTCAGTCCTATGCGCTTCAATGTACGTGCCTATGATTCTCAGTATTCAGGCAATTACTTCAATGGCGTTCGTCTGAACAACGTGGAAACCGGTCGTTACAGCTTCTCTGGCATGCAGGGAGGCCTTAATGACGCAGTAAGAAACAACGAAGGAATTTCAGCTTACGACCGAAACAACTTCGGCTATGCTTCTATTGGCGGTGCATCAAATATCAACGTACGTGCCAGCCAGTATCCAGCAGGTGATAAGGTTGGTCTTGCGCTTACTAATCGAAATTACACAACACGCCTGAACTATACTCACGGTTCAGGAGTTAATGCTAACGGTTGGTCTTGGGTAGCATCCGTAGCTTACCGTTATGGTAATCCTGGTGTTATTGAAGGAACATTCTATAACTCCTTCAGCTATTTGCTTGGCGTTGAGAAGTTCATTAACGACCAGCACAGATTAAGCTTGACTACATGGGGTGCACCTACGGAACGTGCACAGCAAGGTGCTTCTACAGAAGAAGCATATTGGCTCGCAAACAGCCATTATTACAATCCATATTGGGGTTACCAAAATGGAAAGAAGCGCAATTCGCGAGTTGTAAACGAATTCTCGCCATCAGTTCTCCTCACTTGGGATTGGAAGATAGACGAGCTCACAAAGCTTACAACTACAGCTGCATTCACTTATTCCAACTATGCCTCAACAGCTATTTCCTATAATAATGCATACAATCCAAGACCTGACTATTACAAGAATTTCCCAAGCAGCGTCTTGAATGTTTATGATACCGACAAATACAATAATCCTGATTGGATTGCTTCCAATCCAGGTGTGATGGATCAGTATTGGTCACTCTATAACCTTTGGCAGAACAAGGAAACTCGCCAGATTCAATGGGACAAGCTTTATGCCCAGAACATCGCAAACAATCAGTATGGAAAGGACGCTCTTTATTACGTAGAAAAGCGCCATAACGACCAAGCTGTTTGGCGCCTTGCTTCAAATTTCAGTAAGGATATCACCAATGATATGAACTATGCCCTTGGCATCAGCTTGAACCATACCACCGGTATCCATTACAAGACGATGAATGATCTTCTCGGCGCAAAAATATTCCATGACTATGATTCTTACTCAATTGCCGATTATGGAATGTCAAGCCCTGAGGTTCAGAACGATCTTTTGAATCCTAATCGAGTAATTAAGGAAGGCGACAAGTTTGGCTATGACTACAATATTTATGTGAACAAGGCTCAAGCTTACGGTCAGTATTCTGCTATTCTCGGTGCTTTCAGCGCTGTTGTTTCTGCCGATATTGAGGGAACAACCATGTCGCGCTATGGTAATATGAGTAACGGTCGTGGTTACGATACTGCTTTATGGAACGGCACTTACAATCCTCAGTATGACTTCTCACGTGGTTCAAGCGGTTGGGCAAAGTTCCTCGGCGGTGGTGGTAAGGCTATTCTTTCTTACTATATTGGCCAAAACACGTTCTCTATTGCCGGTGGTTATGAGAGCCAGGCCCCTCTAGCTTTCAACAGTTTCGTTGCACCTCGTGTTCACAACAACTTCGTAAACAATCTTAAGAATGAGCAGATTCTCTTCGGACAAGCTTCTGTCAAGTTCAAGTTTGGTGTTGTTAGCGGTAAGATAACTGGTTTCTACACCCAGTTCAATAATGTTACCCAGCAGAGCGGTTTCTATAATGATGATATGCAGTACTTTACATACCTTACAATGACAGGCGTAAAGCGTGAACATTATGGTTTGGAAGGTGCTGTGACATTTAAGATCCTTGATAACCTCAAGCTTAATCTCCTTGGTACAATCTCGGATGCCAAATACGTAGGTAACCCTCTCGCACAACTTGCATACGAAGGAAGTAACGCAGCTACAACAAGAGAAATCAACCTCTGGAAGAATCCTATTACAAAAGAGAACCAGGAACTCCGCGTTATAATGGATGGCGTTCATGTTGGTTCTACTCCTCTCACAGCTGCAAGTATCGGCCTTGACTACAACATCAATCGCTGGTATATCTCTGTAAATGCTAACTATTACGCAAATCTCTACATTGACGCTTCTCCTTACAAGCGTCTTGGCTACGTTATGGATAACGTGAAGTATTACACAAACGAACCTCTTGTGGACATTGAAGGCAATGTTAAGAGTGGCATGGACGAAGCAAAGGCAAAGGGGGGTAATGTTTATGATTATCAGACAGGTAAACTCATTGCTAGCTACACTCCAGAGCAGGACAAGAGCAAACCAGGTTGGATGATTGATGCTTCTGTTGGTCGTCAGTTCCGCCTTCGTCACGGAAAAGTTCTGAATGTAAACCTTCAGGTAAACAACATCAATAATAACCGTAATCTCAAGACAGGCGGTTACGAACAGAACCGAAACGACAAGGCTACTTATCAGTTCTCAAAGAACTCATTCTATTGGTATGCTAACGCAATAAACGCTTTCCTTACAGTAAGTTTGAGATTCTAAAACATTTATCAACATGAAAAAGTTACTTTTATCAGTTTGCGTAGCATTAAGTCTTACGGCTTGCATTAACAGTTTCGACGATGAAGTTGTTGATGTCAACGTATTTACGGCAGATAAGATTGCTGAGGCAAACACTACTATAGAGCAGATTCGTACTGATTATGCGTCAGCTATCACCAATGGTTCTTACAAGAAGGTGACTGATGACACCATCATAGAAGGTATTGTTACAGGTAATGACCTCAGCGGAAATATCTATCAGTTTATCGTCATCCAAGACATAACTGAAGACGGTACTTGCGACAACACAAAAGGAGGTATAGAAGTGGCTATCAAGGGTATTGGCTCTCTTGCCTCTGTATTCCCTGTAGGTCAACGAGTTCGCATAAACCTTAACGGACTTTACGTCGGTTCATACGGCAAATGCCCTCGCATCGGGCAGCCATACGTCAACACAAACGACGCTATGCGCCAAGGTCCTATGACTATAGATAAGGTTAAGAGCAACATCATGCTCGTAGGCAAGCCAGATCCTTCAAAGGTTGTTCCGCTTGAGCTCACAAAAGATGAAGTCTATTCAGACAACATCGATAATATAACCCCGATGTTTGTGCGTGTTTCAGACGCCACTATTCCTGATGCTATGCTTACAGACAATCTTGAAAGATGCAAGTTTGCCCACACGGAAGATCCTGCTAACACTTATTCCATGGATCACGATATCAGGATGCCAGACGGCGGCAAGGTGAAGATGACAACAAGCACAAGTGCTACCTTTGCCAACGAATTTATGCCTCAAGGCACTTGCAATATCCAGGGAATCATGCTTCGCTACAATAATAATTGGCAGATGACTCTCCGCAGCCTTGACGACATAATGATTGTCGTGAAGTAAAAAGCAATACATACATTTCATTAACTTAAGAAAACAATTACATCTATGAAAAAGATATATAATCTTATGCTGCTTGTTGCAGCTGTTGTGTTCGCTTCTTGTAGCGACATACCTTCTCCTTATGAACTCTTTGACCTTGGTGGAACAAGTTCTTCTGCAGAACCAGAAGGAACAGGTGTCTATGCCGATCCATTCAACTGTGTTGCTGCCAATGCCTATATTGAGAATGGCGGTGATGCGAATGCAGAAGTATATGTAAAAGGTATCGTGTATTCTATTGATGATATCGATACTTCTAATTATGGTAATGCTACTTACTACATCTCTGATGATGGCACTTCAAAGAACAAGCTTGAAATCTATCGCGGCTACAGCAAGAATGGCGACAAGTTCAAGTCTGAGGAAGAGTTAAAAGTAGGCGATGAAGTTATCGTTTGTGGTAAGCTTGTAAACTATAACGGAACTTTCGAGATGACTCAGGGCAGCAAGATTGTTTACCGCAACGGAGAAACATACGGACAGCCAACCGTTCAAGGTGAACCTAAGGGTAATGGTACTATTGATGACCCTTACAATCCTGTTGGAGCTAACAACTTCACAAACTCTCTTGCTGACAATGGAACTTCTGAAAACGAAATTTACATCAAGGGTGTTATCTCAAAGGTAAAGGAATGTTCTGCCCAGTATCACAACGCTACATTCTATATTACTGAGACTGGTTCTACAGACGAATCTGATTTCTATGTTTACCGTTGTCTCGGCCTTGGAAAGAAGGATATAGATTCCGACACTTATGTAAAGGTTGGCGATGAAGTAATCATCTGCGGTAAGGTTACAAAGTATGTTAGCCAGTATGGTACAACTCTTGAGACTGTCCAGAAGGAAGCTTACATCTACTCTCTCAATGGAACCGTTGTTCCTGGTGAAGGTGGCTCTACGCCTGACGTAACTCCAGGTACTCCTGAAGGTAACGGTACAATCGATACTCCATTCAATGTTGCTGCGGCTGTTGCCAAGTGTAAGAGAGTAGGCGAGACAGCTACTGAGGATTTCTATTATGTTAAGGGTATTGCAGAAACTATCACTACAACGGGTGTTGATCAGTATGGTAACATCACGATCGACCTCGTAGATGTAGCTGGTTCTTCAGAAAAGTTCAAGGCATTCCAGGTTAATTCTTTCAACGGTGAGAAGTTTACTGCCGCTACAGCTGCTGGCATCAAGAATGGCGACGAAATCGTTGTAAAGGGTAAACTTGTAAACTATAAGGGCAATACTCCTGAAACAACAGGTAAGGGCGAAGGCTGTGTAGTCTTTGTAAACGGTAGCACTACTATCGAGCCAGGTTCTGGCAACAACGACAATCCAGGAGGAAACACAGGTGGTCAAATTGATCCAAGCGCAGGTTATGTAATGTCTAGTGCCAATATTCTTTCTGCACTTCCAAACATAACAACAAATGCTTATGGTTCTCAACTTGTTGCTGATGAAAGCACATGGATGAGTTGGTCATACAACAACTATGGATGGAAAGGTGCTAGGATTTGCAAGGCATCCGATACAAACCTTGGAGTTCAGGTTCAGGGAAATGCTACTGATGCCGCAAAGCAAGGATTCATATTCAACACAACCCCATTCCCTAGCATCAGCAAAGTTGTTCTTGTTGTAAGTACACAAGCCTCTAGTCAATATGAACCTGATTTCAGTTTATGTGCAGGTAACGCAGAACACCTTACCCGAAAGGTATTTGAGGGATCCAAGTCTGTAGAAACCGGCTCTTCATACAAGGTATTTACATATACTTATGACCTATCAGATTATGACTATGGTTATATCACTATATGGAATAATCTTGCTGGTGCTCTCTATATAAACACTATTCAGGTTATTACAAAATAAAGAGCATTTGCATTATTTACTGTAAAACACCCTCATCGTACCCGTTACGATGAGGGATTTTAAACTATTCTATATATGAAGAAACTTAAATATCTCTTTTTACCTTTCATAGCCCTCTCGCTGGTCTTTGTTTCCTGCGGTGGCGACGATGACGATACTCCTGGAAGTGGTGGTGGAACGACTGTCTCCAAGAACGAGAACAAGAATTCGTCAAAAATCAAAGACGCCGACCGTCTTGAGATGCCTCGACTCGTTGGCTCGGACAAGGATGTCTTTATTGTACACAAGACTGATGATGGGCTTTACAACTACAGCATGGAGTACAACACAGCAGCCCTTCATTCTCGTTGGGTTGCATATCGTTACGATAGAAAGCTAGCAGCAAAGACCTATACTACAAGAACAGACGCTTGGGCTCCAGATCCTGCTTTGAATAATTATTCGTTTGCACAAGTGGATGTTCAGACGTTCACGGGTTACCAACGAGGACATATTCTCGGTTCGGCCGAGCGCTATTATAGCAAACAGGCTAATGAGCAGACATTCTATATGTCGAATATGTCGCCTATGATAGGTCCTTTCAACACGACTTATTGGGGCGCAGTAGAAGATAAAGTTCGTGATGATTGGGGCAGACCGATTGCTGCTGGCGACACACTCTATGTTGTAAAAGGCGGCACAACAGATCAAGTCAACACGAGAATACCTGTAAGGAGCACAACCGGTTCTACGACATACATGGCTGTTCCGAAATACTATTTCATAGCCTTGCTTAAGAGAAGTTCTAGTGGCTCACTCTCTGCCATCGGTTTCCTCTTGGAGCATAAGGACTATAATAACACATCAGCCAAGTTCCTTTCTGAGCTACCACGTAAAAGTGCGGTTTCAATAGATGAGCTGGAAGAAAAGACAGGAATCGATTTCTTCTGCAATCTGCCTGATGATGTAGAGAAAATAGTAGAGTCAAGCTACAGCGCCTCCCAATGGAAAGGTCTGTAAATGCGTATGAGCCTTAAATCCTACTTGTAGGGCGAAGATTTCTGAGCCGCCACACCCACGTGGATGTAAAAACGGCTCGGAAATCCTCGCCCTAAATATTTAATCAAAATAGTCCATTAGGATTTAATCCAAGTATAACTTACTTGCTGAACACAAGCTTATCATCTTCTCCGACCTTAACCACGATTGGTTCTCGCGTGTTGACCTTGCCTGCGAGGATGTCCTTGCTGAGTTGGTTGAGAAGGTTATGCTGGATAGCACGCTTTACAGGACGAGCGCCAAATTCAGGGTCGTAGCCCTTGTCGGCAAGGAAGTCTATTGCTTCCGGAGAGACGCGCAGTTCAATGTCCTGTTCCTTTAGCAGACGGTAGAGTAGGGTGATCTGTAGCTCTACAACCTGACGAACCTCCTCCTTATTCAGACGCTCGAAGAGAATTGTTTCGTCAATGCGGTTGAGGAACTCAGGACGAACATTCTGCTTCAAGAGCGTAAGGATATTCTCCTTTAACCTTGACCTTAACCCTAACCTTAAGTCTGCGTTAAGGTTATCGTTACCGTTAGGGTTATCGTTAAGGTTGTCATAATACTCGTTAATCAACTGACTTCCAAGGTTTGAAGTCATTATGATAATCGTATTCTTGAAGTTCACCGTACGACCTTTGTTGTCTGTAAGACGACCGTCATCAAGAACCTGAAGCAGAGTGTTGAACACATCCGCATGTGCCTTCTCAATCTCGTCGAAGAGCACAACTGAGTATGGCTTGCGGCGAACGGCTTCCGTCAGTTGACCGCCCTCGTCATAGCCGACATATCCCGGAGGCGCACCTATGAGTCGGCTCACGGTATGCTTCTCCTGATACTCGCTCATGTCTATTCTGGTCATCATCGTTTCGTCGTTGAAGAGATATTCTGCAAGAGCCTTGGCGAGTTCCGTCTTACCAACGCCCGTACTACCGAGGAAGAGGAAAGAGGCGATAGGGCGCTTTGCATCCTGAAGACCAGCACGAGAGCGACGAATGGCATTTGCCACAGCATCAATACCTTCCTGTTGACCAATAACACGACGATGAAGCTCTTCCTCAATAAGAAGAAGCTTTTCGCGTTCGCTCTGCATCATGCGAGCCACAGGAATGCCTGTCCAACGGGAAACAACCTCCGCGATGTCATCAGCTGTAACCTCGTCGCGAACCATTTTCTGAGGTAATGCAGAATTCAGAATGCAGAATTCAGAATTAGGCTGCGCTTCATTGTCGTTTGGGGAATCATTCTGCATTCTGCATTCTGCATTTTGCATTTTTTCAATATCTTCTTCCAACTTCTTGAGAATACCGTAGCGAATCTCAGCCACACGAGCGTAGTTTCCGTCGCGTTCAGCCTGTTCGGCTTCGAGTTTGAGTTTCTCTATCTGCTCCTTGTTCTGCTGAATCTTGTTGGCTACCTCGCGCTCAGCTTCCCATTGCGTGCGAAGCTCATATTCCTTGACTTTCAGGCTGTTAATCTCTTCTGTAAGAAGTTGCTCCTTGTCTTTGTCGTTTTCACGACGGATGGCTTCACGCTCTATCTCAAGTTGCTGAATCTTTCGTACCAGTTCGTCAATCTCTTCCGGCACAGAATCACGCTCCATGCGAAGCTTTGCGGCTGCCTCGTCTATGAGGTCGATAGCCTTGTCCGGAAGGAAACGGTCAGAGATATAGCGCGTAGAAAGCTTTACGGCGGCTATGCAAGCTTCGTCCTTGATGCGCACCTTGTGATGGCCTTCGTACTTCTCCTTTAAGCCACGAAGAATGCTTATGGCAGCCAGCTCATCAGGTTCGTCCACGATGATTGTTTGGAAACGACGCTCAAGAGCCTTGTCCTTCTCAAAGTACTTCTGATACTCGTCCAAGGTAGTAGCGCCGATGGAACGCAGTTCGCCACGAGCCAGAGCTGGTTTCAGGATGTTTGCTGCGTCCATTGCTCCATCGCCCTTGCCAGCACCTACAAGAGTATGAATCTCGTCTATGAAGAGGATTATCTGTCCGTTGCTTTCTATTACCTCATTGACAACCTTCTTCAAGCGGTCTTCAAACTCGCCCTT
>JAZLHI010000124.1:0-16714 GCA_045616725.1 Prevotella sp. | reverse complement strand
ATATTTTTGAACTTCAATCTGCTTTAGGAACTAAAAATGTGGCAAAAGCTTATAAAATAGCCATCAATTTTTCTCAACATTTAAAAGAGAATCCTAATATCAGAACCATATCCATGTTGTTTTCTTTTTATCATAAATTGCTGACTTACCGTTTATCAGATAAATCGCCAGAGGCTACGGCCAGAATTTTCGGTAAAATCAGTCCCAGCATTTTATCCAAAAACATAGGCTATGCTCAAGCATATTCTCTGAAAGAACTTACAAACATCATTTCTGTTTTGAGAGAATATGATGTTAAATCCAAAGGCGTTGACACAAACAGTGAAGAGGCCGATCTTTTGAAAGAAATGATATATAAAATAATACACTAAACTAATTCAATACAAATGGAAATAGCTGCAAAATACGATCCGAACATTGTAGAAGACAAATGGTACAAATATTGGATAGACCATAGAATGTTCCACTCAGAACCGAATGTGAAACCTGCTTACACGATTGTAATTCCTCCACCAAATGTAACAGGTGTGCTTCACATGGGACACATGTTGAACAATACGATTCAGGATGTGCTGATTCGTCGTGCTCGTATGACAGGCTTTAATGCTGTTTGGGTTCCAGGTACCGACCACGCTTCTATTGCTACAGAAGCCAAGGTTGTCAATTATCTGAAGGAAAAGGGAATCGAAAAAAGAGACCTTTCCCGTGAAGAATTTTTGAAATATGCCTGGGAATGGAAAGAGAAATATGGTGGCATTATTTTGAAACAGCTTCGCAAACTGGGCGCTTCCTGTGATTGGGAAAGAACAAAATTTACAATGGATCCTGAACTTTCTGAGGCAGTGACCAAGATTTTTGTTGACTTATATAACAAAGGAAAAATATATCGTGGCGTCCGCATGGTTAACTGGGATCCAAAGGCACAGACAGTGCTTTCTACGGAGGAAGTTATCTACCGCGAGGAAAAGAGCAAACTCTATTACCTTAAATATTATGTAGAGGACAGCAATTCCGTTAAGCCAACAGGCGAGGAAGGCGAAGTTCTGCACAAGGACGAGAAGGGCTATTACGCAGTTGTGGCAACAACCCGTCCTGAGACAATCATGGGTGATACCGCTATGTGTATCAATCCTAAAGATCCAAAGAACCAGTGGCTCAAGGGACACAAGGTTATCGTTCCACTCGTAGGTCGCGTTATTCCTGTTATCGAAGACCGCTATGTTGATGTTGAGTTCGGTACAGGCTGTTTGAAGGTTACTCCAGCTCATGACGTTAACGACTACGCTCTCGGTAAGACTCATAAACTCGAGACTATTGACATCTTCAACCCAGACGCAACAATCTCTGAGGCTGCTGGCATGTATGTTGGTCAGGATCGCATGGTTGTTCGCAAGCAGATTGCCATCGACCTCGGTGAGGCTGGTTTGCTTGAGAAGGTAGAAGACTATGACAACAAGGTAGGTTATTCTGAGCGTAACCAAGACACAGCCGTAGAACCTCGTCTCTGCAAGCAGTGGTTCCTTTCAATGCAGCACTTTGCTGACATCGCTCTCCCACCTGTACTCTCAGGCGAACTCAAGTTCTACCCTACAAAGTACGTTACGACTTACAAAAACTGGCTCGAAAACATTCAGGACTGGTGTATCTCTCGTCAGCTTTGGTGGGGACATCGCATCCCAGCTTACTTTATCAACGATGATGCCACCGTTTCAGAAGCATCCGCTTCTGACTCTGCTGAGAAGTTCGTAGTAGCCCTCACAGAGGAAGAAGCCCTTGCAAAGGCTCGCGCTAAGTATGGTGAGAACATCACTGCCGACATGCTCACTCGCGATGAAGACGCTCTCGACACTTGGTTCTCTTCATGGCTTTGGCCAATCTCCCTCTTCGACGGTATCAACAATCCTGGCAACGAGGAAATCAACTACTACTACCCTACTGCCGACCTCGTAACAGGTCCAGACATCATCTTCTTCTGGGTAGCTCGTATGATTATGGCTGGCTGCGAATATCAGAAGCAGATTCCTTTCCGCAACGTTTATTTCACTGGTATCGTTCGTGATAAGCTCGGTCGCAAGATGAGCAAGTCTCTCGGTAACTCACCAGATCCACTTCTCCTCATCGACAAGTTCGGTGCTGACGGTGTTCGTATGGGTATGATGCTCTCTGCTCCTGCAGGTAACGACATTCTCTTCGACGAAGCACTCTGCGAACAAGGTCGTAACTTCAATAACAAGATTTGGAACGCTTTCCGCCTTGTCAAGGGTTGGGAGGTTGCTGACATCGAGCAGCCAGAGGCAAGCAAGATCGCGTGCCAGTGGTTTGATGCAAAGCTCAAGGCTTGCAATGCAGAGATTGACGACCTCTTCAAGAAGTACCGTCTTTCTGAGGCTCTCATGGCAGTCTATAAGCTCTTCTGGGACGAGTTCTCATCATGGCTCCTTGAAATGATCAAGCCAGGCTATCAGCAGCCAATCGATAAGGCAACTTACGATAAGGTTCTCTCATACTTCGATGCCCTTCTCAAGATGCTTCACCCATTCATGCCATTCATCACAGAGGAACTCTGGCAGAACCTCTACGAGCGTAACGAAGGTGAATCTATCATGCGTGAGAAGCTTGAACTCCCTGCTCCTACAGCAGAAGACGAGAAGCTCATCGCTGACATTGAGGTTGTAAAGCAGATTGTTGCCGGCGTTCGTATGGTTCGCAACCAGAAGAACATCGCACCAAAGGAACCTCTCGCTCTCAACCATGTTGGCGAGAACGCATACGCAGCTTACGACAGCGTAGTCACAAAGATGGCAAACCTTTCTGAAATCTCTAAGGTTGACGAGAAGTCTGCCGATGCTTCAGCCTTCATGGTTGGAACAATGGAATGGGCTGTTCCTGTAGGTAACCTCATTGATGTTGAGGCAGAAATCGCAAAGAACGAAGCTCAGCTCAAGCACCTCGAAGGCTTCCTCGCAGGCATCAACAAGAAGCTCGCCAACGAACGCTTCGTTGCCAACGCTCCAGAGGCAGTTGTTGCCATGGAACGCAAGAAGAAGGCTGACTCAGAGGAAAAGATTGCAGCCATCAAGGTTGCTCTCGAAGCTTTGAGAAAGAAGTAACATCTTAGAAGTTAAGAAGTTAAAGAAGTTAGAGAAAGTTAAAGACAAATGTTATAATGCACTCAAAATTGTAAATAAATCTAATGTCTTTTAACTTCTTAGCGACGTAGGAGCGATAACTTCCTACAACTCCTTATAACTCCCCCTCAAAAAAATCTCTAATGAAAAACTATCTCCACTATATCAAGCTGCTCCTTCTGATGTTCTGCATCGGAGGAGCAGTTTTTGCATGTAAAGAGGATGAAGTTGACAACAAACCTGATAAGCCAGAACTCACTATTTTCTTTCATCAGCCATACTGCGGGCTGGAATATTACCTCAATAGGGATTTGGAAGAAGTAAACAAAGCGTTACTTGAACATCCTGAACTAATCAAAAAATTAAACATCCTTTATTTCCGTAACAACGAGATTTCCGGCAAATTATATAAGAAGGAATATCGCAAAAACAAGGCAACAGGAGAAGCTTTCATTGAAGATGTTCTGCTGAAAGAATATCCTCTTTCGCAAACAGACTACACATCTTTCTCTGGACTGCACAAGATTCTCTCAGATGTAATCAGTATCGGAAAGACCGACAAATACGGAATGGTCATCGGTTGTCATGCTAATGGATGGCTACCGACAAAAGAAGACAAGTCTTCTCGCGCGTCATACGATAAGAGAAAAGTGTTCGGAAGGACAAGTACCGAAATCTACGACACAACTTACAAGACTCTCGGGAAATCCATTGAGGCTACAGGCAAGGTATTTGAGTTCATTCTCATCGACGATTGCAACTCACAAAACATAGAAGTTGCCTACGATCTACGCAAGGCATGCAATTATCTCATTGGATCCGTAACGGAAGTTGGTGCAGACGGACAGCCGTACGAAACAACTATCCAGAATCTTCTTGCTGCAAATTACAGCGCAATCTGCGACAACGCACTTGCCTATTACACGCAGCCAGGCAACTCATGGGGAACAGCAACCTTTTCCGTAATAGATTGCAGACAGGCAGAACAGATGGCCACCATCATGAAGGAAATCTACAAAAGCACCAGCCCTTCCAATGTACTCCGTTCTGATGTCCAGATTCTTGACGGCTATGATCACTTTTTATACGGCTACAACATATTCTACGATTTCTCGGATTATGTTCACCAGCTTTGCAAAGACCGGAACCTCATCGCAGACTTTGAGGCACAACTCAGAAAGCTTGTGATTTACAATGTCTATACTCCTGAGTTCAATTCATGCTTCTTTGATGGCTACTATCACGATGGCAAACTGTATAGACGTCCCATAACAACCTGTTGCGGCATCTCATGTTCTGATCTGTGCTCTGAGAAGCTAACAGAATGGAAAGAAACTGATTGGTACAAAGCTACACATTAAGTTCGTTTGACTATAACCGTTGAACCGTAATAGCAACAAAACCGTACAACCGTAAAAACTCATGACTAACTACCACCTATTCGACTTCCTAGAATTTCCAGAAGACCTGAACACAAATCTACGTCTTTGGAAATCATATCGCCCTACGAGCATAGCTTCCGTTGATGGTGACATCATCATAACAATCCCTTTCCAACAGCAGAAACTTGCTGCTGACATGGCTGCCGACACTGATGTTCCTCAGCAGTCATTCAAACTCATCTTACGCCAATACAACGAAAAGATTCTCCGCATCTTCTGCGACTTCAAAGCCTCGCCACTTTCTCCCACAAACGATTGTAGGGCGAGGATTTCCGAGCCGCAACTCTCTTCTGACGATTCCGACTCAACAACTAATTTAAATTCTCTCCCCTTGGGGGAGTCGGAGGGGTCTTCCATGCTCCTTTTCAGCGACCGCATTAAGAAGCTTCCGCTCAGCTTCGTCATTTCCGAAGGAAAAAATCTCATTGTTTCCGAAATCCAGCAACTTGACATCACCGACGATTTCTGCGGACAAATCAGCATAGTCACTCCTGACAGCACACAGCGAGCACTCATTAACTTCACAGAGCCAAAGCTTGACCGCTGGAGCGACCTTCAGCCAGACTCGCAGCCAACGACAGACATACGCTTCTGCCCAGACGGAAAGCGCGAGATTCGCCTTGCTGCCTACGACCATTTCTCACCTCCTCGCTACGACGCTCTCCCTCTTGCTCTCGTCAGCGAAAGCCAAGAAGCCACCGCTACCTCCGAAAAAGAAACCACTGTTACCGAAGCGTCCGCTTCGGTTAATTCCGCCACCATCAGTTTCGAATGCAAGCCTAACGAATGCTTCGTAGGCACCGGTGAGCGTTTCACGAAGATGGACCTTTCCGGTCGCACATTCCTTCTGAAGAACCAAGACGGACAAGGCGTAAACAACCGTCGCACATACAAGAACATCCCGTTCTACATCTCAAGCCAGATGTACGGAGCGTTCTTCCACACTTCTGCCCACAGCAAACTCGACCTTGCAAACCATTCCACACGTTCGGTGCAGTTTCTCGCAAAGGAAAGCAAGATAGACTGCTTCCTCATTGGCGGCGATACGATTGAGGAAATCACACGTGGTTATCGTGACCTCACAGGCTATCCATCCATGCCACCGCTTTGGTCATTCGGCATTTGGATGAGTCGCATGACATACTTCTCAGCCGATGAAGTACAGGAAATCTGCGACCGTCTCAGAAAAGAAAAGTATCCTTGTGATGTTATCCATCTCGACACAGGCTGGTTCGAAACCGACTGGCTCTGCGAATGGAAGTTCAACAAGGAGCGTTTCCCTGATCCGGAAGGCTTTATTCGCGGACTGCTCAAGCAAGGCTTCAAGACATCGCTTTGGCAACTTCCTTACGTTGCAGAAGATGCAGAACAGATAGACGAAGCTCGTGCAAACGACTATATCGGACCGCTCACAAAGAAGCAGGAAAGCGAAGGTTCCAACTTCTCTTCACTTGACTACGCAGGCACTATCGATTTCACGTACGACAAGGCCACAGAGTGGTACAAAGGCTTGCTCAAGAATCTCCTTGACATGGGCGTGAAGTGCATAAAGACAGACTTTGGCGAGAACATCCACATGGATGCCATCTACAAGAACATGACGCCTGAGCAGCTCAACAATCTCTACTCCCTACTCTACCAGAAGGCTGCCTTCGAGATAACAAAGGAGGTTACCGGCGACGGAATCGTTTGGGCACGCGCTGCTTGGGCTGGTTGCCAACGCTATCCTTTGCATTGGGGCGGTGACTCTTGCTCTTCGTGGGACGGACTTGCAGGCTCTCTCAAGGGCGGTCTTCACTTCGGACTTTCCGGCTTTGCTTTCTGGAGTCACGATGTTCCAGGTTTCCATACCTTGCCTAACTTCATGAACACCGTTGTTGACGACAAAGTTTATCTCCGTTGGACGCAGTTCGGTGTGTTCTCTTCACACATGCGCTATCATGGCACAAACAAGCGCGAACCATGGCATTATCCTGCCATAGCTCCTATCGTAAAGGCATGGTGGAACCTTCGCTATATGCTTCTGCCATACATAATCCGCGAAAGCGAGAAGGCTGTCATGAGCGGTAAGACCATTGTTCAGGCACTCATCTTCCATCATCCAGAGGACAAGATTTGTTGGCACATAGACGACCAATATTACTTTGGCGACGACATTCTCGTTGCTCCTGTCATGAATTCCGAAAGCAAGCGCGACATCTATCTTCCTGAAGGCGAATGGATTGAGTTCTTTACTGGTCAGCAGTTTACTGGTCTCAAGTGGTTGAACAACATAAATGTACCGCTTGAAATCATGCCTGTATTCATTCGTATGGGTGCTACAATTCCTATATATCCGGAACTTGTAGATTCAACAGACGATATGGATATGAGCAAAGTGAAGAACATAAAGATTGATGAAAATTTCAGCGGCTTCAAACTGCGAAATTCATAACGCTGCAAAACAACAAAACCTATCCAAAGATTAACGGCATCTTGGATAGGTTTTATTTTTCTCCTAACCTTATTATCTCTAAAGTCCTTGAAAGCAAAACAGTTTTGTATACAAAAGTGGTTTGAGTTTATATACGAAAGTGATTTGAGTTTATATACGAAAGTGATTTGAGTTTGTATACGAAAGTGATTTGAGTTTGTATACGAAAGTGATTCGTATTTGTAATCAATTCTATTTGCCTTTGTTGATAATGTAAATTCCTATCGTTGCAAATCCACCAGCTATAACATATTTCCAATAAAATTCTTCATTAAGGCAGACACAAGAAGATACCGCACCAATAACAGGTATGAGCGAATTATAGATTGCCACTTTACCAACAGGATTGCATGTCAACAACTTATTGTAAAGCGTAAATCCAATTGTAGAAATGCCGATAAGAAGAATAAGTATAACGCTACCCCAAAGAGAAACATTCGGCAAAACGCCACCCATAATCAATCCAGGAATAACAAGCAAGGCTCCCCCTATTGCAAGTCCATAACCTGTTCCCACAAAAACATTCACGCGCTTGTTCAGACCTCTAGTCATTAATGCGGCAAAAGCAGAACAAAGAGCATTAAGGATAATCATACCGTCACCAAGAAGAGTGAATTGCCCACTTTCTTCTCCCCCAAGGTTAAGTGCAAGAATTCCGCAGAAACCTATCACGCAGCCGACGATTTTCCTAATCGTCATCTTGTCACTTTTAAAGAAAATACAAGCAAGGATAACAACGGAAAATACACTAAGAGAGTTCAGAATAGCCGCTCGTGAACCAGCACTATGCGAGAGTCCGAAATAGAAGAAAGCATAATGAAAAGTCGTATTAAGCAATGCGAAGACAAGGATAAACAACCAGTCTGTGGCCTTTCTTACTGTGAAATCCTTTCCTGTCTTACCTGCCACACCGAGTATGAAGAGTCCAGAAAAGAAGAAACGAATTCCAGCAAAGAGCATCTTGCTGGCAGTCATGTCAGGAGTTATCTGAAACTCAGCAAAGCCAAGCTTGATGAGCGGATAAGCCCAACCCCATACTATAGCTGCCGTCAAAGCAAATATGGAGACCCATAGCGGGCGTTGAAATATGTTTTTTTGAGATGTGGTCATTGTTCGAAAATCGCTGCAAAGTTAACACTATTATTTTATTTAATCAAATCTTTATTTATTTATAGTGGCATTTCTTGGATTTTTGTTTATATTATTCTAACTTTGCAGCGTAAATCACACATAATCCCTCCCCCGACTTACTATGGAAGACTTCATCCACCTACATGTACATACACATTATTCACTTCTTGACGGCATGTCAAAAGTTCCAGATATTGTCGACAAAGCCATTGCTGACGGCATGAAAGGCATTGCCCTTACTGACCACGGCAACATGTTCGGCATGAAGGAACTTTTCGACTATTGCAACAAAGTCAACGGAAAGAGGAAGAAAGAAGGACTCGAGCCTTTCAAGCCAATATTCGGATGTGAGATGTATGTTGCGCGCCGCAACAAGGAAGATATGACAGAAAAGATAGACCGTAGCGGTAACCACCTCATCGTGCTTGCAAAGAACGCCAACGGCTATCGAAACCTCATAAAACTCGTTTCTCGCGCTTGGGTTGACGGAAACTACATCCGTCCTCGTACAGACAAGAAGGATCTTAAGGAATTTCATGAAGACCTTATCATTTGTTCCGCATGTATCGCTGGTGAGCCTCAGGAATACATACGCCGTGCTTTGCGTTTGGAGAAATATGCTGCAACGGAAACACGCTCTCCAGAGGAGCTTTTCCAGATGGCGGATGATGCTGTTAGATGGTACAAGGAAGTCTTTGGCGACGACTACTACATGGAACTCATGCGCCATGAAGTGACCGACCCGACAATCAGTGCTAACCGCGAGACCTATCCAGTTCAGAAAGCTGTGGAGCCATACCTCATTAAATTGGCAAAGAAATATGATGTAAAGCTTATCTGTTCCAACGATTCCCACTTCCTTAACAAGGATGATGCAGATGCTCACGAGATTCTGCTTTGCCTTTCTACCGGAAAGAAGCTCACCGACCCTCACATGCAATATTCAAAGCAGGAGTGGCTTAAGACTCGCGAAGAAATGAACGAGATATTCAGCGACATTCCAGAAACTTTGAGTAATACGATAGAGATTCTGGACAAGGTTGAGACATACGACCTTGACAGTGCCCCTATCATGCCTTTCTACCCTATTCCGGAAGATTTCGGAACGGAAGAAGAATGGCGAAACATGTTCTCGGAGGAAGATCTCTATCGCGAATTCACAACAGATGAATATGGCGAGAATGCCCTTCCAGAAGAGGAAGGAAAGAAGAAGATCTCTCGTCTTGGAGGCTACGAAAAACTCTACAGAATAAAGTTTGAAGCAGACTTCCTCGGGAAACTTGCCTACGAAGGTGCTTCGCGTCTTTATGGTTCCGGCTATCAAACAATAGAAGGAAAGGCTCTACAAGCTAACGATCTCTCCAAATGGGCAGAAGAACATGAAATTCGTAAAGAGGTTGACGAACGCATTCGCTTTGAGCTTCATATCATGAAAACCATGGGTTTCCCTGGTTACTTCCTTATCGTGCAGGACTTCATCAATTCCGCCCGTGAGGAACTCGGCGTCTGGGTGGGTCCTGGTCGTGGTTCTGCTGCAGGCTCCGTTGTGGCTTATTGCCTTGGTATCACAAAACTTGACCCTCTGAAATACGATCTTCTGTTTGAGCGTTTCCTTAATCCTGACCGTATCTCGCTTCCTGATATCGATACCGATTTCGACGACGACGGACGCGGTAAGGTGCTCCAATGGGTAATGGAAAAGTATGGCCGTGAGAACTGTGCACATATCATCACATACGGTTCAATGGCAGCAAAGAACTCCATCAAGGATGTTGCGCGTGTGGAAGACATACCTCTTCCTGTGGTAAACGGCTGGTGTAAGGCTATGCCTGACCGCCTTCCAGACGGAATGAAGCCTAAGTTGCCAAACTATCTGAAATGCACACCTGAGCTTCAGGAGGCGCAAGCATCCAACAATCCTGAAGAGCGCGATACAATAAAACATGCCTTAAAATTGGAAGGAACCGTTCGTGGTTCCGGCATACACGCCTGTGGATTCATCATCTGTCGTGACCCTATTGACGAGCATGTACCTGTTTCTACTGCCGACGACCCAGATTTCCCTGAAATTAAGACAGCCGTTACTCAGTATGACGGTCATGTTATTGAATCTACAGGTCTTATCAAGATGGACTTCCTCGGACTGAAGACGCTCTCGGAGCAGAAGGAATGTGTGAAGAACATCAAGCTCACCCGTGGCATTGACATTGACCTTGACACCATTCCAATCGACGATGTCAAGACATACGAGCTTTACCAACGCGGACAGACCGTCGGCACATTCCAGTTTGAATCGGCTGGTATGCAGAAGTATCTCCGTGAACTTCACCCTACAGTATTTGAGGACCTTATCGCGATGAATGCCCTTTATCGCCCAGGACCTATGGACTATATCCCTTCCTTCATTGCACGAAAGAATGGTCGCGAGCCTATCACTTACGACATTGACTGCATGGAGAAGTACCTCAAGGACACCTATGGCATTACCGTCTATCAAGAGCAAGTGATGCTTCTTTCCCGTCAGCTTGCAGACTTTACCCGTGGTCAAAGTGATGCTCTGCGTAAGGCCATGGGTAAGAAGAAGAAGGATATCGTTGACCAGATGAAGCCTATGTTCATCGAGGGTGGCAAGAAGAACGGACATGACCCACAGGTTCTTGAGAAGATTTGGGCAGACTGGGAAAAGTTTGCATCCTACGCCTTCAACAAGTCGCATGCCGCTTGCTATTCATGGGTGGCTTATCAGACGGCGTATCTCAAGGCTAACTATCCAGAAGAATTCATGGCAGCACTTCTCACTCGCCGCCGTTCCGACATCAAGGAAGTGACCAAACTCCTTGACGAGTGCCGTGCTTTGGGAATCATCGTAAAGGGACCGTCGGTAAACGAATCGCGATCTACATTCACTGTAGCACACGACAAGAGCATCCGTTTCGGATTCGCTGCCATAAGTGGCATTGGCGACAATGCAGCCGAAGAGATTGTCCGTGAGCGTGAAGCCAATGGCCCTTATCAGGACATCTTTGACTTTGTAAAACGAATAAACTTCTCCAATGTCAACAGCAAGTGCGTGGAAAATCTCATCAACAGCGGTGGTTTCGACTGCTTCGGCCTTCCACGCGAACAATATAACGCGCTGAATGCCAAGGGAGAACCTTTCTTCAAGCAGCTTATCAGCTTCGGACAGCTATACCAAGCAGAGAAGCAACAGGCTGCAAACTCCCTTTTCGGAGCTTTTGAGGAGGTGGAAATCCCTAATCCTAAGTTCCCTCCTTTCGAAGAAATGGGACATATTCAGAAACTTAACATTGAGAAGTCACTTATCGGTCTTTACCTTTCTGCCCATCCTCTTGATGAATATAAGGCGATCCTCACCAGCTATTGCAACACAAAAATCACGGAACTCGATGACATAAAGGCGCTAGAAAACCGTGAAGAGATTCGCTGCGGAGGCATAGTGACAGACATAAAAAGGCAAGGTTTCACAGCCAAGGGCAACAGTCCATACGGAATCGTTGTCTTAGAAGACTATTACGGTCCTCATGAACTCTTCTTAATTGGCGACAACTGGACAAGCAACTCAGGAATCCTTACTGTCGGTTCTACCGTTTACATTAAGGGCAAGTTGGAGCCTAAGTTCAAGTTCAGCAAGGAACTTGCATTCCGCCCGAATGAAATACGACAACTGGGACAAGTTCAGGAAGAGCGCCTGGAAGGCATCAAGATCTCCATTAATTCAGACAATATTGATATGGTGGACGTCACAGAACTACTGGAAATAGTCAAAAGCAATAGCGAAAATGCCGAGAAGACCTTAAGCATAGAGTTGCGAACCAGCGACACATACCGTCCTCTTACGCTTCAAAGCAGTCACCTGAAGATAAATGTAACCCAAAAACTCATCGATAAAATCAACTCGCTCAAGTCGTTTGAATGCAAAGCCATTTGGCAATAACAAAAAACATAAACCTCAAACAATAAACCATAAATGAAGAAAGCTATCATCTTTTCCATTCTAACCCTATTCTGCAATTCATCATTTGCACAGAAGACTACTATTACCATCACCAACGATGACAAGACTCAGCGTCAGGAAATAGTAGAAGTTTCACTCACAGACATAGAACGCAAACTCGGCATGCAATCTGACGGTACTTTCATTGTCAAGAACGCCCTCAATCAGGAAGTTTCTTACCAGAAAACATTCGACGGAAAGGTCCTAATTGATGCATCTGTTCGACCTTGTGGCACAGCTGTTTTCACAGTAGAAAAAGGGAATCCGCGCGAAGCAAAAGTATTCGTTACAGGTCGCCAGTACCCAGAGCGTGTTGATGACATCGCATGGGAGAACGACCGCACAGCCTATCGTCTCTATGGCCCTGCACTTCAGGCTAACAAGGAGCGTGCCTTCGGCATAGATGTTTGGGTAAAGAATACTCCTGACCTTGAAGTTGAAAAGCGCTACAACGTGGAACTATCCAACCATCCTGCCATTGAGCAACTCAAGAAGGAAGGCAAGGACGAGGAGGCTCACGCCATGGAAGAAGCTACTACCTACCATTATGACCACGGCTACGGACTCGACTGCTACAAGGTTGGCCCTACACTCGGTTGCGGTGCTCCCGGCGTAATCATCAAGGACGAACTCATTCTCCCTTACAGCTACCAGAATTACAAGATTCTCGACAATGGTCCGCTACGATTCACCGTAGAACTTACCTATTGTCCTACTGACATAGGCAAGAACAAGGGTGTCGTTGAGCATCGCATCCTCTCGCTCGACAAGGGTTCAAACTACAACAAGATGACCGTTTGGTATGAAGGACTCGAGACAGGCGCAGACATCGCTCCTGGTGTTGTCGTACATTCTGAAGACACAGAAAGCATCATCCTCGGCAAGGACTACGCTCTCTATGCTGACCCAACAGACAATCCTTCGGCACAGAACTTCCAGATCTACACAGGACTTCTCTTCCCAAATGGCGTAGAAAAGACTGTTATGCGTCCAATGGCAGACGCACCTGGAGCAGCAGGCCATCTCCTCGGCATCCGTCACATCAAGAACAACGAGAAATATACCTATTACTTCGGCTCTGCATGGAGCAAGAACGACGTCCGCTCACTCACAGAGTGGAAACTACGTTCAGAGGAAACACTCTCGGCTATCCAGAACCCTCTCACCGTAGTTGTGAAGTAAAATCCCTTGACTCGCAACAACTTTACTGCAAATAACCGAGGACATAAACCATAAACCAAAAACTTTTTACTAATTTTGCACCCGCTTCTGCGTGTATATGTGCGACGTTGAAGCGTAAAAACCAATTATTAATCACATTATAATCATTTACATCATGTACTTGGATTCAGCAAAAAAAGAAGAAATCTTCGCCCAGTTTGGCAAGGGTGGCGCTACTGACACAGGTTCAGCAGAAAGCCAGATTGCATTGTTCACATTCCGTATCAAGCACCTTACAGAGCACCTTAAGCAGAACAAGAAAGACTTTGCTACTGCTCGTTCGCTCACCAAGCTCGTAGGTAAGCGTCGTTCACTCCTTTCTTACCTTAAGGATCGTGACATCGCTCGTTATCGTGCAATCGTTAAGGCTCTCGGTCTCCGTCACTAATCAATAAGCTGACAAAGTCAAACTACAAGGGGTTGTATCTTAAGATACAGTCCCTTGTTTCTTTTTTCCATGACTACAATTTGGATTCGTAAAATTATCTCTAACGAATACGATAAATATTCGTTACAAATACGGTTTACATTCGTTACGAATACGAAATTATCTCCAACTGTTACGAGGTATAACTCCCACGTTTATGAAATAGCATCCTCAAAGAAACAGAAGCCATGGTCCCCTTCCCGAGATAATTCTCACAAATTCCCTCTACTCCATCCTTTGATTTTAACCCTTATTCTGCTAACTCCACATGCTATTTTTGGCTCATTCGTGAAACAATATTGCTAATAAATGTACGAAAAACACAAATTTTAGGTCAATTCATTTGATTTTTGTTAAACATTTTAGTAACTTTGCAGCCATATAAAGACTAAATTAATAACTATTAAATAAAACAAGTATGATACCAGGAATTCAGCAGTCTGCATTTCAGGCCACAGTAGATGGCAAGCAGACAGACCTCTACACTTTGAAGAACAGTAATGGAATGGAAGTAGCAATCACTAACTACGGTGCTGCTATCATCGGTATTTACGTACCAGACAAGAATGGCGTTTTCGCTAACGTCATCGGTGGTCACGACAGTATCGAAGCTATTACAAACAGTTCACAGAAATATCTTTCAACAACTATCGGTCGTTACGGCAACCGTATCAAGGGCGGTCAGTTCTACCTCAACGGAAAGAAGTACCAGCTCCCACAGAACGAGGGCAACAACACTCTCCACGGTGGTATGAAGGGCTTCAACAAGAAGGTTTGGGACGTTACTCCTATGAACGACCAGACTATCGTGCTCAAGTACACTTCTCCATATGGCGAGGAAGGCTTCACTGGCGAGATGAAGGTTACTGTAATCTACTCTCTTACAGAAGAGAACGAGCTCTGCATCGAATATCTTGCAACAACAAACAAGACATCTATCGTTGCTCTTACAAACCACGCTTTCTTCTCACTCGGCGGTATCAAGAACCCAACAGCTACTGTTGACAACCAGATTCTTGAGATGAACGCAGACTTCTACCTCCCTATCGACGAGGAATCTATTCCTACAGGCGAAATCCTCAAGGTAGCTGGCACTCCTTTCGACTTCCGCAAGCCTAAGGCTATCGGTCTTGAGCAGAATGCAGACAACGAGCAGATCAAGAACGGTTCAGGCTACGACCACAACTTCGTGCTCAACAAGAAGGAAGAAGGCGAACTCTCATTCGCTGCTCGCCTTACAGAACCTGAAAGCGGACGTACACTTGAGGTATACACTACAGAACCAGGTTGCCAGCTCTACTGTGACAACTTCGTTCGCGACATCGTTGGTCCAGAAGGCACTACATTCCCACGCCGCTGCGCTGTTTGTCTTGAAACTCAGCATTTCCCAGACTCACCAAACCGCAACTACTTCCCATCTGTGGTTCTCCGTCCAGGTGAACGCCTCAAGTCAAAGACTATCTATAAGTTTGGCGTTGTTGAATAACCTTAAAACCTCACAACCTTAAAACCTTATAGATGGTAACAATAGAACATGTTCGCTCACGCTTCGTAAAGCATTTTGATGGACGACTTGGTAGCATCTATGCAGCTCCAGGACGCATAAACATCATAGGTGAGCATACTGACTATAATAATGGTTTCGTACTTCCGGGTGCCGTTTCAAACGGCATCCTTTGCGAAATCCGCCCTAACGGTACAGACATGGTACAACTCTACTCTATCGATTTGAAAGATAGAGTGGAGTTTGCTGTTAATGACGAGAAAGGTCCTAAGGCTTCTTGGGCACGCTACATCTTCGGTGTTATGCGCGAACTTCAGCTCAAGGGAATCAAGGTGGAAGGCTTCAATGCCGCTTTCTCTGGCGACGTGCCTCTCGGTGCAGGAATGTCTTCTTCTGCTGCTCTTGAAAGTTGTTTCGGTTTCGCACTGAACGACCTCTTCGGTGGCGACAACGCCGTGAGCACTTGGGACTTGGCTCTCATCGGACAGGCTACTGAGCACAAGTATCTCGGCATGAACTGCGGTATCATGGACCAGTTCGCAAGCTGCTTCGGACAGAAGGGCAAGGTAATGCGCCTTGACTGTCGATCACGCGAATTCGAGTACATGCCTTTCGATACAGACGCCTACTCCCTCGTTCTCTGCAACTCAGGCGTTAAGCACAGCTTCGCTTCTGAGGAAGGAAACGCTTACAATGAGCGTCGTCAGAGCTGTGAGACAGTATCAAAGATTCTCGGCGTAGAGTCTCTCCGCGATGCAGACTTCGCAATGCTCGAGGCAAAGAAGGCTGAGATTGACCCTATTGACTACAAGCGTGCCGTTTATGTGCTCGGCGAGAAAGAGCGCGTGATGGCTGTCTGCGAGGCTCTTCAGGCAGGCGATTTCGAGACTGTCGGCAAGAAGATGTACGAAACCCACGAAGGCTTGAGCAAGGATTACGAAGTGTCTTGCGAAGAGATTGATTTCCTCGCAGAAGTGGCTAAGGCTAACGGAGTTACAGGTTGCCGTATCATGGGCGGTGGCTTCGGCGGCTGCACAATCAACCTCGTGAAGAACGAACTCAAGGAGGCTTTCGTCAACACGGCAAAGGCTGAGTACGAAGCTAAGTTCGGCATCGAACTCAAGGTTTACGATGTTGAGATTGCCGACGGAGCTCGCAAGATTGAATAAGACCCTCCCGACCTCCCGCAGGGAGGAGAAAAGAACGACTATTCCCGACAATTATTTGTCGGGTATAAAATAAAAAATTATAACCTAACTAAAATAATGAAAAAAATCCTATTCGCAGTAGCAGCTGTACTCGGTTTGGCAGCTTGCAATTGTTCAGAACAGAGTGCAACGCTCCAGTCTGGACTTGATCCTGCAAAGTTCGAC
>JAZLHI010000123.1:0-2054 GCA_045616725.1 Prevotella sp. | reverse complement strand
GATGAGTTTGCCAATATGGGACCTAGTCAGCAGGGAAAACTGAAGCAGACACTCTCGCGAGTGAAGGTCAATGGTCGTCCAATCTTTGGCAAGAGCCAGGAAGATCGTCGTCGTTATGCGTCATTTATAGCTACTACCAACAATCTGCACCCTTTGTGTGATACGACAGGAAGTCGTCGATTCCCATGTATCCGTATTCCGCGAGGAATGTTTATCGACAATTTGACTCCAATTGATTATGACCAGCTTTATGCACAGGTCGTCGATGAGTTGAAGAGAGGAATCCCTTATTGTATGTAGTAACGCCTAAACAACCATGAATAACACGAAACAACACTAACTAAAGTGCTGAATATCAGCTTCTCCTAAATTTTAACACTTCGAGGTTCATATTTGTTAGTTCCGAATTTTCCGCCTAATTTTGCATCGTATTTCTACCGCGGAGAATCTTCGGAGCTTTATTTTTGTCACTTTGTGAAGCCTGTTTACCCGGGATGACGAGTGTTTACAATGGTTGACAAACTTGGGGCAAGTAGATGCGGTTTGCAACATCGTGCGAGGAGTTTACATGTGTTGACAACGGTTTACTTGGAGTGACTTGCGGTGGAGATATGTAATGAAGTACAAATCTCAAATCATTGCAGACAATGAATATCACAAGGAAATGCGCCCATTGCGGCAAGGAGTTCATCCCTAACTCAGGCTCTCAGAAGTATTGCTGTGAGCAATGCGCTGATACTGCCAAGCAAAACAAGAAGAAGCAGAAGCATGAGATGTTCAAGGCTGTAGAACCTATGGCTATGGTTCAGTGCCAGGAGTATCTGACTTTTGCCAATGCAGCCATTCTCATGGGTTGCACTCGCCAATACATCTACAAGTTGGTCGCTCAAGGAAGACTGAAAGCCTCACGTCTCAGCCGACGCATGGCTCTCATCAAGAAGTCTGATATAGAGGACATGCTTGATGCAAGTCCTTACGAGCGAGTCCTCCCTATGGCAAAACCAAAGGGAAAGAAGCCAGAGACAAAGAAGCCTGCATCCATCTATCAGGATGCCGAGGAAGTCCTTGACTACTATTCTGGAGAAGATGTCATGCGTATCTATAAAGTCAAGCAATCATGGCTATACAGTCGTGCCAAGGCACACAAGATACCTATGTGTAAGATTGCAGGTAAGACATACTACAGCAAACGCCATGTTGACGAGCATTTCAGTGGTGTTGACGTAAGCAGCATCACTGAATGGCTGACTACAGAAGAAGTGGCTTCAACATACTCGATGCATCCACAAGCGGTAAGGGCATACGTGAACCGCCACCACATCCCAAGCAAGCGAGAGTATGGTGTAACATATTACTCGAAACAACATCTTGATGAACTTCGCCGCATGGATCTGGCGAACGACGAACGCTATATGACGGTTGAGGACGTAAAGCAGATGTATGGACTTACCGCAGCGAACATCAGTCATATTGTCCGTAAGAATAAGGTAGAAAAAGTCAAGGTCGGAGTGAGGAACTTTCTTTTAAGAACCGACATTGAAAGAGTGATGAATGAACGAAAAATGAAGGGATTACAGGTCTGAGGTCTAACAAATTTCAGAAAGACATGCTGATTCTAAACTGATTCTGTACTGACAGAAAATGACAGTTGTCAGCATTACATCATTTCCGAAATTTGCCGACGCTAAGAGAGCCTTAGCCTCGTATGTTCAACTTTAACCATATTGTATTATGAATATTTGCAAGACAGTAACCCTCCGTACCCGACCCATCAAGAACGGTACACAGCTTTCGTTTTATCTCGACTACTATCCTGGCTATCGTGATGAGGAGACCATGAAGACCATCCGTCATGAATCGCTCGGCATCTACATCTATGCCAAGCCAAAGAATCAGCGTGAGAAACTTTACAATGAGACCATGACTGAGAAAGCAGAAGCCGTTCGTTGCAACCGATTCGAGAGCATTGTAAACGAACGATACGACTTCTTTGACCGCAACAAACTCCGTGGCAGTTTCCTTGACTACTTCAAAAAGAAAGCAGACAAGAAGAA
>JAZLHI010000122.1:0-14013 GCA_045616725.1 Prevotella sp. | reverse complement strand
TGCACAGTAAGCGAGGAGCTGCCAGAAGATACCGTCGAAGCAAAGGCTTGCAGATGCAGGATCAATAACATACATCTTCATAGAAGCTGCTACGAGAGGTACGTTGTCAACGATAGAAGAAAGGATACCGATAGCACCTGTGATGAGGTAGTCGTTACCGATTGTCTGGTCGAGCCACTGTCCCATAGCTGTAAGAACGCCAACCTCAGAGAGTGTAGCAACAGCCATAACGATGCCAAGGAAGAACATGATTGTTGACATATCGATACGAGAGAGCATCTTTGTTACACGCTTTGCGAGTGGGTCGTGCTCTTCCTTCTTGCGATAGATAATCTCAGTTACTGTCCAGAGGATACCGAGTACGCCAAGGATACCGATGAAAGCAGGGAGTTCTGTGAGAGTATGGAATACAGGTACAGAGCAGAGACCGCCTACACCAAGGCAGAAGATAAGGTTGCGCTGGAACTTTGTGAGTTCTGAAACCGAAGCTTCCTTCTTGTCAACAACCTCTGGAAGTTCGCCTTTGAGGTGCATCTGCATAACGAAAGTAGGCACGATGAATGCGATGAAAGAAGGAACGATGATCTCAGAGATAACGCCACCTGCAGTGATAGTCTTACCAGCCCAAAGCATGATTGTTGTAACATCACCGATTGGAGAGAACGCACCACCTGCATTTGCTGCGATGATAACGCAGACAGCATACCAGATACGGTCTTTCTTGTCCTGAACGAGCTTACGGAGAATCATGATCATCACGATAGATGTGGTAAGGTTGTCGAGAACAGCAGAAAGGATAGCTGTCATGAAGGCAATCTTCCAAAGGAGAGAGCGCTTTGTCTTAGACTTGAGCGCACCGCGAACCCAGTTGAAACCACCGTGCTGATCGACAATCTCAACGATTGTCATGGCACCCATGAGGAAGAAAAGTGTAGTACCAGCCTCACCAAGGTTTCTCTCAATAGCCTCGCCGAGCTCCCAATCCTGGAGAACTCCAGAAGCGATGAGACCCTCGTGACCAAGAGCGAGGAGAGTCCAGCACACTACGCACATCAAGACAGAAATAGCTGCCTTGTTGATTTTAGTTACACTTTCAATGGCAATGAAGAAATAGCCAATAACGAAAGCGGTAACAAGAATGGTAATTGTTGACATTTTATTTAAGATTTTGTTAAGTTTTTCTTGCCTTGCACAAGCGAAAAAACCATTTTTTCGGGCGCAAAGTTACATTTTTTTTCCCATTTATATAATAATTGTTAATTAATTGTTAAATTTGCAGTCAATATCTACTTACTAATCAAGTTTTACAACCATGGATGAATGTAACCCTAACTCACTAACCAAATATTTCTTCGCTGTTGACCTCGGTGCAACAAGCGGAAGAACAATTCTTGGAAAACTATGCAATGGAAGGCTTGAAACAGAAGAACTGACCCGTTTCCCTAATGTCATTACGCAGATAGGCGGACATTTCTATTGGAATGTACTCTCGCTTTATGGTGAGATGATTCGCGGATTGAAGGCTGCTGCTCAGCTCACCGTGAAGATTGAAAGCATTGGTATCGACACTTGGGGCGTGGATTTTCTCTGTGTAGGCAAAGACGATGAGATGATTCACAGTGTGCGTTCCTACCGCGACCCTTGCACTTTCTCTGCCATGGAAGACTACTTCCAGAACGTGATGAGCAAGAAAGACCTTTACATGAAGACTGGCATTCAGGTGATGAACTTCAACTCTATCTTCCAACTTCATGCAATGCGAAAGGAAGGCAACGTTGCTTTCGGGAACGCAGAGACAATCCTTTTCCTTCCAGATGCTCTCTCTTGGATGCTCACTGGTGAAAAGATTTGCGAATATACCATTGCTTCCACTGCAGGACTTCTCAATCCTAATGCCCGCGACTTCGACGAAGACCTCCTTGCTTCCGTTGGCGTAAAGCGCTCGCAGTTCGGCAAGATGGTTATGCCTGGAGAAAAGATTGGTGTGCTCACAGAAGAGATTCAGAAGCTTACTGGTCTTGGAGCTATTCCTGTGATTGCCGTTGCCGGTCATGATACCGGTAGCGCCGTTGCAGCAGTTCCTGCCACTTCAGTGAACTTTGCCTACTTGAGCAGTGGCACTTGGAGTCTTATGGGAGTGGAACTTCCTGAGCCAGTAGTCACAGAGGAAACATACGAGATGAATTTCACGAACGAAGGTGGCGTGAACGGAAGCATCCGTTTTCTCAAGAACATCTGCGGCATGTGGCTTCTTGAAAGTTGCCGTCGCGAATGGGATGACACGGTTCAGAAAGGCCATCAGGAACTTATTGCAGCAGCCAAGGCAGAAGAACCTTTTCGCAGCATCATCTATCCTGACGACGAAATGTTTGCAAACCCTGCAAGCATGCTCGTGGCCATCAAGGAATATTGCGAGAAGACAGGTCAGCCAGTGCCTGAGACAACCGGACAGATTGCCCGTTGCATCTTCGACTCTCTCGCTCTCCGCTACAAGGAAGTGTTTGAATATCTCCGCAAGATGAGTCCTGTTTCGCTTGACACCCTGCATATTATCGGTGGCGGTTCGCTCAACCAATACCTCAACCAGATTACTGCAGACGCTTGCGGCGTGGAAGTTCTCGCAGGTCCTCAAGAGTGTACTGCACTTGGAAACATCATGGTTCAGGCTATAGCTTCGGGTGATGTTGACGGACTTCTCGGCATGCGCAAGGTAATCTCAAACAGCGTTACTCCTAAAGCTTTCCATCCACAGCCATCAGAAGCGTGGGAAAAGGCTTACGAAAAGTATAAGAAGATAATTCATTTCTAGAATATAGATTTTCTAGAGCTTCTAGTTTTTCTAGAATTCCCAGAGCTTCTAGAATTCCTAGAGCTTCTATAATTCCTAGAGCTTCTATAATTCCTAGAACTTCTAGAACTACCATAAAATAATCAAAACTAACCCAATAATATGAAAGCAGATCTAATTTCTCAGGCATACGCAACAGCTAAAGAGCGTTATGCAGCCCTTGGAATCGACACAGAAGCTGTGCTCGAAGCACTCTCTAAGATTGAAATCTCCATGCACTGCTGGCAGACTGACGATGTTGTCGGCTTCGAGCCAAAGGCAGGCGCACTCTCTGGTGGTATCCAGACAACAGGTAACTACCCTGGACGTGCACGCAATATTGACGAAGTTCGTGCTGACCTTGAGAAGGTCATGAGCCTCCTCCCTGGCAAGCAGCGTATCAACCTCCATGAAATCTATGGCGACTTCGGTTCACAGTTCGTTGACCGTGACCAGGTTGGCATCGAGCACTTCAAGTCTTGGATGGATTGGGCTGACGAGCAGAAGGTGAATCTCGACTTCAACTCTTCTTCTTTCTCTCACCCAAAGAGCGGTAACCACTCTCTTTCTTCTACAGACGAAGGCATCCGCCAGTTCTGGATTGAGCACACAAAGCGTTGCCGTCACATCGCCAATGAGTTCGGAAAGCACCAGGGCTCTCCTTGCTACATGAACCTCTGGATTCACGACGGAAGCAAGGATGTTACCGTCAACCGCATGAAATATCGCGAACTCTTCGCTGATTCTCTCGACCAGATCTTCGCTGTTGAAGAGCCAATGATGCGTACAGGCCTTGAATCAAAGGTATTCGGCATCGGTCTTGAAAACTATACTGTAGGTTCCAACGAGTTCTGCATGGGCTATGCTACTAAGCATCAGCAGTATCTCACTATCGACACTGGTCACTATCACCCAACAGAGGTTGCTGCCGACAAGGTTTCTTCTGCACTTCTCTTCGTACCAGGTCTTATCCTCCATGTTACTCGTCCAATCCGTTGGGACTCAGACCATGTAACTCTCATGGACGACGCTACTACAGAACTCTTCCAGGAACTTGTTCGCTGCGAAGCTCTCGACCGCACTGCTATCGGTCTTGACTACTTCGATGCTTCAATCAACCGCATCGGTGCTTACGTTATCGGTACTCGTGCTGCTCAGCGTTCACTCCTCCGCGCTCTCCTCGAGCCACTCGCACAGCTCCGTCAGTATGAGGCAGAAGGCAAGTTCTTCCAGCGTCTCGCTCTCCTCGAAGAAGCTAAGTCACTCCCATGGCAGGCCGTTTACGATGAGTTCTGCGTACGCAACAACGTACCAGTTGGCGAAGATTACATCGCAGATATTGAGAAGTATGAAACAGACGTGCTCTCTAAGAGATAAATAAATGCAGAATTCTGAATGCAGAATGATTTCCGCGCAGCCTAATTCTGCATTCCAAATACAATACCCATCATGAAACAACTATTCCTTACTTTTTCCTTGATTTTCATCGCACTCACTTCTTGCGCCAACCCAGAGACGGCCGCAAGCAAGGGGGGCAAGTCTCCAAAGTATGTATTCTACTTCATCAGCGACGGCACTGGTCTTAATATCGTCCAGGCTGCCGAGCATTATCGTGCTGACATAAAGGGATACACAAAGACTGGACTCAACAACGAAGTTTGTGCATACGCAAACGAGCCTTTCCTATTCTCACAGTTCCCTGTCGTAGGCATGGCTACCACCTATAGCGCAAGCTCTCGCGTAACAGACTCTGCCGCTTCCGGTACAGCTCTCGCCACAGGTCACAAGACCACCAACGGTTTCATCGGTGTACTTCCAGACAAGACAACTCCCGTTTACAGCATAGCTAAGTCTGCGAAGGACCTCGGCATGGCTGTCGGCGTTGCTACAAGTGTCACTATCAACCACGCTACTCCTGCCGCTTTCTTCGGTCATTATCCTGACCGCAACAAATATCATGATCTCGGTCATCAGCTTGTTGACTGCGACTACGTGGATTTCTTCGGCGGTGCTGCCATTGGTCACCATTACGACGAGAAATGCGATTGCAAGAGCGACCTCTATGACCTCGCAGAGAAGAAGGACTTCGCCGTTTGCCGTGGCGTTGCCGAATACGACAAGCGTGCAAAGAATGCGAAGAAGATGATTCTCATCCAAAACGCAGAGTTCGGCGAGAACATCAACTACGCAATGGATCGCAAGCCAGGCGAACTTACCATCGAGCAGGTTCTTGAGAAGGAAATTGATTTCCTCATGAAGAAGAACAACGGCAAGGGCTTCTTCCTTATGAACGAAATAGGCGGTCGCGTTGACTGGGCTGACCATTCTGACGATGCTGGTGGCGCTTTCGCTGAACTGGAAGCCGTAAACCGCTGCGTACAGATAGCTTACGAATTCTACAAGAAGCACCCTAACGAGACTCTCATCGTAATGACTGCCGACCATGACACTGGCGGTCCTAACCTCGGTATCGGCAAGTATGAGATGAATCTCAAAGCCCTTCAGAGCCAGAAGATTACAAAGGATTCTTACACAGACTATCTCGCAAAGCTTCGCAAGGAGAACAATAACCATGTCACTTGGGAGCAGATTGAGCAGAGCCTCAAGGATCTTTGGGGACTGGGGTCGGTTCACCAACTCACAATGAAGCAGAAGGCAGAGCTCATGACGGTCTATGAGGAAACTTTCGGTGAAGGCAGCCGTCAGGTCATGGAAAGATCACTCTACAAGAGTAACGAACGTCTTGCTACTGTTGCTTGCCAGATGCTCGGTCAAATTGCCCAGATTGGCTATGCCCACGGTGCTCATACAGCTGACTATGTACCAGTTTACGCCATCGGAGTAGGTGCCGATGAGTTCAAGGGAATGAACGACAACGCAGAGATTCCACAGAAGATAGCAAAGCTCATGGGCACAAGCTTGAAGTAACTTTTAGGGTCTTGCAAAAAGACTCTGTCACTTCTGAATAATATCTCCAGTACTTTTAAATAATATCTCTGGCACTTTTGCTTCAAAAAATGCATAATTTGAGGCAGAAGTGCCAGAGATTTTTTCTGCTATTGTAAGTTCTGCTCACAAAAGGTATGGGCGTTACGATAAATAACAATTCGGAAGTTTATACACACAATCACTGACATTTGTGCACAAAAACAGCCTTTATTACTCAAAATTAATACCATAAATTAAAAACAATTAAGGTTTATTCACATTTTTGCTCAATTTTGTCCAAAATATACATAACTTTGCACATTATTTTTACAAATGCGACAGCATTTCTCATAACGCCCATACTATATAATTAATGTGTAAACGAGCGTTCAGAAAGGACAAAAGATTGTACAAACTAAACTGCTAAGACGACTCTATTTGAGGAAACATATAACCATAATATCTCTAATTATAACATTTATGAAACAAAGACTAACTATGATTCTTGTGTCATTGTTCTGCTTCGTAGGCATGGCTATGGCACAGGTAGAGGCAAATGGCCAAGTCGTTGCGGGCGATGATGGCACGCCAGTAGTCGGAGCAACCGTTAAGGTCTTTGGTGGCAAGCAAGTTACCATCACAGACATCAATGGTCGTTTCGTCATTTCTGTTCCTTCAAAGGAATCTAATCTGGAGTTTTCATACATTGGTATGCAAACAAAAACAGCAAAGGCTGCTACAGGAATGACTGTAAAGCTCCTTTCTGACGACGCTCTTCTTGACGAGGTTGTCGTAACGGGTTATGGCGTTACAAAGAAGACAGCCTTCACAGGTTCTGCTTCTACAATTGGCAACGACAAGATTGGCAATAAGGTGGACGTAAACCCAATCAAGGCTCTTGAGGGTACTGTTGCTGGTCTTCAGATGAGCATTGGCTCTGGTCAGCCAGGTGCTCCAGCAACAATCTTCATCCGTGGTCGCAATTCTCTCAACTCAGGCACACAGCCACTCTACGTAATCGACGGTGTCGCTTTCGACAACGACGCAGTAGGTATCCGTTCTGACGAAGAGCAGGTAACTTCCCCTCTTTCTACCCTTAACGCTGCCGACATCGAGTCAATGACCGTATTGAAGGACGCTACAGCAACTTCAATCTACGGTGCCCGTGCTGCCAACGGTGTTATCGTTATCACTACAAAGCACGGTAAGGCTGGTAAGATAAAGGTGAACTTCTCTGCAAAATTGGGTTGGAACGAACTCCCTTCATACACTGATCGTTACAAAATCCTTGATGCAGACAAATCAAACGAACTCGCATGTGAGGCTCTTCTCAACTCAAACGAAAAGTATGGCATAAACTCCACATTCGGATTCTACAACACTTACTACGGTCTCGGCTTGAACGCTGATTCAGAGGGTGCTCTTGACTTCCTCGACTGGTACACAGGCTGGGTATCAGGCTATCTTGAGACAGGCAAGCAGACCGACTGGATGAAGGAAATCACTCGCAAGGGAACTGTCCAGAGCTACAACATTGACATCTCAGGTGGCGGCAATACTGCCAACTCACCTGTATATTTCGCTTCTTTGGCTTTCGACGACAACAAGTCACTCATGAAGGGTAAGGATCTCACTCGTTACTCTTTCCGTTACAACATGGATCACCAGGCAACAAAGAAGTTCAAGTGGGGCTTCAACGCCAATATGTCTTACACAAAGACAAACATGGGTTCCGGTGGTGGTTATTTCTCTGACCCGCTCACTCAGGTTTACATGATGAACCCAATGACTTCTGTAAGGGACGAGGAAGGCAACTGGAACTTTGACACAACCACTGGCTACAACCCTGTTGCCATGCGTAGCGAAAATGGTGACAAGAGTATTGCAAAGCAGTACCGTCTCACTCTCAGCCCATACGTAATGTACAACATCACTCCAAACCTTTACTTCAAGTCTCAGGCAGGTGTTGATGCTTACATGATTGACGAGTTCGGATATTGGTCATTCCTCCAGCCTCAGGGTGAGGAAATGAATGGTATGGGTGAGAATGCTTACACTACACGCCTCCTCCTCAACATCACCAACACACTCAACTATGTAAAGACTTTCGACGATGTACACAATCTAAACATACTCCTCGGTCAGGAAGGTCAGAAGAAGCTTTACAAGAATGCTTACCTTGCAGGTTCAAACTATCCTGTTGAGGACCTCAACGACGTATCGCTTGCAGCAACACCAAGTTCAGCTTATACAGTTCAGAGCGAACTTCGCCTCGCTTCTTGGTTCGCCAATGCACAGTACGACTATGCAAACAAGTATTATCTGTCAGCTAGCCTCCGTGCCGACGGTTCTTCTCGTTTCGCTGATGGACACCGCTGGGCTACATTCTGGTCAGCAGGTGCAAAGTATCGCATCTCAGAGGAGAAGTTCTTCGAGCCTCTCAAGAGCATAATAACCAATGCTTCCATCCGTTCAAGCTTCGGTACCTCTGGTAACCAGGAAGTTGGTACAGGCTACTACGCTTCACAGTATCTCTTCGGCTATGGCTACAACTACAACAGCAAGCCTGGTATGGCACTCGAGCAGTTCGGTAACGAAGAACTCAAGTGGGAAACTACCGAGAAGTTCAACATCGGTTTCGACCTCCAATTGATCGATCGTGTTAACATTTCTTTCGACTACTATAACCACAACACCAAGGATATGGTATTCGAGGTACCTCTCTCTTTCACAACTGGTATGTCATCAATCTACCAGAACGTAGGTAAGCTCAACAACCATGGTCTTGAATTTGCCATTGATGCAAACCTCTATAAGTCAAAGGACATTTCTTGGAATGTTAGCTTCAACGCTTCACGCAACTGGAACGAGGTAAAGAAGCTCTCTACAGACTTCCCTATCGAAGGTTCAACACAGATTACGGAAGTTGGCAAGCCTATCTACCAGTGGTTCATGAAGGAATATGCTGGTGTTAACCCTGAAAACGGTAACGCTCAGTGGTATCTCTATGGCAGCAAGGACGAAGTTCCTGAAGGTGCTGATCCTAACGAAACTACAGAAAGCTACGCAAAGGCTGGCAAACGCTACCTCGGCAGCGCAAACCCTAAGTGGCAGGGATCTTTCGGAACTCAGCTCAACGCATACGGTTTCGATCTTTCTCTCCAGTTCAACTTCTCTACAGGTGCCAAGATCTATGGTAACAACCTTCGTTACGACTGTCACACTGGTGGTTCTTTCTACGAGGCTTGGACACAGTATGTTTATGACAACCGTTGGCAGAAGCCAGGCGACATAACAACTGTCCCTGCACTCCAGACAGACGGTTCATCTGCAGACAAGGCATCTTCACGCTTCCTCATGGATGGCGACTATCTCAAGTTCCGCTCTCTGTCTCTTGGCTACACACTCCCTTCTAACATCGTAAAGAAGGCTGGCATGAGCAAGGTGCGCGTATTCATGGATGCAGAAAACCTCTACACATGGACTGCAAAGAACTACATCGGTATGGATCCTGCAGGTGTAGGTGCTAACGGTTCACAGTGGTGGAACTACCCACAGGCTCGTAGCTTCCTCTTCGGTATTCAGGTAGGTTTCTAATTGTTAACAATTTTATTAGGAAATTATTAAAATGAAAAAGATACAAACAATAGCATTTGCACTCCTCTCTGTATTCGGTATGGCAAGCTGCTCACTCAACGAAGCTGAGCTTTTTGACCAGAAGGATGCTGCAACAGCATACTCATCAGTGAAGGATATCGAGAATGGCATGAATGGTGCTTATTACTATCTCGGTCAATACCGATTCCTTGGAAACTATGCCACTTCCATCGGTGACTTCGCTTCAGGCGTCAGCATGGGTAGTTCATCATCAGGCCACATGTATAACATGAGCGATTTCACATTCTCTGCTACAGACGAGGAATTTGAAGACACTTGGGCTTACGGCTACTACGTTCTTTCATCAGCAACAAAGACTATCGCTGGTGCAAATGAACTTATCGAAGCCGGCAAGGTTACTGAAAGCGAAATGCCAGCCGTAAGCAACTACATGGCACAGTGTTACGCTCTCAAGGCTCTCACAAATTTCTACCTCGTAAACTACTTTGCTCTCCCTTATTCTCAAGAGAACCTCAACAAGGAGGGTATCGTAATCATTGACAAGCAGCCTACAGAGGCTTTCGCACAGGTTAAGCGCGGTACAATCGCAGAGACTTATGCACAGATTCTCAGCGACATTAAAAATGCAGAGTCTTGTTTCGAAGAGGCTGGCGACGAAGCTGAATCACAGGCTTACTACATGACTCCTATGGGCGTAAGCGCTCTCAAGGCACGTGTTGCAATGGCTATGGGCAACTACTCTGAAGCTAAGGCTGCAGCTCTTGAGGCTCTCAAAATCTTGGGCAAGGGCAACGCTAAGGGGTCTGACCTCAATCCTTCAAACGAGGAATACCTCATCAACTGGGCATATACAGCAATCAACCCAGAAGACATCTTCACTATCAAGAAGTCTGAGGATGACAACCTTTCTGCGAACTCGCTCAACACTCTCTACGGCAGCTATGAGGCTACTACACAGAATGCTGTTATCGACCTCTTTGGGGACAACGATATCCGTCTGGAACTAATTGCTGACGGCGAAGTTTGCAAGAAGTACAATGGTGCTGCTGCTCAGGCTGTTACCAACATTCCTGTATTCCGCAAGTCAGAAATGGCCCTCATTCTTGCAGAATGCTATGCTCATGAAGGCGACATTGAGACAGCAAAGGATTATGTTATGTACACTGCAAAGCGCGATGCTGACATGACTGCTGATCAGCTCCCTGCTGATAAGGAAGGGCTTTTGGCATTCATCGCTGACGAAACTGTACGCGAATTCTTCGCTGAAGGCCACCGCTTCTTCGAGGCTCGTCGTCTTGGACTCAAGATTTCCGGTGACAACTTCTCTAATTGGGACATCAAGAACTTCTGTTTCCCAATCCCAGAAGCTGAAATCAACACAGGTACTGGCTGCACACAGAATAATTGGTTCGACTATCTCCCACAGCGTTAATAATCCTGTCCTTTGGATTTGTAGGCGATGAAATCCAAGTCCTCCCTGCAAATCTTATAATCAAACGTATAATAGGAGGAAAGCATTAATGTTTTCCTCCTATTTTTTGAATATTTGTTTTGACTATATTTATTCCTAATACCCAGAATACATCGGCATATATTTCAAATCTTTTCCATGTATCTTACAATCCATAAGTATTTTTAGCTATAATCCTTACAGAAGCATATAAAACGCACAACAAAATCAATACATCTGAAAGAAAAATCGTAAAAAGACCTTTTCTTGCATGATTTAGAATAACTATACACATCCAACTTACAATTCATAACAATGCATCGTCGTTTTTGCAGTCTTCTGTAAGCAAAATCACTCCAAAACACTTACAATATTTCAAATCGTAAGAAAAAGTTACTTTTCAGACCTTGTTTTTTCTTGCATATAACATAAAAAGTAGTAACTTTGCACCCAGAAAATCAAAACAAACTTAAACATCCACCTCAAAAGAACCGATATACATACATTAATATATTATTTTAGGAAAAAGATTGAACTATGAAAAAGGTAAAGACTCTCATCATTGCTCTCATCGCTTTGGCGACAGCAGCAACCGCAAATGCACAGGATAACGTAGAAGTAGAAATTGCAGCTGATTTCGTAAGCGAGTATCATTGGCGTGGCCAGGAACTCGGAGAAGCTGCTATCCAACCAACTCTTGGCGTTGCTTATAAAGGTCTCTCGCTCACTGCTTGGGGAAGCGCTCCTCTCAAAGGCAATGACGAAACAAAGGAATTTGACCTCACCCTCGCCTACTCTACTGGCGGATTCAATGTAGGTATCACAGATTATTTCAGTGTTCAAGGTTCTCCAAAATACTTCGAATACGCAGCTCACAAGACAGCACACGTCTTTGAAGCAAACATTGGTTATGACTTCGGACCAGTTAATCTCCAGTGGTACACAAACTTCGCAGGTGCTGACGGCGTAAACAAGGATGGCAAGCGTGCCTATTCTTCATTCGTTGAGGCAAAGGCTCCATTCGCACTTGGCGGACTTGATTGGGAAGCATCTATCGGCGCTGTTCCTTTCGCCACATCATTCTACGAGAAGGCAAACGGTTTCGCAGTGACAGACATCTCACTCCAGGCTACAAAGGACATCAAGATCACTGACTCTTTCTCAGTACCTGTGTTCGCAGCCATCCACACTAATCCAAGCACAGAGAAAGCCGCATTCGTTGTAGGTTTCACTTTGAAGCCATAACAAGTCTTTAACAACAAAAACGTTACTAACGATAATAATAACCAACACAATAAAAAATCCAAAAAACAATGGCAAACTTAAGATTCAAAGCAGTAGAAGAAGCTTCTAAGAAGAAGGCTGTAGAAGTTGCAAAGCCAACTGAGCGTCCTTCAGAATTCTATGCAAAGTACGTATTCGACCGTGCGAAGATGTTCAAGTATCTTCCAGCCGAAGTTTACGCAAAGCTTGTTGACGTAATGGACAACGGCGCAGCTCTCGATCGTTCTATCGCAGACGAGGTAGCAAAGGGCATGAAGCGTTGGGCAATGGACATGGGCGTCACTCACTATACTCACTGGTTCCAACCACTTACTGAAGGTACAGCTGAAAAGCACGATGCTTTCGTAGAGCACGACGGCAAGGGCGGTATGCTTGAGAAGTTCTCTGGCAAGCTCCTCGCTCAGCAGGAGCCAGACGCATCTTCTTTCCCATCAGGTGGTATCCGTAACACTTTCGAGGCTCGCGGTTACTCTGCTTGGGATCCAACATCTCCAGTGTTCATCATCGACGATACACTCTGTATCCCTACAGTATTCATCTCTTATACTGGTGAAGCTCTCGACTACAAAGCACCTCTTAAGAAGGCTCTCCACGCTGTTAACGTAGCTGGTACAGCCGTTTGCCAGTACTTCGATAAGAACGTAACTAAGGTTATCTCCAACCTCGGTTGGGAGCAGGAGTACTTCCTCGTTGACGAGGCTCTCTATGCAGCTCGCCCAGACCTCATGCTCACAGGTCGTACTCTCATGGGCCACGACTCTGCAAAGAACCAGCAGATGGACGACCACTACTTCGGAACAATTCCAGAGCGTGTTCAGGCATTCATGAAGGATCTTGAGTATCAGGCACTTGAGCTCTCTATTCCTTGCAAGACTCGCCACAACGAGGTTGCACCAAACCAGTTCGAAATTGCTCCTATCTTCGAAGAGACAAACCTCGCTGTTGACCACAACATGCTCCTCATGTCACTCATGAAGCGCGTTGCTCGCAAGCACGGTTTCCAGGTTCTCCTCCACGAGAAGCCATTCGCAGGCATTAACGGTTCTGGTAAGCACAACAACTGGTCACTCTCTACAGACACAGGCGTTCTCCTCCACGCTCCTGCTAAGACTCCGGAAGGCAACCTCCAGTTCGCTGTATTCGTAGTTGAAACTCTCATGGGTGTTTACAAGCACAACGGACTTCTCAAGGCTTCTATCATGAGCGCAACAAATGCTCACCGTCTTGGCGCTAACGAGGCACCTCCTGCAATCATCTCTTCTTTCCTCGGCAAGCAGCTCTCTGAACTCCTTGACCACATCGAAAAGGCTGACAAGAAGGATCTCTTTGACGTTAAGGGCAAGAAGGGCATGAAACTCGACATCCCTGAAATCCCTGAACTCCTCATCGATAACACAGACCGTAACCGTACTTCTCCATTCGCGTTCACAGGTAACCGCTTCGAGTTCCGTGCCGTTGGTTCTGAAGCTAACTGTGCATCAGCAATGATCGCTCTCAACACTGCCGTTGCAGAGGCTCTCGTTTCATTCAAGCAGCGTGTTGACGAACTCATCAAGAAGGGTGAAGACCAGACTTCGGCTATCATCGAAATTCTCCGTCAGGACATCAAGGCTTGCAAGCCAATTCGCTTCGATGGCAACGGCTACTCTGACGAATGGAAGAAGGAAGCTGCTGAGCGCGGTCTCGACTGCGAGACTTCTTGCCCAGTAATCTTCGACCAGTACCTTACAATGGATTCTGTGAAGATGTTCGAGAAGATGAACGTATTCTCACTCAAGGAGCTTGAAGCTCGTAACGAGGTTAAGTGGGAAACTTACACTAAGAAGATCCAGATTGAAGCTCGCGTACTCGGCGACCTCTCAATGAACCATATCATCCCTGTAGCTACTCACTATCAGAGCCAGCT
>JAZLHI010000121.1:0-2897 GCA_045616725.1 Prevotella sp. | reverse complement strand
GGCTTCCCTATTCCGCCTCACGATACTTATTGTCGTCATCATCTTCCATCATTGAAAGGTATGACTTGTAGCGTGATTCTGCGATGTAATGTTCCTCTATTGCCTTAAGCACAGCACAGCCAGGTTCATGGGTGTGGGTGCAATTGCTGAAGCGGCAATCTTTTGAGAAGTGGAATATTTCCTTGAAATAGGAACTCATCTCCTCCGGCTTCATGTCAAAGGAGCCGAAGCCCTTCACGCCAGGAGTGTCTATGAGCCAGGTACTGACCTCCCCCGCCCCCTCCACAGGGAGGGGTGTATTGCCTTCCGGACGGTCCTTTTCCTCCCTTGTGGGGAGGTCGGGAGGGGTTGGGAACGGTATCATTTCCGAGAAAGTGGTAGTGTGCTGACCGAGGTTGTAGGCGTCGGAGATGGCGGATGTTTTCAGGTTGAGTCCAGGAATGAGCGAGTTGAGGAGTGTTGATTTGCCCACGCCTGAATTGCCTGAGAACAGCGTAATCTTTCCTCTCAGTATCTCTTTCAGTTTGTCTATGCCGTAACCTGTCTGTGCAGAGATTTGCAAGCATTGGTAGCCAACTGTCTCATACAGGTTCACAAGCATGTCTTGGATGTGTTGCTGATAATCGTCGAGAAGGTCTGTCTTGTTGAAGAGAAGCACAACAGGCACTGAATAAGCCTCTGCGGAAGCAAGGAAACGGTCGATGAAAGTGGTGGAAGTCTCCGGCTTTGCCACGGTAACAACAAGACAAGCCTGGTCAACATTCGCTGCCAGGATATGAAGTTGCTTCGAAAGATTGATGGATTTTCTCACGATATAGTTCTTTCTATCGTGAATCTTGTTGATGAAAGCCGTGCCTTCCTGATTGCGGATTATCTCCACATGGTCGCCCACAGCCACCGGGTTAGTACTCTTTATCCCTTTCAGTCGGAAATTCCCTTTTATCTTACACTCCACGGTCTCACCGCTCTCAGTGAGAACGGTGTACCAGGAGCCTGTATTCTTTATAACGATGTTCATTGTTATTCAAGTAATAAGTAATAAGTAGTAAGTATGGTTAAGAACCATACAAAACTAATCTTATCATTATCAAGAATTAGAGAATTTGAGAATTTTGATCCGCATGGTTCTCTTATTCGTTTGAATTCAAGAGAAACAGAGAATAACTCGCGTTGAAAAATTCTCTAATTCACTAATTCTTGATTATAAAGATAAATTTGATCAATTATTTAACTAAAGTTTCCCACCCTTTGAAAGGTGGTTTTGGATTGTAAAAAAACATGTAAAATAGTGGTCAAAAAATAACAGAAATTGAAGAAAATTTTGTAATTTTGCAGTTACTACAAAGCAAGTTTCAAAACCTAATCCAACTTCTGTTATGGCTGCAAATTTAGACAAAATTCACGAGATGTACAAACTTTTGAACGACAAAGATCACGTCAACCACGATATTCTTTCGAATTTCGGTCGGTTCGGCCTTGCTCAGACTCTCCGCCGTCTCAATTTGGAGAAGCAGCAGGGTGTTTCTGCCGTTCAGCTCATCATGTCATTGTGCCTATTCCGCATCAATGGCGAGAGTGTCTTCAGCATGTACCGCAAGAATTTCCATGATCTCCTGTCCACTGGCAAGAACTGTTACTACCGTATGCTCAACCGCGAGACGATGGACTGGCGCACCTTGCTGCTGCGTATGGCTATACGTTTCCTGACCATTCTAAAGAAAGAGAATGCGGAGGAGACAAAACAGCCAAAGTGCTATATCGTCGATGATACCACGTTGGAGAAGACTGGCTTCTGCATGGAAGGCATCAGCCGGGTGTTTGACCATGTCACCCACAAGTACATCCCCGGCTTCAAGCTCAACCTGCTCGCATTCTTTGACGGACGTTCAACCATTCCTGTTGACTTTACGCTCCATCGTGAGAAAGGCAGCGAGAAGAACTATGGTCTCAGCGAAGAGGAACGTTCTCGCCAGTACTCAAAGAAACGCGACAGCGAAAATGCGGACTCTGTGAGATTCAGGGAGTTAGACTCCAAGAAGAATGATGCGGCCATCGAAATGATGAAGCGTGCATGGAAAGCTGGCATCCGTGCCGCATATGCTCTCTGCGACACTTGGTACACTACGGAGAATTTCATTCATGAAGTACGTTCCATTGGAAATGGCAAGGTACATTTCGTCGGTATGGCCAAGATGAACAAGCAACGTTATAGGGTACGTGGATACTTGGAGAATGCCTACGAGCTCATTGCTCGCTACGAGCGCACTGAGACAAAGACATGCAGGAAGTACTACTGCAAGTATTTCAGCGTCTTGGGTCTCATGGGTAAAGAACCCGTACGCATCTTCTTTGTGAAATACGGCATGAACCAGAACTGGAACATTCTAATCACCTCCGAGATTACAATGAACTTTGAAAAGTGCTTTGAGACATACCAGATCCGATGGAATATTGAGGTGCTCAACAAAGAGAGCAAGCAGTATCTGGGTCTTGGTACTTACCAAGGACGTGACTTTGACGGTCAGATTGCGGATTGTACACTCTGTTATATGACCTATCTCGTAATGGCGGTTGACAAGCGACTCAATGACTATGAGACTTACGGGGCTCTGTTCGAGCATCAGCGCGAGGACTTGATGGCACTTACACTTTGGAAACGCATTCTTGACATTATCATGCGTATAATGAAGGCTCTTGCTGAACTCATCGGAGTTTCTGCAGAGGAACTCGTAGACACCTTCATCAGAGACGAGAAATCACTTGCCAAATACGAGGTGATGCTCAGCGCACTGGAAAAGTACGAGGAAGCCGCGTAATCAATATGTACAACGTATTAACCATCTAATCAATAAGTTAAATCAAATAAATCTACCTTTCAAAGGGTGGGAAACTTTAGT
>JAZLHI010000120.1:0-96131 GCA_045616725.1 Prevotella sp. | reverse complement strand
CCCATAATCCTTAGGCTTCTTTTTTGTTTGTATGCTTTACACCACATAAAGCATAGAACCTCAATACGTAAAGTTTAGGTACTCAATGCATAAAGTTTAGGTACTTGATACGTAAAGCATAGAGTTACGTTTCATTTTCGTATACAAAACCGAAATGAGTTTGTATACAAAACCAAAACGAGTTTGTATACAAAAATGAAATGAGTTCGTGGACTTTATTCTTCGTAACCCTAAGGAAAGCGATAAACAAGCCCAAGGATTATTCAAGTTTTTCTTGATTTTCTTTGGTTATTCCGATAATTATATATAACTTTGCACCGTCACATCTTATATACTATAATTTTATATGCAAATAGCAGCTACGCAACCATTGGCTTCAAACCAGATAATTGTCACATTTGATGATGTGTCATTAATTTCTCAGGTAAAGAAAGCCATATCTTTAATGAAGGGAGTGAAATCCGTCAGTTCTCCTCGTGCCAGCAAGAAACAGCTGACACCACAACAGCAGTACGTGAAAGAATCACTTACTCGTGCTTTGAATGAGGTGCAAGAAGCTAAGCGTACAGGCACTCCTTTGATGTCTGCTGACGATTTTCTTAACGAAATGCTCATGGATGAAGCCAAGTAAATGTCATGAAAGTTAATGTAACTCTTGGCAGTGAATTTGTCAGACAATTTAAGCGACTGAAGAAGAAATACAAGTCGCTCACAAACGATTACGCTCTCTTTCTTGCATCTCTAAAAGAGAACCCAATGCAAGGTGCTGATCTTGGAAAAGGAATCCGCAAGATACGCATGACTATTGCATCCAAAGGGAAAGGTAAAAGTGGTGGGGCAAGAATCATCACCTTGAATGTACAAGTCAGCCAATCGCCAGAAGAAGTCACAAACGTGACACTTCTTACCATTTACGACAAGAGTGAGATGGAAAGCATTAGCGACAACTTTATAAAGTCGTTAGTGAAAGACATACAATAGGAACACCCTCACAATCATATAATTACCGCCAGTCCTTCCGGGAATTATGGCGGTATTTTTTATAAAAAAATATTCTTGAGACAGATTTCCTTGATTTTATTTGGCTATTTGAAATAAAATCATTACTTTTGCATCGTCTTACCTACGCCATGCCATCTGAAATGATGTGTGGCTGGGTTGGACGCTACATAACAAAAAGCGTCATCGATGCTTTGTCTTATTGGATGTTTGGAACCTGAGAAATTCTAACGTATAGTTCAATTGACAATGCCAGAGGTGGATGCTACGGATATGCTATAACTATATCCGTTAGTGTGCAGAGGATAGAAATATCCTCAAGCACACTTTAACGGTATGTTGTATATCGAACGTAGGCAGACACCCTACAAGTCTAACTATACAGGTTTTCTCAGGACCTCAAACAACGGACGAGTAGAGATGGAAGCCTACGTTTTGCGTTGTGTATCTATTCATATGTCTAATTTTTCTTGTCTAACATGGGCTTCATTAGACTGTTTGTGTTAAGTTTATGTATAGATGTGAATTACATAATGCGAAATGCCTGAAGATTCAGATGCAAGATTCCGTAAAAACTGTAAAAGGAGACTTTTATAACAATGAGTTTCATCCATTCCCAGAGGATCTGGCTCGAAATGGAATTGATGAAAAACATTTTTATGAATATATTCAGAATAATCCCACATGTACAAATGTTCGAATAGCAAAATAAGACAATGAAAAAGATAATCTATCTAACTTGTTTGTTCCTCTCTTTCTCAATAATAACCAATGCATATGATTTTGAAGTAGATGGGAATTACTATTCTTTGATTTCCACATCAGAGCTAACTGTGGCTTTCTGTGGGACTTCCAATAAAGGTGACATCGTCATTCCAGAAAAGGTAACTTTCTCTGGAAAAACACTCACAGTAACAGAGATTGGAAAGTATGCTTTTCAAAAGTGTACCGGCATTAATAGTGTTACGATACCAGAAAGCGTGACAATACTTGGGGAGTGCTCTATGTTTAACGGAGATTTCGAGACTGTTTCTCTTCCTCAAAGCCTAAAGACAATTGAAGAGCAAGCCTTCTTAAAATGCGCAAAACTTAAAAGTATAAGTATACCAGATAATGTAAGTAGCATTGGTTTTTGTGCATTTGATGGTTGCATATCATTAACAAACATTAAATTACCCAATAATAATTGGTGCTATTTGCATGGCACAAGTTTTCAAAATGGTCCTAAACCTACGGGATGCTTGACTATACCAAGTAATTTATATTTTCAAGCACAGGAGGATGGCATTTATTATGTGGTTTTTGACGATTGCAGCATGCTTGACAGTTTGATTTTTGAAGATGGAGAGTCTTCTTTTACCGCAAGATCAGGTAGTCTTTGGAGAGCAGGACGTGAGAACTCGGAAGAGTTTGGCAAATGTCAAGACTTAGACTATGTCTATATTGGAAGGTATGAAGTTAGAGGGGGATGGGGCAGCAATGTTAGAGTGCGTAAAGTGGTTTATGGAGATTTATGCCATAAACAATATGCATATTACTCCTCAGGTTCTTCTGATAATGTTTTCACAAAATTTGATTCAGCCATTTTGGAAGAAATCGTTTTTGGAAAGAATATGTCAAAGATTACATTATATAAAAATAGTTCTAATTTAAAAGCCGTGTATGTACGCTCATCAACTCCCCCTTCTGCAGAAGGATTTCCCGGTAAAGCGTATATCTATGCCACACTATTCGTTCCAAAGGGAAGCTTGGAAGCTTACCAAAGTGCAGATGTTTGGAAAGAATTCTGGAACATAGAAGAGTATGATACTGGAACTTCGGATATCCAGTTAACGGGGAAAAATACTATTTGTCCAAAATCATATTATGACTTAAAAGGCAACAATATAGGAATTCCTCAAAAAGGACTAAATATAGTAAAATACTATGATGGTACTGTTCGAAAAGTCATGTATTAATATTCATTGCTACTAGCATAGGACATCGGACAATTTTCATATTGCTCCTCTAAAAACTATGCCATAGAGATAGAACATCATCTGGCGCGATTCTTGACATCATTCTACATGTTTGGATTTGCGCCAGAGTTGTTTTATTGCTTTTTTCATTGGTTTATAGCTAAAAACTATGCTAAAATTTGCGCAATGTTTACAAATTAGTTAACTTTGCACACAATATGACACAAGAAGAACTTAAAGCTATCGGATGTACTCCTATAGAGGAGTTGATAGCAGAGGATTTTGGCGAACTTGGAACACCTGAGCGAACAGAGTTTGAGCTGAGTTGCGATGCTTTCATAATCGGCGAACAGCTGAAATCAGAACGTATCAAGCAAGGGTTGACTCAAGACGAATTGGCTAATAGGATAGGGACAAAGAAGAGTTTCATCTCACGTGTTGAGAATGGTCATGTGGATATTCAATTATCTACACTATCGAGATTGTTCAATGGTTTAGGCAGAAGAGTCGCCGTCACACTATTGTAAAAAAGAAAACATCTGGCACAAATCTTGATATCATTATACATGTTGGGATTTGCGCCAGAATTGTTTAGGACGACAGAGAGAAGAGCTGCCCCCCACTTCACAAATGTAGGGCGAGGATTTCCGAGCCGTTTATTCCAGATTAAAGGAATGCGGCTCAGAAATCTTCGCCCTACAAAGTATATGATGCGAACTTATATGATTACTTCATAGGAGCGTTTTCGAGTGTTGCTACGATGAGGTTCCAGAATGGCTCAACGGTATCAATCTTAAGCTGCTCTGATGGTGTGTGAGGGTACTGGAGAGTAGGACCGAAGGAAACAACGTCCATACCAGGGTACTTTGCCATGATGATAGAGCACTCGAGACCTGCGTGAACAACACTAACGATTGGTTCTTCGCCATTGAGCTTCTTGTACTGCTCTACCATAGCCTTCAACACTGGGCTTTCTGGGTTTGGATTCCAACCGCCGTAGCCGCCAGAAAGAACAACCTTCATGCCTGCCATAGAGAAGCAGCTTTCGAGTGATGTGCAGAGTTCATCCTTCTTTGTGTCAGAAGAAGAGCGTGCGAGGATAGCGATAGAAGCCTTGCCGCCCTCGATATCAATGATAGCGAGGTTAGAAGAAGTCTCAACCTTCTCTGGCATACTTGGGATGTAACGCCATACGCCGTCGTGACAAGCGTAGATGGCATCAACGAGATTGTCCTGGATTTCTTCTGGTGTCTGCATAGCAGGAAGTTCTACCTCCTCTACAGCTACCTTGATTTCCTCTGTTTCGATATACTTGTATTCCTCGTTGAAAGTCTCAGCGTAAGTAGCGCAGAGTTCCTTCACGTCAGCAAGGTTCTCCTTTGGAAGAGTGACAACAACAGAAGCCTCACGAGGGATAGCGTTGCGCATGTTGCCGCCATGCCATGAAACGAGACGAGCGTCATCGTCAGCAATAGCCTCACGAAGAACGCGAACCATCATCTTGTTTGCATTACCGCGACCAAGAGGAATCTGAATACCAGAGTGACCGCCAAGGAGACCAGAGATTGTAATCTTTACGGCTACGTCGTCAGCAGAAGTTTCCTCTTCCTTGTAGTCGAGAGTAGCTGTAACGTCCATACCACCAGCTGAACCGATGATGAGTTCTCCCCAATCCTCTGTGTCGAGGTTAAGGAGGATATTTCCCTGCATCTGACCAGCAGGAAGATTCTCAGCACCATAAAGACCTGTCTCTTCGTCAGCTGTGATAAGACCTTCAACAGGACCATGCTTCAAGTCCTTTGACTCCATGATAGCCATGATGGCAGCAACGCCGATACCATCGTCAGAGCCAAGAGTAGTGTTGTTGGCACGAATCCAACCGTCCTCACAAACGCGAGCTTCGATAGGATCTGTCTCGAAATTATGGTTTGAAGACGACTCCTTCTGTGGCACCATGTCCATGTGAGCCTGGAGGATAACGCCCTGACGATCTTCCATGCCAGGAGTAGCAGGCTTGCGCATAACGACATTGCCGGCAGGATCAAGGAAAGTTTCTACGCCGCAGTTCTTACCGAATTCAAGAAGATACTGCTGGATTTTCTCAAGATGACCAGAAGGTCTTGGTACTTGTGTGAGCGCCTTGAAGTTTTTGAAGACGCATTTAGGATTAAGGTTTTCCATAGTTATGAGTTTTTATGATTTATCGATTAGATGATTTTCCGAATTGTCGAGCTTTCGATTCTTCAAATTATCGTTTTGGATTCATTTCTTAAATGATTTGCTCATCAAGGAAAGATGCACCAAGGCGTAGAGTCCGAGGGCAACTACGAGCATAGTTTGAACGGTATGAACGACGAGGACAAAGCCGAGAGCATTAGCTTCTGCCACGCCATATAGCACGAGCATTGTCTTTACGGCGAAATGCCATGGACCGGCTCCATTAGGCGTTGGAACGATGACGGCTATACTTCCTACTATGAAGGTCACAAACGCTGCATCGAGTCCTAGTTCCGAGGTGAAGTCGAAGCAGAAGAATGTGAGGTAGTAATGCAAGAAATAGCTTATCCAGATGCCTACGCTATAGAAGATGAACAGCGGTACATTCCTTACTTTCTTCAACGACATCACGCCTTCAAGGATGCCATCAACGGAGGTCTTCACCTTATCGTAGAACACAAGATGCTTGCGGAACACCCAGAGTCCGAGAAGTGCAGCAACGCCGCAGATAGCCGTAACAAGCCAACCTGTAGCCGTGAACATTGAGAATATTGAGTCAATTTTCGTGCCCGTCTTTGAGAAGAACGAGAGGAAGACCGGCATTTGCGAGAGGAGTATCAAGGCTGTCATTATGACCATGATAAGCGTATCGACAGCTCTTTCCGTTACAACCGTGCCTAGTGACTTGGTGAATGAAACTCCATCCTGCTTCTTCAGAACGCCACAACGGGTAAATTCACCAATTCGAGGGATGACCAAAGATGCCGCATAAGAAATGAAGATGGAATTGATGGATGTGGATGTGCGAGGATTCTCGCCTATAGGTTCCAGGGTCTGCTTCCATCGCCAACCACGGAACATCTGTGCCAATATGCCGAAAGGAAAAGAAAGAAGCATCCACCACCAATTCATCTCGTCGAGAAACATGTGTTTCATTGAGTTGAAATCGGTGTTGCGATACATCCAATAAAGAATGCCGCCACCGAGTATCAGTGGCAGTACAACCTTCAATATTTTCTGCAAAGTAGGCATAAATCAGTGGCAAAATTAGCAATAAGAATGCGAAAAACAAAATAAAAACGGAAAAATCTTATTCTATTGCCACAAAGAAGCTATTGTAGAGAATATAAAACCACCTATTTCCACTGCAAGATAGCCCAGAAAAACAATCAAAATCGTGCATACAACAGACAGCAAGAGCATTTTTCCCGCCTGTCCGTTGACCGTCTTTATCACCTGTTTGTCGCCGTATGCAAAGCCGTCTATGAGTCTCTGGCTGCGCACATAAGAGCGATTGAAGAAGTCAGCAACGTCTCCTATGACAGGAACGAGACCGATTGCCGTGTCACGAAGGAAGTTGTAGATGACGGCAAGTGTCAGAGCTACAGAGCAAACCTTGAAAAGACTTACGTAAACAAACACCGCAGTACACCCAACTCCGACAACAAAATCCATTATCGGAATAAAGCCTAGCAATGGGTCTATGTAACACTTGTCCATGAGATAAGTGATTGTTTTGCAAAGCTGATAACTGCGTGAACTCTCCAATCGCTGTATTTTATCCATTGTTTCCATGTATGAAATTCTCGGCAAATATATGTACTTTTTGAGATTTCACAAACATTATTGGTATAAAATGCGTTCAATAACCACTAATTTCCTTCTTTTTAACTCATTTTAACCATATCAAATTTGCTTATAACCAAATAATATGTAATTTTGTACTCATAAATATGCCATCTATAATCATAATGAGAATAAAAGATCCACAAACAATACTAGTTGTTTTCTGCAGTATGCTTGCAATCTGTTCATGCGACTTCACCGCACAGATTCTGTCACGTTCAAACTATCTGGGAGACATAAAAGTGAAGAGATTTGACAGAGTAGAATATCAATATATTACAACTGGCGACTTCTCTGCACTTCAGCAAATGAGCACGGACTTTCCAACCGAAACTAGAACCTTGGTTGAAGATATTCTCCACCTCGGAATGATGAACTCAGAAGAAACCAACCGACGACTGATAACCTTCTTCCAAGACTCTACTCTTCAAGTACTTACACGAGATGCTGAAGAGAAATTTGCCAATATGGACAAACTCAATAAGGACTTAACCAGCGCCTTTCACAATCTGAGCAAGGAACTTCCAAAAATGGAAATACCTACAATCTACTCACAGTTGTCTGCACTTGACCAAAGCATAGTAATCAAAGACGGGTCAATTGGCATCTCACTGGACAAATATCTCGGTAAGGATTACCCGCTGTACAAAGACATTTTCCCAGAGGAGATGAGAGAGAAGATGACTCCAAAGATGATTGTCCCAGACTGTGTCCTCTTCTACCTTGTCAGCCGATATCCGCTAAAGGATTTCGAAAAAGCCACACAGGAGGAACGTGATTTACACATTGGAAAGATGTTCTGGATAACCAATAAAATGGTAGGCTACATGGCTTTTACAGACAATCAGTTGAAGAAATTCGAGGCTTTTCATAAGAAGAACAAGGAAAAGAGCATAGAGGAAATGTTGGAATAAGAGCAAAAATCTGTCGTGCAACAAACCATTTTTCTTGATAATTATGAAAAAATGTCACGCACGAACATATAAAAAAGTAAATATCCCATAGCATTGACCGAAAATAAGATATAATTTTTCTAACTTTGCAGCTCGAAAGCGCTGTGGGAGTTTCGTCGCTGGATGACTTCTGCGAGAGGATTTCGGTCCAATCGCAGACGGTTCAGAGGAAAGTCCGGGCAGCATAAGGCACTCCATGTCAGAAAGTGGCGCTGGTGGCAACATCAGGAGACGCAGAAGAAAACTACCGCCTTGCTTGCAAGGTAAGGGTGAGAAGGTGAGGCAAGAGCTCACCAGCAGTGGTGGCAACATCATTGGCTGTGCTATCTGGAGGCTGTAAGTTCGCGTATACCAACGCCATGTTCAGGGTAGCCTGCCCGATCTCTTCGGAGTGCGTTGGAGGGTAGAACGCTTAGATAAATGACGAGATGAAACAACATAACTCGGCTTATATCCTGCAACGCTTTCTATCTTTTAACAAATTTAACATAAAATATCGAAAACATTAAATAGCTTTTAAAAGTTCTAAATTGCTGTTAAACTATTGGCATAAATTTTGCTAATAACAGCTAAAGCCATAACTTTGCAGCACGAAAAAGAACTTTTTTAAAATCTAACAATATGAAAAAAGCAAACATTTTTTCTTTCATCGCTACAGCAATTGCTGCTCTTAGCCTTACATTGAACTTCACAAATACTTGTGCAGCTACACACGACGCAAACAATGTGGCTGCAAACAACGCTGCTGCTCCAGGCAACGCAGTTGACCTCACATACGCAGCAGAGAAGGCTCTCCCTTCAGTTGTATATATCCATTTCCTCCAGAACTCAAAGATTCAAACCGTAGAAGTGGAGAGCGATCCATTTGCAGACTTCTTCGACCCATTCGGAGGCTTCTTCGGCCGTGGCCAGGGAAACGGTGGAAAACAGAAGCGTCAGGTGCAGACTCCTAAGAAGGAAGGTGCTGGTTCTGGTGTCATAATTTCCGAAGACGGTTATATCGTAACAAACAATCACGTTGTAGCTGGTGCTGATGAGCTCACAGTAACAATGAACGACAATAAGGAATATTCAGCAAAGATCATCGGATGCGATGAGTCAACAGACCTTGCTCTCATCAAGATCAACGCAAAGAATCTTCCTGCCATCAAGATTGCTGACTCAGACAAGATCAAGGTTGGAGAATGGGTTCTCGCTGTTGGTAACCCTCTCGGCTTGAACAACACAGTGACTGCTGGTATCGTTAGTGCCAAGGCTCGTTCGCTTGGTGCCAATGGTGTTGAGTCATTCATACAGACAGACGCAGCCATCAACGCTGGTAACTCTGGTGGTGCTCTCGTGAACACTCAGGGCGAGCTCGTAGGTATCAACGCTATGCTCTACTCTCAGACAGGTAGCTACTCTGGCTATGGCTTCGCAATTCCTACTTCAATCATGAACAAGGTTGTTGCCGACCTCAAGCAGTATGGTACTGTTCAGCGTGCTGTAATCGGTATCAGTGGTATCGATGTCAACAAGTACTATGATTCAATGAAGTCACAGGGCAAGGAAGTTGAGGTTGCCACAATGGAAGGTATCCACGTTGAGGAAGTCATTGAGAAGGGCGCTGCTGCTCAGGCTGGCATTGAGAAGGACGACATCATCACCAAGATTGACGGAAAGACAGTCAAGAAGATGAGCGAACTCCAGGAAGCTCTCGCTGCCAAGCGTCCAGGCGACAAGGTGTCTATCACTTTCATGCGTGGCAAGAAGACCATGACAAAGGAAGTTACACTCCGCAACGCTCAGGGCAACACCAAGGTTGTGAAGAATGCGGAACTCGATATTCTCGGAGCAACATTCCGCCCTATCAACGACAAGGAGAAGGAAGAACTCGAAATCAGATATGGCCTTAAGGTCACAAAGGTTGAGAATGGTGCAATGAAAGACGCTGGAGTTCCTGCTGGTTTCATTATCTTAAGTGCTAACGACACTAAGATTGCCAGCGAAGACGATCTCCAGAAGGTAGTCAAGTCGGCATCTACAAGCAAAGAAGACCCTGTAGTTTACCTCAAGGGAATCTTCCCAACAGGTCGTCGCGGCTACTTCGCAGTATCGCTCGAACAAGAGGAAAAATAGAATAACAAAAAATGAACATAGCATATCTTAATGATATACGAAATGACGATTTTATCCGTGGCGGAGAACCCGCTACGGATGAACTCGTTCTTACGCAGGAGCTTAAAGAAGCACTCCTTGACAGCATCGCAACACTCAATGCAAGGGAGTTGACTATCATATCTGCTCTTTACGGTATCAATTGCGCTGCAATGACAATGCAAGAATGTGCTGACGAGATGGGATTGAAGCGTGAACGCGTCCGCCAAATCCGAAACAAGGCATTACGCAAGCTTCGCAAAACCATCAGACAGTATTAAACACACATTAATAATATAAAATGAAATATCTACTTCTTGTAATATCATTCTTCTGCCTTTCACTTCAACAAGCGTCTGCGCAGGAAAAAGGTGAAGTAAAGTCGTCTGACATTTATGCTTTCGGCTACGCAACATCACTGAACGACTCTGTTATCTATTTAACAGAAATAGCCCCAATGCCTATTGTTACCCTTGAAAAGAAAACCGGATTCCTCGTAAGTCGTGCATCTTACACAGCCCAACTGAAGGATTTTGCTTCCAAGATAGGCATTAAACATCCAACTTGTGCTATCATATACAATAAGAACAAGAAGAAACTGGAAAAAACATTTGTCAAATTGACGAAGAAATACCAGAAGAAAAAGGCTTATTTCATCAAGGCTATATCTGCCCAAGAATTTACGTTCAAGGAACTCGCAGAATAGAGTATCAAAGAACCACTGAGATATTCCTATGGTTTACGACTCATATTCCTATGCTTTATGACTCGTAACTCTATTGTTTACGACTCGTAACTCTGTGCTTTACGACTCGTATTCCAATGCTTTACAAACGTCTCTTTATAAGATTAATCATCGTATAGAAATCAAAAACAAAAACTAAATATGGCTGACAAACTTTTCATTTTTGACACCACACTCCGTGATGGCGAGCAGGTGCCTGGATGCCAGCTCAACACGGTTGAGAAAATTCAGGTTGCCAAGCAACTCGAACAGCTCGGCGTGGATGTCATTGAAGCTGGTTTCCCTATCTCTAGCCCGGGCGATTTCAACTCTGTCATTGAAATCTCAAAGGCTGTCACTTGGCCTACTATCTGTGCTCTTACACGTGCTGTAGAGAAGGATATCGACTGCGCTGCCGACGCTTTAAAGTATGCAAAACGTAAGCGTATCCACACTGGTATTGGTACAAGCGACTCTCACATCAAGTACAAGTTCAACTCCACTCGTGAGGAAATCATAGAACGCGCTGTGGCTGCCGTCAAGTATGCCAAGAAGTATGTTGAGGATGTAGAGTTCTACGCAGAGGACGCTGGCCGTACTGACAACGAGTATCTTGCTCGTGTCATCGACGCTGTAACAAAGGCTGGTGCTACTGTTTGTAACATCCCTGACACTACTGGTTTCCGTGTTCCAAACGAATATCAGGAGAAGATTGCTTACCTCTATGAGCATGTTGACGCTTTCGCAGCAGGCAAGTCTATCCTTTCTACACACTGCCACAACGACCTCGGTATGGCAACTGCAAATACTGTTGCCGGAGTTCTTGGTGGTGCTCGTCAGGTTGAGGTTACTATCAACGGTATCGGTGAGCGTGCTGGTAATACTTCGCTTGAGGAAGTTGCCATGATCTTCAAGACTCACCCTGACCTTGGTATCGAGACAAACATCAATACGACAAAGATCTACCCTACTTCACGTATGGTAAGTTCGCTGATGAATATGCCTGTTCAGCCTAACAAGGCTATCGTCGGAAAGAATGCTTTCGCACACTCTTCAGGTATTCATCAGGACGGTGTCCTCAAGGATGTCTCAACTTACGAGATTATGGATCCTAAGGAAGTGGGTATCGACGATAACGCTATCGTACTTACTGCCCGTTCAGGTCGTGCAGCCTTGAAGCACCGCCTCTCTGTAAACGGCGTTGATGTAGAAGGCGAAAAGCTCGACCAGCTCTACAAGGAATTCCTCTTGCTTGCTGACAAGAAGAAGGAAGTTACAGACGATGACATTCTCGTACTCGCTGGTGCTGACCGTGCCGCTTCTCACAACATCAAGCTTGACTACCTCCAGGTAACTACCGGTAAGGGCGTTCGCTCTGTTGCGAGCATTGGTCTCATGGTAGGTAATGAGCATTTCGAGGCTGCTTCTTCGGGTAATGGTCCTGTGGATGCTGCCATCAAGGCCCTCAAGTGCATCATCAAGCGCGAGATGACTCTCAAGGAATTCACTATCCAGGCTATCTCCAAGGGTTCTGACGACATGTGTAAAGTCCACATGCAGGTGGAACATGCCGAGAAGATATACTACGGTTTCGGTGCAAATACCGACATCGTAACAGCTTCAGTTGAAGCTTATATTGACTGTATAAACAAGATGTAACACCCCAAAATAAGATGAAAACATTATTTGATAAGATATGGGACGCTCACGTTGTTCAGAACGTTGAAAATGGTCCAACACAGCTTTATATCGACCGCCTCTATGCTCATGAGGTAACATCACCACAGGCTTTCGACACACTCCGCGACAAGGGCATCAAGCCTTTCCGTCCAGATCATGTAATCGCCATGCCTGACCACAACACTCCTTCTGACCAGCAGGAAGTAATCAACGACCCTATCGGCAAGAAGCAGGTAGAAACCCTTAAGGCTAACTGTGAGGAATTTGGAATCAAGCACTTCACTATGGGCACTAAGGACAATGGTATCATCCACGTCGTTGGTCCTGAGAAGGCTCTTTCTCTTCCTGGCATGACTATCGTTTGTGGCGACTCTCACACATCTACTCACGGTGCTGTCGGTGCAATTGCAATTGGTATTGGTACTTCCGAGGTTGCACAGGTGCTTGCATCACAGTGTATTCTTCAGGCAAAGCCTAAGACTATGCGCATCAACATTGAAGGCGAACTCCAGCCAGGTGTTACAGCTAAGGACGTTGCTCTCTACATCATGGCTCAGATGACAACTTCTGGTGCTACAGGTTACGCTGTAGAATATGCAGGCTCTACTATCCGTAACATGTCTATGGAAGGTCGTCTCACACTATCTAACCTTTCTATTGAAATGGGTTCACGCGCTGGTATCATTGCACCGGATGAAACTACTTTCGAGTATCTCAAGGGACGTGAATACGCTCCAAAGGGCGAAGCTTGGGACAAGGCTGTAGAGGAATGGAAGAAACTCAAGAGTGATGAAGGCGCAGTATTTGACAAGGAAGTAACTTACAACGCTGCTGACATCGCTCCTCGCATCACATACGGAACAAACCCTGGTGCTGGTATTGCAATCAATGACTGCATTCCAACTACTGACGGCATGAGCGAAGCAGAGAAGGAACAGTTCCTCGCTATGCTTGACTACATGCAGTTTGAACCAGGTCAGAAGCTTGAAGGCACACCTGTTGACTACTGTTTCCTAGGCGCTTGTACTAACGGTCGTATCGAAGACTTCCGCGCATTCGCTTCTGTAGTGAAAGGCAAGAAGAAGGATGAGAATGTTGTCGCTTGGCTCGTTCCTGGCTCATGGCTTGTTCGTCAGCAGATTATAGACGAGGGAATAGACAAGATCCTTGAGGAGGCTGGTTTCGAGCTCCGTCTCCCTTCATGCTCAGCATGTCTCGCAATGAATCCAGACAAGGTTCCTGCTGGCAAGCTCTCAATCTCTACAAGCAACCGTAACTTCGTAGGTCGTCAGGGACCAGGCGCTCGTACCGTCCTTGCTTCTCCACTCGTTGTTGCAGCTTCTGCTGTCACAGGCGTCATTACTGACCCTAGAAAGCTTTAATCTGAGAACAACAAATTCTCTCTATCAACCACCGTTCCCAACCATTCATGGTTGGTTAACAACACAGAAAAATGGCAGAAAAATTCAATATCATACAGTCAACTTGCCTCCCTATCGCAATTGACAACAATAATACAGATAACATCATCCCTGCTCGCTTCCTTGCGTTCACTACTCGCGATCCAAAGTTCTATGGTGATGCTTTCATGCACGACATCCGCTACAATGCAGATGGTTCTCCAGTAGCTGATTTCGTAATGAATCAGGCTCCTTTCAACGAGACTCCTTCAAAGGGTAATCGCGAAATCATCATTGGTGGCGCAAACTGGGGCTCAGGTTCTTCACGTGAGCATGCTGCATGGTCTATCGCTGGCTATGGCATTCGCGTGGTTATCTCTTCGTCGTTCGCTGACATCCACCGTAACAACCTCCTAAACTGCTTCGTGCTTCCTGTTATCGTAAGCAAGGAATTCCAAAAGGAACTCTTCGCTACGGTAGCCGAAAACCCTAACGCAGAGGTGAAGGTTGACCTCCCTAACCAGACAGTTACAAACCTTGCTACAGGTAATAGCGAGAAGTTTGAGATTAACTCTTACAAGAAGTACTGCCTCGAAAACGCTTACGACGACATCGACTTCCTCCTCTCAAACAAGGATAAGATTGAGGCTTACGAGGCTAAATAGTTCTCGCCAATAATGAAATACATAGAAATTCTTGACTCCACACTCCGCGACGGCGAACAGACTAGCGGCGTTTCTTTCGTGCCACATGAGAAGCTCATGATGGCGCGAAAACTTCTACGCGATGTCAATGTTGACCGACTTGAGGTTGCTTCCGCTCGTGTTTCCGATGGCGAGAAGGATGCCGTGAGTATGATTTGCCGCTATGCAAAACAGCTTAACCGCTTACAGAGCATAGAGGTACTCGGCTTCTGCGATGGCCATAAATCAGTCGATTGGATATCCGAATGCGGTGGAACAGTCATCAATCTCCTTTCAAAAGGTTCTCTTAAGCATTGCACAATGCAGCTTAAGAAAACACCAGAAGAGCATTTTGCAAGCATCATCGACGAGGCAACATACGCGAAGTCTATGGGCTTGATCGTAAACCTTTATCTTGAGGATTGGAGCAACGGCATGAAGGATTCTCCGGACTATGTCTATCAGATGCTCGACACGCTCACGAAGACGGGTCTCATCACTCGTTTCATGCTCCCAGATACACTCGGTATTCTAGATCCAATGCACACGATGCAGTACATCGGGGACATCGTAAAGCGTTATCCGTCAGAGCATTTCGACTTCCATTCACACAATGACTACGACCTTGCTGTGGCTAATTCACACGCAGCAGTAATGTCTGGCGTCAAGGGACTTCATGTCACTGTGAATGGTCTTGGAGAGCGCTGTGGCAATGCACCTCTTGCAAGTATTCAGGTTATCCTCAAGGACCAGATAAAGGTTGCCACACATATCAACGAGGAAAAGCTCAACGAGATTTCCCGCATGGTGGAAAGCTACTCCGGTATTCCGATCGCACCAAACCAGCCAATCATCGGCGACAATGTCTTCACGCAGGTTGCAGGTGTTCATGCTGACGGCGACAACAAGGGCGGACTCTACATCAATTCACTTCATCCGGAGCGTTTCGGTCGCAGACGCGAATATGCACTTGGAAAGAACAGCGGAAAAGCCAACATCCTTAAGAACCTTGAGGAGCTTGGCCTTGAACTTACACCGGAACAGACTCTGAAGGTTACAAAACGAATCACCGAGCTTGGCGACAAGAAGGAAATCGTAACTCAGGAAGACCTCCCTTACATCGTCAGCGATGTGCTCAAACACGATACACCGGAAGAAAAGGTCAAGCTGCTAAGTTACATGGTGTCAACCGCTTACGGATTGAAGCCTGTTGCAGCAGTGAAGCTTGAAGTTGAAGACAAGATCTACGAAGAGCAGCGTTCTGGCGACGGTATGTACGATGCTTTCGTGCGTTGCATTCGCCATATCTACAAGGACAAACTCAACCGTAAGTTCCCTTGGCTTGCCAACTATACAGTTTCCATTCCTCCTGGCGGTCGTACGGACGCCCTTGTACAAACCATCATCACTTGGGAATTTGAAGGCGGAAAGATTGTCCGTACCCGTGGTCTTGACGCCGACCAGACGGAAGCTGCTATCAAGGCAACAATAAAAATGCTGAACATACTCAACTAAACAACAAAGAAAAAAGTTACCATTTTAAAGATTCTGATGCAAATTTTCCTCAAAACATTTGCATATATCAAACAAAAGCCGTAACTTTGCACCCGATAAAATGAGAAACAGGATTTAGGGGCTGTGGTAGAAAGACCACAGTTCCTACATTTTTTTCACTCTTTCAAAAAAACAAAAAGTAACAAAAATAATTATGGCATACATGTCACAAGAAGGCTACGACAAGCTCGTAGCGGAACTCGCTCACCTTGAAGGTACAGAGCGTAAGAAGGCTTCTGACGCTATCGCAGAGGCAAGAGATAAGGGTGACCTTTCTGAGAATAGCGAATACGACGCAGCAAAAGAAGCTCAGGGCCGTCTCGAGGATAAAATCAATCAGATTAAGAAGACTCTCGCAGAGGCAAAGATTGTAGATACAAGCCGCCTTTCTGCCGACACAGTTCAGATTCTCTCTACTGTAGAGCTCACAAACCTTGCCAACAAGGCAAAGATGAAATATACTATCGTCAGCGAGAGTGAAGCCAACCTACGTGAAGGAAAGATTTCCATCAACACCCCTATCGCACAGGGCCTTCTAAACAAGAAGGTTGGCGACGAAGTGGAAATCACCATCCCACGCGGTACAATCAAGCTTCGTATCGAAAGTATCACTATTGCATAAAGTTTCTCAAGCAAGCTTGAGAAGGCAAAAGGCTAAAAGCTAAAGGTCACAAATCCGCATGGCAGCCTTTACCCTTTAGCCTCAACTTGAGCTTGCGTAAGTTGAAGAAGTAAAACTATGGGCATTTTCGCAAAAATCGCTGCTGGCGAGATTCCTAGCTACAAGGTAGCTGAGAACGACAAATACTACGCATTCCTCGACATCAATCCGCTGAAGGAAGGCCACACACTCATCATTCCACGCCGCGAAGAGGACTATTTCTTTGACCTTGACGACATAGAGCTCGCTGAGATCATGGTTTTCGCTAAGCGTGTAGCCGAGGCCATAAAGAAGGCTTTCCCATGCAAGAAGGTTGGTATGGCTGTGCTAGGTCTTGAAGTTCCTCACGCTCACATCCACCTCGTGCCTATGCAGAGCGAAGGCGACATGAACTTCGCAAACGAGAAACTCAAGCTTACGGAAGACGAGTTCAAGGCTATTGCAGAGAAGATTCAAAGCAATTTGTAAGAAATCTAATATACAATAATATACAAAAAGAGTTGCCAAGTATGGCAACTCTTTTTTATTGGAAACGACGCTATTGGAAGCCATTTCCATTTATCCCTTCGTATATTTCCTCGGATATTGTATCGCAATGGAAAGAATCAGCATCAAAGCAAGCACATAGACATAATAAAGATGTGGCAGAATCTCAAGCGGACTGAGCTTCACTAGAGCGGAAGCCATCAGCATCTGAGCACCGTATGGCAAGACACCTTGGATTATACACGAGGAAGTATCCATAACGGAAGCGGCACGACGAGGATCGATACCAAGCTTCTGTGAGATTTGGCGGATAATGTCAGAAGTGGTAATGAGAGTTATCGTATTGTTCGCTGTACATAGGTTTACAAGCCAGATAAAGAGCATCATGGCATATTCTCCACCGCGCTTCGTAGAGAGCCGTGAGAGCAGTTTCTTGACTATATATTCTATACCTCCGAGATACTTTATTACGCCCATTATACCACTGGCAAGAAGCACAACAATGATGAGTTCTCCCATTCCAAGGATACCTTCTCCGGCTGATTTGCACCAATCAAGAATGCCCATGTTTCCTGTAAGCAGAGCTATAGCCATCGAGGAAACGATACCAAGCATGAGCACAAGTATGACATTTACGCCACACACAGCCATCGCGATAACAAGAATGTATGGAATTACCGTAAGCCATTGAATTTCAGGAATATGCTCAGCAGACTTATACTCCAATCCTATAATGAAATAAAGTACACAAGCAACAATGGCAGCAGGCATTGCGATGTATATGTTAGCCTTGAATTTATCGTTCAGTTTACATCCTTGCGATGTGGTTGCAACGATTGTCGTGTCTGATATAAAAGACAGATTATCACCGAAATAAGCGCCGCCAACGATAATCGCCGTCATCATGCCTGTTGGCATTCCTATGGATTCTCCAAGACCTGCCGCTATAGGCACAAGGGTAACTATCGTGCCGACACTCGTTCCAACGCTCATGCTCACCAGACAAGCCGCTATGAACATGCTCACAGGAACAGCCTGGCTCGGTAGAATTTGCAGAAGCAAGCCAACGAGAGAGTCTATGGCTCCCATTGATTTAGCCGTATTGGCAAACGCTCCCGCAAGGACGAATATCCATATCATGAGCATCGTCGTGCTGTGCATGGCTCCTTTCGAGAATATCTCTACACGCTCATCAAGCTTCTTTCCACGTACCAAAGACACAGAATAAGCCGCTGCTATGACGAACGCAACCGTGATTGGCATAGCGTAGAAATCCCCCGCAAGAATGGAGGTTGCGAGATAGACAAGTAGGAATACGAGTATTGGTGATAAAGCCAGCATAGTAAATGATTTTTTATTGTGTTAAAAAAATACCAGACAATATTACGTCTTCGCGACGGAACATTGCCTGGGTTTAAAAAAGAAAGAGAGAGAGTATATTCTGAGTGCAAAGGTAAAACTTTTTTGTTAACAACCAAAGAAAATGCAAAGAAAAATCAAAAAAAGGTTGATTTTCTTTCATTATCGGGCTATTTTGCGTACTTTTGCACCATAAAAACAAGGGGAAAGGACTAAAATCACCCTACAACTTTACCCTATAACGACACAGAAATAAACCTTATAACACCAGAAATGAAGTCCTTAATTGTAACCGCCGCCTTGGCTATAACATCTATGAATGCTATGTCTCAAATATACCTCGACCCAAAAGCTCCTGTAGAAGACCGCGTAGAAGATGCTCTCAAACGCATGACTACGGAGGAGAAAATCGATATGTTCCATGCCATTGGAAAGTTCGTTTCCCCGGGCGTACCACGTCTTGGCATCCGACAGATAAACCACTCTGACGGTCCTCACGGCTGCCGTGGCGAACTGAACTGGAACGACTACAACTCAGCTGGTTGGGAGAACGACTACATCGTCGCCTTCCCTGCCCTATCCTGCCTTGCTGCCACTTGGAACACGGAGCTCTCGGCTCTCTATGGCGACAAGGTCAGCGAGGAATTCGCCTTCCGCAACAAGACTCTCCTTCTCGGTCCTGGCGTCTCTCTCGTTAGGAATCCGCTCTGCGGACGCAACTTCGAATACATGGGCGAAGACCCTTACCTGGCAGGAGAGATGGCTGTGCCTTATATCCAGAACGTACAGAAGAACGGCATCGGTTGTTGTTTGAAGCATTTCTTCCTCAACAACCAGGAGATTGACCGCTTCACATACAATGCAAACGTAAGCGAACGTGCCGTACGCGAAATCTATCTTCCTGCTTTCAAGCGCTGTGTTGACGGCGGCGTATGGTCTATAATGGGCTCATACAACAAGTGGCTCAACACCCATTGCTCGCAGAACAACACCCTCCTCAACGAGATTCTCAAGAAGGAATGGGGCTTCGATGGCGCAGTAGTATCCGACTGGGGCGGATGCCACGACACGAACGAAGCAATCTACGGTGGTCTCGACATTGAGATGGGCTCTTTCACCGATGGCATAGCCGAAGGAATGAAGGGCGGTTTCGACCAGTATTACATGGCAAACCCTATGAAGAAACTCGCAGCGGAGGGCAAGCTCGACATGAATGTCGTTGACGAGAAGGCTCGTCGTGTGCTCCGACTCATCTTCCGTACCTCAATGAGTCCAAACCAGATCATTGGCAAACAGCGTTCGGAAGACCATTACGCTGCTGCTCAGGCTATTGCGGAAGAAGGCATCGTGCTCCTCAAGAATGAGAAGAGCATCCTTCCTATTCAGGCAGACAAGTACAAGAAGATTCTCGTAGTCGGTGAAAACGCCACTCGCGATCTCTCTGCCGGTGGCGGTTCTTCTGAGCTCAAGAGCAAGGGCGATGTATTCCCATTGGACGAGTTGAAGGCTGTCTATGGCGACAAGATTGAATACGCACAGGGCTACAAGTGCGACGAAATGTCATACGAGAACAAGACTCCTACCTCTCCTGAACTCCAGAAGAAGCTCTTCGACGAGGCTATCGAGAAGGCTAAGTCTGCCGACCTCATTATATACATAGGTGGCTTGAACAAGGATCTCTACCAGGATTGCGAAGACGCCGACCGCAAGACTTACGGTCTTTCATTCGGCCAGAACGAGCTCATCTCAGCTCTCGCAAAGATTCAGAAGAACATCATCGTGGTGAACAATGGTGGTTCGGCTTATGAGACTCCATGGCTCGACGAGATCAAGGCTCTCGTCCACATCTGGTATCTCGGCACTATGAACGGCCGTGCTATGGTGAACATCCTTTCAGGCAAGGTATGTCCTTCTGGCAAGCTCCCTGTAACATGGGCTAAGAAACTCGACGACTACTACTTCATGCAGTTTGGCAAGGAAGCATATCCAGGTGTTGACAAGCAGGTTTACTACAAGGACGGCATATACGTAGGCTACCGTCACTTCAACACCCACAACGTAAAGCCACAGTTCCCATTCGGCTACGGACTTTCTTACACAACATTCAAGTACGGCAAACCTTCTATCTCTGCCAACGAGATGAACAAAGACGGCAAGCTCACCCTATCTGTTGACGTCACAAACACAGGCAAGGTGGCAGGCAAGGAAATCGTGCAGCTATTCATTGGCGACGAGGAATGTTCCGTTGATCGTCCTACAAAGGAACTCAAGGGTTTCACAAAGCTCGCCCTCGCTCCAGGCGAAACAAAGACTGCCACATTCGAAATCACGGAAAACATGCTTCAATTCTGGAGCGAGGCAGAACATAAGTTCGTGTCAGAGCCAGGCAAGTTCAAGGCATACATTTGTGCAAGCGAGACAGACGTGAAGGGAACAGCAGAGTTCTCGTTGAAGTAAACCCAATTCATCAATAATCACAAAAAACAGTCAACCCGTTTTATAAATAAGCCACAAAGTAGTCAACTTAAATCGTTAAACCACACTACATTTCTGTTTTCCTAGCATAGGAAGGAAGGTTGTCATCCTTGGTGGGAAAGTTTTCCTTCCTCACGAAGGAAAACTTTCCCAGCCTAAAAGAAATGTCGAGATCCCCTGTATTTATAGGCATTCTCGGGCCATGTAAGGTTTATGTAGTGCATGTAGGGTATGTTGGGTCTATGTTGGGTCGAGAATCACCCTACATAGACTTAACAATCTATTTATCAGGCTATTACAACACATCTATGTAGGGTATGTAGGGTTTTGCTCCAAAAAACCGTATTTTTTCATTTTTACGCCCCAAATATAGGGATATTCAAAACATATATCAAGCATATCGCAAAAAAGTAGTCATTTTCACCTTCTGGACAGCGTCAAAAGATGCTCAAAAATGCCACTTTCTGCGCCACCACTTTCTTGTTCAGCGTATCACGACATTCGCCAACATCCAGACATCGATTCCCCACTTTTTCGCAAATATTGGCGCCGTTCAGCCCTTTTCTGCAACTTTTGACGCCACACATTCCCCTTTTTCCGCAACTTTTAAGATCATTAGTACTTTTCCATCTCTTTCAGGGATTCCTTAGATATAGTCAAGCCCTCAAGATGACCACACATCGCTGCCGCCATTTCATTCATATTATGGAACTTTGTGTACAAACTGTCACTTTGGCTAATTTCCCACGCACCCAACACCAACAGTTGTGCATTTCCACAGTAGTCCCTGTCCTTATTTATAGGATGTCCTCCTTTGGGAATGGCTGCCTTTTGTAGTTTTATACAAGAATAGCCTCTTTCCAAAGCTGTATAGAAGATGTCTTTCTCCCCAGCACTGATTGCTGGCGAGACAAGCACAGCATCTTGTTCTTCGCAAGCCGTCAGTAGTCTTTCCTTTTGCTGCCTAAAAGCTTCTGTCATCGTGTAAGGCACAGGAGTCTTGCAGTCGTAGTTTACTCTCCACCAATCGCGGTCAAACCTTCCCATTCGATTCTCTACAGCATACCGTTCCAGCTGTTGTCTTGTGCTTGCATCCACTGCCCATTTCTTCATCTCTTCGTCAGTAAGCATGGATCTATATGCCAAACGGTGACACATCACCTGTTTCCTATCAGGTCTGTTAAGAAGGAACATACAGCCGTAGGCAGAGTAATCGCTACCAGCCACGGTAATTCGCACTCTGTGTTGGAATAGGTTCGGGTAGTCCATCTGCATTTTCCAGTAGAATGCATTCTTCGCAACATAATCAGAAGCTTTCCTTATCGCATCTGCTCCTATAAGCACATGGTCGTTGTACTTGTCCTCCCATAACGTCACCTCGCTCTTCCCGCCAGGAACTGTAGTGTATTTATTCGCATACTCTTCCCCTCCAGTTTTGCTCTTATACCCTTCCCCTCCGTTAACGGAGGTAAGAATCTCCTCCACGCTCTCCCCCCTTAGCCAGCGCTTGAAGAGGCTTGTGCAGCCTTGTTTGAAGCCCCTTACCATATCCCCAAGATGATAATAGCGTTTCCGTGCTGCATAATATGGCAATTCATGCAGCACATCAACGATCAGATGAATATGCGTAGGCATGATAACACGCTCCCTAACCACCACATTGGCAAACTGCGGATAGCAACTGATGTCATCAATTTTCCTGTTCACCAATCGTCCAACATCAGTCAGCACAGGACATGGATAGTCCACGCTCCCCTGAGGAGCCATAGGATTGCCCACAATGCTGGATAGCAGCATACCATTATAGCATCTCCTCTCATCATCAGTAGCAATATGAATGGTGATGAGATAAACACCCTCTCGCGAGTAATCATGCCAGATGGCTCGCCTTTTCATGGAGTGTTTTATTGGCTGTATCTTGAAGCCAAGCCTTGCGGCTTCTTCTTTTGTCAAAGGCATAATAGAACAGATTTCCGAGTTTTTATTATGCAAAAGTAGCGATAAGTTCTGAAATTTCAAAACCTATCGCCACCTTTTTTCTAATTCTCCACAGTTCTATCGTTATTATCCATTTGACACATGTTCCAACACTCTGCCAAGGTAATACTCTACTATGCCATCGTTGTATTTTGTATCAACCACCTCCACCAATGCAGAATCATGATCTCTATGATAACCTTCATAGAAACGAATCACATCATAGCGACGCAGATAGCGTTTATTGTCAGCAGGGTCAATGTAAGTGAATTTGTTGATGGTTGTCTGCTTAATCGTACGGCTTTCCACTGTTTTCTCGCCCGACACTATCGCCTTGAAGAATGGTTCTTGGATATTCAGTGTCAGCACTTTCAGTCCTTCAGTATTGAAGTTTGAAGTATTCTTCGTCAAACGCTTTTCCAGACATTGCATCTGAGGATTGTATGAGTAGCGTGTTATCGTGCCATCCACAATCTTCTGTATCACCAATGTTATTATCTCCAATGGCACAACATACCATTCCGAAGGCACATGCATATTGCCTTCATTGTCAAACACCTTCACTTGAAACTGCACGCTGCTGAACACCTGATGCACAAGCGACTCAAAGATGTGCGAATTCATATTCACAATCTCTGCCGTCTGCACAATCTGCACTGGCGCCATCAGGTAGGTTGGTTCTTTCTCGGCATTTCTGATTCGCTCTTCTACAGGATTTATCGTAAAACCTATCTTGTATAAATCCTTTACACCAGCAATATCCTTGTCAGGCGACAACGAACGAAGCACATAGACAAATCCCGTTGACCTATCGCCTTCCATCATCACCTGATTGAAGTACGACGAGTCTATAACTTCTTGAGGATCTGTTACTCCATAGCCATCATAAAGCACATTTCTGCGCAGAGTCTCCAAGAGAATATCCGATTCCGTTCCATTCTCATATATACATCGCGTTCTGCCGTCTGTCATACCGTTTCTTGCCTTTGTCATTTCCTTGATAGATTCCAACAACACAAGCATTCCACCTATAACATAAAAATGTCCAGCATCCAAATTCGATGTCTTGGATGTCTTCACGAGGCTACGCTTTCCAGCCCTTAGCTCCGCTTGTACCTTATCAAAAAGAGGCTTGTACAGATGGAAGTCCTCACATTGCTTCTTCTGCGCATAGTGGTCAGGTTGCAAGCGCTTACCTTCCATCACACGCTTCATGTCAGCAGGCAGATTGAAGAGTGTCAGTTCCTTGTCCGAAACATCCAGCAGCGGGTCGTTGAACAAGTCGCCCAGTTCCTTATCTATATCCATAATCCCATTTCCTTTAATGTCTGTAGCGAAACAGCCAGTACCTTCTCCTTTATATTTCCTGTCTTCTGAGGTTCACGTCCGTTCTCCTCTATCCACTTTCGCAGTTCGTCAATCTTGCGTTGAGTTCTGTCGTCAGCAGTCACGGCTGCAGGTTTTGGCTTTACGCCATCAAGCAGCGGATCGTCAAACAATGCCAGCAATTCCTCTGGCCAACCATTATTCTCCATATTACTCATAGTTCAATCCCATCATCTTGCGGATCTTGAGATTCTTTATTATTGTATAAGCCTGTGCCAACTCACGCTCTTGCAAGTTTTGCGATTCAAGCGAAGGCAACTGATTGCCATGCTCTGCCACCCATTGCTTCAGCGGACCTTTGAAGAGACGGATAGCTTCCTCTGTAGTCATGTCAAACTTCTGCTCGGCGATTGTGTCTTGTATAACTTTCAGCGTCTCGGCATCCACGTTCTTCGATACAACCTCGTAAGCCTTCTGGTAAGGATTGATTGTGTCTATGAGGTTGATGCTCAGCTTGTCTATGTTGATGAACTTGTTCGCAAGCTTTATCATACGATTGCCTTCCGACTGACCGTCATCGTTTCTCGGTTGTATCATTCCAGGCGAAACATCCACAGGCTCTCCATGTTCATCAGTTATGTTATTGCCTTTCACCAGAGTGTTCAGCAAGAAATGCTGACGCACTTCTTCCACTTCCGCAGGCGTAAGATCAGGATAACGCTTCATGATGACCTTCGGCACAAGGTTCTGCGTGATGTTCTCTGCCGTAGTGCTTCCGCTGATTGCACGCACCATCATATCGTCTTGCAACACTGCTGCTTGCAGGTCGTCAAGCTGCTGCTGGATTATCATCTTCGTCTTTTCCGTAGATAGCGGTTTCAGTCCTTCCACGACGATGGTGTTCACAAGCGGATTGCCCTTGTCTTCGTCGTCATTGTCTCTTGCAGTCTTGAATTTCCAGCTTGGAGCCATCACCTGTTCCATTAGTAGCGAAGCCGTGATTGCCTTTAGGAAATCATTCACAGCCACCTTTACATCTGCCTGTGCAGCATCCGGCATGGCTATCATGTTCACAAACTTCGCAGTATCCTTGCCTTCGGAGTCACGAGTGCAGCGACCTATAATCTGTATCACTTCCGTAAGTGAACCGCGTACGCCTATGGTCAGACACATCTCACACCATTGCCAGTCGAAACCTTCCTTAGCAGTACCGAGGGCAATGATGATGTCCATATCCTCCGCCCTCTTCATGCGTTGCAGATAAGCCTGTATGCGAGTGCGCTCGTTGATGTCATCTTCCACGAGGTCAGCCACTTTCAACAGCCTTCCGTCTTTTGTCTTCACCGTATAGACGCAGTTGTCATAGTCTTTCTTTACCACCTCGCCTATGCACTTCATTATCTCGCCAACCTCCTCATACTTACTTCCAGAGGAAGCTCTTGAATTCACGCTTGGGATGTGGATGATGGTTTTCTTCGTGGTATCAAGGATTTCGCTTATATGCTCTATATACGAGCCATGATAGAAGTGATAACCAAGCACAAGGTTCTTCAGATACTTGTAGCCGTTCAGCTGTTCATAGTAGTTGTAGGTCACGGGATAGAACTTCGCTTCGTCCTCAACTCTCAATACAGGCACTCCGTCACCTCGGAAATAGCTTCCCGTCATGGCTACGATGTGTCCGGTTGAGTTGTTTATCACTCTGCGCACAATGTCGCCAAGACCAGAATATGCGTCGGCACTTGTATGATGAAACTCATCTATCGCCAAAAGACAGTCGTTCAGTTCGTCGTCGTTCAGTTCCTTCATGCCGTTGCGCAGAGTGGCATGGGCACAGACAAGAACCTTGTTATTTGAAGCGCGGAAAAACTCCACAAACCTTCCTGCCTTGTCTGATTCATTTCCTCCTGCATCGCAAAGATTGAAGTATGGAGCAACTCTCCAATCTGCAAAGAAGCCATACTTCTTCAATGCCGTATCGGCGAACGAACGGCCAATACTCTTTTCCGGCACAGCCACCACAACCTTCTTTATACCCTGATGCTCCAGTTTGTCGAGGGCAATGAACATCAATGCTCTCGACTTGCCACTGGCAGGCGGAGCCTTGATAAGCAGGTATTTCTGATTGCGTGCTTCGTATGCCTTGGCTTGCATTTCGCGCATTCCAAGTTCGTTTGTCTGCGAAGACTTTCCACTTTGCTGATAGTGAATGTCAACAAAGTCATTCTTTATGTTTGCGTTCATTTGAACAATTTTTTATGTTTTTATTTTGCAATTTCAAATATTCTTCATAACTTTGCCGCCAAGAAAACAATAGGTATTATGGAAAAATCAACTTTTGTTCGTTACAACACTCCAGAGGAGAAGAAGGCGGCATTTATGCGTTCTGTCAATCTCCGCAAGGAATGGGAAACAAAAATGCGTAAGCGCATGCAAGAAGCGGGAGTCACTGTATGATAGATATTTCCGCCGAACAGATAAACCTTCATTCTCCTTATGCAGTCGAGCGTATCGACTGCAATTCTTTCGTATTCAATTCTCAGTATGGCATCAAATTCAACGTTGGCTTTGCAGAGGATTATATGTTTATGGAGGAAGGAGCATATCAGTTGTTTATTTCAAATCTTAGCGACAGCCCTTCTCCTAACGATCCGTTAGTCAAAGAAACTGTTTCTGCAATTATTCGAGAGTTCTTTTCGCAGGAGCCGGCTGTCATTCTTTATATTTGCGATACGTCTGACGAACGCCAAGCCATAAGAAACCGTCTTTTCAATTATTGGTTTATTCATGACACTCGCAATGAAGAGTTTACAATGCTCCACGAAACAGTAACCATTGATGACATATCTTACTACGGAAGTCTTCTAATGCGCAAAGACCATCCTTTGCACGACAGCATCGTAAGAGAGTTTCATGACTTCGCAACAACTTTGCCTGAAAAGTTGGACAACCTTTAGCCCTTCTTCGTCATTTTCTCATACATCTTGAACAGGCATTCCAGTCGTGCTTCGTCGGTAGCGAAAGGATAACCTGGATAGCAGGATTCCACGATGTCGTCAAGCCTTTCGTGCGCTGCCTTCAGGTCGTCTGGCATTTTGTCTGGATCATAGAGGTCTGCAAGTGTCTTGCCCATAGTCAGATGTGGCTCACGAGTAAGAAGAATCTCCGTCGCTGCCTCTTCTATTTCCGCTTTCTTTGTGTCAGAGATTTTTGGGAATGGGAAGGTGTTGTAGCATAAACCTGCTGAATAGCGATAATCAGTTTTTAATCTTCCACCGACAGCACGAACCCAATCCATGTGAATGCGTGAGGTTAGGATGCCGAAGAGCCATATCGGAGCATCGTAGATGACGAATGCTGAATTTGATACAACATCGTCAGGATTCAAATATCCAATAGGGATATAAGGACGTCGTTCTGAAGAAACGGCGGGCATGATTATCTTTTCTGTGAATTTATGTCTCACTTCTCCAAATCTATACGGAGTCACAGAAAGTTTCTGTGTAGCTGATCGCTTGCTGGTTTCTCTTACTTCTCTACATTTTTCTATTCTCTGCCTAATATCTGCTATTAACATTGCATATTTAACTTGTTTTTCTTCAATCCATAAACAATATTTGGTTATATCGTTTATAAACTCTTCTGAACCAAAGAAGCGATGTATATATTGTGAAGACCGCTCATCATTATCTATCATTGCTTGCCTTTCCTCAGCATTAAGCAATAAGAATCCACCATCATTTGGCATGCTTCCAAACTGTATATCAGGAATTTGACTAATAAGAGGCTTCCTCTGAGAAGCAACAATTACATCATTTCCCCTTATGAGATAAGCATTTATGTGACTTACTTTAGTTTTATTGTTGCCATCAAACAAGAAATGATCATTAATCTTGTTTTTTGAGCACAAACCGATTATGGTACATGTAACCCCTGCATTATGTTTGGCATTATTCGTCCATTTGAAAGATTTATATGCATAACTAATCTTGGATGTTCTCAAAATATTAGGCCATAGTATTGAAACTTGTTCTCCTTGAGATATAGAATTAGTCGTTACAAATGCTATATTTATTTTTTCTCCAGTAATGTACTTCGATCCAACTAAAAACCAACATGCAATATAATCAAGATTGTTGTAACCTTTTATGTTGCCAAAGACATAAGCCATATCGGCTTTTTGAGATTCATCTTGCAAACGCGCTCCCAAATACGGAGGATTTCCAAACACAAACACCTCTTCATCCTTTGTATGCGGACAAACATCATTCCAATCTATGCGACAGGCATTGCCACATTTTATATTATTGATGTCATGCAGCGGAAGAGCATTTGTGTTTACACCGAAGTCCTCACGCATCTTCTTGTTCATCTGATGCTCGGCAAGCCAAAGCGAGAGCATGGCAACCTCATGGGGGAAGTCCAACAACTCTATGCCATAGAACTGCTGAAGACTGATGCAAGAACCATCTATAAAGGTCAACATTCCTTGCGGATTACACTTGCTCTTCAAGGCGAGAATATCCATCTCAAGCAGTCGGAGCATCTTGTAAGTGATAATAAGGAAGTTACCACTACCGCAGGCAGGGTCAAAGAATTTCATCCTAGACATACGCAGAAGCAATTGGTCAGCTTTCTTCTCCACTGGCTTACATTCCTTTATAAACTGGTCGCGGTTAATCATGTTGATAGCTCTTAGCTGTTCCTTCTCTTCTACAAATGCCTTCAGCTTTTCATACTCTGCACGCAGGTCGTCAAGAAAAAGCGGATTGATGACCTTCATGATATTAGGCACGCTGGTATAGTGCATACCTTGGTTGGCACGAACATCAGGATTTACTACTGCTTGAATCATAGAACCGAAGATGTCCGGATTTATATTCTGCCAATCAAGTTCTCCGCTATCAATGATTATCTGCAACGCCTTTGCCGAAAGTTCTGGAATATAGATATTTCTTTCAAAGAGTCCACCACCCACAAAGGCAAAGTTTTGCTGGCAATAAGTCTGCAATACTCCAGCAGGTATCGGCTTGCCACCCATAAAGCGGAACAGCTGCTCAAGTACGTTCTTTAACACTTCCCCGCTGTTAACAGCGGTAGAAGCAGCGAATGTCTTCACCGCATTCGTAAAGGCGTTGTCGGGAAATATGCCAGTATCTTCCGCAAAGAAGCAGAAAAGGAGTCGGGCAATGAAAGTGTTAAGGTCGTGAAGGTCGGAATCGGAAGTAAACTCATTGTAGGCACGAATCTCGTCATGCAGTCGCGCAAGTTTCTCGGCCGCCTTTATGTCGGCTGGCGATTCCTCCACATACTCTATTCGTTCCACTCCCGCCAAAGGATAGAAGAACTCAAAATCGCAATAGAGGCGGTCAACTTTCTGTTCGAAAGTCTGCTTCTGACGAAGGTCGTAAGCACGAATAGTAACGCCGTCACTCGTAGCGATAATCTTAGGTTGCGATTTCAGAACTTGAGGATTGTTCTTGAGGTCGTCAAGTTCATCGGCAAAGCGAAGCGTAGTGCTTGCCTTGTAACAAAACAGTCCTTTCACAAGGAGTCCGTCAAAGTTTTTTATCACCCCCTTGCCATCCTTGTATCGTTGTATTTCGCGTTCAGGTTTTCCGAATGCAAAAAGCAGTTGATAGCCAATATCATCCGTAGGTATATGACTATCCTTAAGGAGCTTGAGACGATTCTCAATCTCCTTATAGCTCAGCTGGATTTTCTTAGCCATAGCACAATAGATTCTAAGGACGTGCTGTCTTATCTGATGTGAGCTATGCAAAAGAGCCTCGGATGAAGAAAAACAAAGCGCGGACGCAATCTTATCTTCACCTAAAGGCCCTAGCAAAGCCCACAATAAACAGATAAGCCCGTCCACGCTATTGCGCAGACGTTCTTATTACCTCTGTTTATTGTTACTTTTGAATCAAATTAGAATTTGCTAGGTTCTTAGGTGATTCGATAACACAGAACGTTGTTATATTTCTAAAAAATGTAGTTCCTTGCCCGCTGGCAAGCGGTGGCATGATGCGGCCACACATAATATTATATATCGGCTGCAAAAGTAGTAATAAAAAGGGAAAAATGAAAAATGAAAAGTAAAAAAATTCACTTCCACTATTATCTTTTAACAAGTAAGAAGAAATAAAAGTCGTTTTTTATTTGGCGATACATTATTTTTTATTACCTTTGCCCCTGATTTTGTAATTGTAAGATATAATACGCGGGCATAAAAGTCTGCATAAAACCGAATTTGAACAACAAATGAGAATTGTAAAACATATTGAGAATCTGCTACTTAAAGAGAATTCCGTGATCGTCCCTGATTTCGGATGCTTTATGGCGCATACCATTTCCGCTCACTACGATGAGGTGGAGGGAATCTTCCTTCCTCCACAGCGCACACTTGGCTTCAACCCAAGAGTGAACATAAACGACTCGCTCCTCGTGCAATCGTACATTGAAACCTACTCAATGTCGTACCCAGATGCAATGAAGGAGATAGAACGCGAAGTGGCAGAAATAAAGGAAGTTCTCAACAAGGATGGCATATTCACTTTCGACGGTGTGGGAACACTTCACTTCGACGGTAAAGCATACGACTTCACTCCTTGCACTTCAGGTCTTCTCACCCCATCCATTTATGGTCTTGATGCTCTTGAGATGACAAGCCTTAAGGCTATCATCAACGCTCAGCACAGCGACGACTCAAAGGTGAATGCTATACTAAAGCCTTCGTTCACTCCTTCTGAGGAGAAGAAGAAGAGCATCTTTGCAAAGGAAAACGACGAGCCAATCGTCATCACAATACAACGTTCTACCCTCCGCAAGTGTGCAACTGCCGCTGCCGTTCTCGCTCTCGCAGCACTTTCCATTGTGCCAATGAAGTTTGCAACAAGCTCTATGCAGGATGTACAGCAGGCATCAGTGGTAAATGTGACAACTGAAAAGCAGAAAGCCACACAGAATCCTTCTGCCACAAAAACTGTTGAGGCAAAGGAGGCTGAACCTCAAAAGGCTCCTGAAGCTTCGGATGCAAAATACACTATCGTTCTCGCTGCCGGTGTCTCTTTAGACGGAGCAAAGATCTTCGTTGAGGACTCTAAAAAAGAAGGCATTGCGGCTGAAGTGGACGGAGAGAAGAATCCGATGGTAATCTTCGGAAAATTCGCAACCAAAGACGAAGCAAATGCAGAGATTAAGAAGCACCTCGACAACCCTCGCTTCCAGATAGCTTGGGTTAGAGATCTATGATGATTAATAAAATGAAGGGGTAACTGTTGAATTTTTCAACCACACCCTAAACTAAAAAACATTGTTTTGAAAAGACTACGCTGCCCAAGATGTGACAAGACATTGACCTTCGACGAAACGAAATACGCTGAAGGTCAGAAGCTCGTCTTCCAATGTCCGCAATGCAACCACCAGTTTGGCATTCGCATTGGAGTGATGAAGCAGAAGGAAGAGGCGGTGGCGCATCTGCTTGTCATTGAAAACCAATTCCACTTCAAGCAGCTTCTCCCGCTCCGAATGGGCAGGAACATAATTGGCAAGTATTGCAAGGGTGCAAAAACAACGGTGCCTATTGAAACTTCCGACCCAAGCATAGACCATTGTCATTGCAACATTGACATCACTCGCGACAAGAACGGCAAACTCAAATACATACTTTCCGACGGACCAAGTTACACAGGCACCTTCGTCGGAGACGTGATTCTCGGCGACAGAGAAAAGAGAATCATCGACGATGGCACCCTTTTCACGATGGGTGCCACAAGTGTTATATTGAAAGCCATCAAAGAAGAAGATCAATAAACTTTAAAACTCAAAATAACCAAAATGAAAATTTCACACATCGAGCACCTCGGTATTGCTGTTCAGAGCATTGAGGAAGCTCTCCCTTATTTCAAGGAAGTACTCGGTCTTGAGTGCTACGCAGTAGAAGAAGTTGCTGACCAGAAGGTAAAGACTGCCTTCCTTAAGTGCGGCGAAGTAAAGCTTGAACTCCTCGAGCCAACATCACCAGACTCAACAATCCAGAAGTGGCTTGACAAGGGCAACAAGGGTGTTCACCATGTTGCTTTCTGCATCGAGGATGGCGTAGCTAACGCTCTCGCTGAATGCGAAGGCAAAGAAATCCGCCTCATCGACAAGGCTCCACGCAAGGGTGCAGAGAACCTTAACATCGCATTCCTTCATCCAAAGTCAACTTGCGGTATTCTCACAGAGCTTTGTGAGCACTAATCCATAATTGATAATTAATAATTCATAATTGATAATATGTCACAGTTAGACAAAATCAAGGCTTTGATCGAAAAGCGCGCTGTTGCCGAACTTGGTGGTGGCGAAAAGGCTATTGAAAAGCAGCACGCACGCGGCAAATATACTGCTCGCGAGCGTATCGATATGCTCCTCGACGAGGGCAGTTTCGAAGAGTTTGATATGTTCAAGCTCCACCGTTGTACAAACTTCGGCATGGAGAAGAAGCAGACTCTCGGCGACGGTGTTGTTGTTGGTAGCGGTACTATCGACGGCCGTCTCGTTTATGTTTACGCACAGGACTTCACTGTAAACGGCGGTTCTCTCTCTGAGACTATGGCTCAGAAGATTTGCAAGGTTATGGATATGGCAATGAAGATGGGTGCACCTTGTATCGGTATCAACGACTCAGGTGGTGCTCGTATCCAGGAAGGTATCAACGCTCTCGCTGGTTACGCAGAAATCTTCGAGCGCAACATCCTCGCTTCTGGTGTTGTTCCTCAGATTGCAGCTATCTACGGTCCTTGCGCAGGTGGTGCTGTTTACTCTCCAGCTCTCCAGGACTTCACACTCATGATGGAAGGTACTTCTTACATGTTCCTTACAGGTCCTGCTGTTGTTAAGACAGTTACTGGTGAGGTTGTTGACCAGGAAAGCCTCGGTGGCGCTTCTGTTCACGCTTCTAAGTCAGGTGTTACTCACTTCACAGCTAAGACTGAGGAAGAAGGTCTCCAGATGATCCGCACACTCGTAAGCTACATTCCATCTAACAACATGGAAGAGGCTCCACGTGTAGCATGCACAGACCCAGTTGACCGCGTTTCTGACGTACTCAACGAGATCATGCCAGAGAACCCTAACGCAGCTTACGATATGTATAAGGTTATCGGCGAAGTAGTTGACAACGGAGAGTTCTTCGAGGTTCAGCCTAAGTTCGCTAAGAACATCATCGTTGGTTTCGCTCGTTTCAACGGCCAGTCAGTTGGTATCGTAGCAAACCAGCCTTCAGCATACGCTGGTGTACTTGACGTAAACGCTTCTCGTAAGGGTGCTCGTTTCGTTCGTTTCTGCGACGCATTCAATATTCCTATCGTATCTCTCGTTGACGTACCAGGCTTCCTCCCAGGTACTGGTCAGGAGTACAACGCTGTTATCCAGCACGGTGCTAAGCTTCTCTACGCTTATGGTGAGGCTACAGTACCTAAGGTTACAGTTACTCTCCGCAAGTCATACGGTGGTTCTCACATCGTGATGGGCTGTAAGCAGCTCCGCACAGACCTCAACTACGCTTGGCCATCAGCAGAAATTGCAGTTATGGGTGCAGCAGGTGCTGTTGCCGTTCTCTCTGCTCGTGAGGCTAAGGCTAAGAAGGAGGCTGGTGAAGACGTAAAGGCATTCCTCGCAGAGAAAGAGCAGGAATACTCAGACCTCTTCGCAAACCCATACCAGGCTGCTAAGTACGGTTACATCGATGACGTAATCGAACCTCGCAACACTCGTTTCCGCATCTGCAAGGCTCTCGCTCAGCTCGCTACTAAGCGCGAGGCTCTCCCAGAGAAGAAGCACGGAAACATTCCGATGTAATTGATTCGCTTTTGAGCGAGGCTAATAGGTGATGGCTAATGGCAGTTGTCTGAGAAGCATATTGCAATCCGCATGACTGCCATTACCCTCAAATTTTACCCGAAATTTGAATAGAAGAAAGACTATCTTCAAATAGGAAATAACGCAAAAACAAAACAAAAATGTCTATTACAATTAATCAAAAGCAAACTAGTTGGACTCGTCAGTGTAACCCATACGCTACAGAGGCAACTATCGTAAAAAAGGAGATGAAGGCTGCCGTGAAGGTAGAAGCTCCAAAAATCCAGTTGGCTGCAGGCAGCGGTCAGGTTAAGGCTCCACTGCCAGGAACAGTAACTGAAGTTAAGGTAAAGATTGGCGACGAAGTAAAGGAAGGACAGACAGTTGTAGTACTCGAAGCAATGAAGATGAACAATAACCTCGAAGCAGTTTGCGACGGAAAGGTTACTGCAATCGAAGTCAACGCTGGCGACGCTGTCAAAGAGAACACCGTTCTCGTCGTAGTGGAATAAACACCCCATACTCCCTCCCAACTTCAAGGGAGGGTTTTATTTTTTACCAACCAACAAAACAGACACCTATGATAAAAGGTTTTGACAACGACGCTTACATCCGCACGCAGTCGCAGCACATCAAGGAGCGCATTGCACAGTTCGGCGGTAAGCTATATCTGGAGTTTGGCGGCAAACTCTTCGATGATTTCCACGCTTCACGCGTTCTCCCTGGCTTCGAGCCAGATTCAAAGATCCGCATGCTCACTCAGATGAAGGACGATGCGGAAGTAATCATCGCCATAAACGCTGCCGATATAGAAAAGAACAAAGTTCGCGGTGACCTCGGCATCACTTACGACATGGATGTACTCCGTCTTATCGACGCCTTCCGTGGCTACGGACTTTATGTAAGTAGCGTTGTGCTTACCCGTTTCACCGGACAACCTAACGCCATCACATATCAGCATAAGCTTGAAGGCCTCGGATTGAAGGTATATCGCCACTACCCTATCGATGGCTATCCTCACAATATCGCAAAGATCGTTAGCGAGGAAGGCTACGGCAAGAATGAGTTCGTTGAGACCACTCGCCAGCTCGTTGTTGTCACAGCCCCTGGTCCTGGTAGCGGCAAGATGGCTACATGTCTCTCACAGCTCTACCATGAGAACAAGCGTGGCGTGAAGGCTGGTTACGCTAAGTTTGAGACTTTCCCTATCTGGAACATTCCTCTCAAGCACCCAGTGAACCTTGCTTACGAAGCAGCTACAGCCGACCTCAACGACATGAATATGATTGACCCATTCCATCTTGAGGCATACGGAAAGACTACTATCAACTACAACCGTGACGTGGAGATCTTCCCTGTTCTCAACGCTATGATGGAGCAGATTCTCGGCAAGAGCCCTTACAAATCACCAACAGACATGGGTGTAAACATGGCAGGCAACTGTATCGTTGACGATATGGTGACATGTCAGGCAGGTAAGGACGAGATTGTTCGCCGCTACTACAAGACTCTCGTTGAGGAACGCAAGGGCAATGCCGGTCACGAGCAAGTTGACAAGATTGAGATTCTCATGAATCAGGCTGGAGTTACTCCTGCTGACCGTGCTGTTGTAGCAGCTGCTTGCAAGCGTTCAGAAGAGACAGAAGGACTTCCTGCAGCAGCCATCCAACTCGCTGACGGTCACATCGTTTGCGGTAAGACATCAGATCTCCTCGGACCTTCTTCAGCTATGCTTCTCAATGCCCTCAAGTATCTTGCTGGCATTCCTGACGCTGTTGACCTCATTTCGCCAATGGTTATTGAACCTGTTTGCGAACTCGAGACAAAGCAACTCGGACACACAAACCCACGTCTCCACACAGAGGAAGTTCTCGTGGCACTCTCTATCTGCGCCCTCACAGACATCAATGCGCGCAATGCCATGGAGAAGCTTTCCGAGCTCCGCGGATGCGAGGTACACTCAACAGTGATACTCTCTCCAAAGGACGAAACTATCTTCCGTCGCCTTGGCGTGAACCTCACTTGTGAGCCTACATATCAGACCACAAAACTCTATCACGGATAAGAGTCGACTGAGGATTCAGAATACAAAAGCCTGGGGCAATGCCCTAGGCTTTTTTTGTATGTTTTATATAGGATTGCTACCTAAACTTAGCAATAATTGTTACAGAAATATAAAATCTCGTTACATTATAGTAAATAAACGCAAATCTTTATCAAGCTTTTGCAAAAAAAACATTACCTTTGCAACATATTGAAAACTATTAAACCTAAGAAAATATGGCATTTTTAACAGACGAAAAACTCGTTATCGTTGGCGCTGGCGGTATGATCGGCTCTAACATGGTTCAGACAGCACTCTTGCTCGGTCTCACTCCTAACATCTGTCTTTACGATATCTATGAGCCAGGCGTTCATGGTGTACTCGATGAAATGGCACACTGCGCATTCCCAGGTGCAAACCTCTCTTACACCGTAGATCCAGAAGAGGCTTTCACAGGTGCTAAATATATCATCTCTTCAGGTGGTGCTCCACGTAAGGAAGGCATGACTCGCGAGGACCTCCTCAAGGGCAACTGCCAGATCGCAGCTGAGTTTGGTGAGAACATCAAGAAGTACTGCCCAGACGTAAAGCACGTTGTCGTTATCTTCAACCCTGCTGACGTTACAGCTCTTACAGCTCTCATCCACTCAGGTCTTAAGCCAAACCAGCTCACTTCTCTCGCAGCTCTCGACTCTACACGTCTCCAGCAGCAGCTCGCTCTCGAGTTCGGTGTTCAGCAGGACAAGGTTACTAACGCTTACACTTACGGTGGTCACGGCGAGCAGATGGCTGTATTCGCTTCAAAGGCACTCATCGACGGCAAGCCTCTCGCAGACATGATGCCTTCAGAGGAGCGTTGGGCTGAGATCAAGCACATGACTACTCAGGGTGGTTCAAACATCATCAAGCTCCGTGGCCGTTCTTCATTCCAGTCTCCAGCATACCAGGCTGTCAAGATGATTGAAGGCGCTATGGGTGGCGAGCCATTCACTTGGCCTGCTGGTTGCTACGTAAACTGCGACAAGTGCGGCATGAAGAACGTCATGATGGCTATGCCTACAACAATCGACGCTACAGGTGTTCACTTCACAGCTCCAGAAGGAACTGAGGAGGAAATGGCAGCTCTCAAGGCTTCTTACGAGCACCTCCAGGCAATGCGCGACGAGATCATCTCACTCGGCATCATCCCAGCAGTAGCTGATTGGGCTAACGACAATCCAAACCTCTAAATTGGTTCGCGACCTTGTCGCGAGGCTAAAACAGAAGGCTATATATACAAAAGGAATGTACTCCCACGGGAATACATTCCTTTTTTTATTACCATTCAGAAAGACATCACAATCAATTTCATTCAAAATTGAATATTATACCAAGAGACATGGTAGATTTATGATAATTTTTTCTTAACTTTGCCCCCAAATCATGCCCACACACTCATCATGGCGTAAAACAGGTAAGCCCTATATTTAAACTATGAGTCAGAAAGAACAAATACAACTTTTTGAGGAAAAGAAGGTACGTACCGTATGGGACGACGAGAAGGAAGAATGGTATTTCTCAGTCGTTGTGTGGTAGAAGTGCTGACGGATAGCGCTGATCCTAAGCAATACATAAAGAAGATGCGAACGCGTGACCCTGAACTCAATGCCAGTTGGGGTACAATTTGTACCCTAACTCGAATGACTGCTTCTGATGGCAAGACAACGAAGCAATACAAGCAATTCAAGGGCTTGAAGAAGGAAAGTCTTCGTGATAACATGACGAATCTTGAACCGACGAACGAAGCAAGAGCAGCATGAAGCTCGCTTCAATGATGCCTTGCAAGGAGGAGGAAGACGATAGTCAACTCGCATTGAACATGTTTGCAGAGTCGGCTACAGCAGAGCTCCACAAGGAAAAGAATCCTCAAGGCTACAATGCCTGCGCCAAACTTGCACAGGCAAGAGGCAAAGCAGCCGAAGCCGCACGCCTCAACCTTGAAGAGCAACTTGGTCACAGCATCATCTCGCGCGAGAAAGCCACCGACTACCTTCCTCCAGTCGATCGTTGGGACTCACTGCCAGAAGAAAAGGATGAAGACGAGAACGAATAAATTGTATAAAACAATAAAACGGAGTAACATACGTTACATTAATACAATAGTCAATGAAAGAAACATTTTTCGAAATAGGAAATGACATTAAAGAACATATTGATGAGGAAAGAAGACGAATTCCTGTCCCATCAGTAGGTATTGCCAGATATAGAGTTGATTATCAGGGAAGTCCTTTCAAACAGATATATCTTACAAATGGAAACATTCCATCCAAATCCCCATACCGTAACAATGCAATAGATATCTCAAAAAATTCCAAATTAGGAGGTTACTTAATTGATAATGGAATCGGAAAAGGAATTTTTGAGTCTCCAGACGGGAAAAAACATTTTGATATTGAAATCTTTTCCAAGACAACATATCAGCCATACTCTTCTGGATCGGCGAAAGATATACAAGTGTGGGAGTCTAATGTCAAGTCTTATAAATTCAACAGCCTTAGAGAGTTGTTGGCACTTCATGATGTTCATAAAAAGCAATTTGAAGACAACAGAAAAAAACAACTAAAACTAGAAGAAGAAAAGTCTAGACTCCTTGCCGAACAGAAAATAAAAGAAGAGGAAGCTAGAAAAGCAGAAGAAAAGCGACTCAGAGAAGAAGCTGAACGCGAAGCTGCTCGTCTTGCTGAGCAATTACGCATTCAAGAAGAGGAGGAAAAAAAGAACTTAGAAGAAGCTCAAAGATTGCAGGCGGAACTAATAGCAGAGCAAGAAAACATCAGCTATCTGCAATCTTTTGTTCGTAGGGGCAAGAGTCTTCGCTCTCAACATATCTTGGACAAGAGTCAAGAGAAAGCAAAACGCGATTGTATTTTCAAAGGAATACCTGTTTTGATAGATGGAGGACCAGGCACAGGAAAAACTACCACAATGATTCAGCGCCTAAAATTCTTGTTGGCACCAGAAGCTCTTAAAGACTACACTGACTTGCCTGATGCTGAAATAGAAGCACTGACTGATCCTAATGTGGTTAATAGTAATTGGATGTTCTTTTCTCCAAATAAGCTATTACTTCAGTATCTTCGAGAAAACATGTCGGAAGAAGGACTAAAAGCCAATAGTGAGAACACTTTCACTATTGACCGCTATCGTATGAACATGTTTACAGATGTCTATCATCTGCACAATCATGATACAGATGGTCCGTTCAAACAATATAAGTTTGGAAGGCGCGAAACACCAGTGCCATTGATTATTGACCCATATAACGCGGTTCAAGATTTTGAATTCTTTTGTGCAAACAAATTGAAGAGAACGTTGTTGGAAGCGTCGAAACTAAATACAGCTGACTTTGATTGGCATAAAGATGCCATATATATAAAGGCAGATTGCAAAAAGGCAGAAGATTGCTTTGGCTTAATAAAACTGATTGACGTTTTCAAGGATTTGCATAATCACCACGAAGAACATGTAAAAGATATTGAGAAAAAGCTTTCAAAACTCGTTGATATTACCGCGGCTGGCATACTTCGTAAAGTTAAGGACAGCGAAGAGAAATGGAAGCAAATAGAATCCTTATTCGCTTCTTGGCAGAATAGTACTATTTCTGACGAAGAACTTGCTGAGGATGAAGTTGAAGATATTGATGAAGAAACTCTCACTCTTAGCATGGAACAAGAACTATACAAAAAGATTAAGTCCATGCTAAAGAAATATGGAGTGTCCCTAATAAGCAGCAAGAAGCGTCCGACGGCAAAAGAAAAGTCTCTTTACGACATTGTTAAGGACTATGTTATCAAAGACGACATAAAGAAGATTGGAAACTTAGCATGGTTCTCTACTAACTATTCTGGCTTAACAAAGGGAGTTTATTCTAACTTGTTAAGTAAGATTCCTCGTTTCTATAAAGAATACAGAAAGTATGTTTTAGAAACAAAAGCCAACACTTACAATCTTACTCTTCTGAGTACTTTGATTTCAAAGGACAAAAACAAGCATCTTCATGATGACGAAATAAACATGCTTATAGGTTTTATCAACAACCAATGTATCAAGTTGCATTCTCGTCTAAATAGTGAATTTGACAAATTGAAAGGTGTTTATATCGATGCATACAAAGAATCATGCAAACCTGTTATTGGCGTTGATGAAGCAACAGACTACTCTATGCTTGACTATTACTTCATTTATTCATTCCGCCACTATAAACGTAACTCTGTGACATTGTGCGGGGATATAATGCAAGGTTTGAATGAGAATGGTATAAAGAATTGGGATTGTCTAAAGGAACTTGCGATGCCAAACCTTAAGACCTATGAATTGAAGGTAAGTTATCGTCAGACACCTACATTGCTCAATATTGCACGAGAAATGTACAAAGCAGATACAGGGAGATATCCTTCATACCAATCGGACAAGAAACAAGATTCATGCGAACCGAAACCTATAGCTTTGATTTCAGAGGAAGAAAACGAAAAGTTAGAATGGATAAGCGGCAGAATTAAAGAAGTTTGGAATACTTTCGGTAAGCAAATGCCATCAGTAGCTATCTTTGTCGGTGATGATGTCAATGTTGATGAGTTCATCGAAGATCTTGAATACACAGGCTTAAATGGTATTGAGATAGCAAACTGTACTGAAAATACAGATAGTGCAGATGCTATTCGTGTATTTAAACTTTCCCAAGTCAAAGGCATGGAATTTGAGGTCGTATTCTTCCATAACATTGATGAAGTCCTTATAAATAGCAACGAATCCATCATGACAAGATACCTATATGTTGGTATTTCTCGTGCAACAACACACCTCGCAGCCACTTTCTGTAATAAGGAATCTGCAGGTAGTGCACTTAAGTATTTTGATACAGAAAACAACACTTGGCCTATTAATGGAAAAAGATAGATCAGAACTCACTTACTGAGTTAACTTCAAAAAACAGACAACTTATGGAAGTTAGAAGATCAACATATAGAGCATTGACTAAATATGTACAAGAAAATCTAAGCAAGTCTTTATATATTTCAAATGCATCAGTAGATTTGTCAAATTACATTTTCTGCTGCAAACGGTGTACTTATTCTTGTATTACCCCCTCAAAGGTTTTAACTCATTATCTTGAGGAATACGGACGAGAACACAATCCGTTTAATGATGATCTTGCAACAGCATTTCGTAAAATCGTAGAAGGATTCGAGCTTAAACGTATTCATAAACAGTGTGATTTCAAGTTAACAATTATAGAAGACGAAGTATCCTCTGATGTTGAGCAATCAAACACTAAATCTTTGATTGCCGCAGATTCTATAATATTAAATGACAAACAGGAAGACCATAATGAGTCTTATAGCATTAATACTGTACATCAAGTAATTGAAAAGTCAGAAAATGATAACACAGTATTAAACAGTCAAAATAGTCAAATTAATATAAGCCCTTCAAGCATCAATAAGGAGTTGCTTAAAAAGACAAAAGGTTTTACTGACCCTGATGATTTTCACAACTTATTCTCCTCTATTAGCTTATCTGCTGATAATGCATTGGCATTATTAATTACCACAAATAGTCTGTGTTCTATATATGTGCTGTTCTCTTTACTTGGAGCTAATTCCAAATGCAAAGAATATGGTTGGGAAGAAATTGATGGTAAGGCATTAATGAACAATGCAAAACAAGGGAATGAATGTGATTTATTTAGATTATTCTACCCATTCATGTTGAATGCTTTATGGAATGAAAGGAAATTAAAAATAAGGAAAATAATCGACAAGAAAATTGATCTTATTTCTTTTACAGAGTTTGAAAAAGTATATTTCAGATATGTGGAAAATCAAAGAGCAAGGTTTATAAAGAAACAACAGAAACAAAAAAAACAACAGAAACAAAAAACGTCATATTATACCAAAGGGAATCGATTTAATAGTGATTACAAAAGTGATGGAGGTGACTTGTATTCAAACTATGAATATGGTATGAGTGATTGGTAATTTTCTATAAAATAAGAAGAGTTGGATATTAAATAAGATTCAAACATTCATTTAGTTAACAAAACTATGGCAAACATTTTAGACGAAGAGTACTACATCACATTTGGTGAGCGTTGTCAAACAGAAGAGGAGTACATCACATTCGGCGATAAAACTCCAGAAGATTCGTCATACGACCCATCGTATGACTATGATAGTGATTCGGATTGTGCAGGCGGCTACACTGATGAAATTTTATAACTATTATAATATGAATAACAAGGAGAACGAAGAATATAAGAAGAAACGTAATGAAAGGAGATTAATATTGCTCATCGGTTTCATCGTCATCGGAGGAGTGGTACTTTTCAACCTCGATGCTTTTATGTGGGCTTTTGGCATAGAGAAAAAGACTTCTATAGTGTTTGATGAAGACGAATCTACAGATGTATTATCCGATGAAACGGCAATGGACTCTTCTATTATTGTTCTTGACACAATAGGCCCGAACGACAGGAAAGATATTACGAAGAAATCGTCGCAATCAAATAGATATAATAGTAGTTCTTCCTACAGTTACGATGATGACGATGAACTGAATGACGATCCTGAATATCGCGAAGGCGGCAAGTATGATCCTGCCAAGTACCATACTGATTACAGTGATGACCAAGAGGAACGTCGCCGCCGCTTCATTGACAATGACGGCTTCGACGATGATGACGGCTACGATGAATATCGTGGCTATGAGCACGAATACGAACGCTCCGCTCAGTGGGATGATTAAATTAAGCAGGTATGATTAAAGCTCAACATATAATTCTCGATTACTAAGATGCATCATATAATTAGCACCTAAGTGAGCAGAACCATAGTTTTCGAAAATTATATTTCATCATTTCACCACATAGACTTAACACATTGATAACAAGAATATTAGGTAGTGAAATGTAGTGGTTTGACATTTCACCCATATTTCACCTGACATTTCACCGTGACATTTCACCGTGACATTTCACCGTGACCGCAACAGAAACTGCCGCTTTTTCACATAAAAACTGCGGCAGTTACATGTCAAAATTGCGGCAGTTATGGATGAAAATATGCATTTTTTTAGTCGTAAAGCATAGAGTTTTGACTCGTAAAGCATAGAGTTTTGACTCGTAAAGCTATTGTTTGCGACTTGTCAAGCTATTGTTAACGACTCGAAAGCAATTATTAACGACTCGTAAAGCACAGAAGTAGCAAAAGGTGAAATGTGGGTGAAATGTTGGCATAGCACATTTCACCTCGTAATCATCTAACTAGCAAGGGGTTAGCAACCAAGGTGAAATATTGAAATCTTTTTTACGAAAAATAGATTCAGAATCAATCCATACATCAAGCTATCTCCTGCTGTATTCACACCCGCAGAAGTTCTGGCGGTAAAGGTCGTATTCCTTGGAGAGCTCGATGGAACGCTTGTAGCCGCCTTTTTTCTTGAAGTCGCTAGGAAGCCACTTTATGCCGTACTTCCCGGAAAGCTTTTCGCCTATCTCGTTGAGCCAGTCGGCATGTTTCAATGGGCTTATGCTGAGTGTTGTGCAGAAGAAATCGAAGTTTCCATCTCGTGCTATCCTTGCAGCCTCTTCAAGTCGCAAACTGTAACATACCCAGCAACGCTTGCCGCCTTCGGGTTCTTCCTCCATTCCACGAACGGCCTCGACAAACTTGCGTGGGTCGTATCTGCCGGAGAGGAAGGCGATGGGGGGTGGGGTATGAGCGTGGTTAGAGTTAGGGGTAACATTGGGGGTAGGGTTAGGGTTAAGGTTTTGGTTTAGTGTTTCTATCAACCGCTGTTGTTCGGCTACGCGCTTATCATACTCTGCCTTTCGCATGATGTTGGGATTGAAGTAGAGCACGGTGATGCGGAAGTACTGGCTGAGATACTCCAACGTATAGCTGCTGCAAGGGGCACAGCAGGAATGAAGCAAAAGGGTAGGAGCACTCTCTCCTACCCTTTCGTTTTGGATATTCTGTATCAGAGCATCAAGCTCTTTCTGGAAGTTTCGTTTGTTCATTTAAACCTTTAACCCTTAAACCTTTAACCCTTTATCTTCGGATACTTACGGAACCAGCCGTCCCAACGGAGGCGCATGACGCCGAAGAATGCTTCGCCGAAGATGCCGCCAGACATCTTTGAGACTCCTTCCTGACGGTTTACGAAGATCACTGGAACTTCCTTGATCTTGAAGCCTATCTTATAGGCTGTGAACTTCATTTCTATCTGGAAGCCGTAGCCCTTGAAGCGCACCTTGTCGAGTTCGATAGTCTCAAGAACGCGGCGCTTGTAGCACTTGAAGCCGGCAGTGGTGTCGTGGATGTTGAAGCCGGTGACGAACTTCACGTACTTTGATGCGAAGTAGCTCATGAGCACGCGGCCGATAGGCCAGTTCACCACATTCACGCCACTGACATAGCGCGAACCGATGGCAAGGTCGTTGCCCTCGTCATGGCAAGCGGCGTAGAGGCGCGGAAGGTCCTTAGGATCGTGGGAGAAGTCGGCATCCATCTCGAAGATATATTCGTAGCCATGCTCCAAAGCCCACTTGAAGCCGGTGATGTATGCTGTGCCAAGACCGAGCTTTCCGCTGCGCTCTATGATGAACAGGCGGTCGGAGAACTCCTCTGCCATCAGTCGCTTCACGATGTCTGCTGTGCCATCAGGACTTCCGTCCTCGATGACAAGGATGTTGAAACCGTGTTCAAGGGCGAGAACGGCGCGGATGATCTTCTCGATGTTCTCCTTTTCGTTATAGGTTGGTATGATTACAATAGAATCGGACTTCATTTGATGATTAGACGATTTGATGATTTGACGCGACAAAGTTACAACTAAAAGAGCAGATAACAAAATAAAAGAGCCGATTTTTCAATTTTATTCACATTCCATGTCCATAATATGAAATAAAGTGTTAATTTTGCAACGGAAATTAGAAAACTAGGAAATTAGTCGATTGGATTTTCTTGAAGATTTTTGTTAGGATGTCGAGCCCTGAGGGCGATCCTTCAAATAATCGTTCCTTAGAGCGACGTACTGGAGCGTATTTTCGTAAGGATTTTATTTAAGGATTTCCCTCACTAAAATCATAAACGAAAGTCTTAACTGAAAATGCGCTCGAACTGACGAACGAAGCAAGACCAGAGTGAAGCTCGCTTCAACTATGGCTTGCAAGGAGGAAGAAGACGATAGTCAATTCCTCGCTTTTATGAGGTCTTTTTAAGGGATCGTCGCAAGCTCCTCGAAATCCAAACAAAAATCCTAATAAACATCTTGAAGACCCCAAAACGACCAATCTCCCAAACAACTAAACATTATGGAAACTGGACTCAAACATACTTCTACAATGGAAGTAACTGCAGATAAGACTGCTGCTTCGGTTGGCTCTGGCGACATGCCGGTGCTCGCAACACCTATGATGATGGCTCTCATGGAGAATGCTGCCATGCTTGCCGTTGCGCCACAGCTCGCAGAAGGCGAGAGCACGGTCGGCGGTCAGATAGAATCGTCGCACATAGTTCCAACAGCCGTCGGCAAGACCGTTTCAGCCACAGCAACTCTCGTCAAGGCAGAAGGCAGGAAGCTATTCTTCAAGATAGAAGCCCATGAGGGCGACAAGCTTCTCGGAAAAGGAACACATCTCCGTTTCATCGTGAACAGGGAGAAGTTTCTGGGAAAGTTGGTATAAATGAGTTAATAACCAAATAACTAAATAACTTAATAACCCATTACCATGTCATCACACTTGAAACGAATTGGTATTACTGCCATCATTGCCATCATGACATCTTTGTCGGCAATGGCTTATGACGCACAAACCACTCTGCGCCACGATTCCATACTGAGTCTCATCAGTGGTGCTCCGTCACAGACGGCATCAGCCGTTGCGCAGCAGAAGAAATCCATAACAGCCTTCGGCGCAAAGGGAAATGGTACTTTTGATTGCCTTCCAGCTTTTCGTAAGGCTATGAAGCATGTTGCAAAGACGAAGGGTGGAATGCACATCATTGTTCCAAAAGGAGAATGGTTTGTGAAAGGTCCTATTCACCTCGTAAGCAATGTGACATTGGAACTCCAAGAGGGTGCTACGCTGAAGTTTTCGGCTGATCCAAAAGACTATCTTCCAATTGTCAAAACATCCTGGGAAGGTTCATTCTGTCAGAACTATTCGCCGTTCATCTACGGCTATGGTTTGAGCAATGTGGCTATCATAGGCAAGGGTTCCATAGACGGCAACTGCATGGAGACTTTTCCTCTATGGAAGAAAGAGCAGCGCGAAGACCAGATGCTTTCACGCAAATACAACCATGAGGAAACACCTATAGAAGAGCGCAACTTCAGCGAGGGTAGCAAGCTGCGTCCTCACCTACTCCAACTTTTTGACTGCAAGGACATCACTCTTGAGGGCGTATTCATCACAAACAGTCCTTTCTGGTGCATTCACCTCTTGCGTTGCGAAAACATTATCTGTCGCGGATTGCGCTACGACGCCAAGCTCGTGAACAACGATGGCATTGACCCAGAGATGACTCGAAACTTGCTTATTGAGGACATTGACTTCAACAATGGCGATGACAATGTTGCAATAAAGGCAGGTCGCGACAACGACGGATGGCGCAAGGATTCGCATCCATCGGAGAACATCATTGTCCGCAACTGCCGTTTCAAGGGACTTCATGGCATCGTCATAGGCAGTGAGATGTCTGCTGGAGTGCGGAATGTTTTTGTGGAAGATTGCACTTATGCTGGCTACACAAAGCGCGGACTTTATGTAAAAACAAACCCTAACCGCGGAGGATTCGTCAGAAACATATATTTCCAGAATGTGGAATTCGGTGAGGTGGAAGACCTTTTCTACATCACATCAATGTATGCCGGTGAGGGTGCTGATGACAATCATTTCACCGATGTTGAGGATATTCATGTCAAGAATGTGACTTGCAAGAAGGCGGCAAACGCTGCAATCATTCTTCAGGGAACTGCAGCAAAACCTCTTCGCAACATTTCGTTTGAGGATGTTACGGTAGGAGAATGCAAGATTGGTTTCTCTTCCGTTAACACTCTCGATGTAACATTACGCAACTGTGCACTTGGCGGCAAAGTTGATTCAGCACCATCGCAAGTAACGGCAAAAGACAAATTGTTTGAAAGATAGTGGCAAAAAAACATACATAATAAAAGGCTGGCTCTATAGAAAAGAGTCAGCCTTCATTGTCATATCTTTTATTAGATAGGATTCGATTATCGGATAGTCTTCACAACATGTTTAGTTCCGTCAGACATCTTGTAAACCTTAAGGACAATGCCCTTTGTATCTGCTGATACACGAACGCCTTGAATATTGAAGTAGTCAACGCCAACCTCATGACTCATTGTTACGTCATTGATTGCAGAAGAGCCATCACCGATAGCAGGAACGAGAGTTCCATTTTCCTTCTTGTAAGCAGGATAATACTCATTTACAGAAGTTTCCGCATCAGCATTTTCGGCAAGCATGATGTCCTGAACGAGCGAGTTCACATAAACCTCAAGATTCGAATAGAACTGCTTTTCTGAGTCAATGCTATAAGCATTTGCATCAGAAGCATCGTTCGGATTAAGACCATTAGCAAGTTCCCAATCGTCAGGGATGCCATCGAGGTCAGTGTCTGTCTTTGGAGTACCCGGATCAAGAGTATAAACACCTCCATGAGGTTTCAATGCATCGGCAGTAACATCGATGATTCCTTTTGGGTGACTTGACACAGTCTTTGTCGTGCCATTCTCCCTATAAGTTTCTGCAGAACCTACACATTCTGGACTGTTATTTCTAACTTCGCGTTCGTAACGAGCATCAATGCAATCCCTAGCTTTTGAAGCACCAGCATAGCTAAGCACTTTCTCATAAGCAGTCTCCGCAGTATGAGTAGTTACAAGACCTGTCTCAACCTCTGGAATTTTGAGTTGATCCTTGGTTGGAGTGGTCACTCCTGCATCCTTGCAAGCATCTATAGTAACTCCATTCCAATCATAATTGGCAGGAGAAGACGCAGCAGTGACATAATTACCGCTTATATAGAATTTTCCCCATTTACCTCCCGGATAATTTGAAGCTTTTGTGCCTGTTCCGTCAGAAGAATTAGTTACTGAGCATTGGAAAACACGAGTTTTATTTTTTGTAGCAGGACCAGCCTTATAGTAATTATTTACTATGTTATGGTTTCCGCCCATACCTCCATAAGCGCCATTGCCTGTACCTGTATTGTAGATCACGCAATTACGGAAGTCAACAATTTCTGCATCTATACAACTTTCTACAGTAGGATAATCTCTTCCTGTCGGTCCTTTCCAGAAGAAACGCGCTCCATTCAGACGAGGGGCACGGTTGTCAAGATGGATAAGCAAGTTATGATGGAAAGAAGCTCCTTTGCCGCCCCAAATACCACCATATCCGTGACCACCTTTATCATGACCAGCATACTTTAAAGGTTCTCCTATTGTGCACCACTGCATTGTGAAGTCCTTATTATCATAGAAAGAAGCCACTTCATCTATACTCCAAGAAAAAGAACAATGGTCAAGAATTATGTTCTTTTTCTCTCGTTGCCAAGATGCATCAGCTCCATCGTTAATATCCTTTTCCTGTCCTCGACGGAAACGGATGAAACGGATGATATTATTGCCGCCAGGCCTTACTGTATAATAACGTATTGTTATGCCATCACCAGGAGCTGTTTGGCCCAAAATCGTTGTATTGTCTCCAATAGTAAGATCACTTGTCAATGCAATAACACCGGCAACGTCAAAGACAATGATTTTCTTCGCCGAACCGCTAACTGCGGCACGCAAAGAGCCTGTACCTGAATTGTTTAGGTTTGTAACATGAATAACCTTTCCGCCGCGACCGCCAGTGGTATAACGGCCATGACCTTCTGCACCAGGGAATGCAGGAACCTGATCCGTCTGTGCCGTTGCTCCAAGGCTGATTGCGCTGAGGAGCAGAATAAAAGAAAGAATCTTTTTCATTTTTATAAGATTGAACCCAGCCCAAAATGGCTGGGAACTTAATTTTAATAGTTATTATGATCTGCTGTCTTCTGTGGTTCAGCGAGTTTTGCTATGTCATAGCCCATGCGTTCCATTTCAATGGAAGCCCAGATGAAAGGACCAACGCCCTTTGCATCATTGTCACGGACAGGTTCGCTGATGTAATACTCGAAGCTTCCGTCACGACGAGTGTTGTTCTCAGGGCCTAGACCAGAAACCTCACAGCACTTAGTGAGAGAGATTGTCTTGTCTGCATTAACCTGGACAAACTCATTGATAATGCCCTTGTAAGCCTTGAGACCAGCCTGCTTGAGTTCCTCGTTTACAAATCCGTTGCGAGCAGCCTTGAGCAAGCAGTAAGCGAACATGCAAGAAGCTGTTGACTCGAGATAGTTGCCTTCGCGACCAACACAATCCATTACGTCATACCATACGCCAGTCTTTGCATCCTGATACTTAACTGTCTGAGTGAGAACCTTCACGAGAAGGTCAACTACTTTCTGGCGACCAGCATAATCCTCTGGCATAGCATCAATAATCTCTGTGAGAGCCATTGCATACCAACCCTGAGCGCGTGCCCAAGTGTGCTGAGAAAGACCTGTTTCCTTGTTAGCCCAGAATATGGATTTCTTTGAATCCCAAGCGTGCTTCCAAAGACCGGTCTCCTTGTCAAATGTATATTGGTCTGTAGTGAGGACCTGCTTTACGGCGTCATCATAAATCTTCTGTGCCTTCTTTGCAGGGAGGTAAGTCTTTGCGTAGTTGCAGTAGAATGGAAGTCCCATGAAGATACCGTCAAGCCAAACCTGATTAGCATAAATAGCCTTGTGGAACCATACGCCCTGCTTTGTGCGTGGCTGCTGCTGAAGCTGTTTCCAAAGCACATCGCAAGCCAACTTATTCTTTGCCTCTGGATAAAGCTGCTCCATGCGGAGAATATACTTACCAGTACGAATCTGATCAAGATTATAATCCTCAATCTTGTAAGTCTTTATGTTACCGTCAGCATCAATCATTTCCTTTGCATACTCATGGAGGTAATTGATGATGGCTTCGTTCTTTGGATTGTTCTTATACTCAAGATAAGTGTTGAGCATTCCTTCCATCTCGATACCCATCACATAGCTCCACTTTGGTTTCTTGGCGAAATCGAGCATGTAAGGATGCTTTACGCGAGTCATCTCAGAGAAAGTCATCCATTCGCTGTAGTGGTCATATGGGGCCTTGTCAAGTATAACCTTACCATTGATCTTCAAACCATCGTAATTGAAATCACGTGTCTGACCAGACTTGTATATAGGCTCATCTGTAACACCTGTGAATTCGCAATTCTTGAGGTTCACATTATATACATTGCAAACATCCTTGAGACCTACTGCCATAACGCCATACTTTGACTTCTTGCAAGTAACATTCTCCATGTATACATTGCGAACAGTAGGAGGATAGTCGCGGCAGCAGATTTCGTTTGGTTCGTAGTCAAGGTTAATCTTCAGCACAGCTTCCTTACACTGACCAACCTTCACATTGCGGAAGTAGATGTTCTCGATGATACCGCCACGGCAAGGGTTTGTCTTGATACGGAGCACACGGTCAAGGTTAGGAGAGTCCATCTCGCAGTTCTCAACATAAAGGTTCTGGTAACCGCCTGAGATCTCTGAGCCGATTACTACACCGCCGTGTCCGTCCTTGAACTTACAGTTACGGACGATGAAGTTCTTTGAAGGAATGTTCCAAAGACGACCGTCAGCATTACGGCCAGACTTGATGGCGATACAGTCGTCGCCAGTCTGGAATGTACAATCTTCAATGAGCACATTCTCGCAAGATTCTGGGTCACAACCGTCGCCGTTAGGACCATCGTTGATGACTGTCACGTTGCGAACGGTTATATTCTTGGAGAGAAGTGGGTGCATTACCCAGAAAGGAGAGTCGAGCATCGTTACGCCTTCTATGAGAATGCCATTACACTTGTAAAGGTTCACGAGCTGTGGACGAAGACCCTTGCCCATACCAAAGATACGCTCGTTCATGTCAACGCCGTCTTCTGCCATCTTAAGGAGTGCAGGACGACCGTCTGGATTTGCTTGACACTCAGGGCCTCTCCAAATCTCATTGCCGTGCTTCTTGCCCGACATTGCCCACCAGCCTTCTTTCGTAGCACCACCATGAATAGTTCCTTCACCAGTGATACCGATATTGTCCTGCTCGTAAGCATAGATACATGGCTGATAGTTCCAACAGTCGAGACCTTCCCAACGAGTCAATACATTTGGGTACAGCTCTGGCTGGAAAGCGAACTTCAGCACAGCATCCTTCTCTATTACAAGGTTTACATTCTTAAGCAATGTGATAGCACCTGTCAGCCATTCGCCGGCAGGAACGATTACCTTACCACCACCTTTCTTCGAACACTCAGCAATAGCCTTGTTGATTGCCTTCTGGTTCTTGGCAGCAGTGGCAGTGGTCTTTGCGCCAAATTTTGTGATGTTGTACTCTTTCGCAGCAAACTCAGGCTGGCGGATACTTGCTTCAAGAGCCTTGTAGTCTTGATCCCAGATCTTGCTCTGCGCGAAAGAAGGTACGGCTACGAGTGCCATGAGAAGCACAATTAGGGTAGTCTTTAGGGTTTTCATCCTTAATTTTATTTTAGGTTTTAGTTATTAACGAGATTAATGCGTATGCACACATTTCAGCTACAAAATTAAACAATACTTATAAATAATGTGTAAAATAGACATTAAATAGCATCAAAACTTGATTTGCCCGAGTATTTTGTTCGTTTAATAGTTGATTATTTAATGAAAAAAGTGTAATTTTGCAATGAATTATGAGTAAAGTGCACTACATATTGCTACCCGAAACGCCATCAACGAACACGTTCGCAAAGGAGAATCTAAATGATTTTTCCCGCGATTACACTGTGGTTTACACTCAAAACCAGACAGCAGGACGCGGCATGGACGGAAATACTTGGGAGGCTAAGGCAGGCAAGAACATCTCGTTCTCCATCGTATGCCATCCGAAAATGGTAAAGCCCGCTGAGCAATTTGTACTGTCCATGGCGATTGCTGTAGATATTGTGCATGTCATGCAGAAGCTTTATCCGGAGGAAAAGGACAACTTCCGCGTGAAATGGCCTAACGACATCTATTGGAACGACAAGAAACTCGGTGGCATTCTCATTGAAAACACACTGAAGGGCTACCGAATGGACACTTGCATCATAGGCATCGGTATCAATGTCAACCAGGAGTTTTTCCATGCAGAGATACCAAACCCGATTTCACTAAAGCAGATTCTCAAACGTGAAGCTGATGCCATAGAAGTCATGGAACACATCTCGGAGCAGTTCAAGAAGACACTTGACATCATAAAACTGCTTGAGAATACTGACAATCAATCCATGAACATCAAATACGATAGCATTCGCGACGACTATCACCGACTTCTCTACCGTTTCGACGACCGTTTCTATCCATTCCAGGAAGGCGAAAAGACCTTCGAGGCAAGGATTCGCAAAGTTCAGAATGACGGTAAACTCCTACTCGTTACCCACGACGGCGAAGAGAAGGAATACTGGCTGAAGGAAGTGAAGTTCGTGATATAATTGTAAATCCGTAAATTGTAAATAAATATTATGTCAAACAAATTCATTGCAGCTGCTTACAAGCTGTACACTACAGACAATACAACTCCTGTTGAAGAGGCTACAGAAGAGCAGCCTTTCGTGTTCATCTCCGGTCTCGGTATGGCTCTCGATGCTTTCGAGAAGAATATCGAAGAACTCCCTTCTGGCAAGGCTTTCGACTTCACAATTCCTTGCGAAGACGCTTACGGCGCACCTGATCAGGAGCGTGTCGTAGCACTTCCTCGTGGCATCTTTGAACTCAACGGACAGTTTGACGACGAGCACATCAAGGTTGGCGCTTTCGTTCCAATGAACAATGCCGACGGCCAGCGCCTTATCGGTAAAGTTGCAGACATCACAGACGAGAATGTCCTTATGGACTTCAACCATCCTTTCGCAGGTAGCGATCTTCACTTCATCGGCTTCATTGTAGAAAGCCGCGAAGCTTCTGCAGACGAAGTTGACAAGGCTATGAAGATTCTCCGCGGAGAGTTCGGCGGCGGTTGCGGTGGCTGCGGAGGCGGCTCTTGTGGCGGCAACTGTGGTGATGGTGGTTGTGGCGGCAATTGCGGTGAAGGTGGTTGCGGAGGCTGCAAGTAACACTAAATACTAAATAGCCCCCGTTCCCGAAGTGCCAACTTCGGTCCATTTCACTTTTCATTTTTCACTTTTCATTTTTTCACTTAAATCGTGAACACATTCGGACGCAAATTCACTCTCACAACCTTCGGCGAAAGCCACGGCGAAGCTGTTGGTGGTGTTGTTGACGGTATGCCAGCAGGCATTGCCATCGATACGGCTTTCATACAGCAGGAGCTTAATCGCCGACGCCCTGGACAGAGCAAGATAACAACCTCACGCAACGAACCCGACCAAGTGGAGATTCTCAGCGGTGTCTTTGAAGGCAAGTCCACAGGTACACCTATCGGTTTCATTGTGCGAAACACAAACCAACATTCATCTGACTACGACAACATGCGCGAGCTCTTCCGTCCTTCTCATGCCGACTACACCTACTCTGTGAAGTACGGAGTGAGGGATCATCGTGGAGGCGGTCGCACATCTGCCCGTGTCACCATCAGCCGTTGTGTCGGTGGTGCTTTGGCAAAGCTCGCTCTCAAGCAGCTTGGCATAGACATCACAGCCTACACTTCGCAGGTTGACGACATCAAGGTTGCGAAGAACTACACCGAACTTGACCTCAACCTCATAGAGACAAATGCCGTTCGTTGTCCAGACCTCGACAAGGCTTCCGAGATGGAACAGCTCATCACGGAGGTGAAGGCTGACGGCGACACTATCGGCGGTGTCATCACTTGCGTCATCAAGGGCTGTCCTGTGGGACTTGGCGAACCGGAGTTCGATAAGCTCAACGCACAGCTCGGCGCAGCAATGCTCGGCATCAACGCAGTGAAAGGCGTGGAGTTTGGCGACGGTTTTGACTTTGCCACAAAGCGCGGTTCCCAGGTCAACGACATCTTCCTTGCACGCCAGGAGGCTTACGATGCAGAGACAGACAGCCTCTCTCCTACCCTTCCGCTCCCAACGGCTACGAACCATTCGGGCGGTATTCAAGGTGGACTTTCCAACGGTCAGGACATACTCTTCCGCGTAGCCTTCAAGCCTGTTGCCACTCTCCTCAAGGAGCAGCAGACAGTTGACCGCAAGGGCGAGAGCACGACGCTCAAGGCAAAAGGTCGCCATGACCCTTGCGTTCTCCCTCGTGCAGTACCTATCGTTGAAGCAATGGCTGCGATGACTATCCTCGATGCCTATCTTTTGGATAAGGGAAGTAGGCTATGAGATGAGTTTATCGGCTAAAAAAGTACAAATGAGATTTCTTGTGTGCGAAAACACACAAAAAGTTAATCTCTTGACATAAAATATTTGCATAAAAGTTTGCATATAAAGAGAAAACTAACTACCTTTGCATCGTGAAAGACAAGGTTGTGAAACCCATGGTCTTCTCACATTAGATAAAGTCTAGTTTAGTTTTTGTGTTGGTAGAGAGCGGCTCCAGAGTCGCTCTCTTTACTTTTATATATGAGTCTAGACGGTCTTGAAGACGAGAGAAACAACGTGAAACTCTAACGAATACGACTAATAACTCTAACGAATACGACTAATAACTCTAACGATTACGGTTAATAAGCCTAACGAATACGGTTAATAAGCCTAACGATTACGACTGATGAGGGTTTTCGGGCATATTACAATTTCAATTTCAAATTGTGTGTGTTAGGGCGCAGAGAGGAGGGATTTTGAGCAGAAATGGAAACAAGAAAAAAGAAGAAAAAAGTGGGAGGAGTTTATATATACATATTTATATATATATGTATTTTATATAATATAGTTTTATATACTACATTGCATCATGTACACTCAATTTGAAATTGAAATTGTAATGAGTGAGCCTCCCAATCAGAGAAAATACCTCACTAATTATCCAATTATACCACACTAATTCCGAAGCCCTGAAAAATACGAAAAATAGTCGTACCTTTGCAGACGAAAAGCACAACTAAGAGAGCGCGAGTCGAAAGAGGGGGTATCGACAAGTTCAATCGGCGTTGTGCGAAAAATCTCTTTATTTATCAACTTTTAAATACAATTTAATTATGGAAATCAAAACAAAAAACATGGTCCGTATCGGCTACATGGATAGCTGCGCGGACAAAACGATGAAGCTTCTTACTGCCGATGCTTTCAAGGAACTTTTGAAGTCGGACAAGGTGCGCCAGACGATGAATCTCATTGAAGCCGAACCTGATGCCGAGAAGAAATCTAAATTGAAGCAAAGGCTTCCTGTAGTGCTCTATGCTTGCCAGATGACTGAGAACGGCGAGCGCCCAACAGCACAGAACAATCTCGTCAAGGCCAGCGGCTTCTGCCTTCACGACTGGGACCACATGCCTACGAGACCAGCGCAGTTCTACATGGAGAACATTGCCGGCAGAGAGGACGAGCTTGGAATAGTTCTTGCTCACATCACTCCTCGTGGCGAAGGCCTTCGTCTTGTAACTGTGCTGAAGACAGGCGAGGACATTGCTACCCATCAGCGCCAATTGGCTGAGAAGTTCGGCATGGAGAAGTTTGCTGACCCTAAAGTATATGACCTCACTCGCCTATCGTTCCTTCCTTCTGCCGACTACATTATCTATCAGAACGAGAAAAGGCTCTTCGAACACACGATAGAGGTCTTTCCATCTCCATCAGAAGCCTTCAAAACAACGAGTGCTCCAGAGACAATTACTCCACCAGGCACTGTGGAAATGGGCGCCAAGGAGGGCGCAACACCCGACATTGCCGTCACGCCTCCAGAGGCTAAAAACCTGGCAGAGAGCATGGAGTTCAAGGGCTTGAAGTTCAGCAGCATCATCGAGCTTCTGGAGAACCGTGTGGCAAGTTCAGGAAAGATTTCCGAAGGTCAGCGAAACGATGTGCTATATGCCATGGCAAGAGAGCTTCGTCACATCTGTGGCTACAACTTCGAGACGCTCTATTCGTTCCTCGTGCCTTATTTCAAGACACTTCCTGACAACGAAATCCGCAAGACGATAACGAGTGCGCTGAACAGTAGCGGTCGCCAGATGACTCCTTTCCTTATAGGTATCATCAACGAGCTCAAGCAGTTCAATTCGGCTGTAGAGGAGAACGATGTTCTGCTGCCTAAGCTTCCAAAGCTATCGGCTGTAGAGGAGATGATTCTCTCGCATTATCCACAGCATCTGCGCAATCAGGTGTTCATGGCTATGCTTCCGATATGGGGTGTCTATGGCACTCACATCCGCTTCGAATACCTTGACGGAAAGACCAACTCGCTTTCGTTCATGACCGCCATAGTCGGCAAGAGCGGTAGTGGCAAGGGCTTTGCAGCGAATCTGTTTGACAAGATGATGGGCAAGTTCATGCTTGAGGATAGCGTGGAACGTGCGAAGGCAAATGAGTATGTCGAGAAATACAACGAGTCGGGCGAAAGTGGTCAGAAGCCAAAGGATCCTCACTCAAGGATCAGAATCTTCGGAGACGACATCACAACGAGTCAACTGCTGGAGTATCTGGACAATCTCAAGGGTGAGCATGGCATTCAGTTCACAGAGGAAATAGCCCGTCTGAACAAGGCAAAGCATTCCATCTATGGCGACAACGACGACCTCTACTGCAAGGCTTTCGACAACTCCGTGGGCGGCAAGGAATCGAAGAGCAAGATGACCAGAAACATCCGCATCCCTATCTTCCTGAACACACTCTTCTGCGGCACTCCCGAAGCCATGCACAGGTTCTACAGCAATCCTGAGGGTGGCCTTAACAACCGCGTGATATTCGCTTTCATGCCTAATGTACGCCTCAGGGCGTTCCCTAAATACACGAAGTTCAGCGACAGCGACCAAGCGCTATTCAACGAGGTTGCCGAGCGTCTGTGGCATAGCGGCGAAGACGGACAGATGCTGGAATATCCTTGGCTCGAGAAGGTCATCATGTCGATAAAGAACAAGTGGGACAAGGATGACCAGGAGAACCCAGACGAGGTGTGGTACGACCTTGGCAAGAGAGCGATGGCAGTGGCTATGAGAGTAGGTGTGCTGCAATGGTATCTGAGAGGCTGTCCAAGCGCTGACGACAGAAAGGAAATCATGGCCATAGGAAGAGTGGTACGATGGATAGCCGACGCTATGCGCAAGGGCATCTACGACTTCTGCGGAAGCGAGTATGAGAAGCTGAACAATGCCGACAATGCCATCCAGACAAGAGGCAAGTACAACAGCAAGAACAAGAAGCTCTTCTCTGTCCTAGCCAATGAGTTCACAGCCAACGACGTCATCGCACAGCGCATCCAGAACGGCGATAGCGCCACTTGCGTAGGCACAATCCTCAGCCGATGGACTTCGGATGGGCAGATAGAAAGAATTGGTGAGAACCGATATAGGAAAATCGGGTGATACAATATTACAATTTCAATTTCAAATTTAGTGTAGAATAACTTGGAAGGTTGGCAAAAAATGCTTATCTTTGCCACAACAAAAAGGCGAAAGGGCTGTATGCCGACCTTCCCCAAACAATATAAACAAATGAAACTCAACGGATTACAACTAATACTAAATCGTTTCGACACGTTCTTCGGCGGCATCGACTTCAGCAATATGCCTGAACGTGAGAGCGAAGAATACCGCAATCTTCTCTTGAAAACAGCCAATGACACGATGTTTTCGCAAGGAAGATACACAAATACCACTGAACTTACACTCGAACTCTTCGATATAAAAGAAGTGAAAATGCAAGCTCACGACCTTCACGCCATCAATGCCCTAAGCAAGGATGACCGCATACGACTGAGCTTCTACTTCGACCTCAAGGATATGTGCTATCCGCTGTTCAAGGGTAAGACTGTAAACTTGACTGACTTCCCATGGAACCTCTCTGACGGCGAGTTTAGCATAGACAACAAGGAGCTCTATTCGTTCATCACTTCAGGCGATTATCCTTATCTCGCAGCAGCCATTCTCTATAGCCTAAAGAAACAGATCTGGGATAATGAGAAGGAGTTCTCTTCAGTGGCTCGCCAAGAGATTTCCGACAGCTTCTTCTATGAAGTTGAACATACATGGAAAAATGCTCACAGAGGTGAAGAGGAAATGAGAAAACTGGAGGCTGAGATATGCGAATGTGCCGAGAAGATGTGGTTCATAGACAATCACATGAAAGTAGGAAAAATGCTCGGCTTCGATATCATCGAGCAGTCGCTATACGATGCTTTCGACACCTTTGTGGACACTACCTACAGGCACAAGCAGGTGAGCTGCGCAAAGGAAATTGGAAAGTATATCCGCGAGCACATTGACCTTGAAGCAATAAAGCACGACGGCAACTTGCAGGATATGCTGGCGAAGAGGATTCGCGAAGTGATGGATAAGCATGGCGTAAAGTCTCCAGAGATGTCCTACACGATGAACATCATCTTCCTCGATGTGCTTAAAGTGCCACTTGGATAATGGTAGTCAAAAGGAGTTGGAAGGAGTTTAAAGACATTAGCTCTAAGTAACTGTGCAAAAAGATTTTTTATAATAAATATGATCACTTACTTATAACTTCCTTTAACTCCTTTAACTTCTTTAATTCCTTAATAAAACATAATGATATTTGCTCAATTCCCACAGAACAAGAAACTCCCCGTAGGCAGACCTGAATTGCCGCTATTTGACGAGGACGATAAAGAAGTCGAAGAGGAGTTCTTCAGAAAGGCGGGTAAGCTGATAGAGCTATATTATAAGAAGGATAGCCCTAACCCTAAGCTCAACTATATGTTCAATCCAAATTATGGGTTGAGCAAAACCGTTGTGTGGGCATGCATATATCTGTATTATGTGTACGATTTGGGCATGAACCTCAACGACCAAGGATTCGTGAAGAAGTTGAGAGAGCGATTCGGCGTGGATGTGATAAGCGACCGCACCACCATTGGCAGCAAACACAAGTTTCTCACGAACATTCGCGTTCATGGCGATAGCGAAATATGCGAGATTGAGAGAAGAAATGACCCAAAGAAAAAGAAATACCACAATATTTATTGTCTAATTGTAAATTTGTGGAAATCGCTTTAAGAAATAGCCGAAAATAGGGCGTTAGAGTGTATTTTGAACTATCACTTACAATCTGACATCACAAACATAGGGATTTAGGCAATAGTGTAAGTTACAGAGGGAGATTTCTTTGCAATGTGTAACAATTTGAAAGTTTTTTCTTGCAAAGAGAGGGATTGATAGCTGAGAATTGAAACAATCGTCGTAATTTTGCACCCAGAAATTGTACATTGTAACACAAAAACTAAAAGGACTATGAAAAAGATTGAAGCAATTATCAGGAAGACCAAATTTGACGAGGTCAAGGAAGCGCTTTTGCTTTCAGACATCGACTGGTTTGAGTATCATGATGTACACGGCATCGGTCAGGCAAGACAGGAAAGAGTTTACCGTGGAGTTCAGTACAGCACAGATGTTATCGAACGCGTGAAGATCACTATCGTATGCCGCGAGCAGTTTGTTGAGCCAACAGTGAATGTTATCATGCAGATAGCCCACACTGGCGAGGTCGGCGACGGACGAATATTCGTTTCGGAAACGCTCGACGTATACAGCATACGCACAGGAAAGCACGGCGACGAAGTGCTTGCGGAGAAGCTTTGACCCCTCCCGACCTCCCCACAAGGGAGGAGAAGGATATTAGCTTTTTTCCGAGGTATTAACACATTACACAAACCAGACTTTTACCCCATGATTAGACCATGCTAATCAGAAAGTCCTCCCCATAAAGGGGGAGTTAGAGGGGGTCTTACTATGACAACATTATATCTTGCGGCAACTGAATTCAGTGGTGCCGATACATTATGGGTTCTCTTGGGCGCTATGCTCGTCTTTTGGATGCAACCCGGTTTCGCTCTTGTAGAAGCAGGTCTTACTCGTGCAAAGAACACGGCAAACATATTGATGAAGAACTTCTGCGACTTGATGTGCGGCTCTGTTCTTTTCTGGATTATGGGATTCTCTCTCATGTTCGGTGCCGACAAAGGATTGTTCGGATGGGACGGATTCTTCTGGATGTCGAATGTAGGCAACGACAACATTCCTGCACCGGCATTCTTCATCTTCCAGACAATGTTCTGTGCCACTACGGCAACTATCGTCAGCGGTGCAATGGCTGAACGCACAAAGTTCTCCATGTATCTGCTCTACTCGATGCTGATTTCTGCCATCGTTTATCCTATCTCTGGCCACTGGGGTTGGGGCGGCGGTTGGCTCTCGGAAATGGGCTTCCATGACTTCGCAGGTTCTACTCTCGTTCATGCTGCCGGTGGTGCTCTCGCTTTGGCAGGTGCAATAGTTCTCGGTCCTCGTATCGGCAAGTACGACAAGGAGAAGAACAGCAAGGCAATCCCAGGTCACAACCTCGCACTCTGTGCTCTCGGCGTATTCTGCCTCTGGATGGGCTGGTTCGGCTTCAACCCTTGCTCTGAGCTCTCAATAACAGGTGACAGCGCTTACCACGTATCGCACATCCTCATTACAACGAACATGGCAGCAGCAACAGGTGGTATTGCCGCTCTCCTCTACACTTGGATTATTGACGGAAAGCCTTCTCTCTCAATGGTTTGCAACGGTGTTCTTGCAGGTCTTGTAGGCATCACGGCAGGTTGCGACTGCGTTGACATCTGGGCAGCAGCAATAATCGGTGTTGTGGTTTCGGTTGTGATGTGCTTCTCTGTAAGCTTCATCGACAAGGTTCTCAAGGTTGACGATCCTGTAGGTGCTGTCAGCGTTCACGGTGTAGGCGGTATCCTCGGTACAATCCTCACAGGCGTTTTCGTAAACCCAGAACTCAACGGAACTGAATGTAGCGTAGGCGTACAAACTCTCGGAGCATTCGCAGTAGTGGCATTCGCATTCGTGATGGGTATGATAATCTTCAACGGCATCAAATACACAGTCGGTCTCCGCTGCGGCAGACGCGAGGAGGAAGAAGGTCTCGACATCTACGAGCACGGTGAGGCGGCATATAATAAGTAACGAAAGCCTCTCCCCCATACCCCCTCCCCGATTATGGGGAGGGGGAGTAATATGTTTATGAGTAATAAAAAATAACTAAAACAACCAAATAAGACTATGTGTGGAATAGTTTCAATTTTCAACATTAAGGAGCAATCTGACGATCTTCGCCAGAAGGCTCTTCGTATGAGTAAGACCATCCGTCATCGTGGACCGGATTGGTCAGGCATTTATTGTGGCGGTAGTGCTATCCTCGCTCACGAACGCCTTAGTATCGTTGACCCTGAATCAGGTAGCCAGCCGCTGTTCTCTCCAGACAAGAAGGTGGTTCTTGCCGTGAATGGCGAAATCTACAACCACAAGGAAATCCGCAAGCAGTATGAAGGAAAGTATCAGTTCCAGACGGGTTCCGACTGCGAGGTTATCCTTGCTCTCCACAAGACTCTCACAGAGAAATTAGACGAAGGTGTCGATATTGACGCTGCTTGCACAGAAATGCTTGAAGCGCTGAACGGTATCTTCGCTTTCGCTTTGTATGATATAGAAAAGGACGAGTTCCTCATCGGACGCGACCCTATCGGCGTAATTCCTCTTTATATCGGTCACGACAACGACGGCAAGGTTTACGTTGCGTCCGAACTCAAGGCTCTCGAAGGACAGTGCGACGACTTCGAGCCATTCCTCCCTGGACACTACTTCTCTTCAAAGACAATGAAGATGGAGAAGTACTACAAGCGCGACTGGATGGAAGAAGTACCAGCGCCAGCAAAGAGCGAGGGTGAATCGACAGAGGAAATCCGTCAATCTCTCCGCGATGCCGTTAAGCGTCAGCTGATGTCGGATGTGCCTTACGCTGTGCTTCTCTCTGGTGGTTTGGATTCTTCCGTAATCTCTGCCATCTCACAGAGCTTCGCTGAGCATCGTATCGAGGACGACTCTACGACAAAGGCTTGGTGGCCACGACTTCACTCTTTCGCCGTTGGCTTGAAGGGCGCACCAGACTTGGCAAAGGCAAAGCTTGTTGCTGACCATATTGGAACTGTTCACCACGAGATAAACTACACAATCCAGGAAGGTCTTGACGCCATCCGCGACGTGATTTATTTCATTGAGACATACGACGTTACAACCGTTCGTGCATCTACTCCTATGTATCTTCTCGCCCGCGTCATCAAGTCTATGGGTATCAAGATGGTGCTTTCGGGTGAAGGTGCTGACGAAATCTTCGGCGGTTACCTCTATTTCCACAAGGCTCCATCGGCAGAGGAATTCCACAAGGAGACTGTCCGCAAGCTCTCCAAGCTTCACCTCTACGACTGTCTTCGTGCCAACAAGTCGCTCTCGGCTTGGGGTGTTGAAGGTCGTGTGCCATTCCTCCACAAGGAATTCCTTGATGTTGCGATGCGCACAAACCCAGAGCTCAAGATGTGTCCGGGCAAGACTATGGAGAAGAAGATCGTCCGCGAGGCGTTCCAGGATATGCTTCCTGAGGAAATCGTTTGGCGCCAGAAGGAACAGTTCTCTGACGGCGTAGGCTACTCTTGGATTGACACCCTAAAGAAGATCACTTCCGACCAGGTATCAGACGAGCAAATGGCACATGCTGCTGAGCGCTTCCCAATCAACCCACCTCAGAACAAGGAGGAATACTACTACCGTTCAATCTTCGCAGAGCACTTCCCAAGCGACAGCGCAGCACGTTGCGTGCCTTCGGTTCCTTCTGTTGCTTGCTCTACGGCAGAAGCCCTCGCATGGGACGAATCGTTCAAGAACATGAACGACCCTTCTGGACGCGCCGTAGCAGGTGTTCATGAGCAGGCATATTAAAAAGAATAAACAAACAACCAATGCCAAACATTAAATACATATTCGTAACTGGTGGCGTGGCTTCTTCGCTCGGCAAAGGAGTCATCGCTTCCACTCTTGGCAGACTTCTGCAGAACCGTGGTTTCGAGATAACCATCCAGAAGTTTGACCCTTACATAAACGTGGATCCAGGAACACTGAACCCAAACGAGCATGGCGAATGCTATGTGACAATCGATGGCTATGAGTGTGACCTTGACCTCGGCCACTATGAGCGTTTCACAGACATAAAGACAACCCGACATAACAGCTACACTACTGGTAGAATTTACCTTGATGTGATAAACAATGAGCGTCGCGGCGACTATGGTGGCAAAACTGTTCAGGTGGTTCCTCACATCACCGATGCAATTAAGGCGAGAATGCTTGCCGGTGCTGAGAATATCACGAAGACTGCTGAAGACGGAACTGCTTTCGTTATAACTGAAATCGGCGGTACTGTTGGTGACATCGAGGGACTTCCATTCCTTGAGTCTATCCGTCAGCTTAAATGGGAACTTGGTGATGATGCCATCGTTGTGCATCTTGCTTATGTGCCTTACATCGCTGCTGCCGGTGAATTGAAGACAAAGCCTACACAACATAGCGTAAAGACGTTGCAGAGTTATGGTATTCAGCCAGATTGCATCGTTCTTCGCTCAGAACATCCACTGTCAGACGGTTTGCGAAGAAAGGTGGCTGGCTTCTGTAATGTTCGTCCGGAATTCGTGCTTCACAGTCCTGATGTGCCTTCAATCTATGCCCTTCCTCTGAAGATGCACGAGGAGAAACTGGCAAGTCAGATTCTGAAGCTTTCTGGTTTCAATGACATCGACTCGCTACCTGTAACCGAAAGTCATGACAAGTGGCATAAGTTTGTTGACATGTGGCTTTCCACAAAAGACGAACTTCACATCGGTTTCGTCGGCAAATACAATCTTCAGGATGCCTACAAGAGTATCACGGAGAGCATAAAGATTGCCGGTGTTTACTGCGGAAAGAAGGTTGTAACGCATTTCGTTGACGCAGAAACTGTCAATGACGACCTCATGAAAGAACTCTTCGGTACTGCCGAGAAGCCAGGAAAACTATCAGGTGCCATTCTATGTCCTGGCTTCGGCGACCGAGGAATAGAGGGAAAAATCTCTGCTGCACGCTATCTACGCGAGAACAACATACCTACTCTCGGCATCTGTCTCGGTATGCAGATCATGGCTATTGAATTTGCACGCGATGTTTTGGGCTACAAGGATGCCAACAGCACAGAATTCAACAAGAATGCAGAATGCCCTATCATCGATATGATGGAGGAGCAGAAGCACATAGCAAACCTCGGCGGAACAATGCGTCTTGGAGGTTATGAATGCGAACTTCTAAAGGGTTCTCGTGCTCATGCCATCTACAACAACGACATGATCGTGGAGCGCCACCGTCACCGCTACGAGCTCAACAGCAAGTATATCGACGAGATGGAGCAGAACGGCATGAAGGTCGTAGGTCGCAATCCACAGAGCAAATTGGCAGAAATAATTGAATTTCCAAAGAACAAGTTCTATCTCGGCACTCAGTTCCATCCGGAATATAGCAGTACCGTGCTGAACCCACATCCACTTTTCCTTGAATTTATCAAGAGTCAAGTGCTTTGATTTTGAGCAAAATTTTGCTATTCCACACACTTTTTACACTTCATTTCAAGTCCAACTTTCAATTTAACACTTGAGAGTTGGATTTATGTTTTAATTTCATACTATAACATTATTCATGCTTTCAAATTAAAACTCTCATTACAAAATGTCAGTAAAGTTTACGATTTTTGCAGCAAAGTGTAAGTAAAAGTAGTAATTTTGCACACGAAAAGTGGGATTTTGACAAGAGAATGATTACTTTTTGAGTTTTCTGGATTTCACTTAAACAACCCAAAGATAACACAAACACACTATACTATGACAAAAGGATTGTATAACAGTGCTTACGAACACGATGCCTGCGGTGTGGGCATGGTCGTAAACATTCATGGTAACAAAAGCCACGAACTTGTCGATAACGCGCTCAGCGTGCTCGAGAACATGGAGCATCGTGGAGCTGAAACTCGCGACAAGACTGGTGACGGTGCAGGCATTCTTCTGCAGATTCCTCACGAGTTTATTCTTCTTCAAGGTATTCCTGTTCCAGAAAAGGGACATTACGGAACCGGTATCATCTTCCTCCCAAAAGACGAAAAGCGACAGAGCGAGATTCTCTCAATAATGATTGAGGAAATCGAGCGCGAAGGCTTGGAACTCATGCACTTACGCGCTGTGCCTGTGGACGAGACTGTTCCAGGTGTGGCAGCCAAGGATGTTATGCCAGACATCAAGCAGGTGTTCATCACAGGCGTCAAGGACGAAGATGTGGAGCACTTTGATCGTATATTATATAAGGTACGCAAGCGTACGGAAAACCGTGTGAAAGATGAAGATTTCTACATCTGCTCTCTATCCAACACAAACATCATCTACAAAGGTATGCTGACTTCCGGTCAGTTGCGTCGCTTCTTCAAAGACCTCAACAACAATTACTTCACTAGTGGACTTGCACTTGTTCACTCACGCTTCTCTACCAACACATTCCCAAAATGGAAGCTCGCACAACCATTCCGTTATCTCTGTCATAACGGAGAAATCAACACTGTTCGAGGCAATCGCGGCTGGATGAAAGCTCGTGAGAGCGTTCTTTCCAGCGAAGCCCTCGGAGACATCAAGGACATCCGTCCAATCGTTGAGGCAGACATGTCAGACTCTGCTTCCCTCGACAACGTGTTCGAGTTTCTCGTAATGAGCGGAATGTCTTTGCCAAAGGCTATGGCTATCCTCGTGCCAGAGTCATTCAACGACAAGAATCCTATCTCGGAAGACCTCAAGGCATTCTACGAGTATTACTCAATCCTCATGGAACCATGGGACGGTCCTGCCGCACTCATGTTCTCTGACGGTCGTTATGCCGGCGGTATGCTTGACAGAAACGGTCTTCGTCCAAGCCGTTACACTATCACGAAGAGCGGCATGATGGTCGTTGCGAGTGAGGTAGGCGTTATGGACTTCGAACCATCTGACGTTGTAAACAAGGGACGTCTCCAGCCAGGTAAGATTCTTCTTATCGATACAAAGGAAGGCAAGATTTACTACGATGGCGACATCAAGGAGCAGCTCGCTACGGAGCATCCTTACCGCCAGTGGCTTTCTACAAACAGAATCCAGCTCGAGAAGCTGAAGAGCGGTCGTAAGGTGGATAACTCTGTAGAGAATCTCGACCAGAAACTCCGCGTGTTCGGTTATGGCCAGGAGGATATCGACAAGACTATCGTGCCGATGGCTGTCAACGGACAGGAGCCTGTTGCCGCAATGGGTAACGATACTCCGCTTGCTGTCATCTCTGATCGTCCACAGATTCTTTTCAACTATTTCCGCCAGCAGTTTGCTCAGGTTACTAACCCTGCCATCGACCCTATCCGCGAGGAACTCGTAATGTCGCTCACTGAATACATCGGTCGCGTAGGTTCCGGCATCCTTACTCCAGATGAGTCAAACTGCAAGATGGTGCGTTTGCCACAGCCTGTGCTCACAAACACTCAGCTTGACATTCTCTGCAACATCCGCTATAAGGGCTTCAACACTATCAAACTCCCTATCCTCTTCGAGAAGGCAAAGGGCGAAGATGGTCTCCAGGCAGCTCTTGACAATCTTTGCAAGAAGGCAGAGGAAAGCGTTGACGAAGGTGTAAACTATATCATACTTTCTGACCGTGACATTGACGAGAAGCACGCAGCAATTCCTTCTCTCCTCGCAGTTTCTGCCGTTCACCATTACCTCATCAGCGTTGGTAAGCGTGTACAGACCGCCCTTATCGTTGAGTCGGGTGAAATCCGCGAGGTTATGCACGCAGCTCTTCTTCTCGGTTATGGTGCAAGTGCCATCTGTCCTTACATGACATTCGCCGTAATCGACGACCTCGTAAAGCGTCATAAGATTCAGGAAGAATACGCTACTGCCGAGCAGCATTACATCAAGGCTGTTGACAAGGGTTTGAAGAAGATCATGTCAAAGATGGGTATCTCTACAATCCGCTCTTATCGCGGTGCGAAGATATTCGAGGCTATCGGTATCTCGGAGGCTGTCCTCCAGAAGTATTTCGGTACAGACAGCAGCACAATCGGTGGTGTTGGTCTTCGTGACATTGCTAAGGAATACGCTCAGCTCCACACTGACGCCTTCAATCAACAAATCAACAAATCAGCAAATCAGCAAATTCTTCCGAATAACGGTCTCTTCGCTTGGCGCAAGGATGGTATCGACCACGCTTGGAATCCAGAGACAATAACAATGCTCCAACTTGCTACTCGCGTAGGTTCTTACAAGAAGTTCAAGGAGTGGGCAGATGTTGTAGACAAGAAGGAGAAGCCAATCTTCCTTCGTGACTTCCTCGGATTCAAGAAGGCTGCCGTGCCAACTCCAATGGAAGAAGTTGAGTCAGTAGAAAGCATCGTAAAGCACTTCGTGACAGGTGCGATGTCTTTCGGAGCTCTTTCTATCGAGGCTCACGAGGCTCTCTGTATAGCAATGAACAAGCTTGGCGCACGAAGCAACACTGGTGAAGGTGGTGAGGACAACGCTCGCTATCACACTGAGGTTGACGGAGTTAGCCTTTCAAGCAAGACTAAGCAGATTGCATCTGGTCGTTTCGGCGTAACAGCAGAATATCTCGTAAACGCAGAAGAAATTCAGATTAAGGTGGCTCAGGGTGCAAAGCCTGGTGAAGGCGGTCAGCTTCCTGGTTTCAAGGTGAACAAGATTATTGCGAAGACTCGTAATGCTATCCCTGGAATCACCCTTATCTCTCCTCCACCTCACCACGACATTTACTCTATCGAAGACCTTGCTCAGCTTATCTTCGACCTCAAGAACATCAACCCAACAGCTGCTGTCAGCGTGAAGCTCGTGGCTGAAAGTGGTGTCGGAACAATCGCTGCCGGCGTTGCTAAGGCAAAGGCTGACTTGATCGTAATCTCAGGTGCTGAAGGTGGTACGGGTGCTTCACCTGCAAGTTCTATGCGCTTCGCAGGTATCTCGCCAGAAATCGGTCTTGCAGAAACTCAGCAGACGCTCGTTCTGAACGGTCTTCGTGGCCAGGTTCGCCTGCAGACAGACGGTCAGCTCAAGACTGCTCGCGACGTAATCTTAATGGCTATGCTCGGTGCTGATGAGTTCTCATTCGGTACTCTTCCATTGATTGTTCTCGGCTGTTTGATGATGCGTAAGTGTAACACAAACACATGTCCAGTAGGTGTGGCTACACAGAGCGAAGAACTCCGCAAGAAGTTCCGTGGTCGTGCAGAATATGTTGTAAACTTCTTCACTTATCTCGCTGAACAGACGCGCGAATATCTCTCTGAAATCGGTGTTAAGTCACTGAAAGACATCATCGGTCGCACAGACCTTATCGAGGTAAATGCTGCTGATCCTCATACTAAGCAGGGTACAATCGACTTCTCTCCGGAAATCGGTCTCGCAGAAACTCAGCAGACTCTCGTTCTCAATGGTCTTCGCGGTCAGGTTCGCCTCCAGACAGACGGTCAGCTCAAGACTGCTCGCGACGTAATCTTAATGGCTATGCTCGGTGCTGATGAATTCTCGTTCGGTACATTGCCACTTATCGTTCTCGGCTGTCTCATGATGCGTAAGTGTAACACAAACACTTGTCCTGTAGGTGTGGCTACACAGAGCGAAGAACTCCGCAAGAAGTTCCGTGGTCGTGCTGAATATGTTGTGAACTTCTTCACATACCTCGCTGAGCAAACTCGCGAATATCTCTCTGAAATCGGTGTTAAGTCTTTGAAGGATATCATCGGTCGCACAGACCTTATCGAGGTAAATGCTGCTGATCCTCATACTAAGCAGGGTACAATCGACTTCTCTCGCTTGCTCCATAAAGAGGAAGGTCAGCTCTACTGGGATCGTGGCGAATTCTCTAAGCTTGAGACTGTCAAGGACGAAGAGATTCTCAAGGCTTGCGCTCAGACTATAGAAAGCAAAGAAGAAATAAACCTCGACTACGCTGTCAAGAACACAGACCGCGCTCTTTGTACAATGCTCTCAGGAGCCATCGCCAAGAAATACGGCGAGGAAGGTTTGCCTGATTCTACTATCAACATCAAGTTCAAGGGTTCTGCAGGTCAGTCGCTCGGAGCTTTCGCCGTAAAGGGTGTAAACATCAAGCTTGAAGGTGAGACAAACGACTACTTCGGAAAGGGACTTTCTGGCGGTCGAATCTCTATCATGCCTCCTACTCGCAGCAACTCTGACTTCGTGGCAGAGAACAATATCATAGCAGGTAACACAGGTCTCTATGGTGCAACAAGCGGCGAACTCTATGTGAACGGTCGTGTTGGTGAGCGTTTCGGAGTTCGTAACTCTGGTGCCATTGCCGTTATCGAAGGCGGTGGCGACCACTGCTGCGAATACATGACTGGTGGTCGTGTAGTAGTTCTCGGTGAGACAGGACGTAACTTCGCAGCTGGTATGTCAGGTGGTCTTGCTTACGTTTGGGACAAGAACCACAATTTCGACTACTTCTGTAACATGGATCAGGTGGAAATCAGCCTTATCGAGGACGCTACTTCTCGCAAGGAACTCCACGAACTCATCCGTCAGCACTACCTCTACACAGGCTCTGCCCTTGCTCGTAAGATGCTTGATGACTGGAACCGCTACATCGATGACTTCGTACAGGTAACTCCTATCGAATACAAACGCGTACTTCAGGAGGAAAAGATGAAGCAACTTCAGGAGAAACTTAGACTTATTTCACAGGAATAAAAGAATATGATAGAACGTAAAGAAGCTGGTCACAGACCAATACACGATAGAATACAAGACTTCGGAGAGGTTGAACAGACACTCAACTCTCACGACCGTAAAGAACAGGCATCACGCTGTATGGATTGCGGTGTACCTTTCTGCCACTGGGCTTGTCCACTCGGCAACAAGGCACCAGAATGGAATGCAGCACTTGCCAAGGGCGAATGGGAACTTGCCTACCGTCTTCTCAACTCAACAAACGACTTCCCTGAGTTCACAGGTCGCATTTGTCCTGCTCTTTGTGAGAAGGCTTGCGTACATAACCTTACGGACAATGCTGCTACTACAAACCGCGAGAACGAAGGTTCAATCACAGAAGCTGCATGGCGCGAAGGTTGGATTACTCCACAGCAGTATGAGCGTAACGGAAAGAAGGTTGCTGTTGTAGGCGCTGGTCCTGCTGGACTTGTGGCTGCAAACCGCCTGAACAAGATGGGCTACAGCGTAACCGTCTTTGAGAAGAATGAAGATGCTGGTGGTCTTCTCCGCTATGGTATTCCAAACTTCAAGCTCAACAAGTCTGTCATCACTCGTCGCTTGAACGTGATGAAAGAAGAAGGCATTGAGTTCCAGTTCAATCAGGATGTTGACGAAGCAAAGATTCAGGAACTTTCAAAGGAATTTGCAGCAGTTGTTGTTTCTACTGGTACTCCTACTGCCCGTAACCTCAATATTCCTGGACGCGAACTCCAAGGCGTTCATCTCGCTCTTGAACTTCTCGCTCAGCAGAACCGCGTGCTTGCTGGCATGGAATTCTCCAAGGAAGAGCGCGTAACAGCAAAAGGAAAGAACGTACTTGTAATTGGTGGTGGTGATACTGGTTCTGACTGTATCGGTACTTCTCATCGCCAGGGCTGCAAGAGCGTTACACAGATTGAGATTATGCCTAAGCCTGTTGAAGGTCCAACAGACCCTCAGAACCCATGGCCAAACTATCCACGAGTATTGAAAACTACGACTTCCCACGAAGAAGGTTGCGTTCGCCGTTGGAACATCAACACCCTTGAGTTCATTGGTAAGGATGGTAAGCTCACAGGCGTAAAGGTTCAGCCTATCGACTGGAAGCCAAATCCAGAAGGCGGACGTCCTATAATGGTGGAGGCAGGCGAACCAGAAATCATCAAGGCAGAGCTTGTACTTCTCGCAATGGGCTTCCTCAAACCAGAACATCCACAGTATGCAGAGAATGTTTTCGTATGTGGTGACGCAGCAAACGGAGCATCCCTCGTTGTTCGTGCTATGGCAAGCGGTCGCAAGGCAGCTTACGATATTGACAAATACCTTAAGAAATAAACAAGCGAAAAGAAAGGTTTGGTCCGATACTAAGGACTGAACCTTTTTTGTTCAATCTTCATAACAACCAATGGAACAACTCAAACACGAATGCGGTATCGTAATGATCCGCCTCATGAAGCCACTTTCCTATTATAAGGAGAAGTACGGCTCGTGGGAATATGGACTCAACAAACTCTATCTCATGATGGAGAAGCAGCACAACCGTGGACAAGAAGGTGCTGGTATAAGCTGCGTTAAGCTTGAATGTGAAGCCGGCAAGGACTACATGTTCCGTGAAAAGGCACTGGGTTCCGGCGCCATAACGGAAGTTTTTGAGAAAGTCGGCAAGACTATAAGCAATGACGACGAAGCTTGGCGCGGAGAGCTTCTCATGGGGCACTTGCGTTATTCCACAACAGGCAGGAGTGGTCTCGCATTCGTACATCCCTTCCTTCGCCGCAACAACTGGCGTGCTAAGAACCTCTGTATCTGCGGAAACTTCAACATGACAAACGTCAGCGAAGTCTTTCAGGAAATCACAAGCAAAGGGCAGCACCCTCGCGTCTATAGTGACACATATATAATGCTTGAGCAGATTGGTCACCGCCTTGACCGTGAATGTGAGCGTCTCTTCAACGAAGCCATGGAAAAGGGGCTCAAGGACCTTGACATCACAAAGTATATAGAAGAGAATGTCAAGGTAGAAAATGTACTCAAAACCTCAGCCCCACTCTGGGATGGCGGTTATGTAGTCTGCGGACAAACTGGTTCTGGCGAAATGTTTGCCATGCGTGACCATCACGGCATCCGTCCATGCTTCTATTATAAAGATGAAGAAATCCTTGTTGTGGCTTCCGAACGTCCTGCCATACAGACAGCCTTCAACATCCATGCTTGGGACATCAACGAACTTGCTCCTGGCGAGGCTCTCATCGTAAGCAAGAATGGCGATTTCCGCATCGAGGAGATCCTTGAGAAGGGAGAAAACAAGGCATGTTCATTCGAGCGAATTTACTTCTCGCGCGGTAGCGACATTGATATCTACAAGGAGCGCAAGATGCTTGGCAGAATGCTCCGTTCCGACATTCTCAAAGCTATCAACAACGACATAGAAAACACCGTTTTCTCCTTTATCCCAAACACTGCCGAGGTTGCATTCTACGGTATGCTAGAAGGTTTCAAGGATTATCTCAACGAACAGAAGATCAAGCAGATAGAAGCCCTTGACCATAAGCCAACACACGAAGAGCTTTGCCAGATTCTTTCTTCGCATGTTCGCAGCGAGAAGGTAGCTATAAAGGACATCAAACTCCGTACTTTCATTACCGAGAGCAACTCTCGCAACGACCTTGCTGCACACGTGTATGACATAACCTACGGTTCACTACGTCCGTTCAAGGACAACCTTGTAATCATAGACGATTCCATCGTTCGTGGCACGACGCTCAAGGAATCCATCATCCGGATACTTGACCGTCTGCACCCAAAGAAGATTGTCATCGTGTCAAGTTCCCCTCAGGTGCGTTTCCCTGACTACTACGGCATAGACATGGCTCGCATGGAGGAGTTCATCGCTTTCCGTGCAACAATAGAACTTCTCAAGCAGACTAATCAAGAGAACATCATTCATGAGGTTTATCGCAAATGCAAGTCTTATAATAACGATTGCATCAACCACGTCAAAGCCATATACAAGCCTTTCACAGCCAAGGAGATTTCAGAACAGATGGTAAGAATGCTAAAGACTGAGGAAATCAGAAGCGACGTGGAAATGATATTCCAAAGCCTTGAAGGTCTTCATCAAGCATGTCCAGACCATCCTGGCGACTGGTATTTCTCTGGCGACTACCCTACCCCAGGCGGCGTTCGTCTTGTGTGCAAGGCATACGTGGATTGGTACGAAAAGAGCGAATTTGCCAACTAAATGGTAAATTGTACATGGAAAATGGCAAATATCTTTGGGTTATAGATTGTAAGCAATTACGACCTATTTCGTTACAATAAGTAATAAATCGTAAGCAGAAACGTCCCTCTTGATAAATATTTACCAATTATTTGTACATTTTATCTCTAAGCATAAAGCGAAATTCAACAAATTGTAGTAATTTTGCACTCGATTAAACAACCAACCAATGACTAAGATAGCATTCACTAAGATGCACGGTGCTGGCAACGACTACATATACGTCAACACCATGCTTTATACGATTTCAGATCCAGAAGCTTTCTCGAAGAAGTGGAGCAAGTTTCACACGGGCATCGGTAGCGACGGACTTATCCTTATAGGTATGGCTTCTACCCCTCATGCCGATTACTCCATGCGTATCTTCAATGCTGACGGTTCTGAGGCCATGATGTGCGGAAACGGTACTCGTTGCGTTGCGAAATACCTACACGACAAAGGGATAACAGACAAGACTGTCATTCGTCTTGAAACAAAGTCTGGCATAAAGATTCTCAATCTCCACCTTGACGAGAACGGGAAGACTGAAAGCGTAACAGTTGATATGGGCACTCCAGCCCTTGCCGAAGAGGCCAAGCATCAGTTCTGCGAGGAGAAAGCTTCTACCCTACCCGAGGGAACTTTCGTCTCCATGGGCAATCCTCACTACGTAATCTTCCTTGATGAGGATGTTGAGCAGTATGACATAGAAGGTCATGGCAAGGCATTGGAACATCACCCAGCCTTCCCCGAGCGATGCAACATAGAGTTTGCGCAAGTCCTTCCAGACGGCTCTATCCGCATGAGGGTTTGGGAGCGTGGTAGTGGCATCACAATGGCTTGTGGCACAGGCTCTTGCGCAACTACCGTCGCAGCAGCACTTACAGGCCGCGCATCACGCGAGTCAACAATCGTCATGGACGGAGGCGCTGTACATAACGAATGGCTTGAATCCAACAACCACATCATGATGACCGGTCCTGCCGCCTTCGTCTTCGATGGCGAGATTCATTCGCTCTAACGAGCGAGGCTAAAGGCTAAAACATAAAAAACAGATTATCGAAATATCGTTTAATCGAATTCTCGAAAGAATCGTCTAATCATCAAATCGTCTAATCATCAAATGCAACTATGGCACTCATAAACGACCACTTCCTAAAACTTACAAAAAACTACCTCTTCGCCGACATCGCAAAGAAGGTAAATATATTCAAGACTACTCATCCAAAGGCAGAAGTCATCAGTCTCGGTATTGGTGATGTTACTCGTCCTCTCGTTCCTGCCGTTCTAGACGCCATGCACAAGGCTGTTGACGAGATGGGAACTGTGGAAGGTTTCCACGGCTACGGCCCTGAAGAAGGCTACGATTTCCTCCGTGAGGCCATCGTAAAGAACGATTTCCTTGCCCGTGGCGTGAAGATTGACAAGTCAGAGGTTTTTGTGAACGACGGTGCAAAGAGCGACACGGGTAACATTCAGGAACTCGTTCGCTGGGACAATAGCGTAGGTGTTACAGACCCTATCTATCCTGTGTATATCGACTCGAACATCATGATCGGTCGTGCAGGCGTGAATGTTGACGGCAAGTGGAGCAACATCACTTACATGCATTGCAACGAGGCAAACGGGTTCATACCTTCCATTCCAGACTATAAGGTTGATATCATCTACCTCTGCTATCCAAACAACCCAACCGGTATGGTCATCAACCGCAAGGAACTCAAGAAGTGGGTAGACTATGCAATAAAGAACGACGTACTCATCTTCTACGATGCTGCTTACGAAGCATACATACAGGACGAAGACATCCCACATTCAATATACGAGATTCGTGGTGCAAAGAAAGTTGCCATTGAGTTCCACAGCTACTCAAAGACAGCCGGCTTCACAGGTATCCGTTGCGGCTATACCGTTGTGCCAAAGGAACTCACCGTTGCTGGTCTCGACGGAAACCGCTACCAGCTCAATCCTCTCTGGGATCGTCGCCAATGCACAAAGTTCAACGGTACAAGCTACATCTCACAGCGTGCTGCCGAAGCCATCTATTCACCAGAAGGAAAGAAACAGGTGAAAGAAGTCATTGACTACTATATGACAAACGCAAAAATCATGCGCGAGTCTTTGGTAGAGATGGGCTTCACAGTCTATGGTGGTGAAAACGCACCTTATCTTTGGGTAAAGACTCCTAACGGCGAAAGCTCTTGGGACTTCTTCGAGCGTCTTCTTTACGGAGCTCATGTGGTATGTACTCCTGGCGTAGGCTTCGGTCCTGCCGGCGAAGGTTTCATCCGCCTCACCTCATTCGGAGATCGCGAAAACTGTATCGAAGCTCTTGAAAGAATAAAGAAGTGGATATCGTAAAGTGCGAATAAATTATAATAAACAATAATGGGCAGGGAACTTAACATTCCTTGCCTTTTTTATTCACGTAAACCTATGCTTTACATGCCATAACTCTAGGTATTACACACCATAACTGCCTGCTTTACATGCTGTAACTGATAGGATTACGAGTCGTTTCCCATAAACTTATTTCCATTGTTCTTGCTTTCCGCGTTTCCGCAATTATATATATACAATTGCGGAAACGCGGAAAGTCGAACACATTAGAACAGAGCAATGGGAAGACAATCGAAAGTAGTTGGCAATGTTCCTTGGTTTGTAGCCGAGAATGGCCATTCTCTCACCTTTTTGCAACCGTTTGCACAGCCTGAACAAAAATAATTGGTTATATATGCTTTCATATTGAAATGAATGTATTACCTTTGCACCAGATTACAAGTCATCGGCAAATACATCCAATAGGATCGGCAATCTACATACATATCGAATTGTGACAAAAACTGCACTGCTTGATTGAACAAAAAACTTTATGTCAGAGAAGAAAACTATAACGATGAAGGATATCGCCCGGGAACTTGGTGTTTCCGTGGCCACCGTGTCACGTGCACTGAAAGACAGTCCTCTCATCAGCGACGAACAGAAAAAGAAAATACAGAAGTATGCCGATGACCACAACTTCACGCCAAACCTCCTTGCTTCCAACCTCAGAAAGAACCTCGGACAACAACTGAAGGTAATTGGTGTTATCGTTCCGCAGATAGCCCACTACTACTTCTCTACTGTCCTTTCCGGTATAGAGGAAGAAGCAAGCAGCAGAGGCTACATGATAATCGTTGCGCAGAGTGACGAGATGTTTGAACGCGAGGTTAAGATATGCGAGGCGTTCCGAAAGACACGCGTCTGTGGAGTAATCGTATCGCAGGCTAAGGATACCGTGGAATACAGCCATTTCCAAAAGCTCATAGATTCCAACATTCCACTAGTGTTCTACGATCGCATCTGCACGGGGTTGAACACAAGCCGCGTCGTCGTAGATGACTATCAGGGAGCCTTCTCCGCCGTGGAGTATCTCATAGAGTGTGGTTGCAAGCGAATAGCCTTCTACCGAACTCCAATGAAAATAGAAATCACAAAGAACCGCTACAATGGTTATCGTGACGCTCTGCTCAAGCATGGTCTTCCCGTAGATGATTCGTTAGACATCGTTTGCGACAACCGCATAGAAGCAGAAGACATTACGCCTGACATTCTCACGGGACCGAATCCCCCTGACGGCTTCTTTGCAATCAACGATGACACGGCTCTGGGCATCCTCTATTCTGCAAAGCGAATGGGCCTTCAGATTCCTACCGACATTCAGATTTGCGGCTTCTCCAATGGCGTACGAGCAATCTCCTGCGAACCGATGCTAACAACTGTGGAACAACGTGGTACGAAGATTGGTCATGAAGCAGCGGACGTGCTCATCAATCATGTTGAAGGCAATATTCAGAAAGACAAGATTGACAAGAGAATCGTGAAGACAAGGCTCATTGTCAGAGGAACGACGAAGAGAACAAACAAATAAATAACTAGAAAAGAAAACAATACACAATATGCAAAAACCTAACCTTTCATTCTGGAAACTATGGAACCTGAGCTTCGGATTCTTCGGAGTACAGATAGCATACGCGCTGCAAAGTGCTAACATATCGCGAATATTCGCCACACTCGGAGCTGACCCTCACGACTTGAGTTTCTTCTGGATCCTCCCGCCATTGATGGGTATCCTCGTACAGCCAATAGTTGGTAGCCTTTCAGACCGAACATGGACTCGTTTCGGACGTCGCATTCCTTACCTGTTTGTTGGTGCCCTCGTTGCCGTTCTCGTGATGTGCATGCTTCCTAACGCAGGTTCATTTGGCATGACTGTAGGCGCAGCATTAATCTTCGGAACAATCTCGCTCATGTTCCTCGACACATCCATTAATATGGCTATGCAACCTTTCAAGATGCTCGTAGGTGACATGGTGAACGAGGAGCAGAAGAAGAAGGCTTATTCCATTCAGTCTTTCCTTTGCAACGCAGGTTCAATCGCCGGCTATGCCTTTCCTTTCATTTTTACCGCAATAGGCATAAGCAACGTAGCAGCAGAAGGTGTAGTACCTGATTCTGTCATTTGGTCTTTCTATATTGGAGCCGCTATTCTTATCCTCTGCGTCATATACACAACCATGAAGGTAAAGGAATGGAACCCTGAGGATTATGCGAAATACAACGGACTCTCGGAAGTAAAGGAAGAGAAGTCGAACTTCATCACTCTTCTGAAGAATGCTCCAAAAGCCTTCTGGCAAGTTGGTCTTGTACAGTTCTTCTGTTGGGCATCTTTCATGTATATGTGGAGTTATGCCAATGGCGCTGTTTCACAGACTGTCTGGGATACAGTTGACGCGAAATCTTCTGCATATCAGGAGGCAGGAAACTGGCTTGGAATTCTCTACGCAGTACAGGCTGTTGGAGCTGTTTTATGGGCAGCAATTCTTCCTAACATAAAGAACACGAAAGCGGGCTATTCGCTAAGTCTCATCATCGGTGGTATTGGTTTTGCACTCATACCATTCTTCTCGGCAGAAACTTTCGGTCTCGAGACAGCAAAATATCTCCAGTTCGTGCCTTTCCTCATGATAGGATGTGCATGGGCAGCTATGCTCGCCATGCCTTTCACACTCGTCACAAACGCGCTGCAAGGTTATGGTCATATGGGTGAGTATCTCGGACTCTTCAATGGAACAATATGCTTACCTCAGATTGTGGCAGCAGTATGTGGAGGAGCAATCCTCACAATGGTAGATTCTTCGCAACCGATGATGATGATCGTAGCAGGCGTTCTGCTCGTGATAGGAGCTGTAGCCGTATTCGCAATAAAAGAGAAATAATGAATGTAACCCTATATAACCTAATAACCGTACAAACCGCAAAACATTATGGAATTATATTTTAATATCGACTACAAAGTATATGACGGCGAGAGTCTTGTCCTGAACTTCGAGGATAAGGCTATGCCAATGGAGTCATGCGATGGTTACCATTGGACTTATCTCCACATCATAAAATCGCCTAAGACCACTACATACAAGTATTTCTATACCGTTGAAAAAGACGGCAAGGAGTTTCGCAGGGAATGGGCTATGATTCCTCACACCGTAACGACAAAGACTCGTTGCGAACGCTACAGACTATACGACCGTTGGTCACAGATACCGGAAGACAGCTACCTCTACAGTAGCGCCTACACGGAATGTCTTTCGCCACACTCTTCTGTTGATGTTGAAGAAAAGGAATACGGTCAGATTGTACGCCTGAAGGTTCGTGCTCCACAGCTTCTGAAAGGTCAGCGTCTTGCTATTCTGGGTGATGAAAGTTGCCTTGGAGAATGGTACATATCGCTTGCAGCTCCAATGAAGGAGACTGACCATAACGAATGGACAATAGAACTCGACGAGACAAAGCTAAAGCGCCGCTACTTCGAGTTCAAATTTGTAGCTTTCAACAACGACAACCAGCGCTCTTATTTCTGGGAGGAAGGCTTCAATCGCAACATAACGCTTCCGGAAATGACTCGTGGAGAACTTGTAAGCTATGAGCTTGACCAGGCTTTCTTTGCATTTGCAAACCAGCGCATAGCAGGAACTCTCGTGCCTGTATTCTCCCTAAGAACGAAGGACAGTTTCGGCGTTGGTGACTTCGGTGACCTGAAGAAAATGATTGACTGGGTGTCGCTCACAGGACAGAAGGTGCTTCAGATTCTGCCTATTAACGACTCTACAATCACTCGCACTTGGACTGATTCCTATCCATATTCAAGCATCTCAATCTTTGCCCTTCACCCTCAGTATGCAAACCTCAAGGCTCTTCCTGAAATCAAGGACGAGGAAACACGCAAGCGCTTCGCCGCTCTTCAGGCAGAACTCAACGCACTTCCACAAATTGACTATGAGCGCGTGAACGATGCGAAGAACGAGTACCTACATATAATATATGAACAGGAAGGTGCGAAGGTAATGCGAGCAGAGAAGTTCAAGCAGTTCTTTGATGAGGAGAAGCATTGGCTCGTACCTTACGCTCAGTATTCTACACTTCGCGACAAATTCGGCACAGCAGTTTATGCCGAATGGCCTGACCATAACCAATGGAACGAAGCTGACCGCAATGCGCTAAGCAATTCACGCACAAAAGCTTACAAGGAAGTTGCCTACTACTATTTCCTTCAGTTTGTTCTTCAGGAGCAGATGATGGAAGCACATGATTATGCCCGCGCAAAAAGCGTCATACTCAAGGGCGACATTCCTATCGGCGTAAACCGTTTCGGCTGTGATGCTTGGCAGGAACCACGCTACTTTAACATGAACGGACAGGCGGGTGCTCCACCTGATGATTTCGCCGTTGACGGTCAGAACTGGGGATTCCCTACTTACAACTGGGACGAGATGCTCAAGGACGACTGCCTCTGGTGGGTGCGTCGCTTCACGAATATGCAGAAGTACTTCGACGCTTACCGCATCGACCATGTTCTCGGTTTCTTCCGCATTTGGGAAATCCCTATGCCAGAAGCTAGCGGATTGAAGGGACAGTTCTCCCCTGCCCTTCCGATGACAAAGGCAGAAATCATGTCGTACGGCATGCCATTCTACGAGGAACTTTTCCTTGAAGATCATAAGAAGAAGGGACTTTACCACCCTATGATCTCGGGACATCTTACGGATTTCTACAACAAGCTTCCAGACAATGAGAAGCGTGCTTACTGGAATCTGCGCTGCGACTTCTTCTACAAGCGTCACAACCAGTTCTGGTATGAGGAGGCGATGAAGAAGATGCCAAAGCTTATCGACGCTACTCGCATGCTTGTCTGCGCAGAAGACCTCGGTATGGTGCCAGATTGCGTGCCTTGGGTAATGAACGAGCTGAAGATTCTCTCTCTTGAACTTCAGACGATGCCAAAGGATCCTAATGTGCGTTTCGGTCATCTTTCTCGCAATCCTTACCGCTCTGTCTGTACAATCTCAAGCCACGACATGGCAACGATGCGAATGTGGTGGGACGAAGATTACGATCGCACTCAGACTTACTATAACACCATGCTTCACCGCAACGACGAAGCTCCACATCCGCTGCCAGGATGGCTAGCAAAAGACATGATTTACCGTCATCTTGCATGTCCAAGTATGCTTTGCGTGCTCAGCATCCAGGACCTTCTTGCCATAAGCGAAAAGCTCCGCTTGCCAGACGCAAATGCAGAGCGAATCAATATTCCTGCTAATCCAAAGCACTACTGGCGCTACCGCATGCACCTGAACATAGAAGACCTCATTGAAGAGACAGATTACAACAATGAGCTCAAGACCATGATTCAGGCTGCAGGAAGATAATCACAAACGGGATAAACCGATTTCGGTTTATCCCCAACATCATTAAAAGCAAAAATGAAAAAAGCCCTATTTATATTTTCCCTGAGCCTTATCGCCCTCATCGGCAAGGCACAGACAGTGACATCTCCTAACGGAAATGTCTCGCTAACCTTCTCTTTGGACAACTCCCGTCCAACCTATACCCTGTCTTACAAGGACAAGCAAGTGTGCAAACCTTCGCACCTTGGCCTTGAACTCACCAAGGAAAAGCATGCGAGCAAGGATTTCCGTGAGACTGACCTCATGGACGGCTTCAAGATTACCAGCACCGAGACAAACACTTTCGACGAGACTTGGAAGCCTGTCTGGGGCGAATGGAAAGAGATTCGCAACCACTACAACGAGCTTCTCGTAAATCTCAACCAGCCTTCTTCAGAGCGCAACATCGCTATCCGTTTCCGAGTCTTTGACGATGGTATGGGCTTCCGCTACGAATTTCCAATGCAAGACTCTCTCAGCTACTTCATCATCAAGGAGGAGAAGTCTGAGTTCGCAATGACTGGCGACCACACAGCATATTGGATTCCAGGCGATTACGACACACAGGAGTTTGAAACCGTAATCTCAAAGATGTCGGAAATCCGCGGAAAGTTTGACGAAGCTTGGACAGACAACTCTTCTCGCACACAGTTCTCAAAGACAGGTGTGCAGACAGCTCTCCAGCTAAAGACAGACGACGGCCTATACATTAATATACACGAGGCAGCTTGCATCAACTACCCTACAATGCACCTCAACCTTGATGACAAGAACATGGTCTTCACGTCTTGGCTTACTCCTGACGCTACGGGCATGAAAGGTTTTGTCCAGACTCCTTTCAACACTCCTTGGCGTACGGTCATCGTCAGCGATGATGCTCGCGACATTCTCAAGTCAAACATCACTCTCAACCTCAACGAGCCATGTGCCCTTGACGATACTTCATGGATTAAGCCTGTGAAATATTGCGGCGTTTGGTGGGAAATGATTGTAGGCAGAAAGCATTGGAGCTACACTTACCAGTTCCCTTCTGTAAAGCTTGGTCAGACAGACTACAAGAACGCCAAGCCTCATGGCATTCATGGCGCGACAAACGAGGAAGTAAAACGCTACATCGACTTCGCAGCAGAGAACGGTCTTGACCAGGTTCTCGTGGAAGGTTGGAACGAAGGATGGGAAGACTGGTTCGGTCATCAGAAGGACTTTGTCTTCGACTTCATCACTCCTTACCCAGACTTTGACATCAAGATGCTCAACGACTACGCTCACTCAAAGGGTGTCCGACTCATGATGCACCACGAGACTTCCGGCTCAATCCCTAACTACGAGCGTTGGATGGAGAAGGCTTACACGCTGATGAACAAGTACGGTTACAACGCTGTGAAGAGCGGTTATGTTGGCGATGTTCTTCCACGCGGAGAGCACCACTACTCTCAGGCATCAAACAACCACTACCTCTACTGCATAAAGGAGGCTGCAAAGCATCACATCATGGTTAATGCCCACGAGGCAACTCGCCCTACAGGTATATGCCGCACTTATCCGAACTGGATTGGCAACGAATCTGCCCGCGGTACAGAATACGAAGCTTTCGGAGGTTCTGAGCCATACCACACTTGCATCCTTCCTTTCACTCGCTTGATTGGTGGTCCTATGGATTATACGCCTGGTATCTTCGAGACACAGCTCAGCACATGGAGCGACAACAAATCTTTCGTTCATACCACTCTCGTTGGTCAGCTTGCTCTCTATGTTACGATGTACAGCCCACTCCAAATGGCTGCCGACCTTCCGGAGAACTACAAGAAATTTGACGATGCTTTCCAGTTCATCCGCGATGTTGCAGTGGATTGGGACGACTCAAAATATCTCGAGGCAGAACCAGCGAAATATCTGACAGTTGCTCGCAAGGCAAAGGGCACAGACAACTGGTTCGTAGGGGGAAAGTGCGATGCTGACGGACATACTACAGTCCTCAACTTCGACTTCCTTGACAACGGCGCAAAGTACGAGGCTACAATCTACGAAGACGCAAAAGATGCTCACTACGAGAAGAATCCTAAGGCTTACAAGATAACAAAGAAGATTATAAAGAAAGGCACGAAGCTTACCATCAAGCAGGCTTCTGGCGGCGGTTTCGCAATTTCCATAATAAAGAAATAAGCACAAAAAAGGCGAGGTTCAAAAGCCTCGCCTTATAAAAAATTAATCCTCAGAAATCTTAATCGTAGTTCTTACTATTTCATTCTGCTGAACGAAGCCACGCTTTGAAGCCTTATTGATTTGGTCTTCAAGATTCTTGTAAGCCTTGTCGTAATCGCTGCAAGCATCTTTAAGCTTGTCAACAGCTTTCTGGCGAGCCTTCTTTGCATCTTCAAACTTCTCGAGAGCCTTCTCATACTCTACTGGAGTCTTCTGAATAGACTCAGACATTGTTACATTAAGAGTTGGCATCTGTTCGTTGAGAAGATTAACGATTTCCTCTGGCGACACGCGGTCGTGGTCAAAAGTGATGACGAGTGTCTTGGAACCCTCATTCACTTCCAACTTGCTGAAGCCCTTCTTGAGGTTTTCCTTAAGTACAGCCTTGATAACCTTAGCATGGTCACCAAGTTTTCCTACTGGCTTTGTGGCAAAATTAACTGTCCAAAGATCCTTAGCCATTCCTGTTGAAGCTACGAAAAGAGCAGCTACAAGGAGTAAGAATTTGAAATTTTTCATACAATTATAAAATATTAAAGTTTGAATATTCCTATGGAAAGATAAAGTTTCAAGATGCAAAAGTAGTCAATTTTTTATTCTTTGCAACAATTTTCCATAAAAAATACATATTTAAGCCATACAAAAAGGCCTAAATCATTAATAATAAACGCAATGATAAACAAATCTATCATCACAATCTTATTACTAACAATGTCACTTCTTCCGACAAAAGCACAAGATTTCAAGGAGTCTGTTTATAGTCCTGAATCCACGACCTTCACTCTCCTTGCTCCTGACGACTGCCAGCCAAAACTACGCATCTACAAGGACGGAGAAGGCGGTAAGGCTATCAAGACCGTAAAGATGAAGCATGTCGGAACAGACTCTTTCTCGGCAGTTGTCAAGGGTAATCTTCAAGGAATGTTCTACACCTTTGATGTAGGCAAGGGCGAATGTCCTGGAGTATTTGCCAAAGCTGTTGGAATAAACGGAAAGAGAGCTGCCGTAATAGACATGAAAAAGACTAATCCTGCTGGTTGGGACGACGACACATTCGTTTATACAAAGAATCCTTGTGACCTCGTTATCTATGAGATGCACCACCGCGATTATTCTATCGACAAATCAGCAAACATAAAGGATGGCGGCAAATACCTAGCTCTAACTCACCATAACGCTCTACAGCACCTAAAGGATTTGGGCATTAATGCAGTCCATTTCCAGCCATCTTTCGACTTCGCTTCAGTAGATGAATCGCGTTTGTACGAGCCTCAGTTCAACTGGGGCTACGATCCTGTAAACTATAATGTGCCTGAAGGTTCTTACTCCACAGACCCTTACAACCCAGGCATGCGCATCTATGAGTTTAAGCGAATGGTTCAGAGCCTACACGACGCAGGCATAAGAGTGATCATGGATGTCGTTCTCAACCACACAATGGATGTAGAAAACAGCAATTTCGAGCGCACATATCCAGGCTATTTCTATCGTACAAAGAAAGACGGAAGTCTCGCCAACGGTAGCGGTTGTGGCAACGAAACAGCAAGCGAAAAGCCATACATGCGACAATATATGATCGAATCGTTCAAGTATTGGGCAAAGGAATATCACATCGATTGCTTCCGAGTTGACCTCATGGGAATCCACGACATTGAGACAATGAACGCCATCCAGAAGGCAGTAAAGGAAATCAATCCTTCCGCTTTCATCTATGGCGAAGGTTGGGCGGCAGAATCTCCGCAACTCCCTGAAAGTCAACTTGCCATGAAGGTCAATGTAAACAAGCTCGACGGCATTGCTGCTTTCTCTGATGAGATGCGCGACGCTCTTCGCGGACCTTTCTCTGACGACAAGAAGACAGCTTTTCTCGGTGGTCTTCCTGGCAATGAGGAGAGCATTAAGTTCGGTATCGCTGGCGCTGTAAAGCATCCGCAAATAGATGTAAAGAAGGTGAACTACACTCAGGCTTTCTGGGCAAAGCAGCCTTTCCAGATGATTTCATACGTCAGCTGTCATGATGACATGTGTCTCACAGACCGTCTTCGTGCAAGCATTCCGAACATCACAACCGAAGAACTCATCCGTCTTGACCTTCTCGCACAGACAGCTGTTTTCACTTCTCAGGGCGTTCCTTTTATGCTTGCCGGTGAAGAGATGCTTCGTGACAAGAAAGGCGTTCACAACAGCTACAACTCTCCTGACGAAATCAACCATCTCGACTGGAACAATCTCAGGAAATATCCGCAAGTATTCGACTACTACAGCCGACTTATCGCACTCCGCAAAAATCATCCTGCCTTCCGTCTCGGCGATGCAGACCTCGTGCGCAAGCATCTTGAGTTCCTTCCAACAAAGGATGGCGTCGTAGCTTTCCATCTCAAGGACAACGCTGGCGGCGACGAATGGCAGGACATCATCGTAATCCTCAACGCAAACAAGAAGGCTGTTGAAATGCAGCTTCCAGTATCGTCCTACACCATTGTCTGCAAAGACGGCATCGTGGATGAAAACGGAATCCAAACCGTTCACGACAGCAAGGTTGAGGTTGCACCACAAACAGCCGTCATTCTCCATAATTAAGCCACCGCTCCCAACGCTTTTCCGTTGGTTTCCCCATCACAGTTCCCAACGGTTCTCCGTTGGGCTAAAATCCCACTATATGAAAAAACTCCTTTTCCTATTCCTGGCACTAAACATTATGCTGACCTCCGCTAACTCTGCCCCTAAGGGCACAACCCCTCTCCGCATCGACCCTACAAACTGGTATGTGGGAATGAAGAACCCGAAGCTCCAGCTCATGGTTTATGGCGAAGGCATCAAGGACGCCACTGTCACTACCGACTATCCTGGCGTGAAGATTGAAGATGTCGTTCCGCTCGAATCCCCTAACTACCTCCTCGTCTATCTTGACATTGCCAACGCACAGGCTGGCAACATGACTCTCAACTTCAAGCTCGGCAAGAAAACAATCAAGCAAACATACGAGCTCAAGAATCGCGAGATGGCGGGCAAGGACCGCAAGGGCTTCACAAACGCTGACGTCCTCTACATGCTCATGCCAGACCGCTTTGCCTCTGCCCCTCAATACGCAGCCACCCCAAAGGCTAAATCCGCCAAGAAAGCCACCGTTCCCGAAGCGTCCGCTTCGGCTAAAAGAGCCATCGACCGCACGAAACCTTCCCTTCGCCACGGCGGCAATCTCGAAGGCATTCGCCAGCACCTCGACTACTTCAAGGAGCTCGGCGTAACAGCCCTTTGGTTCACTCCTGTCCTTGAGAACAACTCTCCTGACGCTGGCGAGCAAAGCACCTACCACGGCTACGCAACTACCGACTATTACCGCGTAGAACCATACTTCGGCACTAACGAGCAGTACCGCCAGCTTTGCGACGAGGCACATCAGAAAGGCCTTAAGATCGTAATGGACATGATTTTCAACCACTGCGGTTTCGACCACCCTTGGGTTGCCGACATGCCTTCAAAGGACTGGTTCAACACTCCGGAATGGCTTTCTCCAGAAGCACAGGGCACTCCCCTTTGTGGGGGAGACGGAGAGGGTCGTCAAGGTCAGAACTCCGAAGGCCAAAGCGTCATGGCTACGCCTCCAACAAACGAGAAATATGTCCAGACAAACTATAAGCTCACCCCTGTCCTCGACCCTTACGCATCAGACATTGACCTGAAGGAAACTACCGAAGGCTGGTTCGTACCTTCAATGCCAGACCTCAACCAGCGCAATCCTCATGTTATGCGTTATCTTATCCAGAACTCATTCTGGTGGATTGAAACCGTAGGCATCGACGGCATCCGCATGGACACCTACCCTTATGCTTTCAAGGAAGGTATGGCGCAGTGGATGAAGGAACTCCTTGCTGAATATCCAAACTACAATGTTGTTGGCGAAACTTGGGTTACCGAGCCTGCTTACACGGCTGCTTGGCAGAAGGATTTTGTCAAGGACGCAGACTCTCGCATAGAGGCAAGAAAGGAAGTTGCCAATCCACAGAAGCTCGTCAACTCACATCTCCCTACTGTCATGGATTTTGCTTTCTACGAGAAGATTGGAGCTGCCACGAAATACGAGGAGACAGACGCTTGGTGGAACGGTTTCAACAAGATCTACAACAACCTTGTCTATGACTACCTCTACCCTAACCCATCGTCCGTGATGGCTTTCCTCGACAATCACGACACAGATCGTTTCCTTGGCGAAGGCAAGAAAGACACTCTCGCTCTCAAGCAGGCTCTCTCCGTGCTTCTCACCATCAAGCGCATTCCGCAGCTTTACTACGGCACTGAGATTCTCATGAACGGCACAAAGCAGATTACTGACGGCTATGTGCGCTGCGATTTCCCTGGCGGTTGGGAAGGCGACAAGAAGAACGCTTTTACCGGCGAGGGCATGACACAGGCAGAGAAATCCATGTTCCGTTGGCTCTCGAAGCTTCTCCACTGGCGTCAGGGCAATGATGTCATCGTGAAAGGCAAGCAGAAGCAGTGGTGTCCTGTTGACGGCGTTTACGTAATCAATCGCCACTACAACGGCAAGAGCGTGCTCGTTGTGCTCAATGGCACCAACAGCGAAGCCACTTTCCAAGCTAAGCGATACGCAGAAGCCGTGCCTGCAGGAACCGTTGCAAAGGATGTTACCTCTGGTCGCAAATACAACATCTCGGAAGACTTCAAGCTGAAAGCTCGCCAGAGTCTCATCCTTGAATACTGATTATGATATTCATGTTTGTCTGTCTGTCTATTTTTTTTTGTTATTTTTACCACTTTTTAGACAGACAGACAGACAATAATTGCTGATCAACACAAAACCTCGCGTACATATATTATATATTAATTTAATTAAGGAAATACTTATTATAAGGAATAGGGGTGCAAGAGCGAGAATTTCTGTCTGTCTACTTATCGTCTATGAACTCACTTCGTATTCATAAGGAACTCCATCGCTAGTATGAAAGTTCTGACAAAACTAAGATATGATAGAAAAACAGCACCTGTATTGCAGTTTAAGACAACAATAATCTCTACTCTCACTTTTTTTTCGTTACTTTGCAGCTCGTAACCCAACTTATGAGCATTTTTTCAAAAGAACAGGAGCAGCGTCTGCTCGAGATGATACGACTTGGTCAGGAGATGACGCGTCGGGACAAGTTCAATCTGATTGTCAGGTTGAGCATTCCTTCCGTTCTCGCCCAGATCACGTCCACGCTGATGTTCTTCATCGACGCCGCAATGGTGGGCTCTCTCGGTGCGGAAGCGTCGGCAGCTATTGGCATCGTTGAGACCAGCACTTGGCTCATGTTCGGACTTTCGGCAGCTCTTGCCATGGGCTTTTCTGTTCAGGCAGCGCAGTTCATCGGTGCCAACGACATGACACAGGCAAAGAATGTCTTTCGCCAAGGCATTGTCTGCATCTCAATCATTTCCGTCATTCTTACGGCGTTATGCATACTTATATCCCCTTTTCTCCCGTATTGGCTTGGAGGAAACGAGGAGATAGCCCATGATGCCTCGTGGTATTTCGGTATTTGCGGTGCCAGTCTTCCGCTCATGATGATAGGCAGACTTTCTTCAAGTATGCTGAAATGCTCCGGAAACATCAGGATTCCAAGCATCATAAGCATATTGACTTGCGTGAACGACGTAGTCTTCAACTATATCTTCATCTACATCTTCGGACTCGGCGTTATCGGTGCTGCTATCGGCTCCGGACTTGCCTACGCCGTGGCATGCTGCATTGAGACATGGTACGCAGCAACACAATCAAAGGAAATCGGAATCAGCAAGGAGCATGGCAGTTTCCGTCCGGAATGGCGCTACATCAAGAGTGCTGCAAAGATTTCCCTCCCTATGGCAGCACAATACATCATGATAGACGGAGCACAGATTGTAAGCACTATGATCGTGGCTCCGCTCGGCACAATAGCCATCGCCGCAAACACTCTTGCCATAACTGCCGAAAGCCTTTGCTACATGCCTGGACACGGAATCGGAGAAGCGGCAACAACTGTTGTAGGCCAAAGCATAGGTGCTGGCAGAAAGAAGCTATGCATGAGCTTTGCGCGAATTTCTCTCGCTTTCGGCATGACAGTAATGGCTCTCATGGGCGTAATCATGTTCTTCACAGCCGTTCCGCTGATGTCACTTCTCACTCCTGTGGACGACATTATTCAGCTCGGTGCTGGTTGCCTCCGCCTAGAAGCTTTCGCCGAGCCGTTCTTCGCGGCAGCCTTGGTCAGCAACGCCATTCTCCTCGGTGCAGGTGATACCGTAAAGCCAGCCATCATTTCACTTTGTAGCATGTGGTTCGTCCGCCTTACTCTAGCCGCTGCCCTCGCTCCTCAGTATGGACTTTATGGCGTTTGGATTGGTATGGCAATGGAACTTACGGTGCGAGGAATAGTGTTCCTTCTGCGTGTTTTCAAGGGAAATTGGATGAAAAAAGCAATATAAATATCAATAATTCGGGCTTTATTGTGTAAAAATTGTTAATAGCGAAAAGTTATCTCCGAATTATGCGTTTTTTTCATATTATTTTCTTAACTTTGCACTCGTAAAAAGAACAAAAATCCTAATATTATAAACCAAATTTTGAATGAAAAAATTTATATTCATAATGTTTGCGCTCATCGCAACAGTAAGCGCAAAGGCTCAGTTTGAAGAAGGCAAGACTTATGTAGGAGCAAGCCTATCCGGTCTCGACCTCAACATCAGCGGCGCAGAGAAACTCCGTCTCAGCGCAAATGCTACTGGTGGCTACTTCATCATGGACAATGTCCTGATTCTTGGAAATGTAGGCATTGAAACTAACGGCGGTGATGTCAACAAAAATAAGTTCAGCATCGGCGGTGGCGGTCGCTACTACTTCCAGGAGAACGGAATATTCCTTGGTGCTAGCGCTAACTACACTCATGTCCAGAAGTCATACAACGACATTCTTCCACAAATAGAAGCTGGCTACGCATTCTTCATAAACCGCTCCGTAACAATCGAGCCTGCAGTTTATTTCCAGGCTTCATTCATCAATGCTGACCGCGACCGGTTTGGCGTAAAGATTGGCATCGGCGTAAACCTTGAAACAAACAAGAAGAACGGCTGTGCCTTCACAATGGACTACTAATTTTCCCCCAGATCATACACTTCCCCGCCGTTCTCGGTGGGGCTCCAAATCCCCAAATCGTAAATCCGTAAATCAAAATAAGATGCTCACTCCAGATCAACTTAACGACGAACTCATAAAGCTCTCTTTCGCAGAAGATATCGGCGATGGCGACCATACAACACTCTGCTGCATCCCAGAAGATGCAATGGGACAATCAAAGCTCCTCATCAAGGAAGACGGTGTACTTGCAGGCATCGAAGTCGCAAAGAAGGTTTTTGCCGCTTTCGACAAGGACATGAAGGTTGAAGTATTCATCAACGATGGCGAACTCGTGAAGAAAGGCGATGTTGCAATGATCGTAACAGGCAAGGTGCGCTCTCTACTTCAGACAGAACGCCTCATGCTCAACATCATGCAGCGCATGAGTGGCATCGCCACAATGACCCGCAAATATCAGCAGGCTCTCATAGATGCAGGCACCAAGACTCATGTTCTCGACACTCGCAAGACAACTCCTGGCATGCGTATGCTTGAGAAGGAAGCAGTTAAGATTGGTGGCGGCATGAACCATCGTATCGGACTATTCGACATGATTCTCCTTAAAGACAACCATGTTGATTTCGCAGGTGGCATCCACAACGCAATATCTCGTGCTAAGGCTTACTGCGCAGAAAAGAACAAGGATCTGAAGATTGAGATAGAAGTGCGCAACTTCAAGGAACTCGAAGAGGCGCTCGCGGAGAATCCAGACCGTATCATGTTCGACAACTTCACTCCAGAAGATACAGAAAAGGCCGTGAAGATTGTTAATCATCAATGCGAGACAGAATCAAGCGGCGGGATCACTTTCGACACTATGATTCCTTATGCAAAGGCTGGTGTTGACTTCATATCATTCGGTGCTCTCACCCACTCTGTCAAAGGTCTCGACATGAGTTTCAAAGCCGTTTAATCAAAAAAAAAAACACAGTTCCCGGCGCTTGCTTTTCCGCCGGGCCCAAATAGTCACCGTTCCCAGCGCTTCTCCGTTGGGCTTCCATAGAAATGAAATCCCTTTTACTCTCACTCTCATTACTGATTTCAACCTCAGTATTTGCCCAGCCTTCTGCCGTCAAAAATGTGCAGAAGGCGGTATTTGCTTTTATAACATATGACAAAGATGGCAGTAAGCTAGGCGAAGGAAATGGAGTTTTCGTCAGCAATGATGGCGAAGCTATTGCCCAGTGCAAGCCATTCATCGGTTGCCATCGTGCAGTAGTTACAGACCAGGCTGGCAAGACTTACGAAGTAAAGCGTATGCTTGGTGCAAACGAAGTCCACAATGTTGCTCACTTCAAGATTGACGCAAAGACGACACCTGCAACTCTCCTCAATGCCGCAACTCCTCAGCAAGGAACTAAACTCTACTGTGTAGGTACAAAGCAGAGTGGAACTATAAACGATGGTGCTGTAAAAAGCGTAGAGACTTTCCTAGATAAATATGCTTACTACATCATCAAACTCACTGGTCAAGAAGGTCTTGGCGGCTGTCCATTCGTAACGGAACAAGGTCAAGTCGTAGGTCTTCTGGAGATCTCTTCAAACTCAGCTGATGCCTATTCCACCGACATCCGCTACGCGAAGTCACTTGAACCTCAGATGTTCTCTGCAAGTGATCCTGCCCTTCTCCAGATTCATCTTCCTATGCAGCTTCCTGCTGATCAGGAACAGGCACGTATTGTAATGATGATGCTCTCTGGTGCAGACTCCATCAAATATGTTTCAGCGGCAAAAGACTTCATTGAGACTTATCCTTCTGCTATTGAAGGCTATCCTATCGCTGCGTCTGCAGAGGCTTCTGCAGGAAATCTAGCTAATGCAGAAAACATCCTTAACCAGGCTTTGAAGAATTGCAGCGACAAAGCAGCAGCAAACTACGAATATAGCAAGTTCATCTACAACAAGGAACTTTATCAACCAGAACCTAAGCATGCTGATTGGTCACTTGACAAAGCAATTGAATACATTAAGGCAGCTCAAGCCATTGACAACAATTCACTCTATCGCAACCACGAAGCTCAGATTCTGTTCGCTCAAAAGAAATATGCTGAAGCTGACGAGATTCTCACTTCGCTTATAAATGCGAAAGATGTCAACAAGTCAGAAATCTACTATGAGTCAGCACGTTGCAAACAAGCTTTAGGCAAAAGCAACGAAGAGCTCATCGTACTCCTTGATAGCGCAATAAACAATGTTGACTCTCTCTCCATAAACTCTGCCGCTCCATATTTCTGGATGCGCGGACAGGTTAACGACAACATGAAGAAATATCGTGACGCTGTGCTTGACTACTCTCGTTATCAAGTACTTATGCAAGGTCGCGTGTACGAAGATTTCTACTACACTCGCTTCGCAGCAGAGGTTAAAGGAAAGATGTACCAGCAGGCTCTCGTTGACATTCACAATTGCGTACTTCTCAACCCTAACGAGCCACTCTACCCTCAAGAGGAAGCACAATTGGCCATCCAAGTTGGTTTGCTCGACAATGCTGTCAGCGCTGCAACCTATTGCACAAAGATAGCACCAGAATCTTCTACAGGCTACACTCTTCTTGCTCTCGCTCTTGCAAGACAAGGCAACAAGGAAGAAGCTAGAAAGAACTTCCAAAAGGCCAAGGAACTCGGCGACGAGAAGGCTGACGAACTCATGCAGAAATACTTGAAGTAAAGATTATAGAACAAGTGAAAATTCTATAATTCTCTAATTCTTGATAAATAAAAAATTGATGGCAAAGATTGCATTGCTTTTATCCGGAGGCGTAGATTCCTCTGTCGTCGCTTACGAACTTCACCGTCAAGGCTTGGAGTTCGATAGTTTCTACATAAAGATAGGACCTGAAGACGACAAGGAATGGGACTGCTCAAGCGAAGAAGACCTTGAGATGGCTACGGCTGTTGCCCACAAATACGGAACGAAACTGCAAGTTGTTGATTGCCATAAGGAATATTGGGACCAAGTCACCAAATATACGATGGACAAGGTGCGCAGCGGTTTCACGCCTAATCCGGATGTGATGTGCAACCGACTCATCAAGTTCGGAGCTTTCCACGAGAAAGTTGGCAAGGACTACGACATCATCGCCACTGGACATTACGCACAAACAGAAATCATCGACGGAAAGAAATGGCTTGTCACAAGCCCGGATCCCGTAAAAGACCAGACAGATTTTCTTGCCCAGATTTACGATTGGCAATTGCAAAAAGCCATCTTTCCGATTGGTCATTACCAGAAAGGCGAAGTACGCGAGATTGCAGAGCGTGAGCATCTTGTAAACGCAAAACGCAAGGATTCACAAGGTATCTGCTTCCTTGGCAAGATAAACTACAACGACTACATCCGTCGTTACCTTGGCGAAAACCCAGGCGACTGCATTGAGTTTGAGACAGGCAAGTTCATCGGCAAGCATAAAGGACTTTGGTTCCACACCATTGGCCAACGCAAAGGTCTCGGCTTCGGCGGCGGACCTTGGTTCGTAATCAAGAAAGATATGGAGAAAAACATTCTCTATCTCTCAAAAGGCTACGATCCAGAGACTGCCTACAAGGATGAGTTCCTCATCCATGACCTTCACATCCTCACGGAATCTCCGTTTGCCGACAATTGTAGGGCGAGGATTTCTGAGCCGCTTTCAAACACAAACGACTGTAGTGCAAAGATTTCCGAGCCGCTTTCAGACTCCGTCTCAATAACCTTCAAGATCCGTCACACCCCTGACCACCACAAAGCCCTTCTAACGGACAACCACGACGGCACCTACACAGTAAAATCCGAGCAGAAAATCCACGGTGTAGCACCCGGTCAGTTCTGCGTAATATACGACGAACAGCACCACCGCTGCTATGGCTCTGGAGAAATCACTCTATAAACCACAAAGAATATGGAATTAGCAACTAAATACAATCCCCAAGACGTTGAGTCAAAATGGTATCAGTACTGGCTCGACAACAAGCTCTTTGCGAGCAAACCAGATGGTCGTGAACCTTACACAATAGTTATCCCACCACCAAACGTAACAGGTGTGCTCCACATGGGACACATGCTCAACAACACTATCCAGGACATTCTTGTTCGCCGTGCTCGCATGGAAGGCAAGAACGCTTGTTGGGTACCTGGCACAGACCACGCTTCCATCGCTACAGAGGCAAAGGTCGTTAACAAGCTTGCTCAGCAGGGCATCAAGAAGCGCGACTTGACTCGCGAGCAGTTCCTTGAGCACGCTTGGGACTGGACTAACGAGCATGGTGGCATCATCCTCAAGCAGCTCCGTCGCCTCGGTGCTTCTTGCGATTGGGATCGCACAGCATTCACTATGGACGAAAAGCGTTCAGAGTCAGTGCTTAAGGTATTTTGCGACCTCTATGACAAAGGTCTCATCTACCGTGGTCTCCGCATGGTTAACTGGGATCCTAAGGCACAGACTGTGCTTTCTACAGAGGAAGTTATCTACCGCGAGGAAAAGAGCAAGCTCTATTACCTTAAATATTACGTTGAGGACCGCGCCTCTGTAAAGCCAACTCGCGAAGAAGGTGAAGTTCCCCCCAAGGATGAAAAAGGCTATTACCCAGTAGTGGCAACACCTCGTCCTGAGACTATCATGGGTGATACTGCAATGTGTATCAATCCTAAAGACCCTAAGAACCAGTGGCTTAAGGGACATAAGGTCATCGTTCCGCTCGTAGGTCGTGTTATCCCTGTTATCGAAGACCGCTATGTTGATGTAGAGTTCGGAACAGGCTGTTTGAAGGTTACTCCTGCTCACGACGTAAACGACTACGCTCTCGGTAAGACTCACAATCTTGAGACAATCGACATCTTCAACCCAGACGCAACAATCTCTGAGGCTGCCGGCATGTATGTTGGTCAGGATCGTATGGATGTCCGCAAGCAGATTGCCATCGACCTCGGCGAGGCTGGCTTGCTCGAGAAGGTAGAAGACTACGACAATAAGGTTGGCTACTCTGAGCGTAATCAGGACACAGCCGTAGAGCCACGTCTCTGCAAGCAGTGGTTTCTCTCTATGCAGCACTTTGCAGACATCGCTCTCCCACCTGTACTCTCAGGCGAACTTAAGTTCTATCCTACAAAGTACGTCACAACTTACAAGAACTGGCTTGAGAATATTCAGGACTGGTGTATCTCTCGTCAGCTCTGGTGGGGTCACCGCATCCCTGCTTATTTTATTAACGATCCAGCCCCTGTGTCAGAAGCGTCAGCTTCTGAGGCCACAGAGAAGTTCGTCGTTGCCCTCACAGAGGAAGAAGCCCTCACAAAGGCTCGCGCTAAGTATGGCGAGGACATCACAGCCGACATGCTCACTCGCGATGAGGACGCTCTCGACACTTGGTTCTCATCATGGCTCTGGCCTATCTCCCTCTTCGACGGTATCAACAATCCTGGCAACGAGGAGATCAATTACTACTATCCAACATCCGACCTCGTGACTGGTCCGGACATCATCTTCTTCTGGGTTGCTCGTATGATTATGGCTGGCTGCGAATATCAGAAGCAGATTCCTTTCCGCAATGTTTACTTCACAGGTATTGTTCGCGATAAGCTTGGCCGCAAGATGAGTAAGTCTCTCGGTAACTCTCCAGACCCACTTCTCCTCATCGACAAGTTCGGTGCTGACGGTGTTCGTATGGGTATGATGCTCTCCGCACCTGCTGGTAACGACATCCTCTTCGACGAAGCTCTCTGCGAGCAGGGTCGTAACTTCAACAATAAGAT
>JAZLHI010000119.1:0-3942 GCA_045616725.1 Prevotella sp. | reverse complement strand
TCTATTGAACAGAGCCATCGATGACGAAACCTTCCCTGAGCTCCTGAAGTATTTCACTATGAAGATAACAGACGTAGAAGATTGTCCACCAGAGGTTATCAAGGTGGATGACAAGGTCTTTGGTACGTTAGGCAATTTCTCGATCATCACGGGTAAGCCTAAGTCAGGAAAGACCTTCAATGTGTCAGCCATAGCTGCTGCAGCCATCTGTGGCAGGAAGGTACTGAACTATACCGTGACGCTACCGGCTGACCGCAAGACAGTGTTGTATATCGATACAGAACAGGCACGTCCGCATTGCAGGACGGTCATCAGACGTATCTACAAGATGGCTGGCATGACGCACAAGGACAAGTCGAACCTCATGTTCTGTCCTTTGCGAGAACTGAACGATATGATGCGCATCGCATTCATCGAGAGGTGCCTGAAGGAGTTCCCGACCATAGGGCTGGTCATCATCGACGGCATACGTGACCTGTTGAAGGACATAAACAGTCAGACAGAGTCGAACATGGTGGTCAACAAGCTTATGGAGTGGACTGCCTACTACGACAATCACATCGTGGGTGTACTGCATCAGAACAAGAACGATGACAATACGCGTGGTGCTCTCGGTACAGAGACGAACAACAAGGCAGAGTCAACGATGCTCACCTCTCTGGTTATCAACAGCAACACCTTACGATTCAAGGTCAGCTGTGAGATGAGCCGCAGTGAGCCGTTTGAGACTTTCTTCTTCTATCTTGATGCGAACCATCTGCCACAGGTGGATGTTCAATATGGCGCAATCAAAAAAAGAAAGACAACGCTTAACGACATCACGGCATCCCAGCACAGAGCGGCTCTTGATTCAGCCTTTGCCCATGGAAGCATCACCTCGCACAGCAGTCTTGTGCAAGCTTTGGAGCATGGTTACAAGAGTATCGGTCTCAAACGTGGACGAACCTGGCTGGTCAGTGTGCAGAAGATGATGACGGCAGACGGTGTCATCACGGAGTCTGTCAACGAGCAGAACGTATCGGTATATCACTACCATTCGGATATGATCAACACGATTACTGAGCCAAGTGATTTGCTGTTCAAGGAGTCCGACATGCAGGCTGATTCGGAGCCAAGCGGTGACTCTGACGATGACGATGGCTGACCACCCCTAAATTCGCAAGTTCACAACAGACGTATAATATAAATATTATAACGTACTAACTGAACTTAAAAATGAACTTAAAATTAAAGAAAGAATCATTCAAATTCACAATCAAGTTCACGAGAGTATACGGATATATAAAATATATCCGAACTACGAACGATGAACCTACAAGTCGCGAACCTATGGATAAAGACAAGCAAACAGTCAATAGCGCAGTTATTCCTTCCCTTACATCGGAAGAACAATGTTTCATACTGACGGAATGTCATCAGGCGTATCAGGAGGATGTGATATGCGGCAGCATGAGCTACGATGATTTCGTTTCGACCTTTTTCGGTATGCCGAGGTTGTCGGAAGGCTACAAAGGGGTACGCCAGATGTTCCGAGAGCATCAGCCTATCATTGAATATCGTTTCAGGTCATCGTCATTCGACGAAGAGGATGCGATGGCGATGTTGCGGGAGTTCGAGCATAGCAATTCTTTTTTTGATCGCTCTCTAATCGACATTCAGTTGAAGTCCATCATTCCTAAGTTGGAGAAGGAAGGAGTTCTGGAGTTACTGTGTCAGTGTGCCAATACAACTGCGATGTTCCATTATCCGATGGATCATGCAGACATGAAGGCTATACTGACGGGAACGAGCGCCAAGGACTACGGCATCTACTTTGTCTCGCACTTTGCTTACCTGATGAAGGGCATGGAGAGATATGGATTGATCATTCAGCATTGGCAGTCCATGGTGTGGAACCTCAGTCGTATCGTGTATAAGGGCAGATACCTGAACCAGCATCTTATAAGCAGTACGGTTCACAACCTCGGATTTCTCAAACGAAGACCTTGGCAATATGATGAAATTGACGATTGCCTCTCGATGCTTCGGAGACTATAAAACAAAAGGAATGATATCAGGTGTTTTCTGACATCATTCCTTTGCGTATTGACGTTTATGTTCTTAAAATTCCTTATTAGCAATCTACCAACCAGTCGAAAGCCGGTACGATGTTAATCAGCTTTCAATGTACTCTTTTTCGTGCAAATACCATTGTTTTATTTTTAATTCTTGTAACATGCTACAATTTTTCATTGTAAAATTACAAATAACCAGTGAGATATAAATCGAAAAAGAATTTTGGGTATAACTTTAGTCGTGAACTACGACCATTTTTCGAGTGATAGTAACTTCTCTTAAAGAAAAGGTACAGACAGAAAGAACGTTTAGAGCGTTATAGCAGCGTCACGTCTAAAGGATTTATGCTCATCATGGAAAACATATCCAAGCTGGTTTGACAAACATTGAGTTTTCCCAATGACAACATCCACGTTATAGTGTGAATGCCCATAGATCCAATAGTTGATATCACTTGACATGATATAATCCTCAAGTTCTACTGTAAATGCACCATTGGCTATACTATCAGCGAATTTAGGACACTGCATCTTAAACGAAGGGACATGATGGCTGACAACTATTTTATGCGTAGCCTTACTATTCTTGACTGCATCCTTTACAAATTCCAAACATCGCATATGCTCCTTGTTGAAATCTGAAAACGTAAGAAGATTATCATTATAGAGGATACGCCTGAAGTCAGATATCACCTGCTCCGTATAATAGGCTTCTTTCAATTGTATATGTGCCCAAAGTGTTGATACGATGATATCCACGTCGCCAATATTCACAACGGAATTGTAGTATGCATTGACATTGTGCCTTATCTGCAGCTTAAAGCCAACCTGCAAAGTTGATATATCGTAGTATTTGTAAAACTCATGATTGCCCAGGCATACTATAACCTGCTCGTAGTTTTCAGATGCCCAATCCCAAAACGGGTGTTTTGAATAGTTATCATCACCAAGATAGCCGATATCACCAGCAAGGACAAGAATGTTACCCACCACCTCAAGGGGATGGTCTTTCAGATATCTCCAATTGTCGGCAAACTCAAGATGAAGGTCCGATGCGTATTGTATTTTCATTATTCTTCTACAAATAAATCATTTAAGATATCCAACAATCCGTCGACGAAATCGATGTCACTATCCAAAGCAGAAGCCAAAGGTGTTGCCAGACTATCCCAATCTTGACGTATAGAGGTCACAAAATCCTTAACGCAATTTACGATTGAACTTGGTGCAGTCACATTTTCACCAGCTGGCATTATTACGGTATTCTTTAATACATCAGACCTGTGCTTCCTAATATCTTTGCTGTTAACGTGCTTACCATCGGCCTTGTCTTGCAAAAGATTCAGGTATGCTCTCGTCTTCAATGCTATTAAAGCAGCAGATCCTGCATGGCGAACACCATCAGTAAGCATACTGTGCTCTATAGTGAAGTGGTAATAGTCATCATCCATGATTATTGCGCTAAGGCTGGAAAGATCTTCGCCAACAGGCACAGGTTCAATAATCAAATCCTTAGGCTCTCCCAAAACATCAGAGTGGCGTGATAACAGTTCAATCATCTCGGGGTAACCTTCCTTACCGTCAATAAAACGGTACATCTCGTATTTTGGAGATTCTCCCTCTTCCTGTCTACGCTTTTCTGGACGGTATCCAGCTTCCTTTATGAATTTCCAGAATTGTTCGCCGTATTCCTTTGTCATTCTTTCTACAATGACAATCATGTCAATATCATGCGTAGCTCTGGCTTTTACCTCTGTTCCTGCCATGGTAATGTCACATGCAGTTCCTCCGATAATTACATAGTTATCAGTAAATGCTTCGAAAGCCTCCTTGAATTTATCTAATCCTACCATTTGATTTCATTTATCATTCGTTCAACTTCTCCTTC
>JAZLHI010000118.1:0-18520 GCA_045616725.1 Prevotella sp. | reverse complement strand
TCGGCAGTCATGAAGCCATCCACATCGGTCCATATCTCAAGCACTTCGGCGTCGAGGGCTGCAGCCAGGATGGCAGCGGTATAGTCCGAACCACCTCGACCGAGGTTGGTGGTCTCGCCACTTGTCTTGTCCTTGGCAATGAATCCCGGCACGAGACTGATGCGTGGCAATGTGGCGAAGGTGTCGCGCACGAGGCTGTTGGTGAGTTCGGCAGCCAGCACATGCTTGCCCTGCTTGTCCTCCGTCTTGATGAAGTTGCGGGAGTCGAACCAGCGGGCACCCTTGATGAGTGTTGATACTATATTGGATGACAGACGCTCACCGTAAGCCACGATGGCGTCCTGAGTCTTTTCTGAAAGGTCATGGATAAGATAGACACCGAAATAGATGCTGCGCAACTGCTCCAGCAGGGCGTCTATGGTATTGAACAGTCGTTCACGATCCTGGGTGTCGGTGATGATGGTGTCTATCATCTTATGATGACGATCAACGATAGCCTCAAATTCATCACGGTAACGCTCATCGCCGGCAAGGGCCAGACGAGACGTTTCAAGAAGTTTGTCGGTAATGCCACCCAGTGCACTTACCACAACAATAACCTGTTGCTCCTTCGCCTCCTTCTCTACGATATTCTTGAGGCTGAGGATGCTCTCCACGGAACCAACGCTTGTTCCGCCAAATTTCAATACTTTCATAAATTGGTTGTTTTGATGATTAAATTCCCCGCTTACAGAGGGGGCTGACTTGATCTTTATTCAAAATCCGTTGGCAAAGGTACAAACTTTCCTTGAAACAACCAAAGAAAACAAGAAAAAAAACATTTCTTATACCAACTTATTATAATTTCTATCATCATGCGGCCTCCGTATGCCTGGCTGATATTAAAAAGTGCCAGAAAGGCATCCCAGCCCTCTGACACTCACTAATTACAAATGATGATTATGAATTAAACTCTAAGTAGGTGTGCAAAATGTCTTTTATAATAGTTCTTCGCGGAGCTCAGGCGCAAGCGAAGAACTGTTATTTGGTGTTGAAGATGCGCAGTAGGGAATGTAAGGATTGTATAAATCATTTTGCACACCTACTTATTCTTTCATTTAGATATTGCTCTTCCAATGCTCGTAGGCTTCCTTGTATGCAGCCTCGTTCTTGGTGTCCGGCTCTATGGTAGCAAGGCACTTGAGGGTAGAGAATGCCTCCTCGTTGTTCTTGTATATGCCTGCGCCCATGCCTGCACCCTTGGCAGCACCTACCGAACCGTCGGTCTCAAGGAGCTCGATGGTTGCACCGCTGGTGGAAGCGAGGGTATCGCGGAACAGTGGTGAAAGGAACATGTTTGCCTTTCCTGCATGTATCTTCCTGATATCCATACCCATCTGCTGCATGATCTCCATACCGTAGCAGAATGAGAATACGATACCCTCCTGAGCAGCACGCATGATGTGAGCCTTTGAGTGCTTGTTGAAGTTGATGCCGTGGATCTGGCAACCGATTTCCTTGTTCTCAAGAACACGCTCTGCACCGTTTCCGAATGGGATGATGCTTACGCCCTCAGAACCGATAGCCACGTTAGCCATCATGTCGTTCATTTCTGGATAAGAAATGCCCTCAGGAGCGACGTTACGACGAATCCAAGCATTGAGGATACCAGTACCATTGATGCAGAGGAGTACGCCGAGACGCTCAAGTTCCTTAGTGTAGTTGACATGAGCGAATGTGTTCACACGTGACTTCTTGTCGTAGTTAACCTCGCCGAGCACACCGTAAACAACACCAGAAGTACCAGCAGTAGCTGCGATTTCACCTGGGTTGAATACGTTGAGTGAGAGAGCGTTATTTGGCTGGTCTCCAGCACGATATGAGATTGGAGTGCCTTCCTTGAGACCGAGTTCTGCAGCAGCTTCTGCATTAACGTAGCACTGCTCAGAGAATGTAGGAACGATAGTTGGCACCATGCTCTCGTCAAAGCCGTAGTATTCCATGAGGAACTTAGCAGGAGTCTTCTCCTTGAAGTCCCAGAACATACCCTCAGAAAGACCAGAGATAGTAGTGTTTACTTCACCAGAAAGCATCATTGCGAGATAGTCGCCAGGGAGCATGAACTTGTCAACCTCTGCGAAAACATTTGGCTCATTAGCCTTTACCCATGCGAGCTTTGCTGCTGTGAAGTTGCCTGGAGAGTTGAGAAGGTGTGAGAGACACTGCTCAGCACCGAGTTCGTTGAAAGCCTTCTCGCCGTAAGGTACTGCACGAGAGTCGCACCAGATGATAGAAGGACGGAGAACATTCTTGTCCTTGTCGATGCAAACGAGACCGTGCATCTGATAAGATATACCGATAGCCTTGATGTCTTCGCCTGTAACATTAGCGTCAGCCATGATTTTCTTTACCGACTGCTTAGCATACTCCCACCAAGTGTGAGGCTCCTGCTCAGCGAAACCAGGTTGAACAGCGATGATAGTAGCTTCCTTTTCAGGATAGAAGGCAGTGGCAGCCATCTGACCAGTTTCTACATCAACGAGAGATGCCTTTACTGAAGATGTGCCGACATCAAAACCAAGAAGATATTGACTCATAGTTTTATTTATATTTTATAAGGTTAATAATTTTCGTTTTAAGGGTAGGGGCATGAATATGCCCTTGACATATTTCGGTACAAAGTTAGCTAAATATGACTTATTCATGAAATTTTTGTTGTAAAATCATGTCCTTATTGCAGCAATTCTTTTGTGAATAAAACTATTTTTGCAGAAAAAGGTGTAAGTTTTCAAGCGCTATTCCAAATATTTCTGCTTTAAAGTCATGATGTCTTCTTCGTTTAAACCAACTTGCTTTTTAAGATAATCAACTGGACTTCCGTATTTCTTGACTATGTGATTGAGCGTCTTTTCCATGAACTCACGCTTCACTCCTGCAATCGTTGCTACGCGCTCTTCTTCCTTTTCATCAGCAGAATAGAACCACGAGACAATCTTCATTCCAATGCGCTGGCCTCTAACGAATTCGTTTGTCAGCTCATAGTCGTTTAGAATAGTCTCACGATCAACATTCAACGCGCTGAGAAGCAATGCCGCTACGATTCCAGTTCTGTCCTTTCCTCCCGAACAATGCCACAGAATAGCGCCACTTTTGTGATTGACAAACACCTTGAAAATCTCGTGCAAAGCCTTTTGTCCATAATCACTATCAATGATTCCGGCAATGTACATCTCTCCAAGATTCATCGGCGTTCTTGCTATGCTGTCCACGACGTCGATGCAGTTACTGGAATTCACTTCTACTCCGAGCACGGAATATTTGTAGAAAAGACTTGCCGTATCAGCGAGATTTATCTTGTAAATTGTGACATTTTTGAGTTTTGGGTCAGGCTTATGGCTTATTTCCTCGGGAATGCGAAGGTCAATGACCTCTGTGATGTCCATTTCTTTGAAAGCCTTGATGCCATCTTCGTCAAGTTTCGAGAGTTTGCCGCTTCTCAACAGGACACCGTTTTTTACGGTCTTTCCGTCAATGGTCTGGTAGCCACCGAGTTGCCTGCAGTTGTCAACGTCATCAAGTTTTACGATTTGCCCCTTCTTATTGCCAATCTCTTTGGGTTGAAATACGTCAATTGAACAAATTGTGAGGGCAAAAACTAAAAAGGGTAAAAGTACACTTATAAATACCTTTTTTATCATAATTGTAAGCTTTAGATTGCAAAATTACACATTTTTTTGATAATACAAATCAATATGAAACTATTTTTTTAGTTTTTTGTTTGTAATAATTACAATTATTCTATTACCTTTGCACTCGGAAAGATAAGGCTACACGGTTAGTAGCAATAGGAAACAATTAAGGTTAATAGTACATTCAAAAAGGTGAGCAGTGATGCCCGCCTTTTTTCATTTATGCCTTGTGGCAAAAAAAGAATTATTAAAATACTGCTGTTTACCTTCTTGTTTTTAAAAATAAATTTTTACCTTTGCACGCAGAAAACTAACCTTCGCCTACATTAATATTATACATAACCCACTATGAAAAGACTCTTTTCTATATTGATGCTGCTGTCTTGCGCTCTGTTTGTTTCGGCTCAAGACCTATATGTTTCCACTGGTTTCCATGAGCCTGCTACGGAAGGACTTCGCTTTATCTACAGCGAGGACGGCGTGAAATGGGACTCCATTCAAGGCACTTTCCTCAAGCCTGGCGTCACTTCCGTTCAGAATCCAGAGCCAGTGAAGCAGGGTGTGATGCGCGATCCAAGCATTGCTGTCGGTCCTGATGGCACTTTCCATCTCGTTTGGACCTCTTCTTGGCGTGGTGATCCTGGCTTTGGTTATGCTCATTCAAAGGACTTGATCCATTGGTCAGAGCCTCGTTTCATAAAGGTTATGGACAATCCTGAGACCGTAAATGTGTGGGCTCCAGAGATTTGCTATGATGCTGATAAGAAGCAGTTTATGATTACGTGGGCTTCGTGCATTCCAGGCATTTATCCTGATGGTCAGGAAGAGCATCTCAATAATCAGCGCCTTTATTATACAACCACAAAAGACTTCAAGAAGTTTTCAAAAGCACAGCTTTTCGTTGAGCCTGGTTTCTCTTGCATCGATGCTGCTGCTCCTGTGAAGTTGGCTGACGGCCAGTGGGTTCTTGTCTTCAAGGACAACACTCGTCCTATGCGCAATATAAAGGTGGCTTTTGGCAAGTCTATGTACGGACCTTGGGAGAATGTGTCTGATCCAATCTCGGAAGACTTTACGGAAGGTCCTACATGGTGTAAGGTTGGCGACTGGTATTACATCTATTACGACTCTTATCGCCGCTATATCTTCGGCGCTCGTCGCACAAAGGACTTCAAGACATTCCAGGATGTAACAGGCTCAGTGTCAGTGCCTCAAGGTCATAAGCACGGAACAATCTTCAAGGCTCCTCGCGAGATTGTTGAGAACCTCAAGAAGTACAACTCAGAGTCTGTTCATTACACAGGTAAGACCATTGCTACTCCTGCTCGTCACGATGGTGGACTTTCGCCTGTTGTTGGCGTTCATAACATCCAGACAATGCGTGGAGGAGGGGAGAACTGGCTTTACAACCACCAGCCAATGCTAGCTTTCTGGAATGATACTTATTACATGCACTATCTTACTGACCCTCGTTCGGAGCATGAACAGCCAGGTCAGACCATGTATCAGACTTCAAAGGACGGTTATAACTGGTCGAAGCCAGCAGTCATTTTCCCTCCTTATCCTATTCTTGATGGCTTCAAGAAGACCGGAATGGATTATGTGGCTAAGGACCTTCAATCGGTTATGCATCAGCGAGTTGGCTGGTATGTGTCGAAAGACCGCAGCACTCTCGTGGCTATCGGTAACCATGGTATCGTGATGCATCCGAAGGATGACCCTAATGATGGCAATGGCGTAGGTCGAGTTGTTCGTGAAGTGAAGAAAGACGGCACTCTCGGACCTATCTATTTCATTTATTATAATCACGATTTCAACGAGAAGAACACCATCTATCCTTATTATAAAAAGGCAAAGAACAAGGCTTTCGTGAAGGCTTGCGACGAGATTCTTGCTGATCCAATGCAGCGAATGCAGTGGGCAGAGGAGTCTGATCGTGACGCAGACATTCTTCCTCTCAAGACTCCTGCCAAGGCTTTCTCTGGCTATACTCTTCCTGACGGCAGAAAAGTCGGTCTTTGGAAGCACGCTTTGACTTCGGTTTCTGCTGATGGTGGCAACACTTGGCGCACACCTCTCCATCGTGCCCATGGCTTTGTCAATTCAAATGCAAAGATTTGGGGACAGCGACTCTCTGACGGAACATACGCAACTGTCTATAATCCAGCAGAATATCGTTGGCCTCTTGCCATCTCTCTTTCAGCTGATGGCTTGAACTATACTACGCTTAACCTCATCATAGGCGACGTTACTCCAGAGCGCCATTGGGGACTTTACAAGAGTTTCGGGCCTCAGTATGTTCGTGGTATTCAGGAAAGCAATCCGCAACCAACGGACGGAAACCTTTGGCTCACTTATTCAATGAATAAGGAAGATATGTGGGTTGCTCGTGTTCCTGTGCCTGTTCAGATAGCTGCAACGCAACATGCTGACGAGAATTTCGCTTCATACAAGACTCTTTCCGACATGAAGACATGGAATATCTATTCTCCTCTCATGGCAAAGGTTGAACTTGACGGCGAATGGCTAAAACTTTCTGATTCAGAAGTTTACGACTATGCCCGCGTTGAAAAGGTTATTCCGTCAACAAAGGAGCTTGTCGTTGAATTTGATGTTAAGGCAAAGCAAACAAACAACGGTCAACTGAACATTGAGTTTACTGACGAAAAGGGTAATGTTGCCTCAAAGATTATTCTTGATGATACTGGCGTGATGCGCGTGAAAGGCGGTGCCCGTTCTTCAAATATGGTAAAAGGATACAAGGCTGATGAGGTTTATCATGTGAAGGCTGTCCTCTCACAGGATATGCACAGCGGTGTTTATTACGTCAATGGCAAGAAGGCTGCTGCACGCCAGTTTGATACTCCAGTTGAGGCTTTCAATCGCGTTGTTTTCCGTACAGGTGAAGAGTTCACTCATCCAACTATCGAAACTCCTGCTGATCAGACAGAAGATATGCCTCGCGCAGATGAATTTGACCCGCTTGCAGTCTTTGAAATTGCAAACTTCAAGACATATTCCGCTGATGCCGATGCTGCAGCTTCCGTTCTCAAATATGACGACTACGCTCACTATGCAGAGAAGTTCAATACAATGGAAGACGAGAACATCGTTCAGGCAATTCCTAACTCAGAGTCTTCGGCTTGGATGAAGAAGAATATTCCGCTCTTCGATTGTCCTGACAAGCAGTTTGAGGAAATCTACTATTATCGTTGGTGGACATTGAGAAAACATATCAAGCGCACTCCTGTAGGCTTCGGAATGACGGAATTTCTCGTACAGCGCTCATACTCAGACCGTTGGAATCTCATTGCCTGTGCTATCGGCCATCATATTAATGAGACTCGCTGGCTACGCGATCAGACTTATCTTGACCAGATTCTCAATACTTGGTATTTCGGAAACAAGGACAATCCGAACGACGTTACAGGAACGGCTCTCAGCAAGATGACCAAGTTCTCTTCGTGGAATCCTTACGCTGTTTGGAATGCTTATAAGGTGAATGCCGATACAACAATGCTCACGCGCCTTCTTCCTTCCCTTGAAGCTGAATATGCTCGTTGGCAGAAGACCAATGTTCTTCCTAACGGACTTTATTGGCAAGGCGATGTTCAGGACGGCATGGAGGAAAGCATCTCTGGCGGCAGAAAGAAGCAGTACGCTCGTCCTACTATCAATTCCTACATGGCTGCCAACGCTTTCGCCCTCGCTAATATAAAGGATGAACTCGCTTCCAAAGGCGTTTCTCTTCCAACAGCCAACAGCGGCTCCACTGCTACCGTTCCCGAAGTTTCAACTTCGGACGTTACCCCTTCTGCTTACCGCACCGAAGGCTCTGCCCTCTGGTCTCTCATCCAAGAGAAACTCTGGAACCCTAATCTCCAGTTCTTCGGTACTCATCGCGGTGATTCCCTTGCAGATGTCCGTGAAGCTATCGGATATATGCCTTGGTACTGCGAACTTGCAGAGCCAGGCTCAAAGTATGATGTCGCTTGGAAGCAGCTCACGGACGAAAAGGGCTTTAATGCGCCATTCGGCTTGACAACTGCAGAACGCCGTCATCCTCTCTTCCGTTCTCATGGCTTTGGCAAATGCGAATGGGACGGAGCTATTTGGCCTTTTGCTACTTCGCAAACCCTCACAGCTCTTGCGAACTACCTCAACCGAATGAATGCGGCCACTTCTACCGCCGTTCTCAACTCCCCAAATGCCGCTTCTGACTCTTCTGCCTCAGTGCCTGAAGCATCAGCTTCTGGCGTAAGCGTTTCTACCTTCTTCAACGAAATGCTCAAATACGCAGAAAGCCAACACTATCGTGGCAGACCTTACATTGGCGAATACCTCGACGAGACAACAGGTTACTGGTTAATGGGAGACCGCGAACGCTCTCGCTACTACAACCACTCTACATTCTGCGACCTCGTAATCAACGGACTCGTGGGCATTCGTCCTGCAGTAGGCAATGAGTTTGAGGTTAATCCACTCATTCCAGAAGGCAAATGGAACTACTTCTGCCTTGACAATGTGCTCTATCACGGTCATAACATCACGGTCATCTACGACAAGGACGGTCAGCGTTACCACCTAGGTAAGGGCTTCAAAGTGCTTGTTGATGGCAAGATTGCTGCCCAAAGCGACATGCTAACAAGAATGAAGGTTTCCCTTTAAGAGGGCGTTGCTTATAACTGTTTCTGCGGTTCCGTAAACTCTTCCTTAGACTTCTGGAAGATACACCCAAACAATCTTTTGCGAGATCCTTAGAGTTATGTTTCATTTTCGTATACAAACACACTTCAGTTTTGTATACGAAAATGCTTTGCGTTTGTATACGAAAATGCTTTGTGTTTGTATACGAAAATTGTAAGGGTTCGTAATGAATAATTTGCCGACTCTTATTAATACAATATGAATGAGCCTTGTTTTCCATTGATGTTGCTGTGACTTTTTTGTATTTCTTTGCTTATTATCAATGATTTAGCACAAGATAATATTAAAGACCATCCCGTTTTGTTGAGATTGGTCACGGAAAACTCTTATTATATTAGTATATTTGTACCGTCTAATATTACGTTTTGATTTCGCAATAATATTTCCTAAGCATAAGAATCATGAAAAGAACATTGTTTACCTTAGCGGTTTTGTGCACAGCAATTATGGCTTTTGCTGCACCTAAAAGAATACTCGTGAATACGCCAGAGGAGTTCATCAATGCTTTGGGCTCAAACCGTGAGATAGTTGTTTGCAATGAAGAGGGCCTCCTTCTTACGCCGACCATTGAGACCATGATAGAATCAGGACAGTTAAAGCAATTCGACCGCTCTTCACATGCCAAGCAGGACGGTGTTATGTACGAATTGGAAACTGATGGTCCTCAGCTTATTCTTTCCGGTTTGAAGAACCTTTCCATCCGCACAAACTCTGATGAGCGCCTTCATATAGAGATAACCCCTCGTTATGCAAATGTACTCACATTCATAAATTGTGAGAATATCAAGCTAACTAACCTTCAACTCGGTCATACGGAAGAAGGTTATTGCTCTAATGGCGTTCTGGGCTTTGCGAATTGCCGCAACATCACAATCAATGATTGTGGACTTTTCGGCTGTGGAACAGAAGGTGTGGAACTCCGTAATAGTGAGAACTTTACGATGACAAGTTCTGAGATTTTCCATTGTTCCTACCATATCATGCATGTGCTTGGAAGCAAGAACGTCAAGTTCCTCAATTGCGCGTTCTACAACAATAAGGAATACGAGCAGGTAACAGTTGATTCTGACAGCGAGGATGTGCTTTTTGACCATTGCGTGTTTACAAAGAATAAGGGCACTCTCTTCAATATCGGCAATACAGATGCAGTCAAGATACGCCGTAGCATCATCCAGCACGACGGTTATGACACAGGAAATGGTTATAAATGTTACGAGGATTGCATATTCCCTAACTAATAGACATTGAATATATTGACATGAAGCGTTATATCCTTTCATTCCTCACAGCTATTCTGGCCCTTTCTGCTTTCGCGAACGAGGCAGACGAGCCTGATAACAAGTGTGTTATCAATAGCTTTGTTTATGTAGCCACGATAGGCGAAGACAACACTTGGTCTGTTACCGAGAAGATTCGGGTTAATTTTCTTGAGTCAAGGCATGGTATTTACCAGTATATAGAAACCCGTTACAATGATCTCTTTGACGGCGAATTGTATAAGTATTCCATTGATGTAACCGACATTACTGTACCTTATGTCGTTTCAGAGACATCCATGGAGCAGGATTTCCAGGTTATTCGTATTGGCGATCCCGACAGAACGATTTCGGGCGAAATGGAATACACTATCAACTACAAGCTTCACTTCAACGATGACCGTTATGAAAAGGCTGACATCCTTTATGCTACAGTCCTCGGTGCCCAGTGGCGCAATGAGATAAAGGACTTCCAGTTTGGCTTGCAATTCAAAAAGAAGCTCCCTGCCGACTTCAAGAAGCACTTCAAGATCATGAGCGGAAAGCTAGGCGAAAAGGGAAATGCCCTCAATGTGGCTTACGATATTGACATGGAAGCGAATCGCATCTATGGACGTGCACAGAACATCGGTCATCACAATTCCATTACTCTCAGGGCGGAACTGCCACAGGGCTACTGGCGTGTTAATCAGAGAGATATCGTATCTGCAAACAAGAACTCCCAGCTGCTCTTCTATGCAGCTATCGTTATTTTCTTCGTAGCTGTTGTCTATCTCTATATGAACCGTCGTCGCAAGCCTATGGCTGTCATTGAATACAGCGCTCCTGATGATATCGACAGTGCAGCAGTAGGCTATATCATAGACGAAGTGGCTGACGTCAGTGACCTAAGTTCGCTTATTGTCTGGTGGGCTTCGAAAGGCTATCTGAGAATTGAGGAGAAGGAAGTGGAGTCTGGTATTGTGAAAAGGAAGAAGAAGCAAATCATCCTTCACATGAATTACGACTTGCCACATGAAATCCAAGGCTATCAGCGAAAATTCTGGAAAGCACTGTTCAAAGGTGGCAGAACAGAATGTAACATCAGTGAAGACCTCCGCGACAGAGGTGGAAAGGTAAGAGAAGCCATTTCTGAACTAGGAAGGACTTTCACGGGCGAACGCAAGCTTGTCAACTTCAACAAGAAGGGTATGCTTCTCATGGCTCTGTATTTTCTTGTTGGCGGTCTTTCTGTTGTGTTCTCAAGCAAAGTGGCATTCTTTGACTACGAGTACTTGGTGGCAATCGTGGCATGGGTGATATTGACTTTCGGCTACGGCTTCTGGCACTATAGGAATGCTGACAAGGGCCTGAAGGGCTACCTGCGAGAGAAAAAGGGGCAGGCTGTCATATTGCTGATTTCCATGGCGTTCATGTGTTTTTTTACTATAAATACTGTTGCCGCTTTGGATAGTCCGCAGAATAATGCATTGCCACAATTTGCCATGGAAGGCATTTTTGTCGGAGGATGGATAATGGTGTTCTTCGTTGGCAGTCTTCGTATAGACACCAAATATAGAAAGGAGAAGCTCTCTCATCTGCTTGGCTTCCGTGAGTTCATCAAGACCGCTGAAGTGCCAATGCTCAAGGCTATGGTTGATGAGAATCCGGAATACTTCTATGAGGTGCTGCCGTTTGCAATGGTTTTCGGCCTGACAGACAAGTGGTATGAGCACTTTGCAACCATTAAAGTCAGCGATCCTGACTGGTACACTTCCGACAGTGCTGACTCTCTCTCAACAAGGAGTTCTATTTCTACAGGACTCGGCGTTGGCCTCAGCAACAGTCTCGGGAACCTCATCAGCACAGGTCTCCTTGCAAGTAGCATAAATCTCGCTATCTCTACAACCACAGGTGGTGGCGGTCACTCTGGTGGTGGAGGTGGCGGCGGAGGCGGCGGAAGCTGGTAAAGAACACTAAATCCAGTTTTCCAACCCGTGCCCGAAGCGTACACTTTGGGCCATCTAATTCTAAATCTCCAAAACGACTAAACAACAATGAAAAAGCTTATTCTATTATTACTTTGTCTTATATCCCTTTCAGCGAATGCTGTAAACAAGTACTATGCTTTAAGAGGAACACTCGGCAATAACATTGATTTCCGTCTTGACCTTGAGGAAGATGTCTATCACGGAATAGTGATGGGCCAGACAACTTATTACCGTAAGAACGGCAAGATTTCTGAGATAAAAGTGTATGGAAACAGCGAAGAAGAAACGATAGACGGAAGAAAATACCGCTCGTTCCGCCTTTGCGAGTTTCTTGGCACGAAGATTTGTGGCAATTTCCATTTCATGATAAATGCCGACGGCAACATAGAGAGCGGTTGCTGGACATTAGGCGATAAGATATATGGAATGGGTGAGGGCATGGTGGAACTGTTGAATTTGGACGAATACAAGACATTCTTTGAGCCTGTTGACATTGAGAATGCTGGCGGTGTCTATAAGTTCTCTTATGCTTCTGGAAATAATGATGAGATGCCTGAGTATGGCGGCATGATAGAATTGTATCCTTATTGCAAAAATGTAGCTTATCATGTTAGTCAGGTCACTCCAAACATAGCAGAAACCCATGGCAAGATGGCAGAAATCTTCAAGAACCAGTTCTATTTCTATGTGGATGGCGATATAAGCTACGATGTTTTTGCGTTTGAGAATGTGGTGTTCGTAAAGCATGCCAATTCCCAGTCAAGACATCCGGACACCTTCGGGGCAAACGCTGATGTTGAAGGCATATACATTGCAACGGACGAAGCTTTAGGCGAAGATGTGCAGAAGGCTTTTGATGAAGAGATAAATTTCAACACAAATCATACTTTCTCGCTCTTTGATCTCAACGAAGCGTGGATGGAAGCTGTTGGCGGAGAAACAACATTCCCTGACGAAGTCCTGATGAAGGACATCGATGGCGATGGCAACGACGAAGTAATAGCACGATACACGGCAGACAAGACCGAAGGTTATGAGGTTAGTGGGAATCGCTATGTGGTGTTCGTTGTTGTGGGAGACCTTCTTGACCCGGTAGCAGTAGCCCAAGGCAATCGTGAAAACCTTGAGATTGCTGACGGATATGTTGTTAAGAATGTTGTGAATACCCGTAATACCCGCAATACACATCATTGTTTCCAACTGCAAAACAGCGCTGTTTTCTTGAAAGCTACAATGACAGAAGCGGAAATCGACAGCTATGTCATTGACGAAAAAACCGTCAAGGAGAAAGATTTCAAGAAGCAAGTCAAGATAAAAAATCGTATCAAGATACAGGATCTGAACGGCTGGGAGGAAGTTCCGGGTAATGTCTATCGCAATGAGACTGCAGCAAGAGGTTAGCAATGCGAAACAGATGCATAAGCATACAACTTGTCGTAGCATCGTTGTGCCTGTTGGCGGGAATGTGCATTTATCTGCTCTTCCGAAGTCGCCAGCATCTTGGCTTCATCGTACTTGACTCCATAGGGTTGACTTCTGCAATAGACTATATAAGATCGTTGGCTCAATGTGTTGAGACTACAGAGTTTGTTCGCTTCTGTTTGCCAGATGGCCTATGGACAACGTCCTACGTGCTCTTTTCTGACTATTTCAATCGGAATGAAAGTGTCAAGTCACGCCTATTGTGGGTAAGCGCAATTCCGATGATTGGTTGTGTCAGTGAGATGCTTCAATTCTGCGGATTATTGCCAGGCGTATTCGATGTTCTTGACATTGTGTGCTACGCTCTGCCCTTAGTTACATATTATGCAATAATGGTTATAAAAACAAAACATGGATAAATCACTAAGAAATTCTATAGTAGTAGGAGGCTTCATCGCCTCTGCACTATTAACAATCTTTGTGCCTTCAGATGAAAATAAAGATGACTCATCGAAGGATAAGGTGGAAGATGTCTTGAACAGAGAGAAGTCTGGCTTGACACAAGGAGAAGGTACAAACCATGGTGTTGTGGTTTCTGCCCCAATAGAAGGTGATCCTTACGAAGAGCTCAACTCTCTCATAGGATTGGAGTCAGTGAAGGAAGAAGTGACTTCCCTTGCTAATTTCGTTCGTGTGCAAAAGCAGCGTAAGGCAAATGGATTGAATACGGCTTCTATCTCATACCACTGTGTGTTTACTGGTAATCCTGGTACCGGTAAGACTACCGTTGCTAGAATCCTTGCTCGAATTTACAAGGACCTTGGCATCGTAAAGAAAGGCCATCTCGTAGAAACTGACCGTTCTGGACTCATTGCAGAATATGTCGGACAAACAGCCGTTAAGACAAATGCTGTCGTTGACTCTGCTCTCAATGGCGTTCTCTTCATAGATGAAGCTTACGCTTTGCTCGATGGTAAAGGCGGTGGTTATGGAGACGAGGCTATTGCTACACTCCTAAAAAGAATGGAAGATAATCGTGACAGCCTTGTGGTTATCGTAGCTGGTTATACCGATGAGATGCAGAGATTTGTTGATTCCAATCCCGGTCTTAAGTCGCGCTTTACCCGTTACATCAGCTTCCCAGACTACTCTTCGCAAGAACTCTTTGACATTTTCATGAGCAGAATGAACAAGTATTCCTACAAGTTTGACCCTGATGCGGAGAGATTCCTTCGTCAGAATCTCACGGAAACTGTTGCCCATAAGACCCGTAACTTTGGAAATGCTCGTTATGTCCGCAACTTGTTTGAGAAGACCATCACAAACCAGGCAAATCGTCTTGGCAAGAAGAAGGATGCTACTCCAGAGGAATTATCGCAGATTACGCTCTCAGATATCTCTGATGCCTGCAAGACTGTGTTGAAATAATGTTTACTTACTTTATCAAGATTAAATGAATGATGAAAACAAGCAAGATTCTATTAACAGCCATTTCACTTCTATTTGCTCTTTCTGCATCAGCAGCCAAGGGTGATGAGATTTGGAGAAGTATTACAAACTGGAGTGACTATTGCCCTCACGGTGAGTTCGGTGACCTCAAGGGCATGGCGCTTTATGATATTGACTCTGATGGCATTAACGAATGCATCATCATAGGCGAGAACGGCAATGCCGTACTTACATGCGGAGATGGTAAGGGAAAATATGGTATACTGCATGTCAAGATTGCTGTCAACAGTATTCCAGCTACCAGCATCAGTATTGTGAAAAACCAGCCTTACATCATTCACGACGGCAGTTGTGGCTCGGGATGTCATCTCAATGAGTATTTTAAAATTGAGAAGAGCCGCATGGCGGAAGGTTATATGATGGTAGAAACCTTCAATCCTATGGCAGGAAATGGGGAACCGGAACAGGAATTCTCGTTTCTGAAGCAGGAAGAGAACCCTAATCCTGTCAGTGCAGACGCTTTCAAGAAGAATCGTCCCAATACTGCAACGGGACTTGTCCCAGTAGCAACTCTTAAGCTTCTGCCTTTGCAAAAGCCTAGCTGGAATGAAGCAGTTCCAATTTCGCACATGAAGAATACCATTAAAGATCCAAATGACTATTTCTACGAGATTCTTAATGGAAAAGAACTTGCTGTTGTAAAGGGCGGTGCATACATGGGCGATATTATAATTCCTGAAAATATTACCTGCGAAGGCAAAACCTATAAGGTAACAACTGTTCGTCGTGAAGCTTTCTACAAAAACGCTGAGGCTCACAACATTAGCGATATCACTTCCATCACTCTTCCTGCTAGTGTGACTCTTATCGGTGCTGATGCTTTCCGCAACAACCCTTTGCTCCATACTGTCAACTACAATCCAAAGGCTCGTATTGAGGTGCGTGCTTTCTGGGGATGTCCTAATCTCAAGATGCAAAAGAGCGAGCCAAAGTACGCTTTCACAGGCTTCTTTGATAGCGAGGGCGCTACAAAGAAAGAGCGCACGGATGCTATGTCAACATTCTATCTCCCATACGAGAATCCTGATGATGCGGTCGCTTCTTACCAGTGGGCAATACATAAGTATAACCACAATGGAATCTTCTTCCGCGAGTGGGCGAACATGGGTACAGAGGATGCCATGGCTTGCTTCTCGGTAGAGCCCTCAAAGGTTCGTGGCGGTATCTTCTGTTTGCTTGACGACAACAATGTGGAAACGATGTTCAAGGGTAATATGTGGCCTTGCGCACAAGTGGTTCTTGCAGACAATAGCTATGTGGGAACACATGAGTTCCTTGTTTTCAGTCGTTGGGTGTTTGGCGAGAAGGAGACTCCTGCCTCGGCAGACTTCAAGCAAGCTATGGCTGCCAAGTATGGCAAGAAGGTAAAGTATAGCTATGAGGTTGGCAAGTTGGCAAATACAAACGAGAAGCTCATCATCACGGAGTTCGTCATTAAGAACAAGAAGGCTCATGTCGTTCTTTCTTGGCTAAAGAATGGCAAGGAGGTCTGCTCTTATACAATTACTCAGGAAGTGGAAGGCGATACAGACCAAAGTGTTTGGAATATTGATGACGATGGCAATTACGGCATCCCAGAGTTACTTTCCGTAACTCGTGATGAGAAGGGCAATCTCGAACTCTTCCTCCATCATCCTGCACCAGAAAGCAGAAACTTCCTGCATCTTGTGCAACGAGGCAATAAGTTTGAACTCGTGGGCGAAGATAGTTGGTATGTTTGGTACTAAGAACTATCCATGATACTATGCAAAAAGGGCATGATTACTTCATTTGTAGTCATGCCCTTTTCTTTGCAAGGGTTATTCGTTACTTTCAAGAAGTGGAGTGCCCTCCTCATTGTTCTTCAGTTGATACTTCCTTTTAGGATTGGTCTTTGCTCCGAACTTCACGAGATTCTTCGCAGCCACTTCTATGCTTGGACCGGAAGGGCCGCTTATGCTCTTAACTTCATCAAAGGCTTTCTGTGTCTTTCCGAGCATTTCGTCCACCTTGAGGAAACGCTCATAGAACATTTGTACGCGATCTACAATCGTGTTGGCAGTCTTCATCATCTGCTCCTGGTTCTCTATCTGTCGCACCTGTCGCCATGTCATCTCCAGGACACGCAGCATCATGTAGAGGTTTTGGCTGCCAGTGATGATAACCCCCTTGTCGTAGGCCTCCTTCCAAAGTGTAGGATCATTCATCAGCGCAAGCTGCAAGGCGCTTTCCGAGAATACATACATCAGCACAAAGTCCAGTCGTCCTCTGCCTTCCTTTATATATGCAGAGTAGTTCTTGCGCGAGAGTTCGTTTACATGCTGTCGAACGGAAGCAATATGACGTGTCAATGCCTCTTGACGTTCAATGTCGTTTTCTGCATTGTGGTAATCCTCAAACGCTTTGAACGACATCTTCGAGTCTATTATCACATCGCGTTCATCAGGGAAATGCAGTATGACATCAGGAATCATCCTATGGCCATCCTCTTCATCGTATATCGTTCTGCCAGAAGCATCCTTCATGGTAACTTGTTCTTCAAACTGAACGCCTTCCTCAAGTCCCATGTCTTCTAGAAGTTGTTTCAGTCTCAGTTCGCCGAAATTACCTTGCGTCTTGTTCTCTCCGGTGAGAGCTTGTGCAAGTTTGTCGGCTCGTTCGCCCACCTCGCGACTCTGCTCAATGGAGTTTTTAATTGTTGCATCCAGTCTGACCATGGTTTCCCTATGCTCCTTGCCGCTCTTCTCCACAGCATCCTTCATCTGCGTAATACCGTCCTTCAGCGGATTTAGAATGGATGCTAGTGTCTCCTTGTTCTTCTCGCTGAGTTGTTCCGAGCGTTCACGCAGAATTTTCTCAGAAGCCGTATTCATTTGTTCCTTTATGAGTGTCATCTGCATCTGCATTTGCTCAGCTTGTTGTGATTTCATCTCCTGTAACTGTTTGCCATACTGCTCCTTCGTCTGTAGCAACTGTTTCTCATGCTGCTCTTTCATCTCCTGCAATCGTTTGTCATGCTGAGCTTTGGTTTCAGAGAGTAGCTTTTCATTCTGCTCTTTAACTTCTTGCAGTTGCTTCTCGTGTTGCGCTTTAGCTTCATGCTGTTGTTTTTCGTATTGCGTTTTTGTTTCTAACAGTTGCTTCTCGCTCTGCAACTTGCTCTCGTTTAGCTGACCTTCAAGTATGTCGGCACGCGCAGTTACAACATCACTCTTGCTTTTCGTAATTAGAAAGCCAATGATGCTGCCCACCACAATTCCAATTATAATATATACGATTTCCATAGTTCTTTGTTTTTACTAATTGCAAAGTTAAGAAATAATTTTGAACCAACCAAGAAATAGTTGCTATAATTTGAAATATTGCTCGTAACTTTCCTTTTCTCCGCACCATAATTGTGGCACTTACTATTGATAATCCAGCCACTTGCGCATCAAAACTGTGGTACTTGCGACTGAAAAAATGCATTTCTTGAGATGTGTTCATAATGAATGTTTTCACTATGTGCCAAAGATTCGCATAACAATCAATGGCAACGCAATTCAAATCCGCCGCGGAGAGTTGCGGAGAGTTGCGGAGAGTTGGAGAAACTCTACGCAACTGTTAATCTGTTGACTATCAATATGTTCTGTTTTCCCTGCGGAGAGGTGGAGAGTTGCGCGCAAAAAAATGATGCGGGAGTTCTTTAATGCTCTTGGCATGCGCAGAATACACCTCTCCTGTGCTTTAAATTGAAAATTACTAATTATCCCATAATATATAATACTTAGTAAAATGTACACGCGCGTAGCATATTTGATGTTTCTCAAAACATTGCCGTTTTGCGGAAGTTTTTCCGTAAAAGTCTTGTGTGGTTCGTGAAATAGTTCTACCTTTGCACCCGCTAAAACGGAAAACCACCCACTTCCGATGAAGGATCAAAGGTTAGTGAAAGCTTTTCCTGAGGCGCAAAAGAAAGCGATCTTTGAAAGATTTACATAGACAGAAAGTAGTACAAGAAGCAAAGGAA
>JAZLHI010000117.1:0-3417 GCA_045616725.1 Prevotella sp. | reverse complement strand
TTGTCAAGATATCCGTCGCCGTAGTGCTCTACAGCGGCCTGACCTACCTCAGCGGTGCGAAAATCATGCGTGAATGCCTGGATTACCTCCTCCACAAGAAAAAAGTTGATTAAGACATCCGTCCGGGCACCATCAGATACCCGGGCGACGACAATATGTATGAATATGCAAAACCAACGCATATTTATACCATATCAGCATGTCAGGACCGACACACCCATATCTTACGCCAAACGGACCCATATCTTACGGCTCGAAGATGCGGGTCTTATCGCCCGAAGATATGGGTCTTCAGCCCGTAAGATATGGGTGCGTTTTTGGGCATATCTATATGGCGTGATAATCAGATACTTGCAAAACGGTATTTTCGACTCTGTCCTTGGTGGATTATGAGTATTGAGGTATATGCATATTTATGCAATCGCCAGCGCTGGGAGCAAAAATATCAATAAAGAAAAATATATAACAATAGGGCAAAAATAGGTTCTTTGATTTTGGTTTAGATTTTGGTTATGATGTCGAGCCCGAAGGGCGATCCACAATACAATCAGAAACAAAATCTATAAAGTCTGCTACTATTAAGAGAAAAAAGGTGGAGAAAGGCATGGATGATTTTCTTTGTTTTTATTGTCTGTTATGAAAATGTTCATTATTTTTGTAGCGAAATCACGCTTTCTACGATATATTATTAAAACCACCTAAAATGGAACAAGAATGGAACTGAAGGAATTTACAGAAACAGTCACCAAGATAAGGACACAGATACTAAAAACAGCATTGTGCCACTTGTCCTCTCCTGATGATGCAGAAGATGCTGTTCAGGAGACGATGACGATTCTCTGGATGCGACGGAACAACATTCCGCATCCAGACAAGATGCTCCATTTCGCTACTGTTGTCGTACGAAGCGTGTCGATTGATATGCTGCGAAAGCGAAAAAGGATTATTTCGCTTGATGAGGCAATGAGTGAACCTCTGAACAGCGTGGATGCACAGAGAACTATGGAAGAGCAAGAACAGCAACTATTGCTGAAACAAGCCATACATTCTCTATCCAACAAGCAACAGGCGATTGTGAGGATGCGAAATGTTGAGAATCTCTCGTACTCGGAAATTGCCTCAATCCTTGGCACTACGGAGTCTTCTGTCAGAGGAACACTCAGCAGAGCTCGCGCAACATTAATCAATCAATTAAATAAACACTACAATGGATAATAACATTAAACATATCAAAGAACTGCTTGACAAGTTCATGTCAGCTCAGACAACAGAAGCAGAAGAACAAGAATTGTCTGACTATTTTGCCAATAATAAAGATGTCCCTGAAGAATGGAAATCATACAGTGTGTTGTTTGGCAGTTTCGAAACTGATGCCTACGACCTTGATGAGAAATACCTTGATGAGAAGCTTGACGAAGGTGCAGTGCATAATGTCGTTCCGCTCAATTCCAACAAAAAGAGTCGTTTGCAAATAAATAAGATTGCTGCTTCAATTGCATTATTCCTTGTGCTTACAGGACTAAGCTATGCTGTAGTTCGTATATCTTTCTTTACTCGTAGTTGGAATGAACCTACCAAAGAGGTGATAGCAGAACAGACACCAAAGATAGACCCTTCAACTGTAAAGCCAGAGATAAAGACCGTAGGAGACAGCATCGTACTTTTCAAGGATGTACGTCTCGACTCTATCATGATGCAGATGGATCAGCACTATAAGGTTGAGAGTCGATTTGCTGATGAGCAGACAAAGGCAATAAGAATGTTGCTGAAATGGAACAAGAAAAAGCCTTTGGACGAAGTCTTGAATCTGTTGAATGGCTTTGAACGCCTTAATGTTCGTCGTGAGGATAATACCCTGATTATTGAACAAACAAGCAAATAGTCATGAAGCGACTTCTCATACCGTTTATAGCATTGTGGGTATGCGTCTCGATGTATGCCCAACGCATCACAGTTTCCTTTCAAGACACACCATTGCCTGAGGTCTTGGAGCAATTGACATTGATGCAAGATGAATACCAGATATGTGCCATCAACAATGATTTGGAGAACTTCATCATCACAGCCGACATCGCAGATGCAACAATTCCTGAAGCATTGGGACAAATCACAGCAAACTACCCAATACGATGCATTGTGAATGAAAACATAATCCATGTTGAGGCACTTCGCAAACAACTTATCCAATATCGTGGCACTGTGATGGGGCAGGACAGCACTTTGCTCTCTTACGCAACAGTTTCCCTCTTCCATGCAGCCGATACCACACTCATCCAACATGCAGCTTGCAGCAATGCAGGTGTGTTCGTTGTACCTTGTGAGGAACAAAACATATTGATGCGAATAACTCATGTGGCACATGATACGCTTTGGATTAGGCCTACCACCGATGACTTGGGTACGCTGGTATTGCACGACCGCAATGTACAATTAGATACTGCGAAAGTTGTAGCACCACCATGGACAGGCAGGAACATCACACTCTCGTTCCAGTTCATCGACTCGTTTACATCGTTGGACATCCCTAAAGACAAGCAGGAGGATATACGACTGGTTGCCGAGAGCGATACGACCAAGGCGTTTCTCGCATCCGTCTTGGTGTCTCACGGTTTTGCGTCAGTTAATACTTTCTATCGGTTTGAGATTCCTGCACGTCCCGGTGACTATATACTGACATTGCGCTACGACGGCTATGAACCTCTGCGGATGCCTTATCATGTGGGCAAGACGGGACGCAGAAGCAAGATAGACGAAACCATTCGATTGAAGCGTATGATGCCTAAGCCAGAGAAACAGTACGTGGAAGACCCCGATGGCGACATCATCGTGGACGGCAAGCGTATGCGTGAAGTGGTAGTTACAGCCACCAGAGTGCAGATGTACTACAAGGGCGACACCATCGTCTATAATGCCGATGCTTTCACATTGCCTGATGGCTCCGTGCTGGAGGACGTACTGAAAGCGATGCCTGGTGTAGAGGTAAATAGCAATGGTGAGATAAAGGTGAACGGTCGTAAGGTGGATGTGTTGCAGTTGGACGGCAAGGACTTCCTCAGCGGTGGCACGGAGATGCTGCTGAAAAATCTGCCTCACTATACGGTGGATCAGGTGAAGGTCTTTGAGCAGGACGAACTGGACGCTCGTCTGGTCGGTGCCCGTTCGACGGAGAAGGAATATACCCTGAACGTAACGCTGAAGAAGCAGTATAAAATAGGTTGGCTGGGCAACATTGAACTGGCTGGCGGTCTGCCAACTGGCAAGCACGATGATGCCCGCTATCAGGCTCGTGCTTTCGTGACTCGATTCTCTGAGCAGTCGCGTCTGATGGTCTCTGCTATGTCTAACAACGTCAACAACGATGCCGCGAACTATAGAGAATCGTGGAGAGACAACATGCGTCCTACAGGCATGCAACGA
>JAZLHI010000116.1:0-26800 GCA_045616725.1 Prevotella sp. | reverse complement strand
TGAGGAATGGGATGAGTACCGTCCATTCACTATGGCAGACCTCAACTCTATCCACACTATCATGCCTAAGAACACTACGTTCGGCACAGACCCAACTCACGAGTTCTCTATGTACTTCCCTAAGCTCCGCTACTTCCAGGGTGTTGTCTCTGCAGTTGCAGCAGATGCTGACGGCAAGGTTACATTCACTCTCGCTGACGCTGAAGGCGATGCTACTGTAAAGGTAGTTGAAGCTCTCTATAAGGAAGGTCAGACAGCTCTCAAGGCTGGCGATAAGGTAATCCTCTCTGGTGACTTCGGTGACGTAGAGGGCGAACTCCAGATCCTCACTGCCACTATCGAGGAAATCACAGCAGATACTCCTGCTGACGATACTGTTTACGGTACTTACGCAGCTCCTGTTGCTCTCGAGGACGGCAAGACTTACGGCATGAACGCTGACAAGACTGGCGGTCAGTTCAACTACTACACATTCGAGTCTGCTGAAGACGTGAAGATCACTCTCACTACTACTCCTGGTTCTAACCCTGGCGGTGGCTTCGGCGTAATGACTGGCAACTTCATGTTCGACGATCAGGGCAACGATTTTGCAGACGCAGTAATGCTCGGTGAGGATGACATTACAACAGAAATGGTTCCTGCAGGCGGTGAAGAAGGCGGCGAAGATGGCGAAGATGGCTTCGGCATAGGCTTCGGCAACTTCACTATTTCTTCTTACTGGAACGCTAAGGCTGGTGTTAAGTACTACATCATGTGCCAGGGCGTTGGTAAATTCAATGTTGCTCTCTCTGAGGCAGAGACAGGCGAGAAGGTTGGTACTATGACTAACCCTATCAACCTCAACGAGACTCCAACATGGACTTGGGGTACTGACGGAAAGGTTCCTGGTTCTGCAACTCACTATACTTACACAGCAGAGAAGGATGGTAACCTCACTATCTCTAACTGCAATGAGGATCTCTATGTTGGTGAGGATGGCTGGTACGATCCATTCGTAAACACTGGCGGTCCTCAGTACACTGGTGAAATCAAGAAGGTAACTAACTGGGCTGATTACACTGCAGCTTACACATTCGCTGTTGAGGAAGGCGTAACTTACTGCATCACTATCTTCGACCTCACAAAGGGTAATGATGGCGAGGTTATCAAGGCTGAATTTGAGGAAGCTGCTCCTGCTGACGAAGCTGTAACTATCTTCAAGTGGGCTAACACAGAAAACTCTGCTGACTACACAGCTGAGGCTGGTACTGTAGAGTGTACTGGTGGTGACAAGAACGATCGCATCAACTATCCACAGGCTGATTACTTGACTCTCTGCCTCAACGGTAAGAAGGCTAACCTCGGCGATGGTTCAAAAGATGGGGTTTACATCAAGGTTACTCCTACCCAGGCTCTCAAGGCTGGCGATGTAATCGCAATGACCGCTTTCCGCTACAAGGACGCAATGGGCAAGAAGTCTACTGCATTGCTCATCTTCGACAATGATGCTACTGCTGAAATCGGTGCTAATCCAGAGTTCCCTAACATCAACGCTGCTGGTGAGAACCCGGGTGCAGATCCTACAACTATTGAATTGGTGGTAACAGAGGAAATGGCTGGCGCTAAGTCAATCAATCTGACTCGCGGCCAGACTGGCACAAACCTCTTCATCACTTCTCTCATCATCACTTCTGCGAGCGAAGACGAGGTTATTCCTGTAGAAAGCGTTTCTATCCTTGATCCAGGCAATGAGGTTGCTAACGGTCAGACATTCATCTTTGAAAACTTGGGCGAATCTTACCAGTTCACTGCTATTGTAACTCCAGAGAACGCTACTAACAAGAAGGTAACTTGGGAAGTTCTCCAGGATTCTGAGGTTGTTACTTGCGAGGAAGGTCTCGTAACACTTGTCGGCTACGGCAAGGCTGCTGTTGTCGTTACTACAGAAGACGGCGAGAAGCAGGCATACGTTAACATCTACGTTCAGGAGAAGGAACCAGAGAAGGAACCAGCTACATTCGAGATCACAAACGACGGTCTCAACGTAACTATCACTCCTTCTAACGATGAGGCTGTATATACTTATGCTGTTCTCGTTCCTGAAGTCAAGGCACTTTACGAACAGGAAATGGGTATCACTGATTCTGAGGCTCTCTTTGACCTCTTTACAGGTTCAATGAATATAACTGCTTCTGGCACATTCACATTCAATGTAATAGACGACTACTTCTCTCTCTTCGGTCTTGAAGAACTTGAACCAGGTACAGAGGTTGAAGTAATGGTAGCAGAGGCTCATTCTGAAGGCTTTGACGTTATCCGCGATGGTGAAATCACAACTTACAAATTCATCTACGGCGAAGGCGGTGGCGAAGAAGAGCTCCCTACAGGTACATACGCAGAGCCTATCGCTCTCGAGGATGGCAAGACTTACGGCATGGACTTCATAGAGAACGAGGCTCCTAACTTCTACACATTCATCAACAATACAGAGGCTCCTGTCAAGGTTACTCTCACTCCTGGTGAGGGCGCAATGGCTGACGCTACTACATTCCACGTAGCAACTGGCAACTTCTTGTTCGACAACAACTTCGACATGCTTGAAGGCGCTGAGGAAGTTGAGATGCAAATCATCCAGCTCGGCGGTGCTGACGACGGCATCGGTGGCGATGATGATTTCTTCGACGACTTCGGCTGGGGTGCTCCAACTCCAGTAGCTGTTGCATGGGTTGCAAAGCCAGGCGTTCAGTACTACGTTGTAACAATGGGTCAGGGCACATTCGACGTTGCTCTCTCTGAGCCATCAGAGGAAGACCTTGAGGAACCTGTAGGTACTATCGAAAAGCCAGTAAACCTCAACGAGAATCCTGAATGGACTTGGGGTGTTGACGGCAAGGCTCCAAGCAATGGTGCTACTCACTACACATTCACTGCTGAGAAGGATGGTAAGCTTGCTATCAAGACTGCTGCAGACACTGAACTCCACATCGGTACAGATGGTTGGTGGGATCCATACTTCCAGACTGAAGGTCCTAAGTATGACGGTGAAGTAGTTACTTCAGACTACAACCTGACTACTTACACTGCAACTTACACATTCGCTGTTGAGGAAGGTGTGACATACTGCATCACTATCTTTGACCTCGCTGGCGATGTCATCAAGGCAGAGTTCACAGAGGCTACAGGCATCAAGGGTGCTGCTGCCGACAAGGCTAACGGCAACGTTTACAACATCCGTGGTCAGAAGGTTGACGGAGATACATTCCGCGGCATCATGATCAAGAATGGTGTTAAGGTGATCAAGAAGTAAATACCCTCCGAACTCCCTAAAAGGGAGGCTTATGACGCTACAGACTACAAATTCTAATTAGGATAAAGAGGGCGTGTCATTCATTTTGACACGCCCTCTTTTTGTATTCTTTTCGCTCATCCCTATCGTTTTAGGTACTCACGTTCAGAACCGAAGGTCGGCAGTCCGAAGGAGAAAGTCAAATAATCAAATTAAAATTTGGTATTTCACTTACTTAATCGTAACTTTGTCCCCCGTAATGCAGAACACACCCACATATCCACTAACGAAACCGCAGGTAGGAATCTTCCTTCATTTCCTGAAGAATCCTGACTCCACGCAATACAATCTTCCTGTATTGGTGGAGATTCCTTCCGACGTGGACGCGGAAATGCTCTGCGCTGTTATGAGAGAGAGGATTAGTGGATTAAGTACTGTGTTCACACGCTTCGTGACGAGCGACGATGGTTCGCCGTTGCAATTTATCTCCGAGCCGAAACTGATTGAGATAGAGCGACTTGAAATGAGCGAAGCCGACTTCGCCAACTACAAGAAGCAGGGCATGATTCGTCCGTTCAACCTCTTCGACAAGGAACCTTTGGCGCGAATATCCTTCTGCAAAACGGAGAGCTCACGATATCTCATCACAGACATTCACCACATAATCTGCGACGGCTGGTCGCTGAACATGCTGTTTCAGTTGACAGCCCGACTAGCCCCCTTCCAGTTCCCCCCAGTAGGGGGAGAGACTTCCAATAGTCTTGCTGACAGTATTACCCACAAAAGCATGTCAAATGGTTCCCTCCCTACCGAGAAGTGGTTTGGGGAAGGCTTTCCCTTCGCCGATATCAGCATTCAGACAGACAAGCGCAGCGGAAGACAAGTGAGATGTTCTGAGACGATGGACAAGAGCACTGTTGACACTTGGTGTAAAGAGCACGGTGTAACGGCTAATGACTTCTTCATGGCTACCTTCTGTGTGGTTATGTCGCGCCTCACACGACTGAACGACATGGGCTTCTATACGATGAGCCATGGTCGCACGAAGCGCATACTACGGAACGTTGTCGGGATGTTCGTAAGGTCTGTGCCCATGCTTGCCCGCATAAACTGGAGCAATGACAGCCTTGCACTCATGAAAGACCTCCACAAGGAGCACCTTTTTGCCCTTCGCCGCAGCAAGCATTTCACTATGGCTGAGTTCTGCAAAGAGACTGGTATGAGACCTGCAGCCTACTTTAATTTCCTCGGTTGGGAGCGCATGCGTGAATGTCTCGTCATGGAAAACGGAACTGCTTTACCTGCCATTCAGCCCTGCCGCCCGTCCGTTGACGACAATCTCGGCGTGGAGATATACCTGAAGGGCGAAGACTACGAGATTAGATGCCAGTCAAGCGAGGCGTTGAACACAGAGGCCGTGGTCTCACAAGTGGCAAGGAGCATAAGACTCGTGGCACAAAGGATGATGCTCCACCCTACGGAGCCGCTGAAGAGCATCTCGCTCACAAACGAAAAGGACGCTGCTCTTCTCATGGAATTGGGACAAGGTGAAGCTATGGACTTCAATCCCGATGACACTTTCCTATCACTTTTCCGCAGACAAGCGCAGAAGACTCCCGATGCCATCGCAGTCGTTGACAGACCCACCCCTGACTTTGACCTTGACTCTGACTTTGACCATGATTCCAAAAGGCAAACAACCTACGCCGAACTGCTCGCGGAAAGCTACGCGATAGCCGAACAGCTCAGGTCAAAAGGCACGATTATGGAGGGCGATAGCATATGCAATACAACGGAGCGCAATGCCACATTCCTTGCCCATCGCATTGCCGCTGAGATTGTAGGAACATCCCATTACATAATCTACACTTCCGGCTCCACAGGCTCACCGAAAGGCGTGATGGTTTCGCACAGGGCGAAGGCTAACCTCATACAGTTCATTGCAAAAGAATGGGGGCTTTCGGAGAGGAGCCGAATCTGTTGCCACTCCGACTTTGCCTTCGACGCATCGATAGAAGACCTTTATCCAGTGCTTACAGTTGGCGGTACATTATACATAATGCCGGAAGAGATACGCCGCGACATCGACAGGATACGCGATTTCATCGTCCAGAACGGCATTACCGGCGGCTGCTTCACCACGCAACTCGGACAGATGCTGCTGCAGAGATACCCTGATCTGCCGATGGATTACCTCGTTGTTGGAGGCGAACGCATGACCGTTGCGCCCGAATGCCGCTGCAAATTGATAAACACTTACGGTCCGACGGAGTTTACCGTGGATGCCACTTACCACGTCATAGACAAGAATCGCGCGTACGAGACCTTGCCTATAGGTCGCCCTGTGGCTAACACTTCGGCATATATCCTGGACGATTGCCTACAGCTTCTGCCTAAGGGAATGACGGGAGAGCTATGTCTCTCTGGTGTTCAGATGGCGGAAGGCTACGTCAACGACAAGGCATTGACAGACAAGAAGTTCGTCGTTGCTCCTTTCGGCAAGAAAGTATACAGGACTGGCGACCTCGCAAGATGGAACGAACGCGGAGAACTGGAGTACATTGGTCGCACCGACTCTCAGCTGAAGATTCGCGGCTTCCGCGTGGAACCTGCCGAGATAGAGGCTCGCATGGCTGAACATCCGAAGGTTCTCATGCAGACCGTAAGACCGTTCAAGGCTGCTGGCGACACGCATCTCTGCGCCTATTACGTGGCTGACGGAGAGATTAGTGCAAAGGAGATGAAGGCGTTTCTCTCAGGATTGCTCAGCGACTACAAGGTTCCCGATGCCTACATGCAACTCACAAAGATGCCACTTACTCAGAGCGGAAAGGTGGATGCCAAAAGATTGCCTACGCCAAAGTTTACTGGCAATGTGGAATACATCCAGCCGGAAGAAGGCCTCGAACAACAGATAGCCGCTGCCTTCGCAAGGGTTCTCGGCTTGGAACGTGTCGGTGCAAACGACGATTTCTTCACTATCGGCGGCACTTCCCTCAATGCCATCGGCGTTGTCGTTGAGTTGGAAAGGCAAGGCGTAAAGATTGCATTGAACGACCTGTTCAAACATAAGACGCCGAGAGCTTTAAATAATGCAGAACTGAAAGAAATGCAGAATGCAGAATGCAGAATGCAGAATAATTCAAAAACCGACGACAAAGCGCAGCCCAATTCTGAATTCTGCATTCTGCATTCTGCATTAAAAAAGGTCATCCTCCTCGGCTCTACAGGTTTCCTTGGCATTCATATCCTTCAGGAACTGCTCACTGACCCAAACGTCAAGCATATCGTATGCCCTGTTAGACGAAAAGATGGCAAGGCCCCCGCCACACGTCTGAAAGAAACATACAAATATTATTTTGACTCAGACCTTGACTACGACCTTGACTCACAGAGATTGAAGGTTGTAGACTTTGACTCTGACATTAACCTTGACTTTGACATTTGTACTTCCCTCCACCCTGAGGGGGAGTCGGAGGGGGTCAAATCTCTCATCATCAACTGCCTCGCCAACGTGAAGCACTTCGCTTCCGACGGCAGCATCATGGAAGCAAACGTGCAGACGGTAAGAAGACTCATTGACTTCTGCCTCCGCACGCAAAGTCATCTCGTGCACGTTTCCACCATCAGCGTAGCCGGAGTAGCAAGCAGACAACGCATTGCCGAAGGACTAACGCTCTCGGAGCGCGACTACAACATCGGTCAGAGCGTGGACTTCAACGAATACATTAAGTCAAAGATCATCGCTGAAGGCTTAATCCTTGACGCTGTATGCCAGAAAGGGCTCAGCGCAAGGATTATGAGAGTGGGCAATCTTGGGGCGAGAAGCACAGACGGACAGTTCCAAGCCAACCCGGAAAGCAATGCCTTCTACTCAGCATTGCAAGCCATTTCTATGCTCGGCTGCGTACCGGAAAGCATGAAAGACCTCACTTTCGATCTCTCTCCAGTTGACATTACCGCAAAGGCAATCACGAAGCTCATGTCCATTTCGGACACAAGCCTCATATTTCATCCTTTCAACAGCAAGCCAACCTCCGTCAGTGACATCGTCAGCAAGCAGAACTCCGCTGGCAACAACATATCGATCGTCACCGATTCCGACTTCATGGAAGCCATGGAAAAAGCTAAGCAGGACCCGCAAACCGTAGCAAAGCTCCACTCTCTCCTAGCCTACCAACTCCCCAACTCCACCCTGCAACGTGTGCCAATCTCCAACACCTACACCACCAAACTACTAAAGGAACTGGGAGTGGAATGGGGAATGATGAATGGAAGTATCTGACTTCGCCTAAAATACTCTCGCTCGAGAATAAAAATAAAAATGTCGTTTTTATTTTGTATTCTTCTCGCTTATTCGTACCTTTGCAGCTGCATTCTATGTTTACAACTTCACTGACATACCTTCAAGGCGTTGGGCCTCAGAGGGCTGAGACTCTGAAAAAGGAGCTTGGCTTGGAATCCTTCGGCGACCTATTGGAGTACTTTCCATACCGCTACGAGGACCGCAGCCAGATTTACCATACAAACGACATTCACGACGGAATGCCGTTCATACAGGTGTGTGGCGAGTTTCTTGCCTTCGAGAAGATAAAGGATGTGAGGGGAAAGACGCGCATCGTGGGAAGATTCTACGATGGCTACGGCTTTGCGGAGGTTGTGTGGTTCGTGAGACGCTTCGACCCTACGAAGGGGCTGAAGGTGAACACGAAGTATATCCTTTTCGGCAAGCCTACGATGTTCAAGGGCGTGCCGCAGTTTGCACATCCGGAGATAGAGGAAGCCGACAAGGTTAACCTTTCGGAGATGGGTATGCAGCCGCATTATCACACGACGGAAAAGATGAAGAAGGGCTACTTCACTTCGCGAACGATAGAAAAGATAGTGAAGAAGCTGCTGGGAACGCTCGTGGAACCTTTCAAGGAAACGCTGCCTTCGTTCATCGTCCAGAACCTTCACCTGATAAGTCGTAACGACGCTTTGCGCAAAATCCACTATCCGAAGACTACGGAAGAAGTGGCTGCCGCTACCAGAAGACTGAAGTTCGAGGAGCTGTTCTATGTACAGATAAACATCCTGCGCTATGCTACGGAGCATCGCCAGAAGTATCGTGGCTATCTGATGCCGAAGGTTGGCGAGATGTTCAACGGCTTCTATTTCAATCACTTGCCTTTCCAACTGACAAATGCGCAGAAACGCGTGATCCACGACGTGAAGAATGACATTTCTTCGGGCAGACAGATGAACCGATTGCTGCAAGGCGATGTCGGTTCGGGCAAGACTCTCGTGGCACTCATGTCTATGCTCCTTGCAATAGACAACGGTTTCCAGGCTTGTATCATTGCGCCAACGGAAATCCTTGCAGAACAGCATCTTGCAACTATCAAGGAGTTTCTTGGTGACATTCCGCTGCAGGTGGAACTGCTCACGGGAATCGTGAAGGGAAAGAAGCGTAAGCAGATACTGGAAGACCTTGTGACTGGCAAGGTGAACATTCTCGTGGGAACTCACGCAGTGATGGAAGATACGGTGCAATTCTCAAACCTCGGCATGGTGGTTGTTGACGAACAACACCGCTTTGGCGTGGCACAAAGGGCGAAGCTTTGGGGCAAGAACATCAATCCGCCACACGTTCTCGTGATGACGGCAACGCCTATCCCTCGCACTCTAGCAATGACGATCTATGGTGACCTCGACGTGAGTGTCATAGACGAACTTCCTCCTGGCCGCAAACCGATAAAGACTCTCCACAAATACGAGGACCAGCTTGCGTCGGTTTACGAAGGCATCCGCTACCAGATAGAGGAAGGTAGGCAGGTGTATATCGTGTTCCCGCTCATTCAGGAAAGCAAGGCTCTCGACCTGAAGAACCTGGAAGAGGGCTACAACCGTCTGCTCGGAATCTTCCCAGAATACAAGATAAGCAAGGTTCACGGACAGATGAAGTCGGCCGACAAGGACGCGGAGATGCAGAAGTTCGTGTCAGGAGAGACGCAGATTCTCGTTGCTACAACGGTTATTGAGGTTGGCGTGAATGTACCGAACGCTTCCGTCATGCTGATATTCAACTCAGAGCGCTTCGGCTTGTCGCAGCTCCATCAGCTTCGCGGTCGAGTTGGTCGTGGCGCCTCGCAGTCGTATTGCATACTGATTTCCAAGAGAGAGGTAGGCAACGAAACCCGCAAGCGACTGGACATAATGTGCGAATCGAACGACGGTTTCCGCATTGCCGAAGCAGACCTGAAGCTTCGCGGTCCCGGTGACCTTGAAGGAACACAGCAGAGCGGCATGGCTTTCGACCTAAAGATAGCAAACATAGCACGCGACGGCGAACTCATCCAGCTCGCCCGTGACGAAGCGCGCAAAATAATAGAGCGTGATCCGCAGCTTGCGCTACCGGAACACGCCCTAATAAAACGCAGACTTCAAGAGCTAAAGAAGTCTATCGTAGATTGGTCAGCGATTTCGTAACCCCTAGAATCGTTCCATAATCTCAATGCACATGCGGGAGTTGTGGTAAGGACACTTCCAGAAGCCGGCCTTGTCGTCGGTAGTGTTGAGAGTTCCGTCGCGACGAACGCTCCAGTGCCACTCGCCATTCTCACGATCAATGAGATTGTCCTTTATGTATTGCCAGCACTTTATAGCCTTGTTCAGTGCAGATTCGTCGCCGAAATACTGGTAGATGTTGGCAAAGCCTACAACAGTCTCAGCCTGTACCCACCAGTGAAGGTCGGCATCCAGGGTTCCCTTTGTAAGATTAGCTTCATGAATCATTGAGCCGTTGGCATTGAGTCCCTTCTCTGAAGCCTTTGCAACTTCCTGAACGACAGGCTCTACCTTTGCAAGAACATCCTTGTCACCAAGAACAAGAGCTGCCTCGTGCATGAGCCAAGAGCACTCTATGTCGTGGCCGTAGCTCTCAAGTTGACCGGCGCCACGAGTCCAATCGTTCTCGAAGAAGAGGTCGAGATGATGAGTTTCAGGATTGAGAATCTTGTCCGTAAAGATGAAAATGAGGTTGCGAAGAGCCTTTTCCAAGCGCTCATCCTTCCACACGCGGTAGAGATTTGCGTAAGGTTCGATGATGTGAAGGTGAGTGTTCTGCGACTTCGGATAGTTTTCGTCGAGGTCGGAAAGGCGCATGTCTTCTATAGGTTGCCATTCGCGAGTGCAAGCCTCGATATAGCCGTTGTACTCCTTGTCGAACGAATGCTCCTCGATGACATCAAAAAGAGCAATGGCAGCCTCGAGAGCCTCAGCCTCATCTTCTGTCTTTGTGCCAAGAGTACGCACGGCACGAACATATTCGCTAAGTCCGTAGATAGTGAAACCGATGGCATAAAACTGCTTCTTTGTATCAACAGGATTGCCCTTGCAGTCGAGTTCCCAGTATGTTCCGCCGAACTCCTTGTCGATGAAATACTGAAGGATATAGTCCTTGGCACGAGTGGCAGCAGTGAGATACTCGGGGTTATGGGTAGCGCGATAGGCAGCAGAGAAAGCCCAAAGGATACGTGCATTCAGGATTCCGCCCTTGTTTGCAGTCTTTACAAGAGTGCCTTCGCCAGTCATCTGACCGTAGAAGCCGCCGTTTTCCTCGTCCTGCATCCTTAGCCAGAACGAGAGAATGTTATCATTAAGACAAGCCGTTACCTCGTCTTTGAGTGTTTGTGTTTTTAGGTTAGTCATGAGTTATATTTACAATTTGACAATTTACTATTTACAATTTACTTCAACAAATCCGGACGGAGACACTGGGTGCGCTCGATAGCTTGGTCCATTTCCCAGTTGCGAATCTTTGCTTCGTGACCGGAAAGAAGGATGTCTGGCACCTTCCAACCCTTGTAATCCGCAGGGCGAGTGTAGATAGGAGCAGAGAGAAGATTGTCCTGGAAGCAGTCGGAGAGCGCGCTTTGTTCATCGGTTATCACGCCAGGAATGATGCGCACAATAGCATCTGTCATAACGGCAGCAGCGAGTTCGCCACCGGTAAGAACATAGTCGCCGATGGAAATCTCACGAGTGATGAGATGATCGCGGATGCGCTGGTCAATGCCCTTGTAATGACCACATAGGATGATGATGTTGTTGAGCATTGACATCTCGTTGGCAATAGGCTGATTGAACTGCTCGCCATCAGGAGAAGTGAAGATAACTTCATCGTATTCGCGCTCTGCCTTCAAGGCAGTTATGCAACGGTCAATAGGCTCGCACTGCATAACCATGCCAGCTTGTCCGCCGTAAGCATAGTCATCCACACGCTTCCACTTGTCAAGCGTGTAGTCGCGAAGATTATGAAGGTGAATCTCCGCAAGTCCTTTCTTCTGCGCACGACCGAGAATAGAGTTTGTCATGAAGCTATCCAGGATTTCCGGAAGTACTGATATAATGTCTATTCGCATAAAGTTGAGCCCAGCGGAGAAGCGCTGGGAACAGTGGTTTTGTTTAATCGTTAGTGATATCGGTTTGTGTGCTCTCCCACTCCACGTATGCAAGAAGCAACTGATGGAGACCGAAAGCCTTCATGTTGAGGTTGAAGATTACGTCGAAAGCAAGGCTCATAAGTTCCTTCTGCTCTTCCTTTGGTGCAGATTCAAGGAGAGAACGAAGGTTAAGCTGCAATCTTTCGAGGACGCCATCATCTATGAAACCGCTGCTATCAACAAGGTTTCTGAGGAGAGAATATTTCTGAAGTGTAAGGAAGTGCTGCTCTGTGACAGCGATAGAGCGTGTGCCGCGCTCGTTGGCTTGGATGAGTTGCATGGTTATTGTTTTAAAGTTTTCGTTCATAACGTTAATTTCATTCATAACGTTACAATAATTTAGGGGGCTTCTACTATCGCTGGCATGCTTTCGCCACCATCGTTGAAGGCAGTAACCTTGAAGCGATAGGTTGCATTAGGCTGCGGAGAGATTGCCACAGCATTGCCTTTGACAATCTGTCCGTTATCGAAATCGCCACCGTTGATGGCTATATATAATATGAAGCCTTTAGGATCCGACGATGGTTCTGTACTGTCTTTCTGTGTTTGCCACTGCACTTGAAGCTTGCCATTCTTATTAAGGAAGGTTGCAAGGTTTGCGGGAGGTAACGGTTGGACAACGGCATTCTGTCCATGCTGATTGGAAAGGAAACGAAGAATGGTCTTGTACATGCTGCGAGCAATAGTGAATTTGAACTCCGGATCATGCCCCATCTTCATGTCAGCAGGGTTCTCATGAGATAGCATCTCTATGATAGCAGATGGCATTTCCGGGATTCGCGACTCACCATAGTTCTTATCCCATGTACCACGTGAACGCCAATTGCCATAACGGTTCGTGACATCCTTCTTAATGTTCTGCTCCAGGCTTGTGGCAAACGTCTTGGAGATGCTTCGTGGCGCACCGCTTCCGAGCTTGCCGCCGTTATGGTCTGTAGTGCAAATGCCCAGCGTACCAATATAGGAAGAGTCAGAAGTTTTGCCTGCATCGCTATGAACTGCGAGTGCCAGCTCCAGCGGCACGTTCAGTCCGTCCTCCTTTGGATTGAAGCAAGAGCCGCCAGCCACCCAGTTTGCCATGGAAGGACGGGTGCGAATATCATCGTTGTAGTCGTTCTCATGCTTGAAAGTATTCCACACCTTATCTGGCGCTCCATACCACTGTGCACTGTATCTTGCAGCCTCAACGCTACGCAGTTCACCGCTAACAGTACCGCCACGCCTTACCCTCCCCTTACCTCCACCAAAGCGAACGGCATTGGCAGTAACGTAGCCCTTATATTTGCTCTGGTTAGATAGCGTCACATAGTTGCGCTCAGGTCTGCCAGCTTCAAAGCGGAATGTGCCAAGATACACCCAAGTGCCTTGTCCCATCGTCTGGTTTACGGTAAATTCAGTAGCCGTACCGCCATGGACAACTGTGTATTTTGCGTCGGGAATGTTCTGGTCTTTGTACTTCGGATAAGCTACATATACGGCATAACCCCCGCTCTTCGTGAAGTGAGGAACAAACTGAAGTTCGCACTTCTTCTTTTTGTTTGTCTTCGCCATCTTGGTAGTTCCTACCGAGAAAGGATGATAGTTGTCATCATATGTGGTAGCCTTGTCAGCAAATCCTGGCGTCGGACATTTTACCCATGAGTCGAAGATATTGAACTCCTTGCCATCATCCACTATCGCTTCGTCTGCCTGACTGTCACGTTCACGTGCAGTAAACACGTTCGCACCAGCATTCTCGAGCATCGGAATGAGGTAAGGAACAACGATTGTGCTGGTGAAGAGGTCTTCGCGAGTGCCATTCATGTAAGGGCGTTGCCAATCCCATTCGCCTTTCTTGTTATTGTAATAGCGACCGTGACTTGCCGTTACCGCAACATGCTTGTTATCAAGACCTTTCGTAATGTTGAACGGCCTTGAGTCATTCTTCACCCACGCCGGGCCTTCATACTGAGGATAACCCTTGTGGTAAGATGGCTTAGTAACGACAAACTGCTTCTGAGTGCTACAGGAAGCAATCAGAAGCAGAGTTGCCATATATAGTAGAAGTCTTATTCGCATTCAGGGATAAATGTTATTCGCAGATGAAATTATCAGGTTTCTTTCCTTTCACGCCTTGATAATACGCCTTGATATCCACGATATCCTTGTCGAAATCGCCGGATGGAATAATCTGTTTTGTGCAGCGTATCAGTTTCTTTTCATAGTCGGCAGAGATAAGAAGAATCGGTATATTAGCGTTATAGGCTATATAATAAAATCCTTTCTTCCAGTCTTTTACCGCCTTTCGAGTGCCCTCGGGCGTTATGCAGAGTGCAAACTTGTCAGCCTCGATAGCAGCATTAGCAATGGCTTGCGTAAGGCTTGTGTTCTTTGTCCTATTGACAGGAATGCCGCCAAGAGCACGGAATATCGGCCCGAGGGGCCAGAAGAACCAGTCTTTCTTCATCATGAAACCTATCCTTACATCTTCCGCCAAGCAGAAAAGTTCACCAAGAATGAAGTCCCAGTTGCTGGTATGTGGAGCGAGAGCAAGGATGTATTTGTCTGGAAATTCAACGGAGAGTTCCGTCTTCCAGCCCATAACCTTATATAATAGCCAAGAAAATAATTTCTTCTTCAAAACAATCGCAATTTATTTTACAACTCTATTGTCCTCTGGGAACACCACCCATGGCTTGAAAGTCTTAGCTTCCTCGAAGTCCATGAGGGCGTACGACATGATGATTACCACGTCGCCCACCTGGCATTTCCTTGCAGCAGCACCGTTAAGGCAGATGCAGCCAGAGCCACGCTCACCCTTGATGATGTAGGTCTCAATGCGTTCGCCGTTGTTATTGTTCACGATAGACACCTTCTCGCCAGCAATAAGGTTTGCCGCGTCCATGAGATCCTCGTCTATTGTTATGCTGCCCATGTAGTTAAGGTTGGCTTCCGTCACCTTTACACAGTGCAGCTTGCTCTTCAAAACTTCTATTTGCATTTTATTCAACTTAAGTTGAGGCATTTAGCCTTTAGCTTTTATCCTTTGGCCTCGCAGCTAGCTGCGAATTATATATAACGAATATGGTCAATAAGTCGGATTGGTTTCTTGCCACAATATACTGTTATGCAGCCTACTATGTGAGATGCAACTTTCCAGTCGTCAACATCAAGCAGCGTGTCGCCATCTACTATCGAGTAGTATTCCACCTCAAGGCCTTCAACAGCATTGATGGTCTCAACGACAAAGTCGTGGGTTTCCTTCACGTTATGGCTCTTCGCATAATCAAGACTGCCCTTCATTGCCTCGTAGATCTTTGGCGCAATAGCCTTCTCATCATCAGCAAGAAGTGAGTTGCGTGAGGAGCGAGCAAGACCGTTTTCCTCGCGGATGATAGGACATTCCACGATCTCCACGCCAAGCTTCAGGTACTTTACCATCGCCTTCACTACGGCAATCTGCTGGAAATCCTTTTCGCCGAAATAGGCGCGGTCTGGCTTTGAGATATAGAACAGACGGCTAACCACCTGGCAGACACCATTGAAGTGACCTGGACGGTGGGCGCCTTCCATGACTGTTGATACCGGGGGAAACTCAAACTGGCGCTTGTCCTCCACCGGATACATTTCCTTCACTGAAGGTGCGAACACGTATGTTGCGCCGCAAGCCTCAAGAAGCTCGCAGTCGGCATCTAGTGTTCGTGGGTATCTCTCAAGATCTTTTGGGTCGTTGAACTGCGTCGGGTTGAGGAAAACCGAAACCACAGTGACATCGTTTTCCGCTACAGAGCGTCTTACTAATGAGGCGTGACCTTCATGAAGAGCGCCCATCGTTGGCACGAGACCTACCTTCTTGCCCGCCTTTCTCTCGTCGAAAAGGGCGTTCTGGAGATCTACTACCGTGTTGATTACTTTCATTTTGTTCGTTTATTCATTAGGGCGGAACGTATCTGTTTCCACCGTATATTTTCTTTCCAGATGCTTTTTGTACGCTTTCACAAGGAGTACTAATGCCATTTCCGAGAATTCAGAATAAAAACTCTGAAGAAAACGATTCGATTTTGTATACGAAAACGGTTTGCGTTTGTATACGAAAATGGTTCGTGTTTGTATACGAAATTTTTCGAGTCCTCCAAGTTTAATATTTGGAACCACCACGAATGGCATTCAAAACAGCCATGAAAGCGCAACCTTCGCACACACTTGCACGCACGTAACATTACTAAAAAGCGCTGCAAAGTAACTACTTTTTTATGATATAACAACTAAAAAGTGTTAAAAAGAATCATTAAAGTGACGTGTTTTTATAAAAACATCAAAAAAAGCGACTCATTTTCGCCTTTTTTTGCTACCTTTGCACCGATAATTATCTTTTTAACTACGGTGTGTATCACACATACTACGCCAAAAATCATTCTACGGTGAAGAAAGTTCTCTACATCAATCAGGAGATGACTCCTTACGTTGACGAATCGGAAATGTCCATTCTCGGCACAAACGTAGCCCGCGCCATCCAGGAAAAAGGAGGGTGCGAGGTTCGCTCTTTCATGCCAAAATGGGGACATGTCAACGAGAGAAGAGGTCAGCTCCACGAGGTCATACGACTTTCGCGCATAATGATTATTATCGACGAAACAGACCATCCGCTCATCATCAAAGTGGCTTCTATCCCACAAACTCGCATTCAGGTTTATTTCATTGACAACGACGACTTCTTTGCAAAGCGCAAGATGGCTTTCGATGAAGAAGGAAAGGAATTCAAAGACAACGCAGAACGCGCTGTATTCTTTGCACGCGGCGTACTTGAGACAGTCAAGAAACTCCGTTGGACACCAGATATCATCCATTGCCAAGGATGGATGAGTGCACTTGTTCCTATGTACATAAAGCGTTCGTTCAGCGAAGACCCTGCTTTCAAGGAGGCCAAGGTAGTGACTTCCATTTTCAAGAACGAGCTTCATAATGGCATTGCTCCGGAATTCAAGAAAACAATAGAGTTCAAGGGTGTCCGCCAATCTATACTGAAGCCATACTCTAAAGAATTCAATTTTATTGAACTCGAGAAACTTGCCATGGACTACTCTGACGCCATAATCGTGGCTGGCAAGGATGTTGACGCAGAACTCATTGAACACGCAAAGAAGACAGAAAAGCCACTGCTTGACACACCTGTTGACGAGGCTGACTTAGCCGATGCTTACATGAAATTCTATGATTCGCTTTAAATTTTCTTACATTCTAATATTCGTTGCTGCATTGTTATGCACAACATCCTGCGACGAAACGACAGACGACATTGGTGCAGGACTTGCAGGCAATATGGACAGATTCATTGCCAACGCAGACACATTCCTCATTCAATCACAGACAAAAATGCTTGGAGCCGTACAATGCCGTAGCTCCAAAGCCAACTTAGGTTGTATCAGGGATTACGACACAGGTTCTGTCATACGCGGAAGTTACAGCACGCAGTTCTTCATTCCGGAAGGAGACTTCTTCCCTGAACTCGACTCCATCCGCAGCACAAATCCGAAGTACGACGAACTTCCTGACAAAAACCACATAGCCATTGAGCAGGTCGTATCCGACTCATCATACATCTATGTAGTGCCTACAAACATCATTGGCGATTCCCTTCAGCCTATGCACCTTAACGTGTATGAACTGACAAAGCCAATTCCTGATGGCAAGACCTACCTTTCTGACTTCGACCCAAGGAAGGAGGGATATGTTGACATCAATGCCAAGCCGCTGAAGTCCATGACATTCACTATGGCTGACCAGACTATTGATAGCGTTACAGTAAATTCCTCTGACTACAATGCCATCTTCAAGATTCCTCTCAACGAGACATACGAAAGAGACGGAGTAAGCTACAGTAACCTAGGCACTTACATCATGCAGCGCTACTACCAAAGCAAGCGAGACAAGGATGGTGCCTTTAAAAATTCCAACACTTTCGCACACAAAGTATTCCCTGGCATTTATGTCACAATAGACAATGGAGAAGGTGCAATGGCCACAATCTCTGGAACGGGTATTAACATCGGTTTCCGTTATTGGGCAAATGACACCACAACCAATTTGAGAGGTCACACTACGATTTTCGGTACAGACGAAGTTCTCCAGACTACATGCATTGAGACAAACCAGGAAGCTCTCCAGAATCTTATCAGCGACGATTACACTTACCTCAAGTCGCCTGCAGGCCTTTATACCGAGCTGACTCTTCCTGTTGAAAAAGTGATGGAAAACCACGAAAGGGACAGTCTCAGCAAAGCGAAGATGACTCTTCAGTGCATGAATTCCGAGGGCTTTGAGGGTAACAGCTACAACGCACCATCGTATGTGCTCATGATTCCTGCAGACAGTGTTCAGACATTCTTCAACGAAAAGAAGCTCACTGATGGTCGCACTGCATTCCTTGCCGCTTACACTTCAAGCACACATTCATACACATTCGACAATTTTGCCGGTATGATTGCTTACATGAACAACATCAAGAAGTCAGGAAAGGCAAGTGAGAACTGGAACAAGGTTGCCATTGTACCTGTGGCAGTAAACACCACTGCAGTTGCACAAACATCAAGTTACAGTTATTACGGATACAGTAGCAGCAGTTCAAGCACAAAAATAACATCCATTATTCCTGAAATGTCGCTATCTTCTGTAAAACTTGTTGGTGGTCAGAATGCTATAGACGTCACCAAGATGGCGGTGGTTTACACCAAGATGGCAGAATAATTAATTGGAAATAAACAAATTGATAATTATTAGACATCGTGGCACAGTACTTAGTTAGTGACACAAGAAAAGTCACAACACATAGACTTCAAGAGATGAAGCAGCGAGGAGAAAAGATCTCAATGCTTACCTCATACGATTATACAATAGCATCCATTGTTGACGCAGCAGGTATAGACTGCATACTCGTCGGCGATTCTGCAAGTAATGTGATGGCAGGTAACGCAACTACGCTACCTATCACGGTAGAGCAAATGATCTACCATGCAAAGTCTGTTACAAACGCTGCGAAACGCGCTCTCGTAATCTGCGACATGCCTTTCGGATCTTATCAGGTTGACCGCAAGGAAGCTGTAAAGAACGCCATCCAGATAATGAAGGAAAGCGGCTGCGACGCATTGAAACTAGAAGGCGGCATTGAGATCCTTGACGCTGTGCGCGGCATTCTTGACGCTGGTATTCCTGTGATGGGACATCTCGGCCTCACTCCACAGAGTATCAACAAGTTCGGAACATACGCCGTTCGTGCAAAGGAAGAAGCTGAAGCACAGAAGCTTATCGAAGACGCAATCCTCCTTGACCAGGCTGGTTGCTTCGGAATCGTGCTCGAAAAGGTGCCTGCAGAACTGGCTGCCAAGGTTACAAAAGCCGTTTCTTGCCCAACAATCGGCATTGGCGCGGGCCCAGACACTGACGGCCAAGTGCTCGTAGTTGCTGATATGCTCGGAATGACAAAAGGCTTTTCGCCTAAGTTCCTTCGTCGTTATGCCGACCTCAATGCAATCATGACCGACGCTATCGGCTCCTACATCACAGACGTTAAGGAAAAGAAATTCCCTTCAAAGGAAGAATCTTATTAGGATTCCATAATATAGGGAACAAGATGTCCTGACAGAAACTCAATGAAGTACACATTATTATATATAATAGCAGCGTTACTTTTACCATTCTCTGCCGCTTCTGCACAGATTTACACGAAGCCTTGCACTGACAAGAAGCTCGAAAAGACCGCAAAGAAATGGACAAGGAAGGGCAAGTGGCGCAATGGTTTCAACGCAGCTTCGCCTGACGAGACCGTGAACATCGTTGAGTTTTACACTCAGTATCATAAGAATCCGCAGCAGTGGGACGCCATGTTCAAGTGGCTTGGAACACACGATCTGCACACTATTGAGAAAGGCAAGCACCCTATTGAGGGCACGAACCTCGTTGTCAGTGTAGAGGATTCAAACAACGAGCCAGAGGCTAAGCGCAGATCGGAGAGCCATTATCATCACATTGATTTCCAATGGGTTGTGAAAGGCACTGAGCGTTTCGCCATACTCGATCACGAGACGAGCAAGCCTAACACGATATATCGTCCAGACGTTATCCACTACGCCTACGAGAAAGACAAGACAAAGTACTTTGAACCTGCTCACGACAAGTTCGTACTCTTCTTTCCTTACGATTGGCATGTGGCAAAGATCAATAACGATACCGACGACCAAGTCATCCGCGTTATCGTAGTAAAGCTTGACTATGCTGAGGAAGAAGTCCCAAAACCAGACCTTCCTAGCAGGCACAGATAAAACGAAACAATATTTTTTGATGTAATAAATAAATTTTAGATGAACGTAATTCAGAAAACTCTCACATTGGCTGATGGTCGTACCATCACAATTGAGACAGGAAAATTGGCAAAACAAGCCGATGGTAGCTGTACCCTCCGTATGGGTAACACTGTGCTCCTGGCCACTGTTTGTGCCGCAAAAGATGCTGTTCCAGGAACAGATTTCATGCCACTTCAGGTGGAGTATCGCGAACAATATGCCGCTGCAGGTCGTTTCCCTGGCGGTTTCACAAAGCGTGAAGGCAAGGCTTCTGACAATGAGATCCTCACTTGTCGCCTTGTTGACCGTGCTCTTCGCCCACTCTTCCCTTCAGACTTCCACGCAGAGGTCTTCGTAAACGTAATTCTCTTCTCTGCTGATGGCGTTGACCAGCCAGACGCTCTCGCAGGTTTCGCTGCTTCTGCTGCACTTGCTTGCTCTGACATTCCTTTCGAATGTCCAATCTCAGAGGTACGTGTAGCTCGTGTAAACGGCGAATATGTTATCAACCCAACTTTCGCTCAGATGAAGGAAGCTGACATGGATCTCATGGTCGGCGCTACAAAGGACAACATCATGATGGTGGAAGGTGAGATGGATGAGGTTTCAGAAGCTGATCTTCTCGGTGCTCTCAAGGCTGCTCACGAGGCCATCAAGCCTATGTGTGTACTTCAGGAAGAGCTCATGAAGGAACTCGGTACTGATGTTAAGCGTGAGTACTGCCACGAGGTTAACGACGATGAACTCAAGGAACAGGTTAAGAAGGACACTTACCAGAAGTGCTACGACGTAGTAAAGCAAGCTCTCGAGAAGCACGCTCGTGCTGAAGCTTTCGAGGCTATCAAGGAAGAGTTCAAGACAGCTTACTGCGAGGCTCACTCAGAACTTACAGAGGACGAGCTCGAAGAAAAGTGCGCTCTTATCGACAAGTACTACCACGACGTAGAGAAGGACGCTATGCGCCGTTGTATCCTTGACGAAGGCGTGCGTCTTGACGGTCGTAAGACAAACGAAATCCGCCCTATCTGGTGCGAGGTTTCTCCACTTCCAATGCCACACGGAAGCTCTATCTTCACTCGTGGTGAGACTCAGTCACTCACAACTGTTACTCTCGGTACAAAGATGGACGAGAAGATGGTTGACGATGTACTTGACAAGAGCTACATGCGTTTCCTCCTTCACTACAACTTCCCTCCATTCTGTACAGGTGAAGCTAAGGCACAGCGCGGCGTAGGTCGTCGTGAAATCGGTCACGGTCACCTTGCATGGCGTGGTCTTAAGGGACAGATTCCTACAGACTATCCTTATACAGTACGCGTAGTTTCCCAGATTCTTGAGTCTAACGGTTCTTCATCAATGGCTACAGTATGTGCTGGTACACTCGCTCTCATGGACGCTGGTGTTCCAATGAAGAAGCCTGTTTCTGGTATTGCTATGGGTCTTATCAAGAATCCTGGTGAGGACAAGTATGCTGTTCTCTCTGACATCCTTGGCGATGAGGACCACCTTGGCGACATGGACTTCAAGACTACCGGTACTAAGGACGGTCTTACAGCTACTCAGATGGACATCAAGTGCGACGGTCTTTCATACGAAATCCTCGAGAAGGCTCTGCAGCAGGCTAAGGAAGGTCGTGAGCACATCCTCGGTTGCATCACAGATACTATCGCTGAGCCACGTCCAGAGCTCAAGCCACACGTACCACGCATCGTACAGATCACGATTCCTAAGGAGTTCATCGGTGCTGTCATCGGCCCTGGTGGCAAGATTATCCAGCAGATGCAGGAAGATACTGGTGCTACAATCACTATCGAAGAGACTGACGGCGTAGGCAAGGTTCAGGTTTCCGGTCCTAACAAGGAGTCTATCGACGCTGCTCTCGGTAAGATCAGGGCTATCGTTGCAGTTCCAGAGGTAGGCGAAGTTTACGATGGTGTAGTACGTTCTATCATGCCTTACGGCTGCTTCGTTGAGATCATGCCTGGTAAGGACGGTCTTCTCCACATCTCGGAAATCGCTTGGAAGCGTCTTGAGACAGTAGAAGAGGCAGGTATCAAGGAAGGCGACCACATCCAGGTTAAGCTTCTTGACATCGACTCAAAGACTGGCAAGTACAAGCTCTCTCACCGTGTTCTCCTTGAGAAGCCAGAAGGTTATGTAGAGCGTGAGCAGCGTCCACGTCGCGAGCGTCCTGAGCGTGGAGAGCGTCGTCCACGTCCAGACCGTCGTTTCAACAACGACCGCTTCAACAATGATGGCGAACCACGTCGTTTCGAGCACCGTCGTGAGCAGGCTAACGATCCATACGCTCCAAAAGAGCCTAAGGATTTCAACGACTCTCTCGACCGCATCAGCGATGATATCTAAGAAGACAGAACACATATAGTACACTAAAACAATACGTCCAGAGTTAAAGCCAAACAGCCTAACTCTGGGCGTTTTGTATTATCAAAAAGAAGAAAATTTTTCCATCCAATTTTTGGTTGTTGACGCAGGGTTTTCTTAACCTTAACCATTGTTTAAGGTGGTATCATTCGGAAATTCCGAAAATAATTTGTCTTTTAACATAGTTATTTGTAATTTTGCGCCGTAATAAACACGTATTGAAAGCGTGATAATAATATTAACTCCATGGCGTAAAACCCATCTCGTCTTTGGGCAGTCCATGTAATATTAGCCCTCGCAGGGCACACTTAAAAATGAAAGTATTGAAATTTGGCGGAACCAGTGTTGGCTCCGTGCGCAGCATCCAGAGCCTCAAGCGCATTGTAGAAAAGGAGGCTAAACAGAGTGGACAACCAGTAATTGTTGTAGTATCGGCACTCGGTGGTGTTACCGACCAGTTGCTTAGAATGTCAGACCTGGCACTCAAGGGCGACGATGCTTACAAGCAGGAATTTGAGCAGATGGTAGAGCGTCATCACCAAATGATAGACACAATTATCACGCATGCCAAGCAGAGAGAGGAACTTTTCAAGACGGTTGACCAGCTCTTCGAACAACTTAAAAGCATTCTTTTCGGAGTTTATCTCATACACGACCTCAGCGGTAAGACGCAAGATGCGATTGTGGCTTATGGCGAACGCTTATCTTCACAGATCACTGCTACCTTGATAAAGGGTGCGCAGTGGAAGGATTCACGCTCATTCATCCGCACAGAGCGCAAGGTTGGCAAGGGCGGAAAGCACACTCTCGTAACAGAAGAGACAAATCGACTCATCAAGGAAGCATTTGCTGAGATGCCAAAGATTACGGTCTGCGGCGGTTTCATCTCTCGCGATATAAACACTGGCCGTACCACAAACCTCGGTCGCGGCGGTTCTGATTATACAGCTGCCATTCTAGCAGCAGCCCTTGATGCAGAGGAACTCCAGATTTGGACAGACGTTGACGGCTTCCTTACAGCAGATCCTCGCGTCATTCCAACAGCTTACACCATCAACGAGCTCACATACGTAGAGGCAACAGAGCTTTGCAACTTCGGTGCAAAGGTTGTTTATCCACCAACAATATATCCAGTTTGCGTAAAGAACATCCCTATCCGCGTTCTCAACACATTCAACCCAAGCAACCCAGGCTCAATCATCTGCGAACATGTAACAACAGATGCTAAGCCTATCAAGGGTATTTCTTCTATCTCGGACACAGCCTTGATAACGGTTACAGGTCTTTCAATGGTTGGTGTTATCGGCGTAAACCGTCGTATCTTCACATCGCTTGCCGATGCAGGAATCAGTGTGTTCATGGTAAGCCAGGCTTCTTCTGAGAACTCTACATCTATAGGTGTTAAGGAAGAAGATGCACAGACTGCTGTTGACGTACTCAATGCAGAGTTTGCAAACGAGATTGAGACTGGTGCAATGTACCCAATGCACCTTGAGCGCGGACTCGCTACCGTTGCCATCGTTGGCGAAAACATGAAGCATACTCCGGGTATTGCCGGCAAGCTCTTCGGCACTCTCGGTCGTTCTGGTATTAGTGTAATTGCTTGTGCACAAGGTGCTTCCGAGACAAACATCTCGTTCGTAGTGAACAGAGACTTGCTTCGTAAGTCGCTCAATGTGCTCCACGACTCTTTTTTCTTGAGTGAATACAATGTGCTCAACCTTTTCCTTTGCGGCGTAGGAAATGTTGGAGGAAAACTCATTGAGCAGATCCGTTCACAGCAAGAAGAGCTGAAAAAGACTCGCCGCCTTAAGCTCAATGTCGTGGGCATTGCTTCAAGCAAGAAGGCTATTTTCAATCGTGACGGACTTGACCTTACGAACTATCGTGAACAGCTTGATGCTGCGGAACCTTCTACCATTGCTTCCCTTCGCGACAAGGTCTTGGAAATGAACATCTTCAACAGCGTGTTCGTAGATTGTACAGCCTCAAAGGAAGTTGCCGATATCTATCTGCCACTTCTTCAGCATAATGTAAGCATAATCGCTTGCAACAAGATAGCAGCATCTTCTGACTATGAAAACTACAAACTTCTCAAGGACACAGCTCTCGCCCGTGGTGTGAAGTTCCGCTTCGAGACAAACGTAGGTGCCGGACTTCCTATCATTGGAACAATCAACGACCTCGTGAACTCAGGTGACAAGATTCTGAAGATAGAAGCAGTTCTCTCTGGAACGCTCAACTATATCTTCAACACACTCTCTGAGACTGTTCCTTTCAGCGAGACCGTTCGTCTTGCAAAGGAGGAAGGTTATGCTGAGCCTGATCCTCGTATTGACCTCAGCGGAATGGACGTTCTCCGCAAGCTTATCATCCTTTCTCGTGAGGCTGGCTATAAGGTTGAGCAGAGCGATGTTGAAAAGAATCTCTTCGTGCCACAGTCTTACTTTGACGGCACTCTCGAGGACTTCTGGAAGAACCTCCCACAGCTTGACGCAGAATTTGAGGAGAAGCGCAAGGAACTTGCAGCAAAGGGCATGCGCCAGCGTTTCGTAGCCAAGATGGAAAACGGAAAACTGAGTATCGGACTAAAGGAGATCCCTAGCAATCATCCGCTCTACGAACTCGAAGGTAGCAACAACATCGTGCTTCTCACCACAGAACGCTACCTTGACTATCCAATGCTTATCCAAGGTTACGGAGCAGGCGCCAGCGTAACAGCTGCCGGTGTCTTCGCAAACATCATGTCGATTGCGAATGTCTGACCCCCTCCAAACCTCCCCCACAAGGGGAGGCTTTCTAAACTAGACCAACAATATATGAAACATATTATTATATTAGGAGATGGAATGGCGGATCATAAACAAGAGTCGCTCAATTCCTTAACTCCTCTTCAGGCTGCCAACATTCCGCTCATCGACCAGCTTGCACGCGAGGGAAAGACCGGTCGCCTCGTGACTGTCCCAGAGGGGTTTCCACCTGGAAGTGAGGTGGCAAACACAGCCATTCTCGGCTACGACCTGAACACAGTCTACGAAGGTCGCGGACCTCTTGAGGCAGCTTCCATCGGTTATGAGATGGCAAATGACGATCTCGCTCTCCGTTGCAACATCATTTCGCTTAAGGACGGCAAGATAATGACTCACCACGGCGGTCATCTTCAGACGGAAGATGCTCACATGCTGATTGATTATCTCAACGAGAACCTTGCTGGCGACTATTCCATTGACGGTGAGACATTCGGCGTAAAGTTTGTCAAAGGCATACAGTATCGTCACCTTCTCATCATAAAAGGAGGCAACAAGAACATCATCTGCAATCCTCCACACGACCATCCAAACGAAGAATGGGAAGGCTTACTCGTACAGCCAGACACGAAAGCTCCTAAGGCTGACCTTATGAAGGCATACGCTACGGCAACTCTCATCAATCTGCTTATCCATAGTTCTCAGGAACTCCTTGCGGCACATCCTTTCAACAAGGAGCGTGAAGCAAATGGAAAGCTTCAGGCAAACTCTATCTGGCCTTGGAGCGGTGGTTATCGTCCTTCTATGGAAACGCTTCTTTCGCAGTTCCCAGAGATAAAGAAAGGCTCTGTCATCACTGCCGTTGACCTCATCAAAGGCATAGGACATTATGCCGGACTCAACATCATCAATGTGGACGGCGCTACAGGTCTTGCCGACACAAACTACGAAGGAAAGGCAGAAGCTGCTATCAATGCCCTCAAGAACGGCGACGACTTTGTTTTCGTTCATGTTGAGGCAACAGACGAAGCTGGTCACGACGGCGATGTGCAACTTAAGGTAAAGGCTACGGAATATCTCAACGACCGCATCGTGAAGCCTATCTACGACTACATCATGTCTGTCGATGAGAACATCTCCATCGCCATTCTCCCTGACCACCCTACCCCATGTGAGACTCGCACTCATGTCAATGAGCCTGTTCCTTTCATCATTTGGCACAAGGAAATCACTCCCGACAGTGTGCAGGAATACAATGAGGAAAGCTGTGTCTCAGGCGCATACGGTTTACTTCGTCTCCGCGAGTTCATTGAAACATTCATGAAGGAATAACATAAGTAAGTGAACACAATTATTTTTATAATAATGAACATTAATTATCAACACGGGTTTCACTAGTGTCACGAGTTTTTATAGTTTATAAAAGGTTCATGAGTTTTTCTTATAGCAAAGAATACTTGTGTGACTTTTAAAGACTATATGAGTTAAAGAACTCGTGTTACTCGTGCAACTCGCGTTGAAAAATAAAACATTTAGTGTTCATTTACGATTATAAAAATCTTTTTTGCACAGTTACAGAATGCAGGAAATAATCAAGAAATA
>JAZLHI010000115.1:0-22750 GCA_045616725.1 Prevotella sp. | reverse complement strand
ATGCCACGTCGTTACGGCGGTCTCAACCTCCCTAACACTACATTCTCTATGCTCTCAGAGGTTATCTCTGCTGCTGACGCTGGTTTCCAGAACGTTTGGTCACTCCAGTCTTGTATCGACACTCTCTATGAGTTCGGTTCTGAGGAGCAGCGCGAGAAGTACATCCCACGCATCTGCCAGGGCGAGACTATGTCTATGGACCTCACTGAGCCAGACGCAGGTTCCGACCTCCAGTCTGTAATGCTCAAGGCTACATACTCAGAGGAAGAAGGTTGCTGGCTCCTCAACGGTGTTAAGCGCTTCATCACTAATGGTGACTCTGATATCCACCTCGTTCTTGCTCGTTCTGAGGACGGCACAAAGGACGGTCGTGGTCTTTCAATGTTCATCTACGACAAGCGCCAGGGCGGTGTTGACGTTCGCCACATCGAGCACAAGCTCGGTATCCACGGTTCACCAACTTGCGAGCTCACTTACAAGAACGCGAAGGCAGAACTCTGCGGTTCACGCAAGCTCGGTCTCATCAAGTATGTCATGGCTCTCATGAACGGTGCTCGTCTCGGTATCGCAGCACAGTCAGTAGGTGTTGAGCAGGAGGCTTACAACGAGGCTCTCGCTTACGCTAAGGAGCGTGCACAGTTCGGCACAAAGATTATCGACTTCCCAGCTGTTTACGACATGCTCTCTCGCATGAAGGCTAAGCTCGACGCAGGTCGTTCACTCCTTTACATGACAGCTCGCTACGTAGACATCTACAAGGCTCTCGAGGACATCCAGCGCGACCGCAAGCTCACTCCAGAGGAGAAGGCTGAGCTCAAGAAGTATCAGCGTATGGCTGATGCCTTCACTCCAATGGCTAAGGGTATGAACTCTGAGTACGCTAACCAGAATGCTTACGACGCAATCTCTGTACACGGTGGTTCAGGCTTCATCATGGAGTATAAGTCACAGCGCCTCTTCCGTGACGCTCGTATCTTCTCTATCTACGAGGGTACTACTCAGCTTCAGGTTGTTGCAGCTATCCGCTACATCATGAACGGCACTACTCTCGGCTACATCAAGGAGATGATGGAGTCTGAGGTTGCTGATTCTCTCAAGCCATTGAAGGCACGCGTTGAGAAGCTCGTTGAGAAGCTCGAGGCTGCCATCGCTTACGTTAAGGAAGCTGGCAACCAGGATATGCAGGACTTCCTCGCACGCCGTCTCTACGAAATGACTTGCGAGATCATCATGTCTCTCCTCATCCTCGACGACGCTACAGTTGCTCCAGAGCTCTTCGAGAAGTCTGCTAACGTTTATGTTCGTATGGCTGAAGGCAACAGCAACGGCAACTACGAGTACATCATGAACTTCAAGGCAGAGGAAATCGAAAGCTTCAAGGCATAAGCGGTTTAGTTCTTGGTTTTTAGTTTTAGGTTAATAGCCAACAACCAAAAACGAACAACTAAATACAAAAGGCGGAAAGCTGGTTTATAACAACCGCTTTCCGCCTTTAATTAATCACAACACTTCCTATTCTTAGAATGAACTATGCCACCATTGATGATTGCCATATTGTTTTTTTGGGCATTTTATCTAGTTATATCCATCATCCTTTGTCATGTTGACATTGGACCTTACTTTAAATGGAATCGTAGGATTGGAGATTTCATGGCCGAGCACCATAAATTGGAATTCATATTAGCTCGCCACTTCTTTCCCGTGATGTTTGTCTATATTGTGATTTATTACATCGCAGAAATGATTGTGACTGAGACATATAACGCAATAAGGAACAAGTGGTTTCCAAGAGAAGAGCCAGAATACAAAAAGCCAGAGAGAAAACGACCTGAAAGTCTCGATAAGATGGTCATTGACACATCCATGCCTCTTAGCGTACTTGTTTCTACAGACATCAGTTTCGTTTCTGATGACGATCATATTCTCTATATCGAGAATGAATATGATGAGAAGGTCAACAAGTTCATACAGGACAATATCGTTGAGATCAGGCTTGCATGCCACTCCAAGCAATACGAATTCGTCTATATTCCGCTGGATGCTGAATGCATCTTTACAAAGGAGAAGATACGCTATGCCTGTCCTTGGGCCACGGAAGAACAGATAGAGCGACTCGTTCCACAGAGCAGCAACTGGATTATGAAGTATGTCAACACCATGAAGAAACCGATGGCGTATATATATGACAAGGAAAACGACATCTTCTACAACAGTGCTCCACCGGCAGAGTTTATTCCACCAGGCTTCATCGCCAGCAAACGTCTTATCCATGGAGACAAAGAGCGTGGCTACTATCATGTCTACACACATTTCCCTATTCGACCTGACGAGATTACCGATGTCCGACAGTGGATGAATGAGTTACTAGGGGATGCTTTCCGCTCAGGCGTTTTCTATAAGACGATGGACGACCCGGAAGAAGATGATGCAGACGCGACCTTCTTACATCAGAGTCGTGAGATTATGGACGAGATACGCGAGAAGGTGGAGCAACTGCGCACCCTTGGCATCAGCGAGGCTATCATCAAGGATCTCTTCATGCCGAAGCAGGAACTAAGCCGAATGCTGATAACGAAAGACTACCGCATTTTCCTGCCCGACTACAACAACATGGAGATCAAGTTGACAGCTCTGCCAAAGGCGGTGTATTTCCTTTTCCTTCGTCATCCGGAAGGCATTATGTTCAAGGAACTCTCCGACTACCGCCAAGAACTGGCATTCATTTACAACAAGCTCACCAACCGCTCCGACAATGATGCCGTTCGCCAGAGCATAGAAGACATCACAAACCCTCTGAAGAACTCCATCAACGAGAAGTGTGCCCGCATTAGGGAAGCTTTCGTTGGCAGGTTCAGCGAAACCATTGCAGAGACCTATCTCGTGACAGGCAACAGAGGCAAACCGAAGAAAATAGCCCTCAACCGCTCTTTGGTAACGTGGGAGAAGGAAATGTAAAACGACCAAATCCGTGCAAGCCTTGCACGGATTTTTTTATGTCCGTAGTGTTGAGTAACTTTGCACAGCAAAACAATAAACTATAAACTCACCACTATGGAAACAACAGTTACATTCTACCCAAAACTCTACTTGAGATCATTCAAGGAAAACGCCATCGGCTTCCGCTCCATCAGAAACAATCCACCTGCAAGAACAGACATCACCAAGGCCATCATACCCGACGGCGCACTGATGCTCTGCGACAAGCTCTTCAAAAACTGCAAATCGCTGACAGACATCGAGATACCAGAATCCGTAGATTACATCAACGACCAGGTCTTTATGGACTGCATCTCACTCAAGGAAATCCGTCTCCCCCACTCCATGCAGAAGATTGGCAAGGAAGCCTTCAAGAACTGCCTTGCACTGGAATCCATCCGCATCCCTCGCGGCATCACAAACATAAAAGACCTCCCAAAGATCTTCAGCAACTGCATAAGCCTCAAGCTATTTGAACTGCCACAGGAATTGCAAGCAGACATCCCAGACGGTTTGTTTGACGAAAGCATTGAGCTGAAGTTTTATTAATTATGGAGGTGCGATGCCCTCATCGCACTGCATGAAACGCACTACAAAGACGCGATTTTCGTTCAATAAACACATATTTTGCAGCATTCTCTCAACATTTCTCTAAAATATCTTGCTCCACTTTAATATTTTTATTACTTTTGCCACATCTTACATCTCGCTAAAGTCTGATAGAGGCTATGAGTGGCTAAGAGCTAATGATTATATTTGCACATATCATCTTTTTATCGAAAAAAATTCTGTTTAAGATATATAACTATGATTGACATTGATAAAATCAACTGGATAGAAAGCCAAAACACATTTTCAAAATCTAGTAGGACTATTATCGGACATAATCGAAAATACATTTACTACAAAGACAATATTAGAAACCAATATAGAATAGGTTGTTTTCGCTATTCTATTGATGGTGAGATTTTGACAAGTAATATTGATAAAAAACTTAACTCCACAGGAGTTGACCATGATGGTAAAGCATATTATTGGCATTATTTCCATAATTCATGCTGCTTTGAAAAGAGTCTAAATTATGATACACATATTGATCTTCAGAACAACCGTTTCATAGTAAATAAAGTCAATACAGGAAAATGGAATTTTAATCATAACGCTTTTACCTGCATTATCCGCTCTATCACTGAAATTAAATCACAGTTAAAATCTTGCCAGTCTTTAGTTGTTCTATTACCTTCTAACAAAAATATAGAAGAAGATGCACAAAAGAAGTACCACACTAAATTTATCGAACAACTAAGGAAGGAGAAAATTAGGTATGCTGTTGGTAGCATAAATAACATAAAAGACAATGGAAAGCAACTGATCATTTTTGTCATTGACATAGTAACTCCAATTAAGCGCAAAAATCGCATTATCAATGATATTCGCGAATTAAAGATTAAGCAAAAACCATTAATAGCATTATACAGTTTAGTCGTTATTTTTGATGAAATCGTAGGTCAATTCTGTATAGATTTACATAATCTTCGAATGAAACAAGAAAAAGAAAAGAGATCAAATAAAGAAAAATCTTATGTTGTCACAACACCAACGATTGATGAAGAAGAATTAATCATGAGGTCTTTGGCTGGATACGGTCCCGACCCTGAAATATTCGGATTCTAGACCATATGAGTCTATATACACAAAAGACTGGCAAAGAACACATATTTGTCCATTTCGGTATTGTGAAATAATTTTAATAGAATTTGTGGGCAAAAGTAGTACTAGCACTATAAGTTGTTTAAACGCAGATTACTTCTCTTCTAAAAACTCAACATCATGTATTTTCACAAAATTGTCGGAATATTCCGTTCTGGAGATATAAATGCCATTTGTAATTTAGTAAATTCCTCTATTTACACAGAGGAATTCAGCCATTCGCAAAACGCCATATTCATCCATACAGGTTTCTTCGTAAAGTTGAAGAACACAGGAAACTACATGGAATTTTTGTATCATGTTCCTACAGGCAAATTACTTAGACAGCCTTTATTTATAAAAAGTAAAGAAAGAGCGATAAGATTAATTGAGTCTGGTCAAATGAAATATGCAATGGGGTTGGTATATCATTGTTCTAAAGGCTATAGGAATTTTGCTGAGCCAGGGATGATGATGTTCAATGAAGATTCTGATTATTATCTTTGCAAAACGCTTGATGAGGACAACTCTACTGCTACAAAACACATTTCTTTTAATAGTGCTCGCATAGATGGCTATATGGAAATCATATACAACAAAATAACATACAATTATAGAAGAGCATCTCAGCAGTATGTGTTCGATTTAAAGATGGATGGAGAATATGTGTTTAGTGTTTAGTCCATCAAGGTATATAAACTGCAGTTATCATGAAACATCTCCTTCCTCTATCACTAATTCTCTGCATCCTCGCTTGTTCCTCTGGTAAGCCGAGGGTTGCGTCATCGCCTGACGAACAATGTATTGCTACAACCCAGAAAGGCACAAGGTGTCAGTTAGAGGTTGAGGGTAATTCTAGTTATTGCTCTCTCCATAACCCTGAATACGACAAATGCCAGGCGACAACAAAAAGTGGAAAACCATGCAGTAGGAATGCGGAAAGAGGCAGCAACTATTGCTGGCAGCATCAATAGATTTTGTAGGTAATTGACGAGAATGGGAATGAAAGGGTCAAGTGACAGGTTCCTGGCCCACCCAAGAATAGCACCATAAGAACTCTTCTTGAATCATAAAACTAAAATATCCCGACCCTCACATTGCTTGAAGGTCGGGATATTTTGTATCATGCATAGCACATGAGAAGCCTATAAATCCGTTGGACTTTACTTTGTTTGAATGAGTTTTGTGCAGAACTTATCGTTCTTCGAAGCGGAGGTGCTCTTGAGCTGGTCGTTGATAGGAAAATACGGTTTGGTTGTCTTTGTTGGTAATTGCAAAGTCGCCTTGAGTAATGAATCAGAGGGACAGGTACCGTGATCCGCCGCTTTCTATGTTGATGGAATGTAATCGTTTTGGTGTGTCTTGTCCTGAAATAAGTAGACACATTTTAAACCATAAAAATGTTCTATTTATGAAAAGAAATCAATTGAAATTTACGCTTGAAGAGCGTATGAGAATTGTCCAGGAGTATGAGACAAGTGGTCTCACTTTGCCCGAGTTGTGCCATAAATATGGCATCAAATCTCAAAGTTGTATCACAAATTGGCGCGCAAAGTTTCGCAAGTCCTCAAAAAGTATTAGTTTTGCAGCGGCAATGCCTCCAAATGATGCTGCCGAACCAACTATGCGAGAAAAGACGAAAGCAGAACTTGAGGCCGAACTGGCGCGAGTTAAGAAGGAACTGGAATGGTCAAAGCTCCAGAACCTTGCGCTCAACACGATGATAGACATCGCCGAGGAGCACGGTATCCAGATACGAAAAAAATCTGGGGCCAAACGGTAGAACGACTTTGCGAGCGGGAAGGCCTGTCCGTCAGTACCGCTTGCAAACTGTTTGGCCATTGCCGACAGGCCTGGTATCAGCAGAAGGAAAGCTTTGAGAGCCGCTGCAAACGCGAGTCCCCGATAATCGAATTCGCCCGTTCCATCCGCAAGGAAGATCCCAGCATTGGCGCTCGCAAGATATGGCTCATGGCTTCCAATATGTTCAGTGGCAGCATGGTGGGTCGTGACGCTTTCTACGCCCTTCTGGAACGCGAAGGTCTGCGTCTGAGACGTCCGCGCCCGCGCCATACCACCAATTCCAACCACCGATACCACAAGTACAAGAACCTGATAAGGGAATATGTCCCTACAGCTCCGAACCTCCTGTGGGTGAGCGACATAACGTACATACCACTTGCCAATGGCGAGTGCAGCTACCTGCATCTTGTCACTGACGCGTATTCCCGGAAGGTAGTCGGATGGTGCCTCTCTCCCACGCTTGAGGCAAAGTATACGATACAAGCCTTGCAGCAGGCAATAGGGCAGGCTCAGGGATGCGACCTGAGCAAGCTTATACACCATTCTGACAGAGGCGTGCAATACTGCTGCAACGCTTACATCAATGAACTTGACAACCACGGAATCCGTATAAGCATGACAGAAGACTATAAGCCCACCGACAATGGTATTGCCGAAAGGGTTAACGGTATCATAAAGACGGAAAAACTCTACAGGCAATCTCTTTACAAGAATATAAGAGAGGCAAACAAGGGGATTGGAAGCTTCATACGATTCTACAATGAACGTCGCCCTCACATGAGCATCAACTACCAGACACCGGATGTCGTCCACAAGCAAGAAGGACCGCAGAAGAAGAGGTGGAAAGGATATAAAGAGACAGTGTCTAGTAATTTAGATCAGATGTCTACCTTTTAGTACGTTTGTCTACTTTTTCAGTAAAGTGTCTAGGTACTTAGAACGAATGTCTATGTATTCAGATAAAACTGCTAAAAAACTGTCTACTTTTTTTTAGGAAAAGACAATAGCCATCGTGAGCATCAGCAGCATCACGAAAGGCTTTAAAAGTTTTGTTCTTCTCATAAATTATGTTTTAGTTTGTATATTCTACTTTCTTGCCTTAAACAAAATTCTGGCGCAAAGATACACATTTATATATAAATAAGGTGTAAGATTATTGTGGTTTTCAGTGAAATTTTCTGCGAAATCTTTGCGTAGGAAACATAGAAACCTTTGCGTAAGGAACATGGAAAGCGCCCGAAGACCTTCGGTCTATTCAGGAGAAGCGTATGTCCAACCACATTTTCCTTTGGTTTTATTACAAATTATTCTGTATTTTCCTTTGGTTTTGTTACAAATTTCATCGCATTTTCCTTTGGTTTTGTTACAAAATATCCGAAAATGCTTGCATAATTCAAATAAAACATATACCTTTGTCCCGATTTATTTATGGAACCCATCTAAAGTTAATTATGTTTGAACGAGCAGCTTTATCCTGGTTACGTGCTTGGCGTGGCAAGACCGATCGCAAACCATTAGTCATAAGAGGAGCAAGGCAGGTTGGCAAGACGTCTCTTGTAGATGTTTTTGCCCAAGAGTTCGACTGCTATCTCCGTTTCAATCTGGATGTGGCAGACGACCTTAAGTTATTTGAGAAGGAAATGGCTGTCAAGGATCTGTATTCACTGCTCTTAGCAATGAGAGGCAAGACAAAAAACGAAGGTTCCACACTAATCTTCATCGACGAAATACAGAATTCCCCTCTTGCCATAAAGATGCTTAGGTATTTCCGTGAAGACCTTCCAGAAATATACGTAATAGCAGCCGGTTCGCTGTTGGAGACCATGCTCGACAAGAATAGGCAGATAAGTTTCCCTGTGGGACGTGTAGAGTATATGGCTCTCAGACCTTGTACATTCTTCGAGTTTCTTGGAGCTATTGGCGAGAAGGGACTGCAGGAATACTTGCATAATGCCTCAGTGCCAGAAGTGCTGCATGACCGCATGCTTGCCCTCTTCAACAAGTTCTCCTTGGTAGGCGGCATGCCACAAGCTGTGGCAAGATATGCGGAGTCGAGGGATATTATTGCCTTAGACGACATTTACCAATCGCTCTTGGCAGGTTATATGGACGATGTCGAGAAATACACCAAGTCAGAAACCATCCGGAATGTGATTCGCCATATAATAACAAACGGTTGGAGCTACACTGACGAACAGATAAGCTTTGATCATTTCGCTTCCTCCAACTACAAGAGTCGTGAGGTGGGCGAGGCTATGCGCACTCTCCAGAAGACCATGTTGCTGGAGTTGGTCTATCCGTCAGTAGAGACAAGGCTGCCCATCATCCCAAACTTGAAGAAGCGACCACGTCTCATGTGGATAGATACAGGACTCGTAAACTATGCTGCTGGGGTGCAGTCAGAGCTATATGGCATAGCAGACCTCAACGATGCTTGGCGCGGAAAGATAGCAGAACACATAGTAGGCCAGGAACTGCTTGGCAAAAGCTATGCTTTCCTTGACAAGAGAGCGTTCTGGATTCGTGACAGCAAGAACTCACAGGCAGAACTGGACTATCTGTATAACAGCAGAAGATTCGGACTTGTACCAATAGAGGTAAAGGCGGGCAGCAATGCTCACCTAAGGTCTTTGCAGGAGTTCATGCTCGACTCCGACTGCAAGTATGCCATACGCTTTTGGAGCAAGCCTGAGCGAACGGACATTGTGCATATCGAGAAGAAAGACAAGGAAGGCGTAGTAATAAAAAGCAGAGACTACTGCCTATACAGTCTTCCTTACTATTATGCTGGATGTGTGGAGAAGATACTGGAACGCATCGCAGCTCCGCACTCGTAACACGGCTATTATAACAACAACTAGACATGATCAGAATAGAGGAAATACAGAGCATAGGAGCCTTCACCATGGCAGTTTTCGCCATGGCCGTCGCCCTGTCGCCAAGACGTAAGGTGATGGGGAAGGAGAAGGAATACGATATCCTGAGAAAGTCGCGATGGATGCTCTTCTCAGCTCTTATCATATTGTCAGTACACTATGTGCTGCAACGTATTTTCGGTTTCCGCCACATGGGCGAACTCCAGGGGCCACTCCTCAACTTCCTGCTCTACACGCCGAGCGTGCTGCTGATGAACCTCACGATGCTCAACATTCTGCGCTTCGGAAAGATAAAGAGATGGGAGTACAGCCTCGGCATAGCCGTAAGCGCGACGCAGATTGCAGCGTTCGCCATTGCGGGCACAGTATCTGACAAGGGACTCTTCACCGACTCCACGGAACTGATGGTGGCGGAGTATATATCGTCTGCCATCGCCATGGTGATGCTCATCGTCTATATTATGATAACAAGGCGTGAATACAAGAAGATCAAGGACTCTCTCGATCAATACTACGACCAGCCGCAGCAGGAGATGATACAATGGTTTGCCACAAGCATGACGCTCTTCATGCTTCTGGCACTGACAACGCCGATAATGATATACTCTCAGCATCTGATGCTCATGGCTTACGGCGTGATAATGTTCGCGGCTATCGCTTTCCTCGTGATAAACTTCCTCCACTACAGCTCAAGCAATTATATGCAGATGATGCTTGCTGCGGAAGTGCCGGAGCAGGCGGACACTACTGCCACGGGGACTGTGCCGACAGTGATGACCGAGGAAGAGATGGCCATCATGCAGGAGAAGGTTGCGGCATGGCTTGCCACGCGCAGCTATCTCCGCAACGGCATCACTATGGCGGAGGTGTCGCAGGAGATTGGCGTAACGCGACAGGACGTTTCCCGCTACCTTCGCGCCCTAAACTACAGCAAGATAGGCTCATGGCTCGCCGCCCTCCGCATAGACGAGGCGAAACGAATGATGCAGGAGAGCCCGAACCTCGCTAACGACGTCATCGCAGAGCGCTGCGGCTTCTCGTCAAGGGAGTATTTCCATCAGACCTTCCGCAACCTCGTCGGTATGACGCCAATGCAGTGGCAAAGTCAGAAGTAACTATTCACCGGTTCATTCGGCTTAATGAACTTGTACCTCTAGCGTCATCTCTGCATTAGGACTATGATGATAGTGGTGCCCTCTGTGATATGAGTGATATGAGTAAGCAAGCTGCTGATTTACGTCATTGAAAGACAAATACTTCCTTAAGACCTTGCAGGTTACAATCATTATTACTAATTTTGCACTTGGGAAATTAGAAACGGGCACCGCTCTTCAAGCGACAAGCCCTATTTCCCAAGCACGAAGCGCTACGCTATTTTGCACTTGGGAAATTCCATAATATATATAACAATGTATAGCAACAAACTATTCTCGCTTTTATTTCTTCTCTTCACTCTCGGCTTCTCTGGCGCTTCGGCACAGACAGTGGTGAAGCCTTCGGACAAGAACATCCAGTACATCGGTCGCGTGAGCTTCAAGAATCCGGATTCGCCGGCGTGGAACTACACGGGAACAACCATTCGCGTGAACTTCTCGGGCACTTCGCTGAAGATGATCTGCAAGCCTGAGAGCGGTTATTTCATGGCAAAGATCGACAAGTCAGAGGCGTTCAAGGTGGCATTCACCGGCAAGAACGACAGTATCGCAACTCTTGCCGTGGCTCTTCCAAAGGGCAAGCATTCGGCAGAGATAATGTATTGCATCGAGGGTCACGACAACAACCCTGAGTTCCGTGGCTTCATCCTCGACAAGGACGCTCAGACTCTTGAGCCTACAGCTCTTCCAAAGCGCAAGATTGAGTACATCGGCAACTCCATAACATGTGCTTACGGTGTGGAGGATACTGATCCGAACAACCATTTTGACATCGCCACTGAGAACCATTACCTGAGCTACGCTGCCATCACAGCACGCAATCTCAACGCTCAGCACTATTCCATCTCACGCTCTGGCATCGGCATCTACCGCCATTACGGTTCGTCAAAACAGGGCAGTGAGGTATGCATGCCTAAGCAGTATGAATACACAAAGCTTTACGACAAGTCTGAGATGTGGGATTTTTCCAAGTATCAGCCAGATGTGGTATGCGTAAACCTTGGCACAAACGACACTTCTCCTGACCTTGAGACTCCCGTTTCAAACACTCAGGATTACAATCCAAACGCTCAGCGAGGAATAGCCTGCGACGAGATTCTGCTGAAGGCTGGCTACAAGAGTTTCCTGAAGACTCTTCGCAGCAAGTATCCAAAGGCGAAGATCGTGTTCCTTTGCGGCTCAATGCTCAACGGCGATGGCTTGAAACTCATCTCTAACACTCTCGACGAGATAGTGAAAGAAGCCAATAATGAAGGCGACAAGCAGGTATATCGTTTCAACTTCACTCCACAGACAGGTTCTCTCGGCTATGGCGCTGACTGGCATCCAAGCATCGCACAGCAACAGCTTATGGCAGAAGAGCTTACACCTTATCTCAAGAAACTGATGAAGTGGTAAGGGGTGTGACCGTATAATATCAATAAAACATACCAGTTTATAGAATTATAGAACAAATCTTTTCGTATTTTGACCAATATTATATAATTTTGCACTCAAAATCAACCAATATTATATAAGATGAAAAGATTGTTTCTCGCTGCGCTCCTCGCAGTAACAGCTATGACTTCTTGGGCAGGCGGTCTGCTCACAAACACTAATCAGAACGTAATCTTCCTCCGCAACCCAGCGCAGGATGGTGCTATCAACATCAACGGCGTTTATTCGAACCCTGCTGGTGTGGCTTTCCTCGGTGACGGTCTTCACCTCGGTCTCAACGTGCAGTCTGCTTTCCAGTCACGTATCATCGACACAACAAACCCTCTCTTTGCTCTTGGCTACAAGAACAATGGTGCTACCACAAAGAATTTCGAAGGTAAGGCTACTGCTCCAGTTATCCCTTCTCTCCAGGCTGCTTACAACAAGGGTAAGTGGTCGTTCCAGTTCAACTTCGCCATTCATGGTGGTGGCGGTAAGTGTACCTTCGACAATGGCATCGGTTCTTTCGAAGGTGCTATTCCTGCTATCGTATCAATGATCGGTGCAAAAACCAAACCTCTTTCAGATATGGGTGTACCTCTCCCTACTGTAAACGGTTACGATGCAGACATCTATATGCAGGGCAAGCAGTACTACTTCGGCTTCACTCTCGGTTCTGCTTACAAGGTCACAGACAATCTCTCTGTTTACGGTGGTTTGCGCGTTCTTTACGGCAACGCAACTTATAATGCAAAGCTCGAGAACATCAGGCTCATGGACATAAATCCTGCCAGTTCACAAAAGGCATATTCTCTCAACGAATATTTCAACGCTACAGGCGAAGCCATCACAAACACAGCTATAGCACTTGCAAAGGCTGGTCAAATTGAGAAAGCCCAGATGCTTCAGGGCGCTGGTCAGCAGCTTGCAGCAGAGGCAGAGACTTACGCTATCTTCAGCGACGGTGTGAAGCTTCTTTGCGATCAGTCGGCAGTAGGAATTGCTCCAATCATCGGCGTTGACTACAAGATTGGCAACTTCAACTTCGCTGGTAAGTACGAGTTCCGCACAAAGATGAGCCTCAAGAATAAGTCTGACCTTCGCCAGGCAGTACTCGAGAAGGCTCCAGCCATGATGGCTGAGAAGCTTGAGAAGTTTGTTGACGGCGGTACTGTACGCGAGGACAACCCTGCAACACTCGCTCTCGGCGCACAGTGGTCAGCTCTTCCAAACCTTCGTGTAAACGCAGGCTATCACCACTTCTACGACTGCGAGGCAAAGCGCTACGGCGACGAGCAGAAGAAGCTTGACGGCGGCACAAACGAGTATCTCGGTGGTGTAGAATACGACATCAACGACAAGCTCACTGTCAGCGGTGGTGTTCAGGTTACAAAATATGGTCTTACAGATGCGTTCATGAACGACATGAGTTTCGTTGTTGACTCATGGAGCTTCGGTCTCGGTGCCAAGTATCAGTTCAACGACAAGGTTGCCATCAACGCTGCTTACTTCAGAACAAACTATTCAGACTATAAGACAGCAACTGTGGATAACGTCACAAACAACTTCACTCGTAAGAATGACGTTATAGGCGTAGGCGTGGAGTTGAATTTCTAAGGTAAGCCCCCTATCCCCCCAAGGGGGAACTTTTAATAGTTTAGCAGACTGATTTCCACATATAAGATGGCAGACATTAAGTTGTCTGCCATTTTTTTGTTGCATTAAATTGCCATTTCAAAAAAAAGATGTAATTTTGCCCCTTGAAATGAACTACTACACATCATCTATACATACTAAATCTTGGGTACTCTTGATTGGCATTCTCTTCATCCTCCCCTTTGTGGGGGAAGTTAGAGGGGGGCTTCTCCTTGCCCAGAACCACGAGATCCTGGACGGGAACATTCGCACGCTGCAGGTTGTTGCCGGTGACAGATGGACGGAAATGCCGCTAATTAAGTTGAATGGAAGTCGCACAAACGATGTTTTGCACATCTCTTTCGACGACATGACGCATGACTACCGTCGATTCTCCTATAAGATTCAGCATTGCGAAGCCGACTGGACGCCATCTGATGCCTTGTTTGAAAGTGACTTCATCGATGGATTCTACGACGGATTGACCATTGACGATGTTAAGGAAAGTTTCAATACGCAGATGCTTTACACGCACTATAAGTTCACTTTTCCTAACTCACAGTGCCGCCTGAAGTTGTCTGGCAACTATCTTCTCACCATCTTTGACGACAACGCTTCCGAGCCTGTTGCCAAGGTTTGCTTCATGGTTTGTGAGGATAAGGCTCAGGTCATGCTCTCGATGACGCCAAATACCGACATTGACAATCGCAAGACTCACCAGCAGATAGAAATGCAACTGCGCTACAACGGTATCTCCCCTACCCGACCTGACTCCCAGATCCATACTGTTGTGATGCAAAACCAGCAGTGGGCAACGGCGAAATGGAACACACCGTGGCAGTATTCCACCATGCAAGGACTTGAGTGGCAACATTGCAGAGGACTGATATTCGATGCTGGCAACGAGTACCACAAGTACGAGATTCTCTCTGTTGACCATACTACGATGGGTATTGACCGCATACATTGGGACGGAGAGAACTATCATGTCTTCCCTTGGGCGGTGGAACAACAGAACTCATACGTTTACGAGGAAGATGCCGACGGCGCCTTCTACATACGCAACTCTGACAATTACGATAATGACTTTTCTACGGAATACGTTTTCGTGCACTACACCTTACCTTTAGAGCGCAAGGTTGAAGGCGACATTTACATTGACGGACACTTCACTTACGGTCAATATTCGCCCGACTACAATATGATGGAATACAATCCGGAAACCGGTTGCTACGAAGCCGTTATTTTACAAAAGCAGGGCTACTACAACTACAAACTCATGCAGCAACTTCCTAACGGCACAATCCGCAATCTCCCTCTTACAGGCAATTTCTACGAGACAAAGAACTCATACCAGGCTCTCATATATTTCAAAGATACCACAGACCGCGCTGACCGCCTCGTAGGCTACTGTTCTGTCGGTGGAAGATAGTCGGAATTTAATTACGCACTACGAATTACGCATCAATACAACGCGTAGCCGTTGTTCTCAAGAAACTTCATGCAAGTGAATATCTTATTTGCACGCTTTCGCAGATAAGGAGTCGGCTTTGTGGCAGACCATTCGCGCGGATTTGGCAATATCACAGCAAGCTGCGCACACTGCATGCGAGTCATGTCGCTTGCATCCACTCCCCAATAGGCATCGGCAGCAGCAGAAAGACCATATATGCCATCGCCCATTTCTATAGAGTTAAGATAGACTTCCACAATTCTCTCTTTCGGCCACATCAGTTCGATGAGGAATGTAAAATAAGTCTCAAGCCCCTTTCTGAGCCACGAACGGCCTGGCCAAAGGAACACATTCTTCGCTGTCTGCTGACTTATAGTACTACCACCTCTCAATCTTCTTCCGTCCTTATTTTCCTTAACCGCTTGCTCTATGGCTTTCCAGTCAAAGCCATGATGCTTAACGAAATTATTGTCTTCTGCCGCCATCACAGCCGTAGGAGCATAATACGGCATCTCACTGATACCTATCCACTCATGCTTAAGCATAACCTCCCTCCCCTCCGCAGACTGCTCAAAGCAGCGAATGAACATCAAAGGTGTAAAATACACTGGGATGAATCGCAGTGCAACAACCCAAAGTATGGTCAATGAGAAGAATAGTACAACTATGTTGCGTATCAGTTTCCAGACGAATTTCATAATTTCATGTACAATTTTACCATTTACAATGTACAATTTAAGGGCAGGTAAATGAATACCCGCCCTTATTCGTTTCAGTATAAAGTGTCAAGAGGACAAATGGCCTTAAAACCTTAAACCTCCCAACCTTATAACCTTATTTAGAGCTTACCAGCGTTAGCAGCCTTGATCATAGCCTCTGAAGCGTAAACGAGAACCTCTACGCGACGGTTAGCTTCACGACCAGCCTGAGTTGCATTGTCAGCTACAGGAACATTGCTACCAAAACCAAGGATGTCCTTGATACGTGTGCCAGCAACACCCTGACCTGCGAGGCACTGAGCAACAGCAAGAGCACGGTTCTCAGAAAGAGTCTGGTTCTTAGCTGCGTTACCATCTGAAGAAGCGTGACCATATACAGAGAGGTCGCAAGTATCAAACTTCTTCATTACATAAGCGAGCTTTGCAAGGTTCTGCTGAGAAGTAGCAGTAACTTCAGAAGAAGCAACCTTGAAGAGAAGACCGCTGTCGAAAGTAATCTTGAGAGCGTCAAGACCGTTTACGTCCTTAACTTCTTCGATTGTAGCGTTGAGGCGGTTAGCTTCCATTTCAGCCTTAACCTTATCCATGTGCTTACCAACGAGAGCACCTGTAGTTCCACCAACAGCAGCACCGATTGCAGCACCGATTGCAGTACCCTTAGTCTTATCACCCTTACCACTTACGAGGTTACCGATTACACCACCGAGGAGAGCGCCACCGCCACCACCGAGGAGAGCACCATTCTGCATTGCAGAACCACATGAGCATACCATTGCAACGCAAAGGCCCATGATGAAAAGTTTCAAAGAATTCTTTTTCATAATTGTAAATATTAAAAGTTTTTGTTTTTAGTTTTTGGCTTATAGCTTTTAGTATTTTGAAAGACTACCCTTAGACGGGTTTCTTTTCTTTAACTTTTTTTAGTAATATTTCTGGGGACAAAATTAAGAAAAAAATCTATTTCCGCAAAATAATCCACAAAATAATTGGTGCTCCAATGAGTGGAGTTATGGCATTTATAGGCAAAACAGTGGAATTTGAGGGTAAAATGGTCAATAAATGACACAGCAAAGCAACATTTCCACCTATCAATATCGTTGCTGGCACAAGGCGCAAATGATTGTCTGTTCTCACTACAAGACGCGCCAAATGCGGGATTGCCAAGCCCAAGAAGGATATCGGACCACAGAAAGCAGTCACCACAGCTGCCAACATGCTGCTCACCAAAAGCGTAATGTTTCGCATCTTCTTCACATCATAGCCCAAATTCGCCGCATAGTTCTCGCCAAGAAGCATGGCATTGAGAGGTTTTATCAGAAGGAAAACGCCCGTTATTGGTAGCAGAATGCAGAGGATGAACACCGGCAGATGCGCCATCGAGGTGTTGGAGAATGTGCCCAATCCCCAGACTGTGAAGTTCTGAAGGCCTTCCTTGGTGCCAAAGAAGCTGAGTATAGATATGAATGACGAGGCAAGATAACCTATCATCATACCAACAATAAGCAGCATCACATTAGAGCGGACAACGGTAGATACGCCAATGACCACGAACGTTACCACCGCAGCACCCATTGTGGCAGCCAGAACGATTGCCATCGATCCGCCAAGACTTGCTGTCAGGGCAGAAAAGGTGCCACCAGTAGTAAGCATCAGCAGACTTACGGCAAGGCTTGCTCCACTGTTTATGCCGAACACAGAAGGTCCCGCCAACGGATTCTGGAACACAGTCTGCATAAGCAAACCACTTACAGCCAATGCCATTCCAGATAATAATGCGGTAACAACAGCCGGCAATCGAGATTCCATAACAATGAATCTCCATGCATCGGAAACACCATCATCATTACCTAAGAGCATTCCAAGCACTTTTGTACAAGGAATATTTACTGGACCGATACATAGGCACAGCAGACAGAGCGCTAAGGCAAGAATTATATATGGAATGGTTGTTTTCAATTAATTCAGTTTCTTGAAGAATCTTGGCATCTCATTCTTTGCCAACTCACTTTCGGGATGCAAAATAATCACAAAGTCACGAAGAAGAAGCTCTGGATGGAACGGAGTCAACTCAAAGAACTGCGTATCGTAAGGCTGGCAGCCATAAACATTGCCTTGCCTAAAAGCGTTGAAAGCCCCGTATTTGGTATTGTCTTTAAGGAGTGAACTGAGTTTGAAGTCCGCATTGTCGCCATCATTATAGCGGAAAAGCCATACGTCCGCGCCTGAACATTTAGCCATTACCTGCTCAAACGACTGCTCTACCCCACCGCTCTGCTCTACATTAGCGTATGTATAGTTGCAATTAGCATCGCTAAGCATCTGTCCTATCGTAGAGGCTCCGCCAGGAACATACCATGTAGCCTGTACCATCTTGTCCATCATTACACTCTGACTATCAGTTTGATCGGCTGCAAATGACTTATATTCATTATAGCGTTCCTCCACCTTGTTGAACATTGCTTCTGCCTTCTGCTCTTCACCGACGAGCATTCCAAAGAATATCATCCACTCTGCCCTACCCAATGGAGAAGTTTCCATATAATCGACGAGTTCTATTATCGGCACACCAATCTCCGAAACCTTCCCGTATGATGAGCCTTGGTATGGCGAGAGCATAATAGCATCAGGCGAAAGAGCTATGACACGCTCCAGATCCGGCTGCATCGAACTGCCACAATCAGCAATCTTGCCGTCCTTCAGGCCCTGCTTCACGAAGTCAAGGTTTATATAGTTGGCATCGCATACGCCAGCAATGGCACCTCTTTTGCCCATCTCATCATACAGACTACTATGCAATGAAGTGGAAACGAGTAATTTCTGCAGTGGTGTCTTTACCACAACCTTGCCTTCTTTCGCCTTCGCATCAACGCCTTCAGGATTGTCAGAAAGCAGATAGTGGACCAACTCCTTGCCCTCATTCCATGGGTCAGCAAGCAAAACTTCCGAATATCCATCATGCTTTACGACACACAGATTCTTGGCATACTTCATTCTCAAAGTATCGCCATCCACATTCCCCTTAACGGAATTTTGCTTCCCACCAGTACAGGCAGAAAGCAAAACACACATTATTATAATATAGTAATTAATAATCTTCATCTTCGTCTTCTATGCTATTCACGTCAAGGTCTTCTGGATCCTCGTCCACTACAGTGCGATAGCTTTCTGCCTCAAGCTCGTCCTCATTGTAGTCATCGTCATCGTCAGAACTGTTGCCGTAATCGTCAACCTCTTCCAGTTCGTCCATTTCCTCGTCATCATCATTTTCCGCAAGAGGAGAAGTACTTCTGCGTCTGCGCTTTGGCATCAGATCTTCATCATCGTCAAAGATGCTTGACTTGAGTTCAAGGGTTTCCCTCTTCTTAGCGAAGATAAGTTCTACCCACGAGCCTTTTTCAACCTGCAGAACATCGAAGCCATCAGCAATCTTCTTCAGATAGAGGGCGCTATTCTCCACGTTACGGCTCTTTGGCATGGAAGTGCTTGTTACGAGGAACACCGACTGAATGACATCCTTTACTGGCTGTGAAAGGGAATCCCAGCCACCGCCGAAGTTTCTGTCGATAAGATCAAGAACCTTTTGGGCAGAGATATGCTTCACATTCTGATATGTCAGGTCAGTCACACGATTCAACGCATGCTTCTTGATTGCAATAAACATCTTTGTAGAGCCCAAATTCACGTCGGCAAGACAGAATCCGCGCTTCTCAAGAGACTTGAGGGCAACAGCATTATCCTTGCTTGGCTCCTCTATATCAAAGGCGCACTTTATGATGTTGAAAAGTTTTCCCAACTGAGTGTCGATATCAATCTCTTTTGAAGCATTCTCAAGAATTGTTATGATATCATTTTCTGAAAGATTCCACACATTACTTTTTGTAAGCGTCTTTGCGGAAAGAAGAATGTTTTGTTCGTTTTTATCCATTTATGAGTGTGATTTTTTCTCTGTTTTTAGATTTGCGAGTGCAAAATAGCGAAGCGCTTCGTATGAAGCAAATAGGGCTTGTCACTCCACAGAGCGGCGCCCGTCTTCGATTTGCGAGTGCAAAAGTAACAAAAAGTTTTTAATTTGCATAAAATAAGCCATTTTTTTACAAATCTTACCTAAATAAATATAAAAATAATCAAGTGTGTGCCTACACAATTTTCACAACACAAAAAAAACTGCGCAAACGCTTGCAGATTAAAATAAAAACCCATACCTTTGCAGTCGTTATCCTGAAAACAATCTTTTTACCTTAAAACTAATACCTATTGAAGATTAAAAGCGGTTACCTGTGAAGGCAACCGCTTTGAGTTTTTATATACCTATATTTAGTTACGTCTCATTGGCATCATTGGTCGTTGTGGTTCCTTGAAGAGAGAGTCGAGCCAAATCTGCAAGTCGCGCATCATCTCGTTGTGGTATCTGAAGAACTTTCCGCAGCCCCAACCATGACCGCCAGAAGGATATACATGCATGTTTGCCTTTACGTTAGCTTTCTTCAGCGCTAGATAGTATTCAGCAGAGTTGCGTGGAGGCACGAGGAAGTCGTCATCGGAAAGAAGGATGATGGCAGGCGGTGTAGTAGAGTTTACCTGAAGCTGGTTGCTGAACTCGTCTTCAAGTTCCTTCGAAGGGTTCTCGCCGAGAAAGCAGTTATGCGAATCCATGTGCGTGTAAGCAGGATCCATGGAAATCACGGGATAGAATAGAATCTGGAAGTTAGGACGAGTGGCCTCCTCGCTATGTGTTGCGATGGTGGAAGCAAGATGACCGCCTGCAGAAGAGCCGAGAATGCCAACCTTCTGTGGGTCGATGCCCCACTTGGAAGCATTCTCACGGATCAGACGCATAGCTTCCGTAGCATCACTCATCGGAACCTCGCGATGTCCCATAGGCATACGATAGCTGAGCACGATTGTCGCTATGCCCTGACGAGTGAGATGTTCACCCCATTCGTAACCTTCCTGACCAATGGAAAGCACACGATAGCCGCCACCAGGACAGACAAGGACAGCCATACCGTTGCGAACGGAATCTTCTGGCAGATAGACGCGAATGCTTGGTTTGAAGTTGCGCTTCTCTGCATCGTAAGGCTGAGTTTTGTCGATGCCGTTACTGTTTGGCAATCCGTTCTGCCAAAGGTCGATGTCAAACTGCTTTGCCACTTGAGCGAAGCTGCTCATTACTGTGATAATGGAAAGAAAGGAAAGAATAAGTCTTTTCATAGTTTGTATATTATTAGTAGTGTTCGTCATTTCAATTTCATGGTGCAAAAATAAGTACTTTTATCTAAACAGCCAAACTTTCTCGAAAGTTTTTGTCCTATTTAACAACTTTTTGTGAGTCAAGGGACTGCCCATTGATCCATGAACGATAAAATCATCGAACGATGACAATAATGGGGCAAAATGGGGCTAATCTAACAACACGAGGGGTGACCGGAATGGTCACCCCTCGCGCGTTATATATAATAATGTGTAGAATCTGCTTAGAGCTTCTAATGCGTTTATATTAGAGCTTCACGCTTACAGCCTTTCCGCTATAGTCAACAGACTTCATTGCCTTTGCAGCGTTTGCGGCAGTCTCGCCCTTCTTCTGAAGGATGATGTTGAACTTGCGGTTCTTGAGCTGACCGTTGAATGAGCCCTTAGTGTCGCCGATAGTGACTGTCTTTGAGGCGTTGTCGTAAGAGATGAGGAATGTAGCGTACTTGCCCTTCTCGTAGTTGTAGTTAGTACCTTCGTCCTCGTACATCTCAAACTGACCGTCAGCACCTTCGAATACAGTGATTGTGATGAGTTCGCCCTTCTTCTCGTCGCTCCATTCCATGTCTTCGCCCATAGGAAGGATAGCGCCTTCTGGTGCGAATACTGGGATTGACTCATAAGGAGCATCTGCCTCGATAGTCTGACCGCCAGCGTAGAACTTACCATCACGAATGTCATACCAGCCCTTCTGCTTTGGAAGGTAAACCTCGCGAGAGCGTGCGCCGTAGTAGCCTACAGGACAAGCCATGAGCGAAGGACCGAACATCCACTGGTCCTTGATGTTCTCCACGTTCTTGTCGCCGTTGAAGTCCATGATGAGACCGCGCATCATTGTGTAGTCCTTGAAGTGTACCCAACCTGCCATAGAGTAGATGTAAGGCATCATGCGGTAGCGGAGACGGTGGTAGCTTACGATAGACTCGTAGCAAGGGTGTCCCTGAGGAGCGATGTTCCAAACCTCGCGGAGAGGCCACTGGCCGTGAGCACGGTAGAGAGGAATGAAGCAACCGAACTGGTTCCAGCGGTTCTGGAGCTCGCGCCATTCCTTGAGGTCTTCGTTCTCAACGCCAGTCTTGTCAAACTCCTGCTGTGCAGCCTCGTAACGCTTCTCAACGCAGAAACCGCCCTGGTCCATACCCCACATTGGGAGACCAGCGAGAGAGTAGTTGATACCAGCTGTCATCTGGGCACGCATATCTTCCCAACGAGTACCGATGTCGCCAGACCAAGTGGCAGTAGAGAAGCGCTGCTCACCAGCGAAGCCTGAACGAGTGAGGAGGAATACACGAGTATTGTTGTTTACAGAGCGCTGTCCGTTGTAGATAGCGTCAGCATTCACGATAGAGTAAGCGTTGAAGTACTCAGTAGAAGAACCGAGGGCAGTAGGTCCGCAGAGAGCCTTGCGATACCACATTGGAGTACAGTCGCGAACGTTTGGCTCAGAAGCGTCCATCCACCAAGCGTCGATGCCCTGCTTGTACTTTGAGTAGAGATTATCGTCCATCTGCTTCCAGAAGAGCTTGCGAGCACCTGCTGAGTAAGCGTCATAGAAAGAACCAACGTAGCCAGGACCTACCCAGTCCTTAATCTGATCCTTTACAGCCTGACCGTACATCCAACCCTTAGCGTCGAGAGCCTTGTAGTTGTCTGTAGTGCAGTAGAACTTAGGCCAAACAGAAATCATGAAGCGACCGTTCATAGCGTGAACAGAGTCGAGCATAGCCTGTGGATTTGGGAAACGAGACTTCTCGAACTCGTGGCTACCCCAAGAATCCT
>JAZLHI010000114.1:0-21690 GCA_045616725.1 Prevotella sp. | reverse complement strand
GTTAAGGGACGGTTCTCCAACTCACGTAATTAATCAGACAGACAGACCGACAGACAGACAGTTTCTCTCAACTTAAATCCTCGCGTACATATATTATATATTAATTTAATTAAGGAAATATTTATTATAAGGAATAGAGAGTATGGGGACACAAAAGTTGTCTGTCTGACTGTCTGTCTGATTCCTTTCATATCCTTTCCCTCACGCTTTCACATCGTTTCCCTCACACTTTCACATCGTTTCCCTCACGCTTTCGCATCCTTTTCCCTCACGGATTTCACACGAGTGTTTTTTTGCTCGCAGATTAGGCAGATTAGGCAGATGGTACTAACAACCAAGAATCTGCAAAATCTGTAAAATCAGCGTGAGAAAACATATTCATCAGCACGTGTGAAGGAGAACCGTCCCTCTTTTACACTTCCTTCCTCGAAGAACGCAGAAAGCATTAGCAGAGCACTAAGAAAATAGGCAAACGTGAATGTCACGAAAATTATCAAGAAATTATCTGCGCAATCTGATTAATCCGCGTGCTTAATAATATTTGTTCTCATGCAGATTTTACCGATTTTGCAGATTTCCAACTTTAACCTTTAATCTTTAAACTTTAATCTTTAAACATTAATCATATGAATACTGAAATCAAGACCTTTAATCATGAGATGTTCGGCTCTCTCCGAACTGTAGTTCTCCCTGACGGCCAGATCGGCTTCGTAGGCAAGGATGTGGCAATCGCACTTGGATATACTAATCCTCAGAAGGCAATTCGCGACCATGTAGATGACGAGGACAAGACGGTGAACGAATCGTTCACCGTCAATGGAACCTCACCGGTATTCATCTCCGAGTCTGGTCTCTACGCTCTCGTCCTCTCTTCGAAGCTCCCTACTACCCGCAAGTTCAAGCATTGGGTGACTTCGGAGGTTCTCCCAAGATAGCAAAGATTGATGACAATCGCTTCAAGAAGATTTAACCCAAATAATCATTTGGGTTAAATCTCTCTCTATCTCTCTCTCATCTCTCTCTCAAAATTAGAGTTATCAAATGTTAATGCCAGAAACCATTTTTTACTTTCTGGCCGTAATATGTTCAATATATAAAGAACATTCCCTAAACATAAAAAACAACAAGTTATGAAGAAATTTCTTTTCTCTCTCGTCCTTGCTCTCGTAACGCTCGGAGCAAACGCACAAGGTTTTGGTGGCGGTCGCCCACAGATGAATCCAGAAGACATGGCTAAGCGTCAGGTGGACCGTATCAAGGAGGCTTGCCAGACTTCCGATGAACAAACAAAGCAGATCTATGACCTCGTTCTTGAACAGCAGAAGCAAATGATGGCACAGATGGACTCTATCCGTCAGGCTGGTGGTCAGTTCCAATTCAACCGCGAGGAGTTCCAAGCTCGTCGTGAAGCAATGAATGAGAAGATCAAGGCTATCCTTACTCCTGAGCAGTATGCCAAGTATGAGGAGCAGCAGAGACAGATGCGCGAGCGCATGGGCCAAGGCCGTAGAAGAAACTAAAAGTAAAAAGAATCAAGTAAGAAAAAAGGTGAAAAGCGAGGACTGTGCAGTTCCAACTTTTCACCTTTATTATTTTATTATTTTGATGCCTCCTTACATGGGAGGTTGGAGTGGGCTATTACTCCCACTCAATTGTTGCAGGTGGTTTTGAGGAGATGTCATAGCATACGCGGTTGACACCCTTCACCTTGTTGATAATGTCGTTGCTGACCTTTGCAAGGAACTCGTAAGGAAGCTTCGCCCAGTCGGCTGTCATCGCGTCGCTGGAAGTTACGGCACGGAGAGCAACAGGGTTTTCGTATGTACGCTCGTCGCCCATTACGCCTACTGACTTCACGTCAGAGAGGAGGATTGCTCCTGCCTGCCAAATCTGGTCGTAGAGTGAAACCTCTATCTCGCCGTCCTTCATGTCTGCAGGAACGCCTGCCTGAAGAACGCGACGTGCATCTTCGCCAGAGAGCTTTGTCTTCCACTCACGGAGTCCGCGGATGTAGATGTCGTCAGCGTCCTGAAGTACGCGAACCTTCTCTGGAGTGATGTCGCCAAGGATACGAACGGCAAGACCAGGTCCTGGGAACGGATGGCGTGTGATGAGATGCTCTGGCATACCCATAGAACGACCTACGCGACGAACCTCATCCTTGAAAAGCCACTTGAGAGGTTCGCAAAGTGCGAGACCCATCTTCTCAGGAAGTCCACCAACATTGTGGTGACTCTTGATGACCTTACCTGTGATGTTGAGCGACTCGATGCGGTCTGGATAGATTGTGCCCTGAGCAAGCCACTTGGCGCCTTCAATCTTCTTAGCCTCAGCCTCGAAGACATCGATGAAGCCCTTGCCGATAATCTTACGCTTACGCTCTGGCTCATGAACGCCAGCAAGCTCTGAATAGAACTTCTCTGAAGCGTCAACGCCGATAACATTGAGTCCGAGACACTCGTAGTCCTTGAGCACATCCTCAAACTCGTTCTTGCGGAGAAGACCGTTGTTGACGAAGATACAAGTGAGGTTCTTGCCGATAGCCTTGTTGAGGAGAACGGCAGCTACGGAAGAGTCAACACCGCCAGAGAGACCGAGGATGACCTTGTCTTCGCCAACCTGCTCCTTGAGTTCCTTGACTGTTGTTTCAACGAACATGTCTGGACTCCAGTCCTGAACACCACCGCAGATGTCAACGACGAAGTTCTTGAGGAGCTGAGTACCGTCGATAGAGTGGAACACTTCTGGGTGATACTGTACGCCCCAGATCTTCTCGTCGTTAGCCTGATAAGCGGCAAACTTCACGGTAGAAGTGGAAGCGATGCAGCGGAAGCCTTCCGGCAGCTGCGTGATAGTGTCACCGTGGCTCATCCACACCTGTGAATTAGGAGCGAAGTCCTTGAGAAGGACATTGCCTTCCTCCATGAAACCGAGGTTGGCGCGTCCGTACTCGCGAGTGCCTTCAGACTCCACCTTACCTCCGAAGGTGTGTGCCATAAGCTGTGCGCCATAGCAGATGCCGAGGATAGGATACTTGCCACGAATCTCTGAGAAATCGATGTGGAAAGCATCATCCGCATACACGCTGAGTGGCGAACCCGAGAGGATGACACCGATGATGTCAGGATCATTCTTCGGGAACTTGTTGTAAGGCATGATTTCGCAGAACGTGTTCAGCTCGCGCACACGGCGACCAATGAGCTGAGTGGTCTGTGAACCGAAATCAAGGATAATGATTTTCTGCATATTATATTAGTCGTTTAGAAATTAGTCATTTAGGGGTTAAGCAGTTTTTGTTTTTATGCGTGGTTTAACTGCGCGAGGGTGTCGAGTTTTCCGACATCCGTGAGCTGAAGGTCGTCCTGAACGAGGCACTGAATCTTAGCGCGCTGGCATGCCCAGAGGTAGAAGTCGGTGATGCCGAACTTAGGTGGTTCAGAGGTTTCAGGCGTTTCAGAGATTTCCCTTGCATATTCCTCAAGGAGAGGGAAGATGCTCTGCTTCACGATATGGATGCCAGAGAAGGCAAACATCTGTGAGCCAGCAGGTTCGGAGCCTTTGACCTCGCCAGTCTTTATATTCTTCCAACCAACGAGATTGTTGTCGCGGTCGAAGATGAGATAGCGTGAAGTTTCTCTGCGGCTGACAAGGAGTGTTGCCACAGCATCGTTAGCCTTTGACTCTGCCATGAGACGCTCGAGATTGGCATTCGAGATGATGTCAACATTATGAATGAGAATAGGCGCAACGCCATTGAACTGCTCACGAGCCTTGAGGAGTCCGCCACCAGTGTCAAGGAGTTTGTCTGTCTCGTCTGAGATGCGGATAGAAAGTCCACGACCCCCTCCGGCTCCCCCACAAGGGGAGAGGTAGTCTGCAAGGAAGGTCTTTATTTGGTCAGAGAAGTGATGGACATTGACTGTCATGTGGTCGATACCAGTAGCCTTCAGTGTATCAATAGTGCGCTCGAGGAGTGTCTTCTCCCCTACCCTAACAAGTGCTTTCGGCATTGTGTCGGTGAGCGGCTTGAGGCGCGTGCCAAGACCAGCAGCGAAGATGAGTGCGTGAGGGCGTTCCTGTTCGCGATGGCATAGCTCCACCTTTACCTGCGGATATTTCTTTCTGATGCGGTCTGCAAGATGCTGAGCGGAATAGACGGAGCGATGCTGTCCGCCTGTGCAACCGAACGAGAACATCAAGGAAGTGAAGCCTCGCTGGAGATAACGCTCAATATGGAAATCGGCTAGCTTATAGACGCTCTGAAGGAAGGTTACTATCTCGCCGTCGTCCTCAAGGAACTTTATGACGCGAGGGTCAAGACCTGTGATTTTCTTGTATGGCTCGTAGCGACCTGGGTTATGGGTGCTGCGGCAGTCGAAGACATAGCCTCCACCATTGCCTGAAGGGTCCTGTGGGATTCCTTTCTTAAAAGAGAAGGAGAAGATGCGGACGGTAAGAGGAGAGGTTTGTGGAGAAGGAGGGGTAGACCCACTCAAAATTGAGTGGGAATTGTGGCTGAGAGAAGATTGAGGTTCCGGATTATCCGATGTTTCTGCCGCTGGCTGAAGTTTCTCTATGAGCTTATTGAGAACGCTTATCATGTAAGCGTATGGGAATTCATGTTTTGCAAGGAGTTCCTTGAGATTCTCTATCGCTGGCGGAATGCTGTCAATGAAGTGCTGCTTGCGCTCGAAATAGCCACGGAAACCGTAGGCTCCAAGAACCTGAAGCAGACGGAATAGAACCATCGAAGAGAGTTGCTTGTCGAAAGTTTCGCGGGTTTGAATTTGACCTTGACAAAGACTTTGGAGTTCTTCGAAGTAGACATCTATGAGATGCTCGCGAAGAGACTGGGGATAACGTGCCGATGCTTGCCATAGGAACGAGGCAATGTCATAGCAGAGAGGTCCACGACGACCACCTTGGAAATCGATGAAGAGCGGATTGCCATTACCGTCAAGCATGATGTTGCGAGCCTGGAAGTCGCGATACATGAAGGTAGCGCTTTCTTCGGTTTTACCAACAAGGTCATTTGCAAAGGCTTGGAAATCTGCTTCGAGTTTTATCTCATTGAAGTCAATGTTCGTAGCCTTGAGGAAGCAGTATTTGAAATAGTTGAGGTCGAAGAAGACATTCTGCTTATCGAAAGAAGGCTGCGGATAGCATACACTCCAATCAAGCCCTTCTGCTCCAAGCACTTGAATGCGAGGGAGTTGGCGGATAGTATTCTCAAGAAGAGCTATTTCCTCCTCGTTGTATTTTCCACCCTTCTCACGACCGTCAGCAATGGCGTCAAAGAGGGAGCGCGAACCAAGGTCCTGCTGCAGATAGCGAAGCTTGTCTTCCGAAACAGCATAGACCTCAGGAACAGGGAGATTCTTCTCCTTGAAATGCTTCGAAAGATAGATGAAAGCGCCATTCTCCTCAACGGAAGTTCCGACAGCACCAATGACAGAGCTGCCGTCAGCATCACAGAAGCGATAGTACTGACGATTGCTGCCAGCACCTTTAAGCTTCTCTACCGTCTTTGGTTCTCGGTTGAAAGTGGATATATATAATTGCTTTAGTTCTTGCATATCAGTTTCCAAACACAGATGTATTTAGTGTTCAGTACTTAGTGTTTAGTGTTCTATTCCATGCTGTTCATCCCATTCCTTGTCGTCACGGCGCTTCTCAAGATAGCCTATGAGAAGATACTCGCCAAGGATAAGCAAAATCATCACTCCCAACGCCATGAGAGATGCCTGCCAAAGCGCGAAGTTGAGATTCAGGAAGATGAATATCAGCGTACCTGTAACTATGAAATACAGAATAATCTGTAGTGGTTTCAGTCTAAAATCGTTTGGGTCAATCTGTTGCATTTTTGTTATTATTGAATCCAGCAGAAGAGTGCTGAACTTTGTGGTTTCACATTATTGTTTTTGAAAGGGATTTTCGTATTGAAGGCTACCTTTGCCGGTGCAGGACGAGCCTTGCCTTTAGCAAAGAGATTGAGGGCTTCCTTGATGACAAGATCGTCCTCATTAAGGTATTTCACAAACGCCTTGTCATCCTGCATATTATAGATGATACGGCCGTGGAGATATCTTGTGAAGAGACTTCTGGACTTCTCTACCATAAGATTTCTGCGCTGGAGTCCCTTCTTTTCTGCATAGTTTACAAAACCCTCCACCAAAGGCTGCGTCTTCAAATATTCTTCAAGAGACTTCTCGTCTTTGTATGCTTCAAGTTTCTTGCGGTTATTGTCAGTATATTCGTAAGAATACTGCATGATAAGGCCAGACATTGCTGCCTCCTTATAATAAGATGTCACGCCAGTAGTGTCTTCAGGCACAAAGATGTCAGGGGTGATGCCACCACCATCATATACCGTACGACCGAGACGAGTCTTGAAAGCCTTGCCATTATTGTGGATGCTATCTGCAGAATAGATCTCTCCATTCTGGTAACGCTCAAGCAAATCCTCCTCGTATTTCACAATCTGTCCTGGTTCGTAAGGCTTCTGTATGCATCGGCCAGAAGGAGTGTAATAGCGTGCAACGGTAAGACGTAGAAGTGAACCGTCAGTGAAGTTCATCTGCTGCTGAACAAGTCCCTTACCGAAAGAACGGCGACCAATGATAGTTCCACGGTCATTGTCCTGAATGGCTCCTGCAAAGATCTCACTTGCAGATGCAGAAATCTCATTGATGAGCACCACCATCGGAATGTTCTTATACGAGCCACGGCCGTCAGCCTTTATGTCTTCACGAGGAGACTTGCGACCTTGTGTATATACGATAAGCTGGTCTCTATCAAGGAATTCGTTGGCCATCAAAGCAACTGTCTGAAGCAGACCTCCAGTGTTGTCACGAAGGTCAATGACAATATTCTCCATATTGTCCTTGGAAAGCATGGCAAGAGCAGCAATGAACTCAGGATATGTATTCTCTCCGAAGCTGCGAACCTTTATGTAACCTGTCTGGTCATCAAGCATATAGGCTGCCGTAATAGTTGGCTGTGTGATATCGCCACGAGTGATATCATATTCTATGACTTTCTTGCTTCCATAGCGCATAACACCTACCTTCACCTTAGTGTCACGAGGACCTTTGAGAGCCTCCATGACCTTTTCGTTGGTCATCTCCTTGCCGACAAACGGCTTTCCATCAACCGTGACAATCTTATCACCGGCAAGAAGTCCGGCACGCTCAGCAGGGCCTTTTGCTATAACACGCTGCACACGAACAGTATCTTCACGAAGAGAAAATTCCACACCGATTCCAGAGAACGAGCCCTTCAAATCGTCGGCAGCCTGCTTCGCCGCGGAAGCTGGAATATAGACGCTATGAGGGTCAAGTTCACCAAGTATTTGCGGTATAGCCTTGTCGACAAGAGAGTCGAGATTTACGGCATCAACATACTGGTCGTCAACGACATGCAGCAAGTTTGTCAATCGGCTGCTACCAGAATTGATGATCTGCAGACGATCGCCAGCGAAATGGTTTGCGCAAAATGTACCGATAAACACACCTACAACAACGCAGATGGCCATTATTATCGGCATGAGATATTCTTTCTTCATTGTAAAAATCTTTTCCTAATCAAATTGGATGTTACTTATACCTCCAACAATTCTACCTCAATACCTGCCCTTCTAAGCAACTTAATGCCATCGTCAAGACGATAGTTCTCGCCATAGACAACTCGCTTTATGCCAGACTGGATAATGAGCTTTGCACATTCAATGCATGGCGAAGCAGTGATATAGATTGTGGAACCGTCAGAATTGTTATGGCTGCGGGCAAGCTTTGTAATGGCATTTGCCTCTGCATGGAGAACATAAGGCTTTGTTACGCTATTTTCGTCTTCGCAAACATTCTCAAATCCACTCGGAGTTCCGTTGTAGCCATCGGAAATTATACGATTGTCCTTGACCACAATGGCACCTACCTGGCGACGCTTGCAATAGCTATTCTCAGCCCAAATACGAGCCATACGAAGGTAACGTCCGTCGAGTTTCAATTGCTTTTCTTCCATTATTTCTTCTTTGTTTTGGCAGTTTTCTTTGCTGGCACCTTAATGCCATTTCGCTTCATGAGGGCATCAACCGTTGGTTCTTGTCCGCGGAATGCGACATAAAGTTCCATAGGGTCTTTTGTGCCACCCTTTGAAAGGATATTGTCACGGAACGACTGCGCCACTTCCTGATTGAACACACCCTTCTTCTTGAATACGCTAAATGCATCAGCTTCAAGGACTTCCGCCCATTTATAGCTGTAATAACCGGCAGCATAACCACCAGCCATGATGTGGGAGAACTGCGTTGTCATGCAGGTTCCGTCAATCTTCGGCAAAAGAACGGCACGATGCCAAGCCTTGTCTTCAAATGTCATGATATCCTTGTCAAAAGGCTTCTTGATAGAATAATACGCCATATCAAGGAGTCCGAAGGAAACCTGACGCATACAACTGTAAGCTGCAAGGTAATGGTTAGTCTTTTTAAGACGAGAGAGCAGCGACTTTGGCACCGGCTTTCCTGTTTCGTAATGGAAAGCGAAGGTGTTGAGGAACTCACGGTTTGCAGTGTAATTCTCCATAATCTGTGAAGGAAGTTCCACGAAATCCCAGAACACGCTTGTGCCTGACATTGCGCCAAAGCGAGTGTTGGCAAACATGCCGTGAAGGGAATGTCCAAACTCATGGAGGAAGGTCTCAACTTCACCGAGAGTCAGGAGCGAAGGTTTGTCTTCTGTTGGCTTTGTAAAGTTCATCACAACAGACACGTGAGGACGATGGTTAACTCCCTTGTGGCTAATCCATTGGTTGTTAAACTCTGTCATCCAAGCACCGCCCTGCTTGCCTTCACGAGGGAAGAAATCGGCATAGAACACAGCAAGATAGCTGCCGTCCTTGTCCTTCACTTCGTAAGCCTTAACATCAGGATGATACACCTGAATGTCAGGATTCTCCTCAAAGGTTATGCCATAGAGGCGATTTGCCAATCCAAATACGCCCTTAATAACATTCTCAAGCTTTAGATAAGGACGAAACATGTCGGACTCTATGTTGTATTTCTCTATCTGCAGCTTGTGTGAATAATAGCTGAAATCCCATGGCATAAGTTGGAACTTGCGGTCCTTGCGGAGCTTTCTCGCATAGTCGCGAATCTCACGGAGATCATTCTGCGCAGGCTTCTTGTATGCCTTGATGAGAGTATCAAGGAATTCCTTCACATTCTTTGCCGATTTTGCCATACGATGCTCCATGACATAGTCCGCATACGACTTATAGCCAAGGAGTTGCGAGAGTTCAAGACGTATGTTTACGATGCGCTTGCAGATGTCAAGATTGTTGTATTCGTTGTCTTTGATGCAAAGAGTATTGTACGCCATGTACATCTTTTCACGCAATTCTCGCTTGTCTGAATGCGACATGAAAGGACCATAAGAAGGACCATCGAGCGTAAACACCCAGCCGTCAACCTTCTTTTCCTTTGCAGCCGCCTTCGCCATCTCAATATCGTGTTCCTTCAAACCAGAAAGATCAGCCTCGTCCGTGATGTGAAGCATGAAAGCCTTCTTTTCTTTACGGAGATTCTCAGAGAACTTAAGCGAGAGCATTCCGGCTTCTTCAGTCAATGCGCGAAGCTTGTCCTTGCCAGCCTCATCAAGCAAAGCACCACTACGAACGAAACCTTGGTAAGTATCCTTCAAGAGACGCTGTTCCTCGTCAGTGAGAGTTTCATCTGCCTGATGCTCATAGATATACTTTACGCGTTCAAAGAGCTTCGGATTGAGCGAGATATCGTTGGAATGCTGGGTAAGAAGCGGTTGGAGTTTCTCTGCGAGGTCTTCCATATCGTCGTTGGTCTCAGCACTCATAAGGTTACCAAAGACAGACTCCACATTGTCGAGAAGGTCGTAATAGTCGTCTTCCTCCTCTTCAACAATAACGATTGTATTGCCGAAAGTAGGTGTTTCGGGATTGTTTATGATGCGTTCTAGACGCTCTTTCTCACGACGCATACCTTCCATGAAGGCTTCCTCGTAATGTTCAAACTTTATCTCGTTGAACGGAAAAGTGTCATGAACAGTATTGAATGGTTTGAAAAACGGATTATTGCTCATTGATAAGTTCTTTTAGTTTTGGTGAATACCACACAGCATTCTTGCCTTCCTCATTATTATATATAAGGTAAGCCATGAGTTCCGTATGGCGATTCAGTATCTCTTTTGCCTTGTCCAAACCTACTACCATGAATGAGGTAGCATAGGCATCGGCAACGGTACAAGTTGGTCCCAATACCGTAGCAGACAGGATGTTATGCTGTACAGGACGACCTGTGCGAGGATCTATCGTATGTGCATAGCGCTTGCCGTCTTCTGCGATGTAGAAATTGCGATAGTTTCCACTTGTTGCCATAGCGATGTTCTGAACATTAAGGATGGCTTTGTTCTCTGTAGCTGTGCTGAGAGGGTCATCAACAGGTTCTATCACACCCACTCGCCAAGGCTGTCCCTTAGGATTTACTCCTTGCGAAACAATCTCACCACCTATCTCAACGAGGAAATTCTCCACGCCAAGCTCACGGAGTTTGTTTGCAACGACATCCACTCCATAGCCTTTAGCGATAGCAGAGCAGTCGAGCATCATATTAGGATTCTCCTTAGTGATGACGCTATTCTCAAGTTTTATCTTCTGATAGCCAACAAGTTCCTTGAGGCTATCCACCTGTTCGTCAGTAGGCATCTTGCCTTCCTTGAAGCCAAATCCCCAAGCATTGACAAGCGGAGCAACTGTTATGTCAAAGGCTCCTTCGGTATCTGCCGACACTTTCATCGCCGTTTCAAAGACAGTCAGAAAATGCTTGTTGAGTTCCACCTTCGCGTTGTTATTAATCTTCGTGATGACAGACTCATTATTGAACGGTGAAAGCGAGAGATCCACTTCGTCAAGAGCCTTCTCAACCTCGTCTTTGAGTTCGCGGTCGTACTCGTAGGTGATGTTATATACGGTACCAAACACGCTGCCACTGGTGGTAATATACAGTTTTTGCTGACAAGAAGTTGCCAGCATTATCACCATAGCCAATAGTGTGAGTGTCTGTATTTTATTGTTCAAAGATTTCATTCGTTACCTTTTTCTTCTTTTTAAAGTCCCAAAGGTTTATGCCGACATTGAATGTCGCACCGAATCCGGAACTGTCGTCATTGCCATAGCCTGGCACATACCATGCTTTGTCTATTCCTTCGTATCCGGAATGCAGTCGGGTCTTGTAACGTACAGTCCAACCGAGATGCACTGGGCCTACAAGTCTTGCATCAACACCTGCGAGAAACTCTGCCCAAAGATAGTTGCACTTTGCATCCTTTACGCTATAATTTGCATTGCCACCGAAAACAGGATCTTCTGCTGTTGGAGCCGAAACATCAAACTTGAAGTTAGTATATGCTGCCCTCGCACCAACAAAAACTTGGTAATCGTCATGACGATTCTTCAAGATGTTCACATCGAAACCAAGCCTGCCGTATGGAGCACTGCACGAGTAATACACATTCGACTCTACTTCGTGATAGTCGGTTGTTCCGTAGCCAAGTTCTATGGTTGGGAAGAGCCAGTCTTTTATGCTCATTCGTGCCGATGCTTCGTAATATTTCTTGTCGGAAAGCATCGACTGAACAACGCCAACAAGGTCAACATTCACCTGAAAGCCATTGATAACAGAAGTGGAATCCTCCTTGAATTTCTGGATAGTACTTTTCTTCTCAACGGCATAAACCAGCTTCTTCGGCTTGTTGGCCTTGGCAGCAATCTCCTGTTCGGCCTTCTGCTTTGCCTTTTCGGTCTTCACATAGTCCTGAGCGTAAAGCTGTTGCACGCAGAGCAGACAGCACACGAACACCAGACATTGCATCAGTTTAGTGCTTGACAAATATTTGAATATGCTCTTGTGTTGCATCCAGATTTACGTTTTTGTTATTGATTCTCACCGAGTCAATGAAATTGTTTGTACTTGTAACCGATGTCAATGTATGGAAATAGTTAGCGCCACATTCCACCGATTCAAAATGCTTATCATTGGTCTTCTCCACGCTTACCACATCTGTCAGCACGGTGCCATCTTCGAGTTCAAGCGTGAAATTCAGCTTATCGACATCGTTAAGATAGCTCATCGGTAGTTGCACATAATGCGCATTCGCCTGCTTGTTGACAAGGGTCGTGTCGTTTCCATCCATCCTATTGACGCTCACTGAAAGCTGTCCGTTCAATGTCACAGCCTGTTCGCCTTCCGAGTAGAAGCCATATGTTGCGCACACATGGCTATTCATCGGGCAATCCAACGAACTGCATGACAGCATGAGAGCTACCGTGATGAATGTATATAATAGATTTTTCAGCACCGCTTTAATATACAATTTACAGATTAACAATTTACCATTATCCTTCCAGATGGCTCTACCCTACTTTGTGTGGGAAAGTCAGAGAGGGTCACATCATCTTTTCTATCTGGTAATCGTTTCTTCCCTGTGAGTTACGGCTAATCAAATCGCCAAGGAATCCGGCTATGAACAGCTGCGTACCAATCATCATCATCGTAAGCGAGATGAAGAACCAAGGAGAGTCAGTTACGAGTCGCTGAGGAATGCCACTTGCAAGGCAATATAACTTGTCTATTCCAAGGCCAAGGGCAGCAAAGAATCCTATCATGAACATCAAGGTTCCGATGAAGCCGAACACATGCATTGGTTTTCTGCCGAATGTATCGAGGAACCAGAGTGTGATGAGGTCAAGATAGCCGTTTACGAAGCGGTTCCAACCCATGAACTTCGACTTTCCAAACTTGCGTGCCTGATGATGAACAGGCTTCTCGCCAATCTTGCTGAAGCCTGCATTCTTTGCAAGGTATGGGATGTAGCGGTGCATTTCGCCATAGACCTCAATGTTCTTGACCACATCCTTGCGGTAAGCCTTCAAGCCGCAGTTGAAGTCGTGGAGGTTCTTAATGCCACTAACCTTGCGAGCCGTTGCATTGAAAAGCTTTGTCGGAATGGTCTTCGAAAGTGGGTCTCCCTGCTTGCGGTTCTGCTTATAACCAGAAACAAGGTCATAGCCGTCCTCAGTAATCATGCGGTAAAGTTCAGGGATCTCGTCTGGCGAATCCTGAAGATCGGCGTCCATTGTTATCACGACATCACCCTGAGCCTCCTTGAAACCGCAATAGAGTGCAGGCGACTTGCCATAGTTTCTGCGGAACTTAATGCCCTTAACCTCCTCGTATTCAGCGGCAAGCTGTTCGATAACTTCCCACGAACGGTCAGTAGAGCCATCGTTCACAAAGATTATTTCATAAGTGAAGTTGTTTTCTTTCATCACACGAGCTATCCATTTGTGGAGCTCAGGAAGAGATTCGTCTTCGTTATATAGTGGTACTACAACTGAAATATTCATATCTTTTCTATTATTTAAAATTCGTTTACTTAATTATGTCTTTTGGATTTTCTTTCCCATTGACAGCATCGCTCCAAATAATGCCAGGAACAAGCTTACCACAACATCCAACGAAAGGAACTGGAACGCGATGTCTATCGGTCTGAGCTGGAAAAACTGCTCTATGGCAGCCTTGAAGATGTCCATATCAAAACCCTCCACGTCTTTGTACGCTTCAAAGACCCGCTTGAACTCCGGAGATTCGTAAGTCTTCATCAACTCACTGTAGAGAAATCCGCCATCTATGAACTGGAAATATATCCATTGTCCAAGCGCCATTATCAGCGTTGCATAAAGGAAAACCAAAAACAGATATACGAACGCCTTGAAATAAGGTAGATAGTCGAGCTTTCTGTTACGGTAACCCCTCAAATGGTCTATCGGTACAACTAATGAAAGGACAGAAAATGGCATCCACATCAGCCCTAGCCATGGATACTTCAACTGCCCGATATAGCAAGCAAAAGCAGCCAACCACAACAAGCCTACTACGAATCCTTCCTGCGGTGCCTTCGCCTTCAGTGTTTTATAGTCTTCTAAATTCATGCCAAATATATAGATATTTGGGGGCAAAATTACGAATAAAGGAGCGAAATTCAAAAAGAAAATGCTTTTTTCTTTTTAATTTACGAGTGAAAGTAATTTAGACAAAGTCAAAGTTACGAATAAACGAGCGAAAAAACAAATTTATTTGAGTTTTTTCCAAGCATGATTTACTTAATCCAAAAGCAATGCCCATGAAAAGCCTAAAGAATACGGATAATTTTCGTATACAAACACAGAGAACTTTTGTATACGAAACTGTATTGAGTTTGTATACAAAACCGAACCATGTTTGTATACGAATTTTATTCTTTTTCTTAACAAAACAATTAACATCTCAAAGAGATGGCCCATCAATGCGTTACATTTACCATCTCAACCTTTACACTTCCAGTCAATCCTGCAGGAAGAGTTGTTTTCTCTGCACGGCGATACTTGCCGTTAGTCCATATTCCCGGGAAAGGAGGCGTGCCAAGATCATTGCCAAGAAGAGCGTTTGCCCATGTATTCACCACGCTAATTTCAATCTTGTTTTTACCCTTCTGAAGAGCTTCCGTGATATCTATTGCATAAGGTGCTCGCCATGCCGTTCCACACTGCATGCCATTAACAACGACAGACGCAATGTTATTCACGTTCTCAAGCGAAATTCTAATCCTCATTTTCACATCAGAAACAGCATTCATTACTTTCTTATTCTTTGAGGGATCATAGCTGAATTCTGTTACATATACAGCATGTCCCGAGTAGTATTTTATCTCTGGTTCTTCATAAGAGCTCCAATCCTTCAACTCATTGGTATGCAGCACCTTATCATTTTCTTCAAACGTTATTGTCCAATCATTTGCGCTTAGATCTGCCAGCGTCGTTGCCGTTGTCTGTTGAGCGAAGATTTGGTCCTTCAATTCGGCATTCCCCCCATGTTCCGAGCCATTATTCCATTTTCTTTTTGAAGCCAAGTTTGACACCGCCTTTTCATCTCCATCCATAAGCACAATAAAGCGCGAATCTCCAGCAGCCATCTTCAGCATCTCAGCATATCGAGATTCTGCTATATAACCGCCTTCATCACTCACATTATCATAGATATAAACATGCTTCCTATCAGAACGAATCAGCAAATCCTTCACACTAAATGAGATATCCTTATCCGTCTGATTGCTAATGAAATACAAATCCATATCATCACCCTTGCGATGAGCATAATCCAATCCTTCTGGAAGCACGATATCTGGCTTTATGCCAATGCTCTCAAGCGTACTTTCCGTCCAAGGCTTTTCTATGATCTTCGCTCCTTGCGCACGAAGTCTCTCAATGTCTTCCTGTGCAGTATTGATATTATTAGGATTCATCGGACGCGCCTGTGGCACCACGAGAACAGCGTATTCCATGCCGTAAGCTGTGCGGATCTTGCCATTTACTACGGTTGCCGTCTTCAGCACATCATGGTTGAAAGAGTCGTATTTATAGCCATGCAGCGGATTAATGAGGTCATCTGCCTTCACCATGTTCTTCGTATGGTTCACGCCTACAGGAGAAACCTCCATTGGTAAGCCCACATTCGCTATTCTGTCATGTTCCTGTGCCACATATTTCTCGCCGAAAAGACCTGGCAGCACATCCACCAATCTGTTTGGAATAATACTTCTTCTTGGCATCTCGTCGCCTGTATAGACAGCAATATCTACCACCGGTTTTCCGTATTGCAGCCCCCTTTGGCAGCGTTTGATATAATCCGTAAACGCAGGCATCTCTCGCCACCATGTGTTGTCCCTTTGGAAGAATGTGCCAATGCCGTCGAGTGTCATTCCCGGCTTCTTGTCAAGGTAAGGATTATGCGTCATCACATGGAAAACAATGCTGTTTATTCCGTAGCAGAAGTTCCTGTCCAGCAGCGCTTTAAGCATTGCCGGATGCTCATCCCATGTACCACGAACCTCGGTAAAGCCTTCCGCCTGAATGATGTTTTTTCCGTAAATATGCGCACCGCTGATAGCATCAAGCATATCGTTTATCTTGTCGTGTGTTGGTGAATTGAGCCAGAACTCGCCCATCGGTATGTCGGAATGCTTGTAATGCATAAGACCGTCGCTGACCATTGTAGGTGCAACGCACTCTGTTGAGAGCTCCACACCATATTCCTTAGCACAATCTTTCGCCACGGTAAAGAACACATCACTGATAAGTTCGCCTATTGTAGTGCGAATATCACGCAGCACAGCGTCCGACTTTTCCACTGACTCAACAGGCACTCCAGCATATAGCAGCAGCCAGTCGTTAAGATCATAGCCACGACGTACCTTGAACTCAGCCACAAAATTCTCCGACCAGTTCTGCGAACCGCACTCCCAGCTATCCACATGCAAGCGCGTCAGCACCCCCTTCGCACCCATTCCTTGAGCATCTTCTGCTGCCGATCTCGGCGATGTTCCTTGCACCTCTTCTGCATCACCTCTCGGCGCCGAGTTCGGCGCCGCTTTCTCCCCACGCTCATAGATCTTCGCAAACCAATTATCAAACTGCTTCCTTACCGCCGACTTGTCAAACTTATCGCATTCAAGTCCTTTTCCGCCGCCAGCAGTAGCATTCTTATGCCCCGTACTAGTATAACCTATACGGACCACATGCCAAAGACCAACATTTTTCAGTTTCTTCTTCAGCACCTTGTCCTTCACATTCTTTATATCAAAGACACCATCCCTGCAATATTCCGTCAAATCAACAATCTCCTCACGGCTGATACAAGCCTCATTCCCATACGATTTCTCCTTTGACACACGCCATGCCACGGCACTCTTACCCTCAAAGCCATCCACTACAGGCTCAGAGCTCAACTGCAAGTCAGCAATCTTCAGGTTTGGCTTCCACTTTGCAGCGTCCATATCCTCTGCACCAGGGTCCGAGCCTTCATTATCCCAATGGAATTTGAAGAACTTTGCCGTTGTGGCAGGAACAGAGTAAGTAGCCTGCGCATCAGTATTCTGCCACCCCTGACGAGCCGGCTCTATCCTACAGACATCATGATAGTTCACACCGTCATCAGAAGCAGAAACCGCCCATCGATGAGCCTGTATATTATTGCCACCAGTCACAACCTTCACACTTCTGAGCGTGAACGGCTCATCATAGCTCATCACCACATCCGCAGGTTCCTTCGCGCTGAACGGAAATTCCACAGAGCACTTCCCTACCCTCTCGTCAGAAAACTTTGCCGGATACGCCAGCACCTTTATATCCCTATAGAAGCCCTCATTAGCTTTCGGCATGTCAATAGCCACTGCCCCCATCACCTTCACCTCAGGTGCCACTGTTCCCTGAGGTTTCGCCTCAGGGCGAGCCCCCGGCGCTTTTACGCCGGCAAAAGCCACCACCGTATCCTTATACACAACCCTCTTCATCGACTCCTCGGGCTTAATCCAAGGTCCTCCTGCCAGTGCGAAGCCATCGGAAATATGAATACCCATCTGAAGTCCAAGCTCAGCAGAAGTTTCATAAACCTTGTCTATCATCTTCCACCAATTAGGCGTAAGCTGCTCTGCATCACCCTTATACATAGGCTTGCCTTCCGCATCCTTCGGAATATCGCCCTTGCCTTTTATTGGCATAAGATAGAAACCACCAATGCCAGCTTCCTTCATCGCCTTCAGATCGGCGACGATGGCATCCTCATTCACCTCGCCGTACATCCAGTACCAGAATGTCCACGGCTTGGTATAGTCAGTACCGGTGGCGAAAGCTGCGATGCAACAAAAGAACACAAAAGAAGTAAGGGCAAATCGTTTCATAGGGTCAGTTATAATTTATTTTGACTGCAAATATACAACTAAGTATTGAAACTCCCAAATATTTCACAAACTTTTTCTTCATGAGGTAGCCAACTTCATTTAATGTTGAGGAATCCGCATCTTTTGTGACTCAAGGAAACGTTCACTCTCTTATTTGCACTAAAAAATAGGTCGGAGGGAAAGTCCCTCCGACCTATATAATTACAATTGGTGTGTGAGTCTTTATTTCTGGATATACTTGCGACCGTTTCGGATTACGATGCCGTTGTGGCTACCGTTAACCTGTACGCCGCGGAGATTGTAGGTTGGAGATTGAGCGCCATTGATGGTTACGCCATCGATGGCTGAAGGAGCTGTACCAGCCTTGATGACTACCTTAGGGCAAACGGTGTTGCCGGAGAGGTAACCGCCCTGAGCTCTGTTGAATACTGCGTCGGTAGGTTCGCTGACGTAGCAGCTGGTGAGTAGGATGTTGTCAATCCACTTGAATGCGCCGCCGTAAGAGCAGTCGGAAGTGACATTGGCGTTCTCAATGTTGAGCGTGCAGTAGTTGTTTCCTTCCATACCCTGAATACCGTTGGACTTCACCGTACAGTTCTTGATGGTTAGGTTTCCGGCTGTCTGGTACGATCCGATATAAGAACCGCTGAGGTTGAGCGTACCGTTAGAAGAGCTCTGGATGGTAATGCCGTTCGTATTGTTATGGTAGAGGGCATAGCTCCTGAGGGAGTTGACGTAGCTTGTACCGATGAGATTGATGTAGAGACGCTGATTTGACTGTGCATCGATGCCGTAACCCTCAGTGGCAATGGTAGCGCTGTTGAGGGTAAGGGTGTTGGAACTTGGCTCAAACTTGACCCTGCCGTCGCCGAAGACGTCAGCACAGTTGGCAGAGGTGATCTTCGTGCCACCAACACCGATTTCGTAGTCCTTGACGCCGATGGTAACATCCTTCGCAGCCACTGTAGCACCGTTGAGGGTAATGCCTACGCCAGGAGTGAAGACTGCACCGGCAGGGGTAATGATGTCAACGCCTATCATTGAGAGTGAGCTGAGGGAATAGATTGATGCGGACGTACCGTAGGCAGTGACCTCTGCATCCTGGATGGTAGCTGCTGTCTTTGAGCCAACGATGCCGTAGCTGCTTGCGTTTGTTGCGCGTGCCGACAGTGTGGTGTTCTTGACACTGAACTTATTGCCCGATTTGTTCATGTAGATGCCTGCGCAGTTCTGACCGTTGGTGGTGAGTGCCATGTTGCTCATGCTCTTGCCAGGACCAGTGATGTTGACATCGCCGTAAGCAAGGATGGCATGGCTCTTAGTGGATGCGATGGTGTTTGCTGTGCCTGAAACGTAGAGGTTGAGGTTCTTGTAGGCGAGGATGCCGTAAGTGTCGGAAGATACCTTTCCGTTGTTGAACTTCAGTGTGTTTGTAGAAGCGTCGTATGATACGCCAGACATGACGTTGCTTGCATTGTCCTTTGTGACGCGTGTGCCACCGACGAGGATGCCGTAGCCCTTGCGAATCTCGAGATTGCCGCCAATAGATGTTGCATCATTCATTACAAGTCCCAGAGCTGGGTCGAATCTGGCATTGGTAGGACGCTCGTAATAGCAATCAGTCATGGTGAAGCTCTTGAAGTTCTCGATGCAGCTGTATGTGGTTGAATTATTGATGACGAGCGAAGCGTTGTTCAGCGCAAGTGTAGAGGTTCCTGGCAGGGTCTTGTCGTTCAAAGCCCAGCGTCCCCTAACGCCCAGTCCCTTAGGACTATAGACTGATACTTCGCAATCCTTGATGGTAAGTGCTGACTGATTTACTAGTATTCCGGCATTAACGCCCTCTTCGTTGTTGGCAGCCAGAGTGGCACCTTGCGCACCACCTACAACGGTAGTGTTTGCAAAGACGTTCAGGGCAGCCACATAGTCAACGGTAGTAAGCGTGTTCTTGCCGGTAAGGTTGATGGTTGTAGGCGTGAAGATGAAGAGAGGCGATGCGTGCGTCTTATAGTTTACGCCTTTGAGATAGAGCGTCTTCGTAGATGGGTCGTATGATACTTTTCCGTCGCCGCAGACATCGTTCTTGTTTTTCTTTGTGACATCATAGTCATTGATGTTTATTCCATAGCCTCGATGAATGCTGATGCTGTTAGCTCTTTGGCCTTGAGGAGTGTTATAGCCCTTGTTGTTCCACACATTACCATTCTGATTGAAGAGATAGCTGTCAGTGTATGATACGGACTTGAAGTTGACGATGGCTCCTATTCTTGAAGGGGAATTGTCGATAATCGTAGCGTCGGCATTAGTGAAACGCAGTGTATGGTCCACATTGTCATAGTCCTGGAAACCATCAATACCGCCACCCTTGAAGCTCGTTGCATAGAGAATGATGTCGTTGAAATTGAGGTCTGGACAGCGTGCGTCAACGGCAGGTTGGCTGGCTGTGGCTTCAAGTTTGAGATATGGTGTTTCCGTAGCGTCTTGTGACGCCTTGACATACGTAGAACCAGGAGTGTTGGAAGCGATGAAAAGAGGCACGGAAGATTTTATGTGGTTGTCTCCCATGAGGATTACCTCAAAGTGGCATGGCTCCGGGCTGTCAATGTGGATGCCGTAATTAGTGGTACTTGAGAACTCCACATTCTCAAGGTAGAGGTATTTGCCCGCACCGTTTTTGAAATTGTAAAACTTGACGGTACCCTTGGTCATGTCTTTAGGCTTGATGTCTGTAGCAATATTGGAATCGTCAAGGGTAACGCCTCCGAAGGAACCGTACTTGCGCTTCTTGATGACAATGTCCTTTCCTGTCATTCCTTTACCGCTGTTGTCTGCTACATAGTAGCTATTAGCATCGGTCTTGTAATAAGTCATAGGGTTAAGGCTACAACCAGAAACGACCACGTTCTTGAAACCGTAGATTGGATAATAAGTGCCTCCTGCCACGAAGGTTACATCAGCATTCTTTACCGTAAGGGTGTAGTTGGACGGATTGCTATCGTCAGGAGTGTACAACGGACGAATGGCAGAACCACCATTGAGGTTCGAAACCTTCATCGTAATATTGTTGATTTCAATATTACAGTTTGCGCGTATTGGTTGGAAGCCAACGGTACCCGCGGCGTCATAACGTGTAACCGTAAGTGAACTTTGGGTAGTGCCGGTGATTGTCGTTGCGCCTTGCAGCAAGACAGTATTTTTTTCCTTATTGGTTGACCTGAGATATACCGTACCGGAAACATTAATGGTCAAGCCCTCCATTTTAGAATTAATAACCTCATCTGTGGACGATTCAAGATAGGATTGCTTCAAAGTGAGAGTCTTTGTACTGGCATTGTACGATACAGTTCCAGTTCCAAGAACGTCAGACGCATTGGCGCTCGTGACCTGCGTGCCCTTAACCCAAAGGTTGTAGTAAGTTGTTGCCGCTGACATGACAGTGGTCACGCAGAGCATTGTTAAGAGTGTTAATAGTTTTTTCATATATTGTATTAATTAGTTGTGTTTGTTATCGTCGGCAAAACTACGAAAAAAAATAAAAAAAATGGAAAATTTTTCAAGAAAAAATGTCTGCCAAGCGCAAATTTATATAAAAGAATAGCGGTTCAACGCACTTTGGGTCTATGGAAACGACGCCCCATGGCGTCGCTAGGAGATCCACAAAAAACAAAGAAAAGCCTTGATACTCTAAAGCATCAGGACTATCTAAGTCACTAAGACATCTGTAGATAGACATAAACGAAGAAAGCCAACTCTTGCGGATTGGCTTTCTCCTTATTAAAAGAAGGGCAGCGACCTACTCTCCCACATTGCATTGCAGTACCATCGGCGCGCACGGGCTTAACTTCTCTGTTCGGAATGGGAAGAGGTGATCCCCGTCGCTATAACCACCCAA